>NZ_DASQVQ010000096.1:0-5525 GCF_035640695.1 Mycobacterium sp.
TGATCGCCAACGAGCGCTTGTTGCTGTTGAGCATCGTGAAATACAGCGCATCCACATCGGGGATGTCGCGCAACTGATTGCGCGTCACATCACCCCCGCTGGTGCGCTCCACCTTCAACACATCCGCGCCGAACCAGGCCATCATCTGCGTGCACGCCGGGCCGGCCTGCACCCCGGTGAAGTCGATCACCTTAATGCCGCTCAGTGGTAGTTGGTTCATGATGAATTTCCTTTCTCGTGGAATGACTTTGATGTCGGCATCCGGACGGCTGTCACGAGTGCCCGAGGCCTTTGGGGTTGAGGCTGGTCAGATGGCCGCTTTCGGTGCCGGCCGTCGGGTCGATCACGCAATCGATAAGCGCGGGAACGCCCTTGGCCAGCGCCTCGCCCAGGGCGGCGGTGAGTTCGGCCGGCGTCGTGGCCTGATAGCCCGTGCCGCCGAACGCCTCGATCAGCTTGTCGTGACGAGCCCGCAGCGCGGTCGGCGCCGGGTCGCTGTCGGCGGAGACATCGTCACCGCGGTAGACGCCGCCATTGTTGAAGACCACCACCACGATCGGCAGCCGGTAGCGACAGATTGTCTCCAGCTCCATTCCGGAAAACCCGAACGCGCTGTCACCCTCGATCGCGACGACCGGGTCGCCGGTCTCCACGGCGGCGCCGATCGCATAGCCCATGCCGATACCCATGATCCCCCAGGTGCCACTGTCGAGGCGGTGACGCGGCACCCGCATATCGATCACGTTGCGTGCGAAGTCGAGTGTGTTGGCGCCCTCATTGACCACGTACGCCTGCGGGTATGCCCGCAGCACGTCGCGTATGGCCCGAAGCGCGCCGTAGAACTGCATCGGATGCGGGTCTGCCGAGAGCCGCTGCGACATCTTCGCGACGTTCTGCGCCGAGCGGGCGGACAGCTCGTCGCGCCACGGCGCCGGAGCAGTTATTTGGCCGCGGTTCCGCTCGAGCAGCGCCTCCATCACCGAGCCGATGTCGCCGACGAGCGGCGCCGCAATGGGCTGGTTGCTGTCGAACTCCGCCGCCTCAATGTCGACCTGGATGAACTTCGCGCCGGGGTTCCACTGGGGTGCTTCGCCATGACCGAGTAGCCAATTCAGCCGTGCGCCGACCAGCATCACCACATCGGCTTCGCGCAACGCCAGCGAACGGGCGGCGGCGACGGACTGCGGATGGTCGTCGGGCAGCAGCCCCTTGGCCATCGACATCGGCAGGAACGGCAGTCCGGTGCTTTCGATGAACGTCTGAATCTGCTTGTCGGCCTGCGCGTAGGCAGCGCCCTTGCCAAGCACGACAAGCGGCCGCTGTGCACCCGCGAGCAGAGTGACGGCGCGGTTCACCGCGTCGGGCGCAGGCAACTGGCGCGGCGCTGGGTCGACCACCCGCCACAGCGACGACCCTCCCTTGCCGGCTTCGATGATCTCGCCGAGCACCGCGGCCGGGATGTCGAGGTAGACCCCGCCGGGCCGGCCGGACACCGCGGTGCGGATCGCCCGGGCGATGCCGCGGCCGATGTCCTCGGCGCGGTCGACTCTATAGGCCGCCTTTGCGAAGCGTTCGGCCGCGGTCATCTGGTCCAGCTCCTCGTAGTCGCCGCGTTTGAGGTCGACGATGTGTCGTTCACTGGATCCCGAAATCTGCACTACCGGGAAGCAATTCGTGGTGGCGTTCGCGAGCGCAACGAGGCCGTTCAGGAACCCCGGGCCCGAGACCGTCAAACACACGCCCGGCTTCTTCGTCAGAAAGCCGGCTGCGGCGGCCGCGTGAATCGCATCACTTTCGTGACGAAAGCCGATGTAGCGGATTTCCGATGCCTGCGCAATGCGAGCGAGGTCGGTGATCGGGATACCCACCAATCCGTAGATGGTGTCCACGTCGTTGAGCTTCAGCGCATCAACGACCAAATGGTAGCCATCGGTGAGTTGTTGTTGCGGCTCTGCGCCGTTCACCAGGGTGTCGCGTGAGTCGTTGATGGTCATAATGCTTCGTCCCTCAATTCGTCTGGTGGTTTAGCTCTTACCGTTAACGCTCCGCCACGTCGGCGGTCGTGTCCAAGACTTATCGTCGAACATGCGATAAGCGGGGACTATCAATGCCGGGCGGGCGCGTTTGTCAGCGGGTGTTCGAATAATTCATTGAGCGCCAAGCCCTTCGCCGCGACTACGAACGCCCGGGCGGCTACCGAACCGGGGGTTGTCGCATTGATGGCAACCGACATCTGCGCACGGCTATCCGGCTCGATCAATCGGGCGACCCTGGTCGTGCCGATAACTGGCAGGGCATGTAACCAGGTGTGCGGCACGATCGTGGCCCATTCTCCAGCGCCAACGAGCGCGTACAGCGAAGCGACGGAGTCGGTTTCCGCGTGCGGGTGCAACGCGATGCCGGTTTCGGCGAACGCCTTGTCGATCACTTGGCGGATCCTCATGTCCGGCGTCAGCAACGCAAGCGGCAATTGTGCCGCGTCAACCCATCTCATGGCTGAATTGCTTGGCAGGAGCCGGTCATTTGATGCAACAACGACGTAGCGCTCCTCATAGAGCGGCACGACGTGCAAGCCCGCGCCGCCCTCGGCGTCGAATTGAGCGATGGCGGCGTCTAGCTCGAATTCGCGCAGTCGTCGATAGAGTTCGGCTGAGGACAACCGTGATTCGATCTCAACCTTTGCCAGCGGGTGCGCCGCGCAGAATGCCGCCACGGGGAGGGCAAGGGTTGTCGATGCCGTGGGTTCCACTCCCAGCCGCAGCGTCCCGGTGATGCCGGACTGAACGGCGGCGGCCTCGGCCTTGAACGCATCTTTCTCGGCCAGGATCCGTCTGGCCCACACGACCAGCCGCTCCCCTTCCGCGGTGAGTCCCTCAAAGTTGTGTCCGCGGTTGATCAGGGTGACGCCGAATTCGCGCTCCAACTTGGCGATGGACGCCGACAGTGCGGGCTGCGACACAAAGCACACTTCGGCCGCGCGCGCGAAGTGTCTTTCTCGCGCGACGGCGACGAAGTACTCAAGCTGACGGAACAGCACCCGCGAGCCTCTCGTTCGCTATCCGACGCCAAGCGCGAGCTTGCCAACCGGCGGCGCAGAGCACGCCACCCAGTGCGACGAGTTGTACGGCCGGTGCGAACGCCGGTGCGTGCAGTACCAGCACCGCCCCGAGTAAGGCGCCGCAAACCAGGCCCACCAGCACGATCAGATGGTGCTGGATGTCGCGGAGCCGGTGCCCGGTCGCCAGCCAGCCGACCAGGATTGTCAGCGACCCGGAAAGAAACGTTGTGTTGAGTCCCGGGCCGAACCGTTGCATCGACGCGCTCTGCATGCCAAGGGCGATTGCGCCGAGGCCGAGCAGCGTGGCCTTGGCGACGATGCCGTGGTGCCCCGTGGTCCACCAGCAGGCCGCGTAGGCGACGAAGATCACCGCTTCGATCGCCAGCGCCCGGGTGATGGCCGACGGCCAGACCGGGTCGTCAGGTTCTGGGCTGCGGGCAATGCGCGCACCGATCGCCGCGCCGGCCATGAAACAGACGAGTGACACGACGACGCGTCCGACGCGTTCGCCGTTCTGGTGCGCTAGCGAGATGCCGGCCAGCACCAAGTTGCCCGTCATCGCGCTGGTGAAAACGTGGCCCAGGGTGAGGTAACCGATTGCGTCGGTGGCTCCGCTGACGGCAGCCAAAACCATGGCGGCGACGTTTCGCACTCGAATGAGCAGATCCGGTCCCGAATGGGGGTCCATTGCCACGCGCCGGTTCTTCCGCCAGATACCCATGCGGTCAAGACTTTCCCGACCCCGGCGCCATGTCATCGTTGCTGACCTGCACTCAGGCCCCCCGTTAACCAGAAACGTTGCGTGGCGGTCAACCCCCAACCGCGCCGAGCAGCCGGGCGGTAGGATTTCCGGTGGTATGTCCCTGCGGCTGCTGCCTTTTCGCTCCAGATGGGCGCTCGGCCCGAAATCCGTTAACCGCCGCGCCTGTCAGCGAAAGCTTCGTGCTACCTGGAAGCGATCGACCGACCCTTTGGGGGTGAGCGGCAGCCGGTCGGCGAAGGCGATTCGTTCGGGAATCTCGAACGGGGCGAGGCGGTCGCGGCAGTAGCGCGTCAGATCGCTGGGCCCGACGTGAAATCCGTTGTGGGGCACGATAACCGCCGCGACCCGCTCGCCGTACAAATCGTCCGGAACGCCGAACACCGCGGCGTCGGCAACGCCGGGATAGGACATCAGAACCTCTTCGACATGTTCCGGTGAAATCTTCTCGCCGCCGCGGTTGATCAGTTCCTTGATGCGACCTTGCACGGTCAAAATCCCATCGTCGCCGACGCTGCCGAGATCGCCGGTGCGCACCCAGCCGTCGACAAACGTGCTCGCGGTGGCCGTGGTGTTGTCGAGGTACCCACGTACAACGGTCGGCCCGCACAACCAGATTTCGCCGGTCGCTCCGAGCGGACATGCGTTGCCGTCGCGATCAACAATCCGCACCGACACGCCGGTGGGTGTGCCGACCGTATGCCACCGAGTGCGTCGATCGTCGGACGGCAACACGCTAGTGGCTTGGTGGGTGGCTTCGGTCATGCCATATGCGGCGAGCACCGGCGCGTTCAGGGTTGCCTCAATCCGTTCGGCGGTGGCCGCCGACAGCGGTGCGCTACAGCTGCGGACGAAACGCAGTCGATCGTGGTAGCCGCCGGGAAGGTCGATCGGGACGCGGTCGAGCAGTATCTGGTGGATCGTCGGCACGGCCGTGTACCAGGTCGCATCAACGGTGGCGAAGTCGTCCCAGAAGGTGTGCGCGGCGAACCTCCCCCGCGCGGGCAGCACGATTGCGCCCCCGGTGGCCAGGGTGGTGAGCAAGGTTGCGATTAGCCCGTGGCCGTGGAACAACGGCATGGCCGCGACCGTCGCATCGGACGGGCTCAACCGGTAGGCGGCGGCGATGCCGGCAATGGCGCCCGCAAGGTTGTCGTGGGTCCAGGGCACCAGTTTGGGCGTTCCTGTGGTGCCCGAAGTGACCATGATCAACGCGTCGCGGTTGGTCAGACCGGGTACCGGCGCGGCAATGGCGCGGGCCGGATCGCCCGTGACGAGGTGACTCACCGGCTTTGCGTGGGAGGTCCCGGGTTGCAAGGCCTCCAGTCGCCATTCGGGACAGTCCGCGCCAGACGCGCCAGGATCCGGCACGTGGGCGTCGGTCAGGGTTACCCGTGCACCGACGCGGTCGGCCCGCGCTCGTCGCTCGGCCGCGGGCAGCGCCGGGTCAACCGGGGCAACGACAAGGTCTGCGCGCGCCGCGGCGAGCAGTGCCACGACGAACTCGATGCTGTTGGTCGCCCGGAGTGTGACGACATCGCCGGGCCGCAGTCCCGACCGCCGCAACGCCGCGCACTGCTCGACAACCAGCTCGGCCAGGGCGGCGTAACCGATTCGGCGGCGCTCAGCGCCAACGATCAATGCCGTTGCATCCGGAGTACGTTCGGCGATGCCGTCGAGAAGCTCGCCGAGCCGCCACGACGGCGC
>NZ_DASQVQ010000097.1:0-9929 GCF_035640695.1 Mycobacterium sp.
CCGGCGTGCGCCGAAATCGCTTATCTCATCACGCAAATCATGAAGGAGGCCCAACTATGGCCGAGTTTGTCGGTGTGAGCGGAGGTCAAGGCTGATGGCGGCCGAGGACATCAAGATTCAGCAAGGCGACGTGCAGCAGAAGGCGCAGACTGCGGCAACGCAGCTGGCCAACGCCGCCCGGCCCGGCCCGGTTCCGGTGGCGGGTGCGGGCTCGCCGATCGACGCCGCGGCCGCCGGTGTGGCCGCCGCGGTCGGCAGGAATGTGACCGCGATGTCAGCCAGGCTGGCACCGAAAAGTGCTGACGGGCTAGCTCGTTCAACCACGGCGGTGGCAAACATGCAGAGCCAGGAGGAGCAGAACGCCCAGCAGGTCGGCGCAGTGCCGCAGGGTTTGCACGAGCAGGCGCGCCCGAAGCTGACCTGAGGACATGTGCGCAGGTCGGGCATGGGCATCTTCGTGCGGTTATGGACGGTGGGCTGCCGTTAGGGTGATGTGGTGACGACTGAACCATTCGCGCGTCCGGCCGAGCCGGTGCCGGCACCGCAGACCGGCGGTGGCAAGATCGCCGTCGACGCCCCGATCGTGGCGCCGATTCCGCCGCAGCGCCATTGGGCGGCCATCGTTTTCCCGATTGCGTTGATCGTGGGGGTGGTCGGGTTCATCATCGCGATGTACGTCTCGGGGATGCGGACCTTCGCCAGCGGGTTCGGCATCTTCGGCGTGATGATGCTGGTCGGGATGGGCGGCATGCTGTTCCGCGGCCGCGGCGCGGCGCAGAAGATGAGCTGGAGCCAGCTCGAGCAGTACCGCCGCGAATACTTCAGCCGGCTCGACGACGTGCGTGACGAAGTCGAGGTTTCCCGACGGCAGCAGTGGGAGCACCGCGCCCACTTCCATTGGGAGCCAGATCAATTGGTCGGTGTGGCGGGAACGCCACGAATGTGGGAGCGCCGCCCCGGCGACGACGAGTTCGCGGTGGTGCGAATCGGCGTGGGCAAGATCGAGCTGGCTATGACGATCGAGAAGCCCAAGATAGCGGAGGCATCGCGCATCGAGCCGGCCACCGGCCACGCCCTGCGCAAGTTCCTACTGGAGCAGCAGCACGTCTGCGATGTCGCCAAAGTGATTTGGCTGCAACGCTATCCGGGCCTGTCGGTGGTCGGAGAGATGGACCAGGCCCGCGCCGTGGCGCGGGCGATGACCTGTCAGCTGGCGGCGTTTCACAGCCCGGCCGACGTGCAGATCATGGTGGTCACCGCGGCCCCGACGCAGTGGGAGTGGGCCAAGTGGCTGCCCCACCTGCAGCACCGCTCCCAGCGCGACGGTTGCGGTGAGCGTCGACTGCTGTTTTCCTCGGCGGCCGAACTGGAGATCTTTCTCGACGAGGCCGAGGACAGCCGCGAGGCATGGTCCCCGCCGGCCAGCGGGCTGCACGGCGACGCCGGACGCTCTGCCGGCCCGTTTAGAGTCATCGTGGACGACCACTGCGGAACCCCGGAGGACTGGGCCGGCCTGACCGGGCAGCGCGGCTACGCGGGAACGTGTTTCGTGCGGCTGGCCCCCGCCGTCCCGGCGCCCCCCGCCAGCGGCGTCAGTTTCGGCCCGCCGTCGGCGCGGACCTGGGTCGGGTTCGACCCGGCCACCACCTACCGGCTCGTCGATGGAGTGCTGCGCAAGCGGATGCCGCTGCACAACGGCGCGGTCTACGGGGCGGCCAAGGCGTCAGATGAGATCGAAGACGAGTTCTACGCCGAGGCCGACACGCTGAGCTCGCCGTCCGCGGAGCGCTTCGCCCGCGCGATCGCGCGCTACCGTGCCGCAGGATCGGGAGTGGTTGCGGCCAAAGATGATTCGTCGCGGACGCTGCTCGACGTGTTGGCCATCCGCGATCCCCGCCGCCTGGACGTGGACCGGCTTTGGGCGGCGCGGCGCACCCAGGGCCGCGACTGGCTGCGGTTCCCGATCGGCGCGGACCCGTCCGGCCAGCTGGTCGAGCTCGACCTCAAGGAGGGGTCGCAGGGCGGCATGAACATGCACTCGATCCTGATCGGCACCACCGGCGCCGGTAAGTCGGAGGCGATCATCACCGAGGTGACCTCGCTGGCGTTGACCCACTCTCCCGAAGTGGTCAACGTGGTGTTCTCCGACTTCAAACTCAAGTCGGCCGCCGGTGTGCTGCAACGCTTCCCGCACGTGGTGGCGAGCGTCAGCAACCTCGGCACCGAACAGCACCTGGTGGGCCGGATGCACGCCGCACTCGACGGCGAGCTGGACCGGCGCGGCGAGCTGTGTGCGGCGTATGACTGCATGGACCTGAATGTCTATAACGAGAGGCGGCTTTCGGATCCGTCGCTGCCGCCGGTGCCGGCGCTGTTCATTATCTGCGACGAGTACCAGGAAATGCTCGGGCATCCGGTGTGGGGTCCCGACTTCCAGAAGCTGTTCTGGCGCATCGTGCGCCAAGGCCGCGCTTATCACATGTTCCTGCAGCTGGTCGGTCAGACCGTGGATCTGCAGAAGCTCCGCGACATCCGCAAGCTGCTGGGATTCACGATCGCGATGCGCACCGGGCGTGAGGAGGACTCCCGCGATGCGATCGACTCGGCGATCGCCGCGCATGTACCCGAAAAGGGCGCCGAGGGAACGGCTTTCCTGCGGGTTGCGCAGCTGGCGCCGCGCGAGTTTCGCACCTTCTTCTCCTCGGCGGAGTTTGCTCCGCCGTCGGAGGACGCGGGCGTGACCACCGCGCGGGCGGGATCGTGGTTCAACCCGCGCCCGTTCACCGCGGCCCAGGCCACCGACAGCGACGGCTTGCTGGCGTATCCCCAGCAGGCGCGCCCGGACCCGGTCGCCGCGCCGGAACCCGTGGCACCGTTGGCTCCCGGGCAGCTGAAACCCAAAGTCGTGGACAAGGTGATCGAGTCGTTGCAGGCCTCCGGGGTCGGTCCGCCCCGGCAGTTGTGGCTGCCGCCGCTGGGTGAGCCACCGGCCGCCGACGATCTGGTGGCACGGATGCGGGGCAGGGCATGGCACCTCGACTACGGCGACAATGCCGGGCTGCTGTTCCCGGTCGGCATCGAGGACCGGCCCCGAGAGCACCGCCAAAACGTGCACTGCCTGGATTTGTTGTCGGCCAACGCGTTAGTGGTGGGCGCCCCGCAGCGGGGTGCCACCACCACGATGCTGACGATGATCACCACCGGGGCATTGATGTATCGCCCGGAACGGGTGCAGTTCTACTGCATCGCCGCGAGCGGCGCGCACCTTGCCGGGGTGGCCGAGCTGCCGCACGTCGCCGGGGTGGCGGCGGCGGTGGACCGTGAAGGTGTCAACCGCGTCATCGCCACCGTGCGCAACATCGTCGCCGAGCGTGAGGCGCTATTCGCACGCAACCGCCTCGACATGGACACCGTGCGCCGCGCGAAGTTCGGCCCGAATCCCGTCGACGTCGGCGTGTCCGGCGGCGACGTGGTGCTGATCATCGACGGCTGGGCCAATTTCGCGACCCAGTTCGAGATGCACGTCGACACCATCCTCGCCCTGATGCGGGCGCGCAACTACGGTGTGCGCGTGGTGATCACACACACCAGCTATCTGAGCGGGCTGAAGCAGTCGATCAAGCCGGAAGCAAAGGCCCGTGTGGAGCTCGGCCTGACCGACCCGAGGGAATCGGAGATGGATCGCGCCGTCGCACGCGAGGTGCCGGACACCCCGGGACGGGGCGTGACGGCCGGCGGTCACCACCTGATCATCGGAGTGCCGGAGCTGGCCAACTGGCCCGGTGGCCGCGTCGAGGTGCGGGGGCTGGCCGCGGTGGTGACCGAGGTGTCCGGTGTCGCAAAGGTGACGACGGTGGCCCGGCTGCCCGAGGCAGTCCCGGTCGCGGAGGTCAACAGGCTGGCCGACCCGGCGCGGCCCCGCACACTGGTGCCGTTCGGCCTGTCGGAAAACACCCTCGGCCCGGCGTACATCGACTTCGCCGACCATCCGCATGCTGTGGCCGTTGGCAATCCGGGCTCGGGGCGCACCAACTTCCTGCGGGTGATGTGCCGGGCCATCATGGCCGCCTACACCCCGGAAGAGGCCAAGCTGATCGTGTTCGATCCGCGCCGCACCCTGCTCGGTGTGGTGCAGGGCGATCACCTGGCGGCCTACGCCTATACCACCACCGCGATCAAGCAGCTGACCGCCGAGCTGTGCGGCGAACTCGAGCGTCGCCAACCCCCGCCCGGCACCAGCCAGCAGGACATGCTGTCTCGCCAGTTCTGGTCGGGCCCACGGTATTTCGTCATCGCCGACGACGCCGGCGCCTGGACGATGATGGACAACCCGATGATTGCGCTGTCGAACTACGTCGAGCAGGCCCGCGAGACCGGGCTGCATGTCCTGGCCGCCACCATGGCTTCGAACTGGAACATGGTCGCGATCGGGTCGTCGGTGTTGGGCAGGCTTCGGTCGTCGTTGGCTCCCATCCTGATCCTGGACGGTCGCCGCGACGCCGGAAAGATCGCCGCCGACATCTACGCCGAGCCGCAACGGCCCGGCAAGGCAATCTATTTCACTCGCTCGTCCACCGTCGGTGCACTGATCGGCTGGTCGGAGCCACCAGCGAGCAACACCCCGAACGCGGCGGGCTGAGCGGTCGATCCGCCGAAATTCGCGCAGCGGGCATGGTCACGATGGCCTTAGACTAAAACCCACACAGGGCCGATCCTCCCGGGAGGCAAACGATATGACCCTACCGATCCTCGTCGATCCGGCGTTGCTGGGTGTTTCCGCAGGAGTAGAACACGCGGGGACCGCCACGATGGCCGCCGCAAGCGGCGTCGCCACGCCAGTGATCTCGACGGTGCTGCCGGCCGGAGCAGACGCGGTTTCGATCGGGGCGGCGGAGGCTCTCAATGCGCGCGGCGCGGCCACCGCCGGCGCACTGACTGAGTTTGTCGCGATGCGTGAGATGTTCGCTGACACGCTCGGTCTCAGCGGCGTCAGTTACGCGCTGCGCGAGGCGCTGAACACCATCGCGGTCACCGTCTAGCGCGCCGGCATGGCGGTACCGGGGGATTGGGCGGCCACGCCGCCCCAGGTTCTTTGGTATGAGCTGATGGCCGGCGACCACGCTGCCAGCGCCTTATCGGCGGCCAGCGCGATGCAGGCTCTGGCCGACGGGTTGATCGCCGAGGGCGCGGCCATGGGTCTCAACACCTCCAGCACGGCGGCGACCGGGTTCATCGGCGCAGGCGGGACGGCGATGACGGCCAGCGCCACCGAATACGTCGCGGCGCTGGAACTTTTGACCGCGTGGGTGCAGGAGGCGTTCACCGCGACGACGCAAATCATCGACGCCTACCACACCGCCGAGGTGACGATGGTGCCCGGACCGGTCTGCGACGAAAACCGGGTCACGCAGGCGGCGCTGGTCGCTACCAACTTCGGCCAAAATACCCCGGCCATCATCGCTTTGGACACAGAGTATTTCGGCCACCACTGGCCCACCAATGCCGGCGCGATGGCCGCCTACCAGTCCGCCGTGCTGGCCGTGCTGTCGGTGCTGGCGGTTCCGCCGCCGCTGTCGCCGCTGACCGGGAACCCCGCCGCCGCGGCGGCCGACGCAGCGCTGGGCGGCGCCGAGGGCGCGGCGAACGTGGGAATGCAGGGCGCGACGCACGGCATGGAGCAGGCCACCGGTGCCGCCCAGCCCGTCGGGCAGGCTGCGACGGCGACGCCGACCTCGGCCGGGCAGGCAATGACGGGGGCGGCGCCAATGCTGCTGGGCCAGCTCGGGCAGCTCGGGCAGTCCGTCGGGCAGGTCCCGCAGATGGCCGGGCAGCTGCCGGGGATGTTTGGCCAGCTTCCGCAGATGGCAACCGGCATGCTGGGCCCGCTGGCCGGGGGCTTCAACTCTCTCGGCACCGGTGCGGCGGGCGCTGATACGACTGCCAGCGCCACCGTGTCGCAGACCGCGTTGGCACCCGGCGGGGTCGGTGCCGGCGGCGGGGGTGGGGGCGGCGTGGGTGCCCCCGGCGCCGCGGTGGCGTCGAGTTTTACCCGTCCGTCCAGCAGCTTCAACGCGCCCAACCCGCCCAAGCTGCCGTCCGGCTGGTCGTCCTCGAGCCAGCCACCCGCGGCGGTCGCCACGGGTACCCAGCCGATGGCCGGGGGCACCGGCGGGCTCTACGGCGCCCCGATGGCGGCGATGGGCAACGAAGGCGGCGCCCCGGCCGACAAGTCTCCCGCCCGTACCATGCAACTGACCGGGCGCCCGACGGCGAACAGGGGGGACGACCGCGAAAATTAGTGCACGAAGCGGCGTTTCAGGCGCCATAGACTGCTAAACAGCCCAACCCGAACACAGAGGGGAACTAACGGACATGGCAGCAAACAGTGGCAGCGGCCACGTCAATGTCGACAACGACCCACTACAGACAGCGGCGAACAACCTTCACGACCTGATGGAGCAGGCCAGGGCGGTGCTGCAGCACTACGGCCAGGCGGCACACGACATTCACAACCCCGCAACGTTTTTCGGCCAGACGGCGGGAACGAACATCGTCACCACGGAGGAAATCCAGAACGCGCAGATGAAAATCCAGTTCAAGTGGGGGTCTCTGATCGACGTGCTGCGCAACGCCGGTCACCAGTATGCCGAACAGGAGGCGGCGAACCAGCTGAAAATCGCTGCCCTGCAGAACAACCTCTAAGCGACACTAGACATTGACATTTAGGAAGGACCAGAGATGACCTCACCGGACAAGTTCGCTTATCACCAGGGCGCGATATTCGACTACGCCACCCAGGTGGGCACCTTCGCCGTTCACCTGGAAAACATTCGCCAGCAGGCGCAGAACATCGTCCAGCACCTGCAGGACACCTACAGCTCGACGTGGGGCTCGGAGGCGTTCATCCTGATGCATCAGATCATCGACCAGGGGATCGACGAAGGACAGCAAGTGATCACCCGGCACGGCAACACCGTAGAGAACGTCACAGCCGAGATGATGAACATGGATGTCGCACAGGCGAATGCCTTCCACGGCGCGTGGTAACGCCGTCGCCGAGATGATGGGAGGCCAACCGGGCGGTTGGCCTCCCGTTGTCGTGAGGCGTCCGCAATGGCGTTGACCACCACGCCCGGCGGCATCTGGGTGCTACAAGCGCTGCTCGGCGTCGAAACGATGCCGGTTGCATTGCGGCTCAAGCCCTTTGTGCCGTCGGTGCACGAGTCAATGATCGTGGAAACCGCCGACGGCCGGCGGCTCATCCGCGAAACCGCCGAGTACGCCAGCCTGGTTTCGGCTGGAGTGATCGACGCGGACGGCAACGTCGACGACGCGGCGCGCGACTGGTTCACGGTGCTGAGCCGCCCGGAGCGGACGGTCGTGCTGGTGATCCGCCAGCCGGCCGCCAACACCGCTGCGCAGCACGGCGAGAAGCCGCTGGTGTCCGAGCGCGCATTGGTGGTGTGCCAGCATCGTCGCTGGCTGGCGATGTCGGCCCGCTGCGGCGACGAGGTGGTGGTGGGCCCGGTCGGGGAGACCGACCGGGCAGAGGAGCGAACGTCGCTGATCTGCCGGACGCTGCTGCCGGCCTTCGGGGAGGCCGACCCGGTGGCGATGGACGGCGTCAACGTGCAGGCCGACCTGCTGCTGTCGGCACTGAACAACAGCCGCGAGCACGGTCGCGACGCGATGCGTGCCGCGGTGTCGCGGCTGGGCCTGCTGCCCGACCAGGTGGACGTGGTGGTCGCGGCCGCTCGTCTGGACGAGTCGGCGATGGCCGTGGTCGCCGTGGTCGACCACGGCGTCAAGGTGTACGTGCATCCGCGGGTGCTGACGGTTGCGGACACCGAATACGGCCGGGTCAGCATCACCTACACCAACGGCGCCGACGGGCGGCAATGGATGAGTATCTGGCCCACCAGTGCGCCCGCGCTGACTGAGGACCTCACCGAGCTGCTGTCGGTAGGCCGCGTCGCGGCCTAAGACATTCTGGAAACAAACCGCCAGCAAAAACAATGCGATGTCGGTGAGGTAGAAATTGCCGCCGATTTCGCCGCACTGGCGCCGGTAAGGTACTCGCCGTGGCGTTGAATCTCGCATCCCGGCTCCAGGTGTCGGCGCATTTCTTTTGGCAGCGTCGCAACTCCGCCGCGCTCAGCCACCATGGTGTGCGGCTGGAGTACGACCCCGAGCAGCGTCGCCGCGCAGCGCTGATCCTCGGCTTCACCTTCGCGGTGCTCGCGGTGGCGCTCATGTTCATCTTGTCGTGGTTCAAACCGGCCGGGCAGGTGGGCAATTCGACGATCCTGGCCGACCGCGACAGCGGTGCGGTGTACGTGCTCGTGGACGGGCGGTTGCACCCGGCGCTGAACCTGGCCAGCGCGCGGCTCATCGCCGGGCAGGCCGCCAACCCGACGTTCGTCAAGGCCGACCAGCTCACGCAGTACCCACAGGGCCCCACCGTCGGGATCGTCGGCGCGCCCACCGCGATGCCGATACGAATGGGCGACTGGTCGCAATGGGCGGTATGCGACGCCGCGCCGGCGGCCACCCCCACCGCGTCGGCGGCGCCGGCGCCGGTGGTGACCGCGATCGCCGGGCAGCTTGCGGTCGGCGGCCGCTCGGCGCCGCTGACCATGCCCGACGCGATCCTGGGCGCGCACGGCGGCAAGACATACGTAATCTGGGACGGCCGCCGCTCGGAGATCGACCTGTCGAACAAGGCCGTCGCGCTGGCACTGGGCGTCGATTCCACCGGGTCGGCACCGGTGCCGCTGTCCACCGCGCTGTTCGACGCGCTGCCGGCCACCGATCCGCTGACCAGCCCCGCCATCCCCGGAGCCGGCGGCCCTTCGCCGTGGGACATCGCCCCGGGTGTGGTGATCGGCTCGGTGCTGTCGGTGCGCGACCTGCAGCCAGGCGCCGGCGACGCGTTCTATGTGCTGCTGCCCAACGGGGTACAACGCATTTCGCCGTTCGTGGCGTCGCTGCTGCGGTCGTCGAACTCGTTCGGCGACGTGCTGCCCGTGGTGGCGCCGCCGGACCGGCTGGCGAAGGTGCCCGTGGTCGACACCTTGCCGGTGTCGTTTTATCCGCCCACCCGATTGCGGCTGGTGGACACCACCGCCAACGGCACCACCTGCGTGAGCTGGTCGAAAGGCTCCACGGACCGGGCCGCGGTCACCACTGTGCTATCGGGGCAGGGGCTGCCGATCCCTGTCGGCGCCGAACGGCGGCTGATCCATCTGGTCAAGGACGGGCGCGACCACGGCTCGGTGGAAGCCGACCAGGTTTACGTCGCCAAGGGCGCGACCAACTTGGTGATGACCACCAGCGCCGCCCCGGATGCGGCCAGCCGCGAGTCGATGTGGTGGATCTCCGACCAGGGCGTGCGCTACGGGATCGGTCTCGACGAGGAAACCCTTCGGGCGCTGGGCATCTCGCCGGGAAGGGCCGGTCAGGCGCCGTGGCCATTGGTCCGGGTGTTCGCCCCCGGCCCCGCGCTGAGCCGCCAGGATGCGATGACCCAACATGACACCCTGACACCAGTCGGCGCCGCCGAGGCGCTGCCCACCGGCGGGCATTGACGCGCCGTGGCATAAATCAAGAGCACAAATTGACGGACGGATATCTGACATGAGGCCGTTAGGATTTTTTCGTGACTGACCGGGAGAACAGCGATTTCGTCGATGAGCAGCTAATGCCGCCGTCCGGCCCGCAAGGCTCGGCGCAGGGTGAGCGCGAGGCGGCGCCGCGGGCGCCGGACGTTGTCCCGGGCCAGTCGCGCCCGACACCTGCGGGGCCGCCGCCGCTGCAGGACGCGACGCCGACGCCGCCCGGACAGCCGGTCGTCCAGCAGCCCCAGGATCCGACGGCGTTCCGGGCCCGCTCGACATCGGGCCCGCCGCCGCACCGGCAGCCGCCGCCGG
>NZ_DASQVQ010000098.1:0-46834 GCF_035640695.1 Mycobacterium sp.
CTGTTGGATCGGGCCTACGCGGCGCTGGCTGACCCGACCCGCCGCCGGTTGTTGGAGGCACTGCGCGAAGGCGACGCCCGCATCACCGACTTGGCCGCGCCCTTGCCGATGACGTTCGCCGGTGTATCGCGACACGTCGGCGTCTTGGAGTCGGCCGGGCTCGTCCGTCGCGAGGTCCGTGGCCGAGAGCACTGGCTTTCACTGCAGCCGGGCGGGTTGACCATGGCCCAACAGTGGATCAACGAGCAGACAGCGTTCTGGTCTCGCCGTGCAGACGCGTTGTCGGCAAGATTGGCCCGGAAACGGCGTAACCGATGAACGATGCGCCGGTTGCCCGTGTGCGCCGGATCATGCCCGCTCCGCCGGATGTTGTGTTCGATCAGTGGCTCGATCCGGAATCGTTGACGGAGTGGATGTGTCCGCGCCCGGTCCGGTGTGTCGCCGTCACGCTCGACGCCCGCGTCGGTGGAGAATTGCGCTTCGACATCGACGATTCCGGCACCCCGGTTCAAATGACCGGGCGCTTCCTGGAAATCGAGCGCCCGCATCGGTTGCGCTTTACCTGGCGCTTGTCGACCTGGCCCGACCCAACGGTTGACAGTGTCGTCGCCGTCGCCTTCGAGCCGGTCGATTCCGATAAGACGTTGATGGCAATCGAGCATTCCCTGCTGCCGCGTGACGAGGTGGACGAACACCAGACCGGCTGGGCGCAGACTTGTGACCAACTCGCCGCCGTGCTATCCGCGCCGTGACTATGGCCACCGCGCCGGATCACTTCCCGTGGACGCTTTGATCGACGAGGACCGCGCCGTCGGGTCGATCTCCAAGAGTCTGCAGCGCGATGTCCGTACCTTCGGCCGTGAGGCGAACAATCTGCGCCAACTGCGCCGGGGCATCACATTGGAGATAGTGATCGGCGCCCGGCACGATCCAGTAGCGGTTTCGACCGGGCTTGTCCCTGATAAACGCCTGCCACACGTGGTTGGCGACTCGAACCGGCGAAACGTTGTCGTGCAGGCCCCAAACCAGAGTTGTGTTGATTTCGCTCTTGGAAAGTGCTTCAAGCCAGTTCGTTTCGTCTGCAGCGCGCTCGTGCAGATACTGAATCGTATCCGGCAGCACCCGGATTCCGTCGTTGTGGGCGAAGCATTTCGCCAGCGCTGCAATCTCCGGGTCGGCGAGTGTTCGCCGCGGCATGAACGTGCTCGCTCCCAGGCCGGCCGCCAAGGTCTCCGGAGTCGTGGCTGACGCCGTGCTTCGCCCCGTTGCACCGTCCAACAGGGCGGTTTGGAACACGGTGAGGTTCGCGAGCCGAAGGTAGATGTTGGCGTTTGTCAGAATCACGTCAACCGGTGCTGCCAGGGAATTTTCGGTCGCCAACGCCGCCAGTGCGATCATGCCGACGCTGCTGCCGCGATCATGGGTGAGCATGCGGTATTCCGTCAGCTTCCATACCTGGGTGATCGCGTGCACGAGCAGACGTGCGTCGTCGTACAACGAATAGACATACGGCGCGGGCGGCTTGTCAGACAGCCCATAGCCCGGGAAGTCCAACAGAAATATGTCGAACTCGGAGCTCAGTTCACGCGTCAGCGCGAAATAGTCGATGCTCGATGTCGGGAAGCCGTGAACACACACCAGTGCGGGTGCCTCCGGCGTGCCGCAGCGGCGGCTGAATACCGTTACCTCCGCTCCACCGTTCGCGGCAGTCGCCGACCGCCAACGAAATTCTGTCCCGTCGCGCTGCCACTCCGCAAAGATGTCCACCGCGCCAGCCTTCCAGGCGCGATCAAGTCCAGACAACCGCGCCACAGACAGATAGCCGCCAATGTTTGCGGTTACCTCCAGATTCTGTTTCGCTTGAGTGCTCTGATGGTCGGTGCATGGCTGGGCTTCGCTGCGGGGTTGTTCGTCGTGATGGGCACCTTGTCGAGTGTCGTGGGCACCCTTGTGGTGCCGCGCGGTATCAACTCCCGGATCTCGCGGACCGTCGACCGGGCTCTGGACGCCGGATTCCTCCAGTTGTCCAGGCGTGTTCGAACCTTCCAGCGTCGTGACCGCATCCTCGCCTGGCAGTCGCCCCTGTCGTTGTTGGTACGGCTTGCGGTGTGGCTCGGTTTGCTCGTTGCCGGTTTCGCGCTCCTGCTGTTGCCGAGCCTGAACGGTCGGGTAGGACCGGCATTTTCCGCGGCCGGATCGTCGATGTTCACCCTCGGTTACGCCGCCCCGGCCGGTACCGGCAGCACCGCGCTCGAATACTTGGCCGCGTTCACCGGGCTGGTGGTCGTTGGCTTGCAGGTCGGCTACCTCCCTACCCTCTACGCCGCTTTCAACCGGCGTGAAACCGAAGTCAGCCTGCTTGGCTCGCGCGCCGGCGTCCCAGCGTGGGGACCGGAGATTCTGGCGCGGACCCGTTGGGGGATCGATGACGCCGACAGCGGCCCTGTTCTCGAGGAGCTGTTCACCGGATGGGGGCGGTGGGCCGCGGAGGTTGCCGAATCGCACACCACCTACCTGACATTGGCCAGGCTGCGCTCACCGCGGCCGATGTCGCACTGGCTGACCTCGCTGATCGCGGTGATGGATGCGGCCGCCCTGCATCTGGCGCTGTCACCGTCGCGAGAACCCAAGCTCGCCGCGCGGCTGTCGCTTCGGATGGGCTTCGGGGCGCTGGAACAGATAGCAAGAGCCATGCGGCTGCCGGTGCCCGACGAGCCAGACCCGGACCGGCCGATCTCAGTGTCGTTCGACGACTTCCGAGCGGCAACCGCAACGCTGCGCGAACTCGGCTACCCGATCGAAGAGGCTGATGAGCAAGCTTGGCCGCACTTTCGTGGCTGGCGCGCCAACTACGACACGGCCGCGCTGCTGCTCGCCCGGCAACTCGACGCGCCGCCGGCGCTGTGGACAGGAACGCGACGGTGGCCATCGACACCGATCCAACCACGCCGCCCCGCCGCCAAACTGGCCCGAGACGCCCAGCGACGGCGGAGCTAACGGGTAAGCAGCGAAACGGTCGGGATCGGCTTGCCGCTTATTCACCGCGAATGACCTGGAATAGGCAGGAATTGGCGGGTATCACCGGTTTCCGCACCGCGCTCGGCATCGGCCAGCAAACTCTTCGGGCGTTATTCGAGATCACCTACCGCAGTCGGGAATTCAGCGATTTCCTGGCAGTACCCACCCGAGGTCACGGTAGGCTCTTCGCACGCGATTTCTGACCGGCAACGCTGTAGGGGTGTCGTGCCGCGCTGATCGGTTGGGGTTACGGGGATGGGATGGACAAATTGCGCAATGCAACGGCCGCGCTCGCCGTTGTCGGCATCTGCCTTCTCGTCGCCGGCTGCGGCCACGGCAAGGGCCACGGCGCCAAAACGTCGACCACCAGATCGACAGCCACATCGACCACCGCACCTCCACTTGCGAACGCCGCACTGCCTGCGGCACTGCTCGGCCCCGACGACGCCAACGCAGCCATGGGGGCAACCGAAATGGCGGTGACAAAGACGCACGTCGAAATGTCTGACGACAGCGCCACGATGGAGCCCAAGGAGTGCCTGGCCATCGACGGCTCGGCGCAGGCCCAGGTCTATGCCGGCAGCGGTTTCACCGCCGAGCGCGACCAGACACTTCAGGACGGCGACAACTTCACTCATTATGTCCAGCAGGCCGTGGTGTTATTTCCCTCCGCCAAAGAAGCCGACGCGTTCTTCGCCGCCTCCGCCCAGCAGTGGCCGGCCTGCCACCAGTACACCCACACCCAGTCCGGGTCGCTGTGGTCCGTGGCGCCGATATCCAACACGAACGGCGTACTGAGCACCACCGCCACTCAACAGAACGCCAAGGCCCCTGGCTGGGCCTGTGGACGGGCGCTGGCGGCAAGAAACAACGTCATCATCGACGTCAACACATGCAGCGCCAACCCCGCGGACTCGGCCGTCAAAATTGCCAACCAGATCGCCGCCAGACTCCAACCGCAGTAACCCCCGTTCGTCGGCGGTTGTCAATTCAGTGCCGGGGCGCCAGCGGGTGGGCGCTCGGTCGGTTTTGGTCCTGATAGCACGAACGAGACTTGAGTTTTTCGTTGCGACAGGCGCATCCGATAGCAGAGGCAGACAACAAGACTCGGTACTCGAGTGCTTGACCGTGACGGATGACGCTGTTACCGGTGCTTCGCAACCGTGTCCAGTGGTCGCCGCCGCGGACAAGTGCTGACGCCTGGCTACTCAGACGATGAAAGAGGTTTCAAGTGACCTACCGGGAGCACGCAGACACCACCACCGTTGAGCCGTCAAGACTGTTGCCGCACATGTGGAAGGCGGCAATGGCCGCGGGGCTCCTGGCCGTCATCCTCGGCGTACTGATTCTGGCTTGGCCTGGCATATCAATCCTGGTCGCTGCGGTCTTGTTCGGCGTCTACCTGCTTGTGATCGGCGGCGCGCAAGTCTTCTTCGCGTTGACCCTCGACGTATCCGCCGCCAGTCGGATCCTGCTGTTCATCAGCGGCGCCGCGTCGCTGATTCTCGCTGTGCTGGCCTTCCGGCATTTCGGCGATGCCTTCGCCGTTCTACTGCTGGCCATTTGGATCGGTATTGGCTTCATCTTGCGAGGCGTTGCCACCTCGGTCGCGGCCATCAGCGACCGCGCCCTGCCGGGGCGCGGCTGGCAGATCTTCTTCGGGGTCATCAGCCTGCTAGCAGGCATCGTCGTACTGGCCACACCGTTCCCGTCGATCATCATGTTGGCCATCGTCGTGGGGGTCTGGCTGGTGGTCGGCGGGGTCTTCGAAATCGTGTCGGCATTCATAATGCGGCGCGATGGAGCCCGCAAGATCCCGGTGAATGTTCGCGCGCCACAGGCCGCCTAAGGGCCGATGCCTGTCTCAGAATTTGCTGGCGAACCGTCTCTTTAGCAGGCGACGGATACTTTGTGCCGGAGCCGCCCACGGCGCGGCCAGGACGCAGTTATTTGTGCTGTCGTTAATTTGTTGGTATTAGGTTTCCCGGCAAGCCAACGCGCCGAAATTTCATGCTCGCAATTGTGCAGCCTGCTGGCTATTTCCGGAGCCCGGACCGGCGTTGGGGCCGGGCGGTTGCAGCAAGTTCATATATGCCAATAACGTTGTTCGCCAGGCGTTTACCTCGCTGAGCGCGGCACACGTTGTGAGGCAAGTTGAGGTCGCATGACGCCAGTGAGCCACATTTTCGACACCATGTGCGGTCCGAATGTAAGGCACAGCCGAGGTCGCGACCGCCGAAGAGCCGGCCGATCAAGAACAGGTTTTTGTACCGGCTATTGAACCCCGAAATTGGGTTTTTCAATTCTGCTGGGATTGTGGCGATATCGCCCGAATTGGCCGGCCCGGCGATACGCTCGCACCCGTATGTGAGCGAGCAAGCGGAAGGGAGACATATCGATGGCGATGACCGATGTCGGAGTCAGCCAGTGGAACGATCCGGTGAAATATACGCCGTCGATCGTGCAGTTCAACTTCGGACCGTACGGGCAATACATACCCGGCGACGGCCTGGCCTATTGCGGGCCGACATCGATGCTGATGGGGCTGTATTGGCTGTCGAGTAACGGTTTCACGCAGCTGGCGCCGCCAACCTACAACGGACCCGACGATTTGGCGGCGGCCAATCTGGAGAAGGTCATCGCCGGCCTGATGCAGACCTCGGTGACCGGCGGCACCCATTGGCCCGGGGACCCCCACGGTATGCACGAATACCTGGCGGCGTGTGGAGTTTCGGGTCTGTTCAGGTACGAATCCACGTCTCAGCCCAGCCTCGGTTGGCTGCGTGCCCACCTCTTTGCCAACACGGCACTCAACCCGGACGAGATTGTGCTGGCGAACTTTGTGGTGGGCTGGTATCTGCCCCAGGGCCGATGCGATCCACCGTGCGGTTACGATCTGTGCGCCGAGGGCGGCCACTACCTGGTGCCGCTAGCCATCGGTGAGTCGCAGCCAGCAGGCACCATCACCCTCAACAATTCCGCTCCGTACACGCTGGAGAATGTCAGCAACGAGCCGGACTGTAACCCCCAGATCGTGCCCGCCGGCCCGATGCCGTCGGGAGAGACCATCCAGTACCTCACCGGGCCATCGCAGGACTACCTGCAGATCGAAACCGGTGCCGGGTTTCTCGGGCAAGGGTATTCGGCGATTCTCAACAGCGCAGAAGCCTTCATCATTTCGGCCGACGCGCTGCCCTCCAGCGGATGCGAGCCGCAGCTCTGGAGCTTCTCCGCCCAGAAGACCATCAACACCAACGGCGGCATACTCACCGTGCTTGCCCCGCTGGGCGGCACCGGCGGTTTCCGCAAGGTCGGCGCCGGCACCCTCGAGCTCACCAACCACAATGCGTTGACCGGCGATCATGCGGTCATTGGCGGGGTCTTCGCGAGCAGCCAGACCACGGGCTCACCGTTCGGCACCGGCGCGATAGTCCTGTCGGGCGGCGGCGAGTTGTGGTTGGGACCATACGAGCCCGATCCCGGCATCGTGTCTGTCACCATCGGGGGCAGCCTTCAAGGCGGCGACTTGGCCACCATCGTGGTTGACGCTGGCGGAGGCGTGTTACAGCTGATTGACGATGACGACAACTTCGATGTGAACTTCGACGTGCAAATCGCCGCCGTCGAAGAGGTGCCGAGCGTCTCCCGCCAGCCCGGCGGCACGTTGGTCTTGGCGCCCGGCGGCGGACTAGCGAGACTTGGCGACACTCAGAACGTCACCGCGGCAAATCCGCCACCGGTCAACAACGGGATGGTCGATCCGTATCTCGTGGGCCAGGACAACGACACACTTTGCACCGGCGCCTTCTTGAGTTACGCAAACCGTTTCGTGCCCGCGGGCACCAACTCATCTGCCACATTCCAAATCAACGACGCGCAGAGCGACTGGGTCTACCAGGTGGTCAACCCGCAAACCATCGACGAGGGCACCAACGTGGCGGTGGCCGCGCTGCAGGTCGATCTCGAGGGCGAAGTGGCCGGCAGCGGCGGTGCCAGCATCACCGTGCTCGCCCAGAACGACACGAACACCGCTGGAGTAATCCTCAATGGCGGCACGATCAGTGCCGCACTGAATTTCGGTGACGCCGAAGGCGTTATCTACACCAGCAACGCAGCTGGGGTGATCAAGGGTCGCATCCAGGCCGATGCGGGTCTGACCGTTTTCGGTCCGGGAACGCTGTGCTTGACCGCCGACAACAGCCTCAAGGGCACCGTCAACGTCAACTCGGGCATTCTGTTGTGTGACGCCGCCGGGTCAGCTACCGGCAACGCCGAGATCATGGTGAACAGCGGGGCGACGGCCGAGGTGGTCGGCCTCGCCGGCGCGATCACGGTGAATCAATCGGGCACGCTGAACCTCGCTGGCGGCACGGTGCAGGGCGACGTGACAATCGCCGCAATCGGGCAAACGACCGCCCAGCCGGGCGGAATCCTGCAGGGCTACGGCACCATCGCCGGGCAGGCCACCGTGCCGGGTGTGATCCAATCGGCCCGTCAGGCCGGCACCTTGGCGTTCGCACAGCCGGCCACCATTGAAGGCGCCAACTTCTTCTGGCGCCCGCAACAGCTGGTGGACGACAATACCTCCCAGGCCGGCGTCGGCTGGAATGCAATGCAGTTCGACAGCACCGGCAACACGATCGGAAGCTCGACGAATTGTGTCTATTACTTCTTAGACTTCAGCCTGGTTGGCGGCCCACCCGACGACTGCGGGGAATTCTGGCAATTCTGGGGCCAGTCGCACACCTGGACGCTCATCACGCTCACCGCAGACAACAGCGCGGACAACTACATATATTGGGGCGCCGGCAACTTCCTCTACGCCAACGGCCAGTTCACGTGGACCTGGCCCGACAACGGACAGTTCGTCTACCTGAAGTGGGAGCCGTGGGACACCCCGCTTACCCCCGCCGAACTGCAAATCGCCCGTATCCGCGCGCGCCGAGGGCACCGGCACAATGTACCGCCCGTAGGGTAGGAGCCCGAGCCGCTTCCAACACGAGGGCTGCCGCGGTGGGCAGCCACCGTGCCTTGTGCGCGCGGTACCGAGCCCGGGTCAGCCCAGAGCAAATAGTTCGAGCTGAATATCATCGGGGTCGCGGAACACCACCGTCGAGTACACGAAGGGCTCCTTGGGATCCCTGATCCCGGTGTGCGCGACGCCCAGTTCGTCGAGCCATGATGTCCACGCTTCCAGATCCGAGCGCGAGGCCACCTTCAACGACACATGATCCAACCCGGTGCGGAGAACGGCTCTCCCTCGTTGCTGACGTTCGTGTGCAGCCCGAACACCAGTCCGGAGCGCGGCTCGGTCACCAGGACGCCGTAACCGGTGTCCTCACGGTCATAGTGCGGAAACTGGGTGTCGTTGTGATCCGCGCCAAACACCTTCCGATACCAATCCAGGCTGGCGTCAAGGTCGGTGACCGTCAACGACAGATGATGCAGGCCCGTCACTTCGGGCGCCGTCACGCTGGGAGTGCGGGCCTGCATATCTGCTTCCTCCTAAATTTGAGACCGCCCATTTCGCGATCGCGTACATGTACCAGAAGTCCGCCCAATTGATCGGGTGGACAAGGGATATGGAAGGTGAGGCCGGCCTTCTGCCAGACCCGCTCCAGAAGTGGTTCCACAATTTGACCGACGAAGAGCGGGCCGCCCTGCGAGAGTATGAGGACGTGAACATCAATCGTCGAGACGTGGTGCAGGCCGTGCGCAAGGAGCTGGCGTTGTATGTGGCGGTGTGGTCACGGCATAGATATGTGCTGCGAAAGACCATCAGAGTCAAGCGATTTGCTCTGAACTGACCCTGAACTGACTCTGAACTGACTCTGAACTGACATAGCGCCGAAGCGCCATCTCCTCGGCCGCCCATTTATGCCCGGCGTCCCACTGGTTCCTCAGCCCGGGATCGGTTGCGCTGGTAGCTCCGACCGTCGTACGACCAGCACCAACATCAGGCCGGCTCCAAGCCAGGCGAAGGTCGGCACCCAGGGCAAGGACGTGGCCAGCGCGGAATGCTGCACGAAGTGGCCCGCGACCAGCACAATGCGCGCCATCGCCGCCACTGCCATGACCGAGAACATCGCCCCCGTGGCCTTGCCCTCACTGCCGGTGCGGCCGATGGCAAGGGCCGCCGCCACCCCGCTCATCATTATGCAGCCCCATGCGCCGCCGGAAATGAACTGCGCAACGCCGAGCCAAACCACGCCCGTGGCCTGAGCCGCGGCCCAGGTCGACACACCGGCGACCAGCGCTCCCAGCGCCATGACGAATATGCCGCCGAAACGCTCCGTTAGCAACGATGCCGGCAGCATCAGCAGGCTGAACCCGATCCAGAAGATCGGAAGCAGGTGCTCGAGGTCGGTCGGCGGCACGAATTTGAGGAAAAGCCGCTCTGTATTGATGAAGAAATGCACCTGGAACCCAATGGCCAACAACAAAATCGCAGCGAGGAACCGTAACAAGGTGGCAGGCCGGAAACGGCCGGCCACATGTTCCTCGACCGGCGCAGACCGGACGAGATTTTTTTCCGCCCAGACGATCGACAAGGTCACCACCGCAACCGAAACGGCCGATGCGGCAAACAGGATGCGCGGGTCATACGTGGCGATCCAACCGCCTAGAAACGGCGCAAGCGCGCTGGCGATGCCGATGCCGAGCAGGAACAGCGATCCGACCCAGGGCTGCCGATCCGGTGGCGTGTAGCGTCCGAGCAGCACCAGAAGCGGTGCCCGCAATGCCGACGAGGTGATCAACCAAACGATGATCAGTGCCAGGAATGGCGCGGCACCGAATCCCGTCGCATAAGGCAGGAGTAGGTAGGCCAGGGCCGAAAGTGCTGTGACCGCCGCGACGATCTTGCCGAGCCGGCCAACAATCTGCGCGACGCGGTCCGCGGCTACGCCGGTCGCCCAGTCGCACAGCGCAAAGATTGCCTGATCGAGCGCCAGTAGCCACGGAACCACGCGCGGGTCGATCCCCGCGTGCGCGGCAAGCTTG
Organism: Mycobacterium sp.; assembly: GCF_035640695.1. GTDB lineage: Bacteria > Actinomycetota > Actinomycetes > Mycobacteriales > Mycobacteriaceae > Mycobacterium. The sequence continues at coordinate 10,021 of NZ_DASQVQ010000098.1, forward strand.
GGCAGGTAAATCACGTAGACGACCCAGCTCAGCGTGAAGCAGAGCTGAATCAAGCCGAAATACAGCCCGACGCCGGTCGAAGCCGCACGCGTCATCGCGGGCATGCGCTGGTTCCGGTGGTTACCAATCCCCGTCCCTCACCCTCGCCCCCAGGGCTGGGGCTCGCGTCCTTCCCGCGGCGAGCCCGCGTTATCGGAGCCAATCTATCGCGAATCCCGATGTCGGCGACCCTGAAGTCACCGCCGAACGCGACGCCCGCGCAGCCGAAAGACGTTAGCAGCCGACAGGATTCGACACGCAATACGGTGTGGTGCCCGGGAAGCGATACCGATGGGTGGCAACCCATTCGTAGACCCGGTCTTGTGCCCACCGCACACCCGGAACGCGGTAGAACAACAGCGGCAGCCTGGTCCCGAGGGCCGCCGACAATGCGGCATTGGCGGCTTCGGCACCGGCGTAGACCCGGCCGGACGAGTCGAGCCAACGCACGGATTCCAACAACCGTGAATCCGGTATGCCCAGGCGCTCCGCCGTGCCTGGCCGCTGCAGCGGCTCGGTGTGCAACTGACCCGTCCGGTCCAGCCGGACCAGGAAGTTGCGGGAACGAGTGCACATTCCGCACTCACCATCAAAGTACAGAGTGCCTTGCATAACCTCATTGTTATTGTTCACCGGCGCGCCGCCAAGGCTAACGTGTCGTGATGACAACCACGCCGCTACGGTCCGCCGCGCTGCCCTCCCCGCGCGGCCGTTTCACCCGGTCGGTGGACCGGGCTCTCAGCCGCGCCCTGGGCTTGCCGCCGGCGACCACGGATTACACCGTGACGCGCGACATTCCGATACCGATGCGCGACGGCGTCGAGCTGCTGGCCGACCACTACGCTCCGGCGACGACCTCGCCCGCGGGCACCTTGCTGATCCGGGGACCATACGGCCGCAGCGGGTTGAGGTCGATCCTGTCCGCCAGGCCATACGCGCAGCGCGGCTACCACGTCGTATTTCAAAGCGCCCGCGGCACTTTCGGCTCCGGAGACGTCTTCACGCCGGGCATGCACGAGGTTGACGACGGCGCCGACACCGTGGCGTGGCTGCGGCGGCAAAACTGGTTCACCGGCCGGTTCGCCACCATGGGCAGCTCGTACCTCGGATTCACGCAGTGGGCCCTGCTGGTCGATCCGCCGCCGGAACTGGCCGCCGCGGTGATCACCGTCGGACCGCACGACCTCAGCGAGGCCGCCTGGGGCAGCGGTGCGTTCTCGCTGAGCGATTTGCTCGGCTGGTGCGACTCGGTGGCCCATCAGGAGGGCGGTGCGGGCCTCAAGCCGCTGCTGATGGCGCTGACGGGCAACCGGCGAGTCCGGCCGGCGCTGAACGCGCTGCCGCTCGGGGCCGCCGGCCGGAAACTGCTCGGCCAGGGTGCGCCCTGGTACGAGTCATGGGTCGAACACCACGACCTGACGGCCGAGTTCTGGCGGCCGACCCAGCTGCGGGCGGCGCTGGACCGGGTGCGGGTTCCCGTGCTGCTGATCAGCGGCTGGCAGGACATGTTCCTGGGTCAGACGCTCGAACAGTACCGCCGCCTGCGCGGTCGAGGCGCCGACGTCGGGCTCACCATCGGGCCGTGGACCCACATGCAGCTGGGAAACCGGGGCGCGCCCATCGTGGCCCGCGAGACGCTGGCCTGGTTTGACAGGCACTTGTCGGACCGCTCGACGCGTCACCGCGGCAAGCCGGTCCGCGGCAAGCCGGTCCGCGGCAAGCCAGTCCGGATCTTCGTCACCGGCGGCGGCGGATGGCGCGATTTGCCCGACTGGCCACCCGCGTCCGAACCCACCACGCTCTACCTGCAGCCGGGGGCTGCCCTTGGCGAGGCCGCGCCGCCCGCCGGAGCAGCGCCGTCACGGTTCACCTACGACCCGGCCGACCCGACGCCGACCGTCGGTGGGCGCTTGCTGTCGCCGGTTGGCGGCTATCGCACCGACAACCGGCTGGCCGCCAGGGCCGACGTGCTCACCTTCACCGGACCCGCACTCAGCGACGACCTTGAGGTCGTCGGCACACCGGCCGTCGAACTCGCGCACCAGAGCGACAACCCGCACGCCGACGTGTTCGTTCGACTCAGCGAGGTCGACCATAGGGGCCGGTCGCGCAATGTCAGTGATGGCTTCATCCGGCTGGGGCCCAATCCCGGCTCGCCGCTTCGCATGACCCTCGACGCCGTCGCGCACCGATTCCGCGCGGGCTCCCGAATCCGATTGCTCGTTGCGGGCGGCTCACACCCTCGCTTCGCCCGAAACCTCGGCACCGGCGAACCACCCGCGACCGGCGACCGGCTCCGCCGCTGCAGCCACGTCATTGCCCACGGCGAGGGCGGGACGTCCAAACTGGTGCTGCCGGTCGTCGGAGCGCTCATCGCACCCTGAGCACGACCTTGCCCTTGGCGGTGCGGTCCTCCAGCGAGGCGATCGCCTCGCCCGCGCGCTCGAGCGGATAGACCACCGGCTCCGGGGCCGGCACCTTGCCGGAGGCCAGCAGTGGTTCGAGGTCGGCCCATTGTTCGGCGAGGTAGCCGGGATGCGTCAAGGTCCAGGCGCCCCAGCCGACGCCGACCACGTCGACGTTGTTCAGCAGCAGGCGGTTGACCTTGACGGTGGGAATCTCGCCGCCGGTGAAGCCGATCACCAACACCCGCCCACCGGGCGCCAGCGACCGCAGCGAATCGGTGAACCGGTCACCGCCGACCGGGTCGACGACGATGTCCACACCGCGTCCGTCGGTCAGCGCCTGCACCGAATCCTTGAATCCGTCGGCCAGCACCACATCGGTGGCACCTGCGGCCTTCGCGGCCTCGATTTTGTCGTCGGTGCTGACCACCGCGATCGTGCGGCCGGCACCGAACGCGGGTGCCAGCCGCAGCGTCGACGTGCCGACGCCGCCGGCCGCGCCGTGCACGAGCACGGTTTCGCCGTCGCGCAGCCGCCCCCGTGTGCGCAGCGCGTGGTGCACGGTGAGGTCGTTGAACAACAGGCCGGCGCCCGCCTCGAACGACACCGCGTCGGGCAGCTTGAACACCCGATCAGGTGCTGCCGCAACGGCTTCGGCCATGCCATCGGTGATCATCGTCAGCGCGGCGACCCGATCGCCTTCGTGCACCGGCGCGCCGGCCGGAGCGCTGCGCACGACGCCCGCGACCTCGCCGCCGAGCACGAACGGCAGCTGCGGCTTGTACTGGTAGAGACCGCGCGACAGCAGCGCGTCGGGAAACGCGACGCCCGCGGCGTGCACATCGATGACCACGGCGCCGTCACCGGCGGGCTCGTCGATCTCGACGACCTCGACCGCCGCGGGACCCTCCAGCCGACTGACTTGAACTGCGCGCATTGCATCACGGTATCGGGGGGTTTACTCGGAGCCGTCCGGTGGGCATGACTATCGGGCGACGGCGGTAGCCGCCGCGAGTCACCGACCCAAAGGAGAAGAGCATGAATCTGCGACGGTTGATCCTGCTGGTGGGCGCGATAGCGCTGATCGCCGGCGTGATCGCCCTGCTCGTGCCGGTGTCGGTGTCCGGCGCCAACGGCCAAAGCATCGGCTGCGGAAATGCGATCGCGTCCGACCTGTCCGCCGCCAAGGCGGCCGACGACCAGACCGGCGCCAACGTCCCGATCCTCAACCAGGTCATTCCGCATTCGAACTATGTGGCGCAGTGCCAGTCGTCGTTGTCGTCGCGGCGGGCCTGGTCGATTCCGCTGGCCGTCATCGGCGTGGTGGTGATCGCAGGTTCGTTCTTCGTCGGGGGGCGAGCGGCCAGACCGGTCGGCTAGCCGGCGGCGGTCCCGAACAACAGGCCCAACAGGTACGTGACCGCGGCGGCTCCATAGCCGATGAGTAGCTGCCGCAGCGCCCGGCGCAGCGGCGGGCCGCCGGACAGCAGCCCGACGATCACCCCGGTGGTCAACAACGCGACGCCCACCAGTGCGGCCGCTACCGCCTGCGCGACCACGCCCCGCAAACCGAACAGGTAGGGCAGCACGGGCACCAGCGCCCCGGAGGCGAAGAAACAAAAGCTTGATACGCCCGCCCGCAGCCCGGTGCCGATGGCCGCATGGGTGTCGGTACCGGCCGCACCGCCCTGGCCGGCGAGCCCCAGCCCGTGGTTGCTCAGCACCTCGGCCGCACGTGCGGTGGCCTCCGGCTCACCGATGCCGCGCGCCCGGTAGACCAACGCGAGCTCGTTGGCGTCAAGGTCCAGTTGCGGCACGGCGGTGCCTGCTTGCGGGTCCGGCGTCGAGGCCTCGAGCAGCTCCCGCTGCGACCGCACCGAGACGTATTCGCCCGCACCCATCGACAGTGCCCCGGCCAGCAGCCCCGCCAGGCCGGTGACCAGCACGGTGTGGTTGGACACGCCCGCTGCCCCGATGCCAAGCACCAGGGCGAGGTTGCTCACCAAGCCGTCGTTGGCGCCGAACACCGCGGCGCGGAACGTGCCCGACAGCCGGTCGCGGCCACGGCTGGCCAGCGCGCGCACCACTTCTCCGTGAATGCGTTCGTCGGCGGCCATGGTTGCGGTGGCGTCGATGTCGGTGTCGTACGGCGAGCGGGTCTCGGCGCGTTGCGCCAGCGCCAGCACGAACACAGACCCGAAGTGGCGGGCCAGAAACCCGAGAATGCGGGTGCGCAGATCGCCACGCCGTGGCGTGCCGACATGCTCGCCGAGCAGGTTCAGCCAGTGCTGTTCGTGCCGTTTTTCCGCTGCGGCCAGCGCGAGAAGTACGGCGCGTTCCTCGCCGGAGCGCCGCTCGGCAAGGTCGCGATAAACGGCCGCCTCGGCGCGCTCATTGGCCAGGTGCCGGCGCCAGCGGCGCAGATCCGCCGGGCGCGGGCGGCCGGATTCCGGCATCGGGGCCATGACATGAGATGTACCCGCGGTGCACGCATTCCGCAGCCACACACCGAAACTGTGCGGCAGATCCTGCAGGACAACTGACGCCGCGCCGCATGTTGTGCACTTTGTCGTGACAATTGGGTGTATGAATAGCTAATAGAGCGGAAATGAGACCTGCAATGATGCAGCCGACGGCAACGCGCCGACGGACCCGCCGAACCGGACGGTCCGTCGCGCGACTTGGGGCCTTGCCCCGCGGCCGCACGCTCATGGTGCGCTCGGTCGACGACACCCGCTTGCACACGCAGGTGTTCGGCCCCGCGGACGGCTATCCGGTCGTGCTGTGTCACGGCATCACCTGTGCGGTGCGGGTCTGGGCGAACCAGATCGCCGACCTGTCCGCCGATCACCGGGTGATCGCGTTCGACCACCGCGGCCACGGGCGCAGCGGCGCGCCGCCTGCCGGGCGATACAGTCTCGACCTGCTGGCCGCCGATTTGAACGCGGTGCTGGACGCGACGCTGAAACCCCACGAACGCGCTGTGATCGCCGGCCATTCGATGGGCGGCGTCGCGATCACGTCGTGGGCCGATCGCTACTCCGACCAAGTTGCACGCCGCGCCGATGCCGTCGCGCTGATCAACACCCTGACCGGCGACCTGCTGCGCGAGGTCAACCTGCTGCAGGTCCCACAGCTGCTGGCCGCGGTGCGAATTGGCGTGGCGCACGGGCTGATTCGAACCTTCGGCTCGCTTCCCGTGCCGATCGGCGCCCGATGGACCAGCAGACAATTGGTCGCAGCCATGGCAGTGGGCGCCGACGCCGACCCCGCCATCGCCAGATTCGTCTACGAGCTGTTCTCGGGCACGTCGCCGGCGGGTCGCGGCGGCTGTGCCCGGATGCTGGCCCGCGCGCTAGGGCGCAACCACCTCAGCCTGACCGCGCTGACCGTGCCCACACTCGTCATCGGCAGCGAGAAGGACAGGCTGACACCGATCAGCCAATCGCGCCGGATTGCCGACGCGGCGCCCAACCTCGTGGCGTTCGTGGAGTTGCCCGGTGGTCACTGCGCGATGCTCGAGCAGGCCGATGCGGTCAACCGGCTGCTGCGTGAACTGGTGCTTTCCGTGACCGTGTCCGGCCGGGCGACGTCCTAACCCGTGAGCAGCGCGGCCACCTCGGCGGCGGCGCGCTTACCCGACCGCACGGCGCCGTCGAGAAAACCGGTCCACTCGTCGGCGGTCTCGGTGCCGGCCCAGTGGATCGCCCCGACGGGTCTTCTCAGCCACGGCCCGTACCTGGTCCACGACCCGGGCGGCACGGCGGCCGTCGGGCCGCCGGCGGCGAACGGCTCTGTGCCCCAGCAGTGGTCGATGTAGTCGATCGGATCATGTGCGGCATCGCCGAAAATGCCCGCAAAGCAAGACAACGCTCGTTCTCGCCGCCGCTGCGGCGGCAACCGGTCGAACACGCGGGCATCGGTGAATCCCAGCAGGATGCCGGGTCCGTCATCGCTCGGGCTGACGTCGAACGTGATGAAGACCGGTCCTTCGTCGGAAAGCGCTTGGCCGGAATGCCCGTCCGCGCGCCAGAACGGCTTGCGGTACGCAGCATAGGCCTTGCTGAGCGACCCCTGTGGCCATTCCCGGTCGAGCCGCCCGTACGCCCCCGGCAACGCGGGGGAGAACGCGATGGCCCCCCGGTGCGCGGGCGCAATCGCGACGATGACGAATGTCGCCTCGATGCTGCCGCCGTCGAACCTGACCGTCACGCCGCCGTTTTCATGTCGGTCGATTCGACGGACCGGCGCGTTCAGCCGCACTCGCGCGCCGAGCTCGGCCGCCATCCGCAATGCGATCTGCTGAGTTCCGCCTCCGAAGCGGTCCTGTTGCGCGCCGCCGTTCGTGTCGAGCATCCGGTCCAGGCCGCCGGCGGCTTTCACGTACCGCACCGCGTGCAGCATCGACACGGCGTCGGGCTCGCAACCCCACGTCACCCGGCTCACGATCGCCATCAGATCCCGCGTGGACGACGAGGCGCGGATCGATTGCAGCCAGTCATCGAGTGACTGGGCGTCGAGCCGTCCAGCGCGTTCGGCCGCCCACGGATTCTGCACCGGGACTCGAGTGCCGAGGCGGGCGAACTGCCAACGCACCCGGGCGATGTCGAGCAGTTCGGGGATCGACAACCTCGGTATCGTGCCGCGATAGGCTCGAACGCGGCCTCGCCACCGGATCAGGTTCCTGCCGTCGTTGAACGTCGGCGTGGTGTCACAGCCGACATCGGCGGCCAGCTTGAGGACTTCGTCCTGGGTGGGGCCGACGAAGGTGCCGCCGAGGTCGACGGGAACACCGGCGATCGTCGCCGTGGCCGAGCGGCCGCCGACCCGGTCGCGGCCTTCCAGCACCGCCACGTCGTGCCCGAGTCGTACCAGGTCGCGAGCCGCGGAAAGGCCCGCGAACCCGGCGCCGACAACGACCACATCCATGGGGTTCAGTCAACACTCTGTTCGGCCACGCCACGCGGGCTTATCGTGATCGGCATGGCCACCGAGGCAGTCGACTATTTCGATGTACTGATCATCGGCGCCGGAATTTCCGGAATCGGCGCCGCACACCGCATACACGAGCGCAACCCGCACCTCAGCTACGCCCTGCTCGAACGCCGTGAGCGCCTCGGCGGCACCTGGGATCTGTTTCGGTACCCGGGCGTGCGGTCAGACAGCGACATCTACACCCTGTGCTTTCCCTGGGAGCCGTGGACCCGGCCGGAGATGATCGCCGACGGCGACCACATCTGGCAGTACCTGGCCGACACCGCGCGCAAGCATCACATCGACGAGCACATCCGGTTGAACACCAACGTACGATCCGCCGATTGGGACTCCGGCACCGACACCTGGACGGTCGTCACCGAACACAACGGCACCGAGAGGGTATTCCGTTGCCGCTTCTTGTTCTTCTGCACCGGCTACTACGACTACGACAACCCGTACACACCAACGTTTTCCGGCATCGAGAATTTCGCCGGCGAGGTGGTTCATCCCCAGCACTGGCCGGAATCATTCGACTACACCGGCAAGCGGATTGCCGTCATCGGCAGCGGCGCGACGGCGGTCAGCCTGATTCCGTCGCTGACCCAAAAGGCCGGCCACGTGACGATGCTGCAGCGCACGCCGTCGTACATGATCCCCACGGTCAAGGTGGAGCCGACGGCCAACGCGCTGCGGAAAGTGCTGCCGCTGCCACTGGCTCATTGGATCGTCAGGTGGCGCAACGCGATCATCGGACAACTCCTGTGGACGCTCGCCCGCACCGCGCCGAACCTCAGCAAGCGTCTCCTTCGGCGCATCGCGCAGCGCAATCTGCCCGCGGACTACGACATCGACACTCACTTCAATCCGCCGTACAACCCGTGGGATCAGCGACTGTGCTTCATCGTCGGGGCCGACCTGTACAAGTCGATCAGTGACGGCGACGTCGACGTCATCACCGACCACGTCGACCACGTGGACGCCACCGGCATCGCGCTCGAGTCGGGGCGCCACATCGACGTCGACGTGATCGTCACCGCGACCGGACTGCAGCTGCAGGCGCTCGGGGGCATCACCGTCAGCGTCGACGGCGAAAAGGTCGACCCACACGACCGGTTCCTGTACCGACGGCACATGCTCGAGGACGTCCCGAACGCGGCCTGGAGCTTCGGCTACATCAACGCATCCTGGACGCTGGGCGCCGACCTTGCGGCGCAGTCTGTGGCAAAGCTGTTGGAGTACATGAATTCACGCGGCTACACGCACGCGTATCCGCATCGGGGCAATGTCGAGATGCCCGAGCAGCCGACGTTCCCCCTGCAATCGGGCTACGTGCTGCGCGGGTTGCATGTGGCTCCGAAATCCGGCACCCGCAGGCCGTGGCTGGTGAGCCACAACTTCCTGCGCGATGCACTCGGACGGCGCTTCCACCCGAGCGAGGAGCAGATGGTGTTCGGCCGCGCCGCATCGGAAGCGCCCGAACAGCGACGACCCGCTTAGGGGGCGACCGACAGCCAATCGGAGAAGCCGGACGGGTCGTGCCGGCCCAGGGCACCGTGCTCGAAAAGCCCCCAGCCCTCGATCGGTTCGCTGTTGCCGTCGCGGCAGAAGGCGCGGCCGACATGATCGACCACGCCGAACATCATTCGGCCGACGACGCTCGGATCGGTCATGTCGTAGGTCCGGCGTTCGGTGAACTTCTCGCCCTTCCACATGCCGTGCAGCCAGTCCGCATCCCCGCCGTACCCGCCGCCGACGTGAATCGGCACCGGCAACAGTGAGTCGATCTCGAACACCACCGGCGCCCCGTCGCGGGCGGTGGCTTCGATGGTCGCGCCGCGGGGTGTGCGGGTGCCCGATCGGTAATGAATGTCGACCTGCGGCCAGCCCAACTGCTCGACCGTGCCGTCGCGCCACACCCGGGTGCAGTCGTTGAGCGACCGGAAGCCGGTGGGCTCTTCCTGGATGATCAGCACGATCGCGAACTCGTCGAACGCCATCGGCACGTACAGCCACCACATCCCCTCGAACGGGGGATGGGCGGGCCGCCCTTCCGGCTCCGGTTCGCCCACGGGACGGATGCCCCACGACCGATCCCGGGTCCCGATCCACCTCGACGGGTCGACCGCGATGTCCTCGCCGTCGATCGAGATGCCGCCGTTCCAGGCGCCGACTTGGGCAAAGCGCTGGGCGTCCAAGGTGATTCGGTTGCCGCGACGCAGCACGTGCGGCTGCTCCCGCACGACGGGAAACAAGCCTTCCCACGTCATGTCGACCGCGATGCCCTCGGTCTCCTCGAGGATCACCCGCAGCTTCTGCAGCGGCTCGATCACCTCGATGCGGTAACCGTTGACATGCTGGTTGAGCCGGTTCTCGTCGATGGCGTCCGACAGATGCACCGCGGTCTGGGTGTCGCCGCGCCGGATCAGAACGAACGCGTCTTTGGTGCCGAGGTTCGGGTAGTAGCCGATCCCGGTGATCACAAAGATGTTCCCGGTGCGGTCGTGGGCGTTCAGGTAGGAGCGGTCATAGAAGTTGCGATCGCTGGAGCCGGGCCAGGCGATCGGCTGCGGAATCTGGTGTACCGGAAACTCGTCGGCCGGTCCAAGCATCATGCATCCTCTCCGATCAGACGCTTCAGCAAAGCGCTGTGGTAGAACAACGATTCGGGGTCGGCGGGTTTCTCGATCTCGCCGAAGTGCACCCGCCGGGCGCCGGTGCGCATGAAGACGATCGCCCACATGACCCCGCAGTAGGCGTAGAACCAGCGTAGATCACCCAGCTCGACACCGGTCAGCTTGCGGTAGGTGGCGCGAACGTCTTCCTCTCGCAACACATTCGTCAATCCCGGTAGGTTTGCCAGCCCGGCGAGCTCCTGAAACACCATGTGCGCGAAGATCAGCCACGCGACATCGAGCTCGCGCGGCCCCAACGCGGTCATCTCCCAGTCCAGGATCGCGACCGGCCGAAAATCCCGATACAACACGTTACCGATCCGGGCGTCGCCCCACAGCAGCACCGGCGGCCGGCCCGACGCCTCGTCGGGCCAGTTTGCTTCCAGCCCGGCCAAAGCGCGCTCCAGCAGCGGCGATGGACCGATATCGGGAACGGCGAAGTCATACCATGACCGCACCCACCGGAAGTGCCGGTGCAGGGCGCTGTCGGCGGTCGAACCGTCGCCGAGGAAAGCAAATTCGGATTCGGCGTTCGGGATGGAATGCAGCTGCGCCAGCACGGCGATCGTGTTGTCCTGCAGCGCGCGCTGGGATTCCGGTGACGCGTCGTAAAACCAGTTGCCGCCGAACGTGTAGGGCATCACGTCGGGCGGGACAACGCCCTCGACGTAGTCCATCAGAAAAAACGGCGCACCGAGCACGGTGCCCGTCGGCTCCATCCACCGCACCCGCGGGACCGGCACTTCGGTCTTGTCGCCGACCAACCGGATCACGTCGAACTGGTGGTCAAGTCGGTACGACGGGAAAACGGGGACGTCTGCACTGGTCGGGGCGACGCGGGCGACCATGCGCCGCTCAACCGGCGCGCCGTCCTCATCCCATCGGGCGGTCAGGATGATGGTTTCCGACGACATGCCGTTGGCGTCCACGCCGCTTTCGACGGTCACCCGAGGCGCGACGCCGCCGGGCAGCACGGTCGACAGCCAGCCGGACAGCACGGCGGGCAGGGCGGCGGTGTCGCGGCTGGAGTGCCGGAGGCGACTCACCTCGTCGAGAATCGGTTCTTTGGCCACTGGCCCATCCTTGACTAATTACGATACTCTAGGTAGCGATATGAAACCAGACTCGTCACTGGATGGCAAGGCCCCCGGAGTGGGACGCCCACGCGATCCGCGAATCGATGCGTCCATTCTGCAGTCGACCGCGGAACTGCTTGTCCAGACAGGATATTCAAACCTGACCATGGCTGCGATTGCCACCCGGGCCGGGACCACCAAGACGGCGCTGTACCGGCGGTGGACGAGCAAGGCCGAGCTCGTGCACGAGGCCGCGTTTCCGGCCACGCCGACCGCGCTGGAGACGCCGCCGGGCGACATCGCCGCCGACATCCGCGCGATGATCGCGGCATCCCGCGACGTGTTCGTGAGTCCGGTGGTGCGAGCGGCGCTGCCCGGCCTGGTCGCCGACGCCTCGGATCCCTCGCTGAACGCCCGGGTGCGGGCACGGTTCCAGGGCGTCTTCGACGCGTTGCGGACACGCCTGCGCGACGGCGTCGAACGCGGGGAGGTCTATCCGGACATCGAACCGGACCGGTTGATCGAGGTCATCGGCGGTTGCACGATGATGCGGCTGTTACTGCGTCCCGACGAGGAGCTCGACGAAACGTGGGTCGACCAGACGGCCGCGATCGTGATCCACGGCGTGGCGAAGTAGGCACCGGATGACCGTGCGTGCTTTCCCGTCCGATTGGCATTCGGCCGTGGTGTTCATGCCGCATCCAGACGACCCCGAGTACGGGATGTCGGCGGCGGTGGCGAAATGGACGTCCGCGGGCCGGACGGTGCGCTACGTGTTCGCGTGCCGGGGCGAGGCGGGTATCGAGGGGATGGCGCCGGACGAGACCGCTCGCGTGCGCGAAGCCGAGCAGCGGCGCGCCGCGGCGATCGTCGGGGTGCACGACGTCGACTTCTGGGACGTCCCGGATAGCAACATCCGCGACACGGCCGAACTGCGCGCCAGGATCGCCGGCACCATCACCGCGCTGAAACCCGATGTGGTGGTGACGATTTACGGCGGCCCGCAGTGGGCGCCGGAGGCACCGAACCAGCGCGACCACATGGAGTTTTCGGCGGCAACCTTGGCGGCATACGACCAGCTGAGCGATCCGCCGCGCTGGTTGTTCTCCAGCGGGCCGGGCGGCACGTACCTCGAAAGCGTGGACGGATTCGTCGATGTCGCGATCGAATCACTTGCCGCGCATGACAAGTACCTGTCCGTGATCGACCCCGAAACGCCGGTAATCGAGCAGGCCCGCAGGCAGGTGGGTCGGGTCACGCCGGCGCGACCGGATTTCGGGGGCCACCGCGTCGTCGAGTTCATCCTGGAGCGCAGCACGGGTTCGACAGCGGCGGGTGGTTAGGTCCCGGCGGCCGTCGATTCAGCGCCCACGGCGAGCCAGCCGCTCGGGTTCCCGTATCAATATGCTCTTGCCTTCCAACGTTATCCAGCCACGCTGCGCGAACTCCGACAGCGCCTTGTTGACCGTTTCACGGGATGACCCCACGAGTTGAGCAATCTCTTCCTGTGTGAGGTCATGAGTGACCCGCAGATGCCTGCCGTCTTGGCGGCCGAACTGTTGGCTCAGGTGCAGCAGCTGCTTGGCGACTCGACCCGGTACGTCGGTGAAGATCAGGTCGACGACGTGGTCGTTCGTCCGCCGCAGCCGTCGAGCCAGCACGCGCAGCAACTGCTCGGCGATCTGGGGACGGTCGCTGATCCAGGTCCGCAGCGCGTCGCGGTCCATGGCGGCCAAGCAAACCGTGGTGATTGCGGTTGCCGTGGCGGTGCGGGGGCCGGGATCGAACATCGACAAGGCGCCGAACATGTCCGAGGGGCCCATGACGGCTAGCAGCTTTTCCCGACCGTCAGGCGAACGCCGGCCGATTTTCACCTTGCCGGTGACGATGATGTAGAGCCGATCTCCCGGCTCGCCTTGGCTGTAGATCGTCTGCCCGCGGGAAAACTCCACCAGCCGCAGTTCTCGAGTCAGCGCCACCGCGGCACCTTCGTCAACGCCCTGCAGGATGCCCGCGCGAGCTAACACGCGCTCAGCTTGCTGGTTGGCGGGCCAGTTCTGCCGCCTTGCGCGGATATCGTCCATGTTGTCCCCGACGTTGATGAAGGCGCCCATAGCGGCGATGAAGATGACGAGCCGCCAGAACAGCGCGGGCGCGGGCAGCCGGGCCACGAACTTGCTGGCACTGCTGCGCCGCGAACAGCCCGGCCGGGCCTGCTAGATGTAGCACATCCGGCCATTAGCCGCCCGCCGTTTCGGCAAATTGTCATCCGCTCACGGGAGAGGCCCTTGACTACTACTCAGCGTAGTAGTAAATCTGGTGGTACAGGTCTAACCCGCGCTTAAGGGACGGTGATCCGTCATGACCGATCAGATCAAGCCACCACTAGACCCGCGGGATCGCTTCTTGTGCTGGGCCGCAATCGCATTTGGCCTGGGGTTCGCGGTACATGGTCTGGACCATCTGCACCGGGGCATGTCGGCGTCACCCATTCTCATCGTGGTCGGCGGCGGTGTGCAGGGCCTGTTCGTCGCGACCGCGATCGTGATGGTGCTGATGCGTCGGACCCGTGCACCACTGGCGGCGATCGCCGTCGGGTTCGGCAGCGCCCTGGTGTTCACCTACGCGCACCTGTTGCCGACCGTGTGGTCGGGCTACCAGGACAGCTTTGTTTCATTGCCGCACACCAACGTGACTTGGTTCTCGTGGCTCAGCGCCGTGGCCGAGATCGGCACCGGCATCGTTTTCGCGTTCGCTGGCATCCAGGCGGCCAGGGCACGATCGACACGTCGGGCTGCGGCATTGGCGCACCGGTGATCACGTGTCATCAGCGCACGAACTGCGCCGCGCTGTCGGCCAGACCCAGCAGCGGCTGCGGGATGATGCCCAGCACGATCGTCACCGCGGCTGTGACCGCGATCGCCGCCTTGCTCAGCGAGCCGGGCACGACGATCCGCGGCGGGTCGGCCGGCGCTTCGGTGAAGAACATCAGCACGATCACGCGCACATAGAAATACGCAGCGACCCCGCTGGCCACCACGCCGACGATCACCAGCGGCACCGCGCCGCCCTGGGCGGCGGCGTTGAACACCGCGAATTTGCTGACGAAGCCGCTCGTCAACGGAATCCCGGCGAAGGCCAACAGGAACATCGAAAACATCGCGCCGACCAGCGGTCGGTCCCGGCCGAGGCCGGCCCACCGCGACATGTCGGTGTCCTCGTCGCCGGCGTCGTTGCGCACCAGCCAGACCACGGCGAATGCGCCGAGCGTGCTGAAGCCGTAGGCGAAGAGGTAGAACATTGTCGACGACAACCCGGCCTTGTTCGCGGCGATCACGCCGGTCAGGATGAATCCGGCGTGGGCGATCGACGAGTACGCCAGCATTCGCTTGACGTCGGTCTGCGTGACCGCGGTGACCGTGCCGACCGCCATCGTGAGGATCGCGATCGCCCACAGCACCGGCCGCCAATCCACCGCGAGGCCCGGCAGCGCCACATAGAAGATCCGCAGCATCGCGCCGAAGGCCGCGATCTTCGTCGCCGCCGCCATGAACCCGGTGATCGGGGTCGGCGCGCCCTGGTACACGTCGGGAATCCAGGAATGGAACGGCACCGCGCCGATTTTGAACAGCACACCCACCGTCACCAGCGCCGCGCCGATCAACGCCAAGGACGTATCGCCGCCGGCGGTCACCCGGTCACCGATGCCCGACAGCGTCAGCGTGCCGGCGTAGCCGTACAGCAGTGCGATGCCGAACAAGAAAAACGCCGACGAGAACGCGCCCAGCAGAAAGTACTTCACCGCCGCCTCTTGCGATTGCAGACGGCGCCGCCGCGCCAGCCCGCACATCAAATACAACGGCAGCGAAAGCACTTCCAGCGCAACGAACATGGTCAGCAGGTCGTCGGACGCCGGGAACAGCAGCATGCCGCCGACCGCCAGCATCGTCAGTGGAAACACCTCGGTCTGCACGATGCCCACCCTGGCCGCCTGTTTTTCGACGACGCTGCCCGGAATAGTCGACGCCTGCGGGGTGAACGCGTCGAGACCGCCTCGCCCACCGACTGTTTCGCTGACCATCGACCGCTCGCCGATCAGCGCGACCGCCAGGATCGACACCAGCAGCAGCGTGCCCTGCAGGAACAGCGCCGGGCCGTCGATGGCGACGGCCCCGGACACCGCGCTGTGGCCGGGGCCGTCTAGATGGAAAGCCAGTATCACCACTGCCACAAACGCGGCGAGCAGACTCCCGAGGCTTAGCACGAGCTGTGCCGTGTACCGGCTGGCCCGCGGCAGGAACGCCTCGAAAATCACGCCGACCACCGCGGCGCCGAACACGATCAGCATCGGCGACAGTGCGCCGTATTCGACGCTGGGTGCGAGAACGCTCATTTCGCCACCACCTTCGGCGTCGGGTCGTGCTGTCCGATGGTTGTCATGGTGTGGCTGACGGCCGGATTGATGATGTCGAGCACCGGCTTCGGATACACGCCGAGCACCACCAGCAGCGCGATGAGCGGCGCGACCACCACCAGCTCCCGGCCCACCAGGTCACGGATTCGTTCGTTGCCGTCCTTCACCGGCCCGGTCATCATTCGCTGATACATCCACAGCACGTAGATGGCCGACAGCACCAGTGCGGTGACCGCGAATACGGCGGCCAGCTGATATCGCGTGAAAGTACCGATCAGAACCAAGAATTCGCTGACGAACGGCGCCAGCCCAGGTAGCGACAACGTGGCCAACCCCGCGACCAGGAAGGTGCCCGCCAGCACCGGGGCCACCTTCTGCACGCCGCCGAACGCCGCGATTGCCCGCGTTCCGCGCCGCGACGTCAGGAAGCCCGCGATCAGGAACAGCGCCGCGGTGGAGATGCCGTGATTGACCATGTACAGCGTGGAGCCGGCCTGTCCCTGGCTGGTCATCACGAAAATGCCCAGGATGATGAACCCGAAGTGCGAGATCGACGTGTAGGCGATCAGCCGCATCACGTCGGTCTGGCCGATGGCCACCACCGCGCCGTACACGATTCCGACCACCGCGAGCGTGATGACCAGCGGGGCAAAGGTCTTCGACGCACCAGGGAACAGCTGCAGGCAGTAACGCAGCATGCCGAACGTGCCGACCTTGTCCATCACCGCCATCATCAGCACCGCGGTGGCCGGCGTGGCCTCCACTGCGGCGTCGGGAAGCCAGCGATGGAATGGCCACAGCGGCGCCTTGATTGCGAACGCGAACATGAACCCGAGGAACAGCGCGTTGAGCACCGCGGGGGCGACGCCGAGTTGCCCCGTCGACGCGAGCGTGACGATCCGGCGGAAGTCGAACGTGCCGGCACCGTGCCGGGCCGTCACCACGTACAGGCCGATAACCGCGGCCAGCATGATCAGCCCGCCGAACAGGTTGTACAGCAGGAACTTCACCGCCGCTTTCGGAGCCGCGTTGGCGGCGACATCGGATTTCGGAGCCGCGTTGGCGGCGACATCGGAACCTATCCGGTTTCCGCCATACCCGCCGATGAGGAAGTACATCGGGATCAGCATGGCCTCGAAGAACACGTAGAACAGCAGGACGTCAAGTGCGACAAGCGAAACCAGCACCATCGCCTCGACGGCAAGGGTTAACGCCACGTAGGTGTGCACGGCGCGGCTGCGGTCGCCACCGTCGTTCCAGCCGGCGACGATCAAAAGCGGCACCAGCACCGCGGTCAGCAGCACCAGCGCCAGCGCGATGCCGTCCAGCCCGAGCGTGTAGCCGGTGCCGAAAGCCGGTATCCACGGATGGGATTCGACGAACTGGTACGGCGCGCCGCCGGGTTGGAACAAAACGGCCAAGATCACCGCGACGACCAGCACCGCGACCGACACCACCAGCGCGACCCATTTGGCCAATGCGCGCTGCGCCGGCGGCAGCAGCATGATCACGATCGTCCCGGCCACCGGCAGCAGCCAAAGGATGGAAAGCCACGGAACGGTGTTCATCGCAGGCTCACCACCAGGATCGCGGCGATCACCAACGCGGCGCCGGCGAACATCGACAACGCATAGGAGCGGGCGAAGCCGGTCTGCACCCGGCGCAGACCCGCGGACGTGCGGCCCACCAGCGTGGCGATTCCGGTGACCGCCCCGTCCACACCCTTGTCGTCGACCTCCACCAGGGCCCGGGTCAATTGCGCGCCGGGGCGCATCAACAGCTCCTCGTTGAGCGCGTCGCCGTAGAGGTCCCTGCGCGCCGCGACGGTCAGTGCCGAACCCGCGGGCACCTCCGCCGGCACCGGACGCGTGGCATACATGCGCCACGCCACCGCGACGCCGGCGGCCACCACCACCAGGATCACGGTGGTGGCCACCCACACCGGCGTCGCATGCGCGGCCTCGCGGGACCCGACGACCGGTTCCAGCCAGTGTTGCAGCGTGCCGCCGGCCGCCAGCAGCCCGCCGGCGGCCACCGAACCCACCGCCAACAGCACCATCGGCCACGTCATGATCCGCGGCGCCTCGTGCGGATGAAGATCGGCACCCCAACGCCTTTCGCCGAAGAACGTCATGAGCATCACCCTGGTCATGTAGAACGCGGTGATGCCCGCGCCGAGCAGCGCGGCCCCGCCAAGCAGGATGCCGCGCGGGCCGCCGTCGCCGAGCGCGGCCTCGATGATGGCGTCCTTTGAGAAGAACCCGGCGAGCGGCGGCACCCCGATGATCGCCAGATAACCCAGGCCGAACGTGGCGAACGTGATCGGCAGCACCGTGCGCAGCCCGCCGTAGCGGCGCATGTTGACCTCGTCGTTCATCGCGTGCATCACCGAGCCGGCGCCGAGGAACAGGCCGGCCTTGAAGAAGCCGTGCGTCAACAGGTGCATGATTGCGAACGCATACCCGGCCGGGCCGAGCCCCGCCGCCAGCACCATGTAGCCGATCTGGCTCATCGTCGACGCGGCCAAGGCCTTCTTGATGTCGTCCTTCGCACAACCGATGATCGCCCCGAACAACAGCGTGACCGCCCCGACGATGACCACGCCCAGTTGGGCGTTGGGTGCGTGGTCGAAGATCGGATTCGATCGCACGATCAGATACACCCCGGCGGTCACCATCGTCGCGGCGTGGATCAGCGCCGACACCGGGGTCGGGCCCTCCATCGCGTCCAAGAGCCAGGACTGCAGCGGCACCTGCGCGGACTTTCCGCACGCGCCCAGCAACAGCAACAGGCCGATCGCGGTCAACACACCCTGACCGGCCGAACCCGCGGCCGAAAACACCCCGCGGAACGAGATCGTGCCGAATGTCGCGAACATCACGAACATCGCCAGCGCCAGCCCCGCGTCGCCGACCCGGTTGACCACGAACGCCTTCTTGGCCGCGGTTGCCGCCGACGGCTTGTGATACCAGAAGCCGATCAGCAGATACGACGCCAGACCCACGCCCTCCCAGCCGACGTAGAGGCCCAGGAAGTTGTCGGCCAGCACCAACAGCAGCATCGCGGTCAGAAACAGGTTCATGTACGCGAAAAAGCGGCGCCGGTCCGGGTCGTCGGCCATGTAGCCGATCGAGTACAGGTGAATCAGCGACCCCACGCCGGTGATCAGCAGCACAAAACACATCGACAGCTGATCCAGCTGTAAGCCGAAGTCGACGTGCAACCCGCCCACCTGCACCCAGCTGAACAGCCGCTCACCCCTCACGCGGTCCGCCCCGTGGCGGCCGAGCATCGCGGCGAACAACGCCACCCCCCAGCCGAACGACGCCAGCGGCAGCGCGCAACCGACAACGTGGCCCCACCGGTCGGTGCGGCGCCCGCCCAGCAGCAGAATCACCGCCCCGGCCGCGGGCAGTACCAGCAGCGGCCAAACCGGATCGGCCATCGTCAGCCCTTCAGCAGGTTGGCGTCGTCGACGGAGGCCGAGCGGCGGGCGCGGAAGATCGTCATGATGATCGCCAGCCCCACCACGACTTCACACGCGGCGACCACCATCGTGAAGAACGCCACCACCTGCCCGTCCAGGTTGCCGTGCATCCGGGCGAACGTGACGAACGCCAAATTGCAGGCGTTCAGCATCAACTCCACGCACATGAACATCACGATGGCGTTGCGGCGCAACAACACTCCCGCCGCGCCGATCGTGAACAACAGCGCAGCCAAATACAGGTAATTCGCCGGATTCATGCGTCCTCACCCGAGCCGTCGGTCGAACCATCCATCGATCGCCGCGTGAGCACCTTCGACACCGACGCCTCGGCATACGAGCCGTCGGGCAGCATGGCGGGCACGTCCACGGCGTTGTGCCGGGCGTAGACGCCCGGGCTGGGCAGCGGGGTGGCGCGCCGGCCGGTGCGGAAACGCTCCTGGACAAGTTCACGCTGAGACTTTCGGCGGTCGAACCGCTCCCGGTGCGCCAGCACCATCGCGCCGATCGCCGCGGTCACCAGCAGCGCGCTGGTGATCTCGAACGCCCACAGGTAGCGGGTGAAGATCAACGCCGCCAGCCCCTGCACGTTGCCCGCGGCGTTGGCCGCCGAAAGCCCGGCGAACCCGCCGGCCGCCACATTGCCGACTCCGGCGATCAGCAACACCCCGAACCCCAATCCGGCCACCAGCGCCGCAATGCGTTGCCCCCGAATGGTTTCCACCAGCGACTCCGCGGAGTCCACCCCGATGAGCATCAGCACGAACAAGAACAGCATCATCACCGCGCCGGTGTAGACCACCACCTGCACCACACCCAGGAACAGCGCGTCCTGGGCGATGTAGAACACCGCCAGTATGATCATCGTCATCGCCAGGAAAATCGCCGAATACACCGCCTTCGACGCCGTCACCATGCCCAGCGCGCCGATCACCGCGATCGCGCCGAGGACCCAGAACAGCACGGCCTCACCGGTGGAGGTGCGGGTAATCGCATCGGCGAGCACAGCGGTCGTCATGGTGTCGTCTCCGGCACCGCGCCGGTGATGTTGCCGCGGTAGTAGTCCTCGTCGGTGGCGCCCGGGGCCATCGGGTGTGGCGGCGCGGTCATGCCGGGTTGCAGCGGAGCGAGCAGCTTGTCCTTGCCGTAGATCAAATCGGCGCGGTTGTCGTCGGCCATCTCGTAATCGTTGGTCATCGTCAACGCTCGCGTCGGACACGCCTCGATGCACAGCCCACACCCGATGCAGCGCAAGTAGTTGATCTGATACACCCGCCCGTAGCGTTCCCCGGGCGAATAACGTTCCTCCTCGGTGTTGTCCGCGCCCTCGACGTAGATCGCATCGGCCGGGCACGCCCACGCGCACAGCTCGCAGCCGATGCACTTCTCCAGTCCGTCCGGATACCGGTTGAGCTGATGACGGCCGTGATACCGCGGCGCGACCGGCCCCGGCTTCTCCGGATACCCCTCCGTCACCGGCTTTTTGAACATCGTCGCCAAGGTCACGCCGAAACCGGCGATCGATGAGAAGAATTTACGCATTGCTGCCCTCCTGTGCGGGTCCTACCGGGCCGCCGACCGGGCTGCGTGGCGACGACTGAGTCGGCAGCGGCGGAACCGGGTATTCGGAATACCCCGCCGAAACGGTCGCGTCGGGCCCTGACGGCGCTGCAACGGCCTTGGCGCGGAACGCATTCAACAGCGACCACACCAGCGCGACCGCGACGACGAGGCCCGCGGCGATGAGTGTGACCGCCCACGCGTGATAGCCCTCGGCGCGCAGCGTGCGGATCACCGCGACGACCATCACCCATATCAGCGACGTCGGGATCAGCACCTTCCAGCCCAGTGCCATGAATTGGTCGTAGCGGAACCGGGGCAGCGACGCGCGCAGCCAGATGAAAACGAACAGACCCGTCCACACCTTGGCGACAAACCAGATCAGCGGCCACCAGCCGTGGTTGGCGCCGTCCCAGATGTTGATCGGCCACGGCGCGTGCCATCCGCCCAGGAACAACGTGGTGGCCAACGCCGAGACGGTGGTCATGTTGACGTACTCGGCGAGCATGAACATCGCGAACTTCAGCGACGAGTACTCGGTGTGAAAGCCACCGACCAACTCACCCTCGGCCTCCGGCAAATCGAATGGTGCCCGGTTGGTTTCACCGACCATCGAGGTGACGTAGATCAAAAACGACGGCAGCAGCAGGAACACATACCAGGTGCGGTCCTGGGCGGCCACGATGCCCGAGGTCGACATCGTCCCGGCGTAGAGGAACACCGCCGCGAACGACAGCGCCATCGCGATCTCATAGGAGATCACCTGCGCGGTCGAACGCAGCCCACCCAGCAGCGGATAGGTCGACCCGGAAGCCCAGCCCGCCAGCACGATGCCGTACACGCCGACCGACGTGACCGCCAGGATGTAGAGCACCGCCACCGGCAGGTCGGTCAACTGCAACATCGTTCGATGGCCGAACACCGACACCTCGGGTCCGAACGGGATCACCGCGAACGCCATGATCGCCGGGATCACCGAGATGATCGGCGCCAAAAGGTAGATCGGCCGGTCCACGCCGGCGGGGATGATGCCTTCCTTCAGCCCGAGTTTCACCCCGTCGGCCAGGCTCTGCAGCAGCCCGTTGGGCCCCACCCGATTGGGGCCGATCCGCATCTGCATGCGCGCCAGGACGCGGCGCTCGACCAGGATCGCCGCCAGCACCGTCAGTAGCAGGAACACGAAGATCAGGATGGCCTTGGCGGCGACCAGCCACCACGGATCGTGCCCGAACCCGATCATGACCGCGCTCCGATCCGCACGATCTCGCCCGGCCCGGCGGCCAGCTGCTCATACACCTGCGAGCCAGGCGAATTCAGCGGCAGCCACACCACCCGATCCGGCATCTCGGTGACCGCCAACGGCAGTGTGACCGCACCGCGGTCGGTGCTCACCGTCACCAGATCACCGTCAGCGGCGCCGATTTCGGCGGCCGTCGCCGACGACAACCGCGCCACCGCGGTGCGTGCGGTGCCCGCCAGATAGGGTTCGCCGTCCTGCAACCGGCCGCAGTCCAGCAGCATCCGCCACCCCGCCAAGATCGCCGCACCGGCTTCCGGCCGCGGCACCTCCGCGGCGGCGACCCGCGGTGTGGCGGGCCGCTTTCCGTCCCACGCGCCCAGTCGCGCCATCTCGTCGCGGGCCGCGCCGGCGTCCGGCAGACCGAGGTCCACACCCATCTCGTCGGCCAGCGCGTCAAGCACCCGCAGATCCGGCAGCGCGCCGGTGTCGCGCAACGCGATTCCGAACGTGCGTTGCCGGCCCTCCCAATTCAACAACGTGCCGGACTTCTCGGCGACCGGCGCGACCGGGAACACCACGTCGGCGCGCTCGGTCACCTCGCTGTGCCGCAACTCCAAACTCACCACAAATGGTGCCGAATCCAGCGCGCGCCGAACGGCTTGCGGGTCGGGCAGGTCGACCGGATCGACAGCGCCGACCAACAGCGCACCCAGGGTGCCGTCGCCGGCCGCCGCGACAATCCCCGCGGTGTCGCGCCCCTCGTCAGAAGGCAACTCGCTGACGTGCCATGACCTCGCCACCTGCGACCGGGACTCGGCGTCGGCCAACGGCCGGCCGCCGGGCAGCAGGGCCGGCAACGCGCCGGCTTCCAGCGCGCCGCGTTCACCGGCGCGCCGCGGCACCCACGCGAGCCGGGCGCCGGTGCCGTCCGCGAGCCGGGCCGCCGCCGACAGCCCACCCGCAACGGCCGCCAGCCTTTCGCCGACCATGATGACCGCGCCCGGCTGGCTGAGCAGTTCGCCAACGCCGCCACTGTGCAGCCCGTCGAGGACCGCCGGCTCGTCGCCCGGGGCCGCCCGCAGCAGCCGGCCCGACATCTTGTCCAGCCCACGGGTCTCGAACGGCGCGACCGCATAGATCGGCACCCTGTTCTTGCGGGCCGCCTTGCGCAGCCGCAGGAAAACGATCGGCGATTCCTCTTCGGGTTCGAACCCGACCAGCAGCACCACCGGCGCCGATTCCAGATCGCCGTAGCTCACCGTCATCGGCTGCCCGGCGACGCGCCCGGACAAAAAATCCGCCTCCTCGGCGGAATGGGCCCGAGCACGGAAGTCGATGTCGTTGCTGCCCAACGCGATTCGCGCAAACTTCGCGTACGCGTAGGCGTCTTCTACCGTCGCGCGCCCGCCGACCAGCACCCCGACCCCGCCGTGGGCGGCGGTCAGCCCGCGCGCGGCCGCCGCCAGGGCGGCCGACCACGACGCAGGCACCAGATTGCCGTCGTCGTCGCGCACCAGGGGAGAGGTGATCCGGTCGGGAGCGGTGGCGTAAGTGAACGCCCACCGGCCCTTGTCGCAGTTCCACTCCTCATTGACCTGCGGGTCGTCACCGGCCAGCCGGCGCAACACCTTGCCGCGGCGGTGATCGGTGCGCTGCGCGCACCCGCTGGCGCAGTGCTCACACACGCTGGGCGACGACACCAAGTCGAACGGCCGCGCCCGAAACCGGTACGCGGTACCGGTCAGCGCGCCGACCGGGCAGACCTGCACCGTGTTGCCCGAGAAATACGAATCGAACGGCTCGTTGGCGTAGATGCCGACCTGTTGCAGGGCGCCGCGCTCGAGCAGCTCGATGAACGGATCGCCGGCGATCTGCGTGGAAAACCGGGTGCAGCGCGCGCACAACACGCACCGCTCCCGATCCAGCAGCACCTGCGAGGAGATCGAAATCGGCTTGGGGAACGTGCGTTTGACATCGTCGAACCGCGACTCCGCGCGCCCGTCCGACATGGCCTGGTTCTGCAGCGGGCACTCACCGCCCTTGTCGCACACCGGGCAATCCAGCGGGTGGTTGATCAGCAGCAGCTCCATCACGCCCTTCTGGGCCTTCTCGGCGGCCGCCGACGTGAACTGCGTGCGCACCACCATGTCGTCGGTCGCCGTGGTGGTGCACGACGCCATCGGCTTGCGCTGGCCCTCCACCTCGACCAGGCACTGCCGGCACGCCCCAACGGGTTCCAGCAGCGGATGGTCGCAGAACCGGGGGATCTCGATGCCGATCAACTCGGCCGCGCGGATCACCAGCGTGCCCTTGGGCACCGTGACCTTGGTGTCGTCGATCGTCAACGTCACCATGTCGACACCGGCCGCTTCCTTCGCGCCCTCGGCCAACGTCATACCACAACCCCCTGGTCCAGCATCGAGTCCCGCGGGTCGAACGGGCAGCCGCCGGTCTGCAGATGCGCCAGGTACTCGTCGCGGAAGTACTTGATCGAGGACATGATTGGGCTGGCCGCGCCGTCGCCGAGTGCGCAGAACGACTTGCCCAGGATGATGTCGGAGATGTCGAGCAGCTTGTCGATGTCCTCGGTGCTGGCCTGCCCGCTCTCCAGACGCTGGAGGATCTGGGTCAGCCAGTACGTGCCTTCCCGGCACGGGGTGCACTTGCCGCACGACTCGTGTTCGTAGAACTGGTTCCAGCGCAGCACCGCCCGCACCACGCACGTGGTGTCGTCGAAGATCTGCAGCGCCTTGGTGCCCAGCATCGACCCGGCGCCGCTGACGCCCTCGTAATCCAGTGGCACGTCGAGGTGTTCGTCGGTCAGGATCGGTGTCGACGACCCGCCCGGCGTCCAGAACTTCAGCCGATGCCCGTCCCGCACGCCGCCGGCGTAGTCGAGCAGCTCGCGCAGTGTGATGCCCAGCGGCGCTTCGTACTGACCGGGCCGGTTGACGTGCCCGGACAACGAATACAGCGTGAAGCCAGGCGATTTGTCACTGCCCATCGACCGGAACCAGTCAACCCCGTTGCGGACGATCGGTGGCACGCTCGCAATCGACTCGACGTTGTTGACCACCGTCGGGCAGCCGTACAGGCCCGCGACCGCGGGAAACGGTGGGCGCAGCCGAGGTTGGCCGCGGCGGCCCTCGAGCGAATCCAGCAGCGCGGTTTCCTCACCGCAGATGTAGGCCCCGGCGCCGGCGTGCACGATCATCTCCAGGTCGAAGCCGGAGCCGCAGACGTCGCGGCCGAGGTAGCCCGCGGCGTAGGCCTCGGCGACGGCGGCCTGCAGTCGTCGCAGCACCGGAACCACCTCGCCGCGCACATAGATGAACGCGTGGTGGGCCCGGATCGCGTAGGCCGCGATGATCGATCCTTCGATCAGCACGTGCGGGGTGGCCAGCATCAGCGGAATGTCTTTGCATGTGCCGGGCTCGGATTCGTCGGCGTTGACGACCAGATAATGGGGTTTGGCCGCCGCGCCGTCGTCACCCTGCGGAATGAACGACCATTTCATTCCGGTGCCGAATCCCGCGCCGCCGCGCCCGCGCAGTCCGGAGTCCTTCACGGTCTGCAGTACTTCGTCGGGCGCCATCTTCAGGGCCATGCTCAGCGCACGGTAGCCGGCGTGGTCCCGGTAGGTGTCAAGGGTCCATGACTCGGCGTGATCCCAGTACGACGTGAGCACTGGTGCTAGCGGCATGTCACTCGTTCTCCGATGGATCGGTTTGGCGCATCGACGGTTTGGGCGGCACCGCGGCCGGTGCCTGCATTCCCCGCTCGTGCGCCACCCGCAACCCGGCCAGTGTCGCGTCGCCGACCCCACCCTGACCGCCGTCCGGCCGGTCGTCGGGGAATCCGGCCAGGATGCGTTCGGTTTGACGGAATTTGCACAGCGGCAAGCCGCGCGATGGCGTCACCTGTTCACCGGAGCGCAGTGCATCGACGAGTTCGCGTGCGGTTTCGGGGGTTTGGTTGTCGAAGAATTCCCAGTTGACCATCACCACCGGCGCGTAGTCGCAGGCGGCGTTGCACTCCACGTGCTGCAGCGTGATGGTGCCGTCATCGGTGGTTTCGTCGTTGCCGATGCCGAGATGGTCTTTCAGCGCGGCCAATATCGCGTCTCCGCCCATGATCGCGCACAGCGTGTTGGTGCAGACCCCGACCAGGTAGTCGCCCGTGGGCCCGCGCCGATACATCGAGTAGAACGTCGCGACCGCGGCGACTTCGGCACCGGTCAGGCCCAGTTGCTCGGCGACGAATTCCAGGCCGGCCGGGGTGAGGTAGGAGTCTTGGGCCTGCACCAGGTGCAGCAGCGGCAAGATCGCCGACCGCGCTTGGGGATAACGCCCGATGATGTCCTTGGCGTCGGCCTCCAACCCGGCCCGCACCTCGGCCGGATAGGTCTGCGGTGCGCCTTCGACGACGAACTGGCCGGGCTCTTCGGGTCGCGGGCCCAGCGGCAGGAACACGCTCACCGATCGACTCCACCCATGACCGGGTCGATGGACGCGACGGCGGAGATGACGTCGGGGACCATGCCCCCCTCGCACATCGCCGCGACCGACTGCAGGTTGGTGAACGACGGATCGCGGTAGTGCACTCGATACGGGCGGGTGCCGCCGTCGGAGACCATGTGCACGCCGATCTCCCCGCGCGGAGATTCTACGGCGATGTAGACCTGCCCGGCGGGCACCCGAATGCCCTCGGTGACGATTTTGAAGTGGTGGATCAGCGCCTCCATCGAGCTGCCCATGATCCGGGCGATGTGCGCGGGCGAATTGCCCAGCCCGTCGGGGCCCAGCCGCAGGTCGGCCGGCCAGGCAATCTTCTTGTCCTCGACCATGATCGGGCCCGGCTTGAGCTTGTCGAGGCATTGCTCGACGATCTTGAGCGACTCGTGCATCTCCTTGACCCGGATCAAATATCGGCCGTAGGCGTCGCAGCCGGTGTCGGTGATGACGTCGAACTCGTAGTTCTCGTAACCGCAATACGGTTGGGCGCGGCGCAGGTCGTGCGGCAGCCCGGTGGAGCGCAGGATCGGGCCGGTGACGCCCAACGCCATGCAGCCGGTCAGGTCGAGGTAGCCGATGTTCTGGGTGCGGGCCTTCCAGATCGGATTCTCCGAGAGCAGGTTTTCCAAGTCCCGCAATCGCTTCGGCAGGATCTTCAGCAGGTCGCGCACCGCGGGCACGGCGTCGTCGGGAAGATCTTGGGCCAGACCGCCCGGGCGGATGTAGGCGTGATTCATCCGCAGCCCGGTGATCGTCTCGAACACCGACAGGATCAGCTCGCGTTCGCGGAAGCCGAAAAACATCGGGGTCATCGCACCCAGTTCCATCCCGCCGGTGGCCAGCGCCACCAGGTGACTGGAGATGCGATTGAGTTCCATCAGCATCACCCGGATGACGTTGACGCGCTCCGGGATCTGTTCGGTGATGTCGAGCAGTTTCTCCACGCCGAGGCAGTAGGCGGTCTCGTTGAAGAAGGGCGACAGATAGTCCATCCGGGTGACGAACGTCACGCCCTGCACCCAGTTGCGGTATTCCAGGTTCTTCTCGATCCCGGTGTGCAAGTAGCCGATTCCGCAGCGAGCGTCGGTGACGGTCTCACCCTCGATTTCCAGAATCAGCCGCAGCACCCCGTGCGTGGACGGGTGCTGGGGGCCCATGTTCACGACGATGCGCTCACCCTCGGGCACTTCGCTTGCGGCCCGGCTGATCTGGTCCCAATCCGAGCCGCTGACGGTGACCACCGCGCCATCGCCGGACGCGTTGTCCTGGTCGGTCATCAGTTGTAGGCCCTCCGCTCGTCGGGCGGGGGAATCTGGGCGCCCTTGTACTCGACTGGAACACCGCCAAGCGGGTAGTCCTTGCGCTGCGGATGCCCCTCCCAGTCATCGGGCATCTCGATGCGGGTAAGCGACGGGTGACCGTCGAAGATGATCCCGAAGAAGTCGTAGGTCTCCCGCTCGTGCCAGTCGTTGGTCGGATACACCGAAAACAGCGACGGGATATGCGGATCGTCGTCCGGCGCGGCCACTTCCACCCGCACCCGACGGTTGTGGGTGATTGACATCAACGGACACACCGCATGCAGCTCGCGGCCCGAATCGGTCGGATAGTGCACGCCGTTGACTCCCAGGCAGAGCTCGAAACGCAGCTGCGGGTCGTCACGCAAGGCCCTCGCCACCGCGACCAGATGCTCGCGCGCCACATGCAGCGTCAGCTCGTCGCGGAACACCACGACGCCCTCGATCGCGTCGTCGAATGCCACCCCGGCCCGTTCCAGCGCGACCGCCAGCGCGTCGACCACCTCGTCGAAATAGCCGCCGTACGGGCGCGGCGTGGACCGGGGCAACGTGACCTCGCGCACCAGCCGCCCATAGCCGGACGTGTCCGGGGTGTCGGTGATGCCGAACATGCCGCGGCGCACCTCGATCACCTCATCCGCGGGCCGCGCGTCGTGGTCGGCGCTCACCGCGACGCCCTCACCGGAATCGTGGCCGGCATCTGGATGGTCGGAACCGCTTGCAGGGCGGCCTTTTCGGCTTCGGCGACGGCCCGCTCCCGGTCGACACCCAGCGGCATCTGCTGAATCTGGTCGTGCAACTTCAAGATTGCGTACAACAGCATCTCGGGGCGCGGCGGGCAGCCCGGCAGATAGATGTCGACCGGAACGACGTGGTCCACGCCCTGCACCACCGCGTAGTTGTTGAACATGCCGCCCGACGACGCGCACACTCCCATCGCCAAAACCCACTTGGGTTCGACCATCTGGTCATAAATCTGCCGCAGTACCGGGGCCATCTTCTGACTCACCCGCCCGGCGACAATCATCAGATCCGCCTGCCGCGGCGTCGCCGAGAACCGCTCCATGCCGAACCGCGCGATATCGAACCGCGGCGACGCCGTCGACATCATCTCGATCGCGCAACAGGCCAAGCCGAACGTCGCCGGCCACAACGAGTTCTTGCGCATATAGCCGGCCAGGGCCTCCACCGTGCTCAGCAGGAAGCCGCTCGGCAGCTTCTCCTCAAGCCCCACCAGCGTCCCCTAATCCCAATTCAGGCCGCCGCGGCGCCACACGTACGCATAGGCGACGAACACAGTCAGCATGAACAACAGCATCTCCACCAGCGCGAACATCCCCAGCGCGTCGTAGCTGACCGCCCACGGGTAGAGGAACACGATCTCGATGTCGAAGATGATGAACAACATCGCGGTCAGGTAGTACTTGATCGGGAAGCGCTGACCGGTCGGCGCGTGCGGCCCGGTGAACGGTATCTCGGCCGGTTCGATCCCGCATTCGTAGGCCGACAGCTTGGACCGGTTGTAGCGCCTCGGGCCGGCGAGCACCGCCACGCACACCGAAAACACCGCGAATGCGGCGGCTACCCCACCGAGTATCAAGATCGGAATGTAGACGTTCAACCTGCTCCTTGATCGCGTGCGCTTGCTTGCTGAGCACGGTCGCGCGGTGGCCGGGCTGCCGTGACAAGCCCTGGGTCTGGGCCGCCACGTGACCTAATGCACAGCCTAATCAGCAAGGTATGGAACTTGTCTACCGGGCCGGTGTTCGCAGCAGCCCGGTCACCACCTCGGCGAGCCGCATCGGGTCGATCGGATGCGGCACCGCCGCCTCGGCCCTCGACCACTTGGCCAGCCAGGAGTCGTCGCGCCGGCCCGTGAGCACCAGAATTGGGGGCGGGTTGGACACCTCGTCCTTGATTTGCTTGGCGAGTCCCATCCCACCGGTCGGCGTCGCCTCCCCGTCCAGAATCGCCAGGTCGACGTCACCGGCGTCGACATGGCCGGTCACCGCCGGTCCGGTCGCGACGTCGAGATAGCGCAGCTCCGGCAGATCCGGATGCAACCGTTTGCCCAGCGCCAACTTCACTTGTTCCCGCACGTTCACGTCGTCGCTGTAGACCAAGATCCGCAACGGACGCGACTCTTCGGGCATGCGCCAGATGGTACGGCTATCCGGCCGCGCGCCGGAACACCAGGTCAGCCGACACTGTCGCCTTGTCGCGGATCATCCCGACCATGTTCCCCGAAACGCCGAAGTCGTGGCGGTCCACGGTGATCGCGGAGGTGAGTCGCACGGCGCCGTCGTCGAGCACCTCGACCTTGGCCCACAGCGGCAGCGGTTTGGTGGTGCCCTTGACGGTGAGATCGGCCCTCAGATCCATCGTGTCGCCGTCGACGGGCTGTCCGTTGCCGACCACCACGGTGATGTCCGGGTGCCGCTCGACGTCGAAGAACTCGGGCTTGCGCAGATCGTCGTCGCGCTTGCGCAACTTGGTGTCCAGCGACGCTGCCTTGATGTCGAGCCGACCGGAAACCCTGCCGCCCTCGGCGATTTGGCCGCCGCCGCTGAATTCCTTGAAGCGACCCTTGACGGGCAGCAGCCCGTACATCGACACGCCCCTGAACGCGATCGTGGACCGTTCCGGCACCAGCGTCCACACTCCGACGGACGCCGGGCTGCTGAGAAGTGCTGTGACGGTGGACATGTCACCTCCGGGATGTAGGCGCCGTCTGATTGCGCAGCGGCGCGATGGCGGCGGGGTCGAAGTATTCGTCGATCCGGGTGATCAACCCGTCGGCGCCGACCGCGACGATGATCGCGACCCGCACCGAGTACGGCGTGCCGTCGCGCGCGGTGCCGGCAAGCACGTGCTGTTGGACGAACCCGCCGTCGAAATGGTGGCGGGATACCACGTCGTAGTGGCGGTCGGCGGTGGACGACACCAGCCAGTCGATGACCCTCAACGCGCGGGCCTTGTCGCGGATCTTGCCGTCCCCGATGTGCCAGACCACGACGTTATCGGACCACATCGCGGCGACGGTGTCGACGTCGCCGGCCTCGATCGCCGAGAACAGCCGGTCCGCGATCGCGGTGGTCGCGTAGCCGGGGTGTGCCGCGGCCAGTCGGTGCTGCACGAGTGTGCGCAGAAACGTCGTCACCTCTTGCTCGCGGTCGTCGAGTTCGCCGTCGCGGATGGCGGCGGCCAATTCCGCTTCGCCGGCGTAGCCGAGCTTGTCCAGGGCCGCGCCAGGATCGCGCCGCTGGCCGAGCTCACGTTCGACGATGCGCAGCGCGTTGGCGGCCACCCGGGCGTGGAAGTTGACCTGCCCCTCGGTGGCCTGGCGCACATCGGTTTCCAGGAATCCCGCCACCGCGCCGACCAGTTCGGGCGCGCTGGGCCGGCCGTGCATGCTCCAAGTCATGCGACGCTCCTGGTCTCCAGCAGATCCAGGATGTCCCATTCGGTTTCTGCGACCCGGCGCCCGATCGTGGCGAGCTCCACCGATGGGGTCTGGCCGGACAGGTGGCGCTCGGCCTGATAGCGGCAGATCACGCCCCACCGCAGCGTGGCCATCACCAACCACCAGCGAAAGCTCACTCGGTCGACGGTAGTCCCGGCGACCTGCTCGTAGGTCGAAAGGAAGCTTTCGATGCTGCCCAGCCCGCCGGCCCCGCGGGCGGCCGGTGCGCCGAAACGCCAGGCGCGGATGCAGAACCAGGCCAGGTCCTCGTAGATCTCGCCGATGTGCACCAGCTCCCAGTCCAGCACCGCGGCCAGCCGCGCGCCGTCGACGATCAGGTTGCCCATCCGGAAATCGCCATGGACCAGCCGCGGCGGCGACGGGTCCGGGCGGTTGACAGCCAGCCGGCGGAACGCCCATTCGAATGTGGCCGTGGTGTCGGCCATCCCGTCGAGCAGTGCCCGGGTTCTTGCCAGTTCGTCCCGTTGGACCAGGCCCGGCACGTCCGGGTCGGCACGGTGGATGGTGGCCAGCGCGTGCGCGCACTGTCGCAGCAGCCGTGCCCGGCCGTCGTCGTCGATTCCGCGGAGGATCCGGCGGGGGACGGTCTCACCCCCGACCGCGTCGCAGATCAGAAACGGCGCGCCCAACCGTTCTGCCGAATCGGTCGCGACGAGCACGCGCGGAACGGGTGCACCCGCGGCCGCCGCGCGGGCTTGAACCCGGGCCTCCAGCTCCATGCCGGCGCGAGTGTCGTCGGGCGGGCCGGTGCGCAGGATCAGCGGCCGGGCCGCATCCCGGGTGCGGGCGGTGAACGCCAGTGTCGCGCGGCTGGCGCCGCCGCTCAGCGCGACAAGGTGCTCGACGGAAACGTCGGCCCCGAGCATCGGGGCCAGCACCCGCTGCAACCGTTTACTCAGCTCTTCGCGCGAGACGCTCATCGGTGTTCTCGGCTCTTCGCGCGAGACGCTCATCGGCCGCGCCCGAACTTGAACATCCGCTGCGCCACCCGGCGGATCTGGATCTCCTCGGCGCCCTCGGTGATTCGATAGCGGCGGTGGTGGCGGTAGATGTGCTCGAACGGCTCGTGGCGGCTGTACCCGAGGCCGCCGAATACCTGCATCGCCCGGTCGGCGGCCTCACACACCAGCCGGTTCGCCCGGTAGTTGGCCATCGACACCTTGTCGGACACCTCGAGGTGATGGTTGCGGTCCAGATGCCAGGCGGCGTAGTACACCAGCAGCCGCACCATCTGAGCCTCGGTCTGCAGCTCGACTAGCGGCCACTGCACGGCCTGGTTCACCGCCAGCGGCTTGCCGAACACCACCCTCTGCTTGGCGTAGTCAACCGCCCGGTCGATGCAGTACTGACCCGCCCCGAGGCTGCTGGCCGCCTGCCGAATCCTGTTCTCGTGCAGGAAGGTTTGGGCTACTTCCAGGCCGTGGTCGACTTCGCCCAGCACCGCGTCGTCGGGTACCGCGACGTCGTGCAGCTCCACTTCGCCGTGGTCGGTTGGCATGTTGAACGTCCACCAGTAGAACGGCACCTCGAAGCCGGGTGTGTCGGTCGGGACCAGGAAGGCGGTAATGCCCTGGGCCTGACCGGGGTCGCCGGAGGTGCGCGCGAAGATCAGGTCGTGGGTGGCCCGATGCACCCCGGTGTTCCACCGCTTGGCGCCGTTGATGACCCAGCCGTCGCCGTGGCGTTCGGCGCGGGTCTCCAGCCAGGTGGCGTCCGAGCCGTGGCCGGGTTCGGTGAGGCCGAAGGCGAAACTGCGCTCCCCGGTGATCAACGCCTCCGACCAGTCCTTGCGCTGCACGTCGGCGCCGAACCGCTCCATCATGATGACCTGAGGGAAGTTCCCGACGATCGACGACTCGTCCTGCAGATCGTTGTGCAGCCCTAGGCCCTTGGCCGCCAGGTGTTCCCGGATGACGGCCATGTCCAGGTTCGTGCCGTCGCGACCGCCGAGCGAGG
Organism: Mycobacterium sp.; assembly: GCF_035640695.1. GTDB lineage: Bacteria > Actinomycetota > Actinomycetes > Mycobacteriales > Mycobacteriaceae > Mycobacterium. The sequence goes on from NZ_DASQVQ010000098.1 coordinate 43,143, forward strand.
ACGGCAACCCGTAGCGCAGCCAGCCGGCCGCATCGGCCCGCCGGCGCATTTCACCGAGCAGGTCCTCCCACGCCCGTATCGGAATGCCGCCGCGCTCGAGGTCGGTGCGGGCGAATTCGCGGCGCTGGTCGAAATACTGGATGTTTTCCCGTTCCAGCGGTTTGATCTCGCGGTCGATGAACTCGTCGATCTCGGTCAGCACGCCCGGAAGATGCTCGGGCAGAGTGAAATCCACGCTGATCTCCTTAGTTTGCGTGCAGGCGGTCACCGGCCCGCAGCAACGCACCGGGAAGCTCATGACCGACGACGCGCTGGGCCACCCGGGCCGCGGCGATCGCCGCATCGAGGTCCACGTCGACGTGAACACCGCTGTCGCGCAGCAGATACACCAGATCCTCGGTGGCGATGTTCCCGCTGGCGCCCGGTGCAAACGGGCAGCCGCCCAGCCCACCGACCGACGCGTCGAGCCGGGTCACGCCCGCGGTCACCGCCGCATACGCGCTGGCGAGTCCGGTGCCGCGGGTGTTGTGAAAGTGTGCGCCCAGCGGGATGTCGCCGATCAGCGGGCGGACCTGCGCGATCAGGTCGCCGACCCGTTTCGGCGTGGTGGTGCCGATGGTGTCGGCCAGCGCGAGCCGGTCGGCGCCGTGGTCGCGGGCCACCGCGACGATGTCGAGCACGCGCCGCGGGGGAGTGGGGCCGTCGAACGGGCAGTCCCACGCGGTCGCGATGATGACCTCGACCGCGGCGCCGCTGTCGTGGGCGATCGCGACGACGTCGCCGATCAGCACGGTGGCCTCGGCCGTGCCGCGGCCCACGTTGGCGCGGCTGTGCCCGTCGGCCGCCGAGACCACGTATTCGAGCGACCGCACTCCGGCGGCGATCGCGCGTTTGGTCCCGTTGGGGCTGGCGACCAGCGCGGAGAACTCGATGCCGTCAAATCGGTGCAGCTCGGCGGCCAGTTCCGCGGCGTCGGCCAGCGCCGGCACCTTCGTCGGCGACACGAACGCGGTGGCCTCGGCCTCCCTGACACCCGTGGCGGCGACGGCGCTCAACAGCTCGAGTTTGGCGTCCAGCGGGATCGGCGCTTCGATCTGCAAGCCGTCGCGCAGTGACACCTCGCGGATGTCGACGTGGGCCGGCAGTGTGCTCACAGCACACCCTCCTCTCTCAGCGCGTCGAGTTCGGCCGCGGTCTTGCCCAGCAGCCCGGCATACACGTCGTTGTTGTGTTGCCCGGGCCGGGCCGGGCCGGCGTTGCGCACGCCACCTGGGGTGGCCGACAGTCGCGGCACGATGCCCGGACCGAGCACGCCCCGCCCGATGCGCTCGTCGTAATGCTCGACGATCATCCCGCGGCCCCGCAGCTGCGGGTCCCCGACCACCTCGGCGACCGTATTGATCGGTCCGGCAACCACTCCGGCGTTCGTCAGCACGTCGATGATCTCTTGCGGCTGTTTGCCGGCGGCCCAGTCGCCGATGATCTTGTCCAGCTCGTCCTGATTGCGGCCCCTGGCCAGGTGAGTGGCGAACCGCTCATCGGTGGCGAGCTCCGGACAGCCCATCGCCTGGCACAGCCGGCCGAACAGCGTGTCCTGATTGGCGGCGATCACCAGCCAGCTGCCGTCGGCGGCACGGTAGATGTTGGACGGGGCAATGCGTTCCAGCCGCGTGCCCGACGGCCCGCGCACCACACCGCCGACGTCGTAGTCGGGAATCGTGGATTCCTGGATCGCCAAACAGGATTCGGTGATCGCGGCGTCGACGATCTGGCCTTCCCCGGTGATCGAACGCCGGTACAGCGCCGCCAATGCGCCCTGTGCGGCGAACATGCCGGCCAGCGTATCGCCGAGCGACAGCGCCATCCGCGGGGGCGGCTGGCCGGGGAAGCCGTTGAGGTGGCGCAACCCGCTGACCGCCTCGGCCACCGACGCGTAACCCGGCTTGTGCGCCTCCGGCCCGGTCTGGCCGTAGCCGGACACCCGCACCAAGATGATGCCCGGATTGCGTTCGCGCAGCACGTCATAGCCGAGGTTCCACCTCTCCAGCGTGCCCGGCCGGAAGTTTTCGACGATGACGTCGGAGCGTTCGACGAGATCGAGGAACAGTTCCCGTCCCCGCTCGGCGCGCAGGTCCAGCGTCACCGCCTTCTTGTTGCGCGCGTGCACGGTCCAGAAGAAGTGGTGCCCGTCGTGTTCGGCCTGGCCCCACGTGCGCAGCGGGTCCGGAGTCCCCGGCGGCTCGACCTTGATCACCTCGGCGCCCATGTCGCCGAGCAACCGCCCGGCGAACGGGCCGGCGATCAGCGTGCCGAGCTCGATGACGCGCACCCCGTCCAGCGCGCCGGTGGGTATCTGGTTCATCGCCGTACCAGCATGCCCGATCACGTCAAGGCCAATCAGCGCTTTCGGACAGTGCTGCCGAGGTCCGCGGTCAGGTAGTACTGCAGCACCGGTGCGACAGCAACCACGAGTGTGGCCGTGTCCATCGCCGCGACCGGTGGCAGTTTGACGACGTAGCGGGTCAGCGCCAACCCAAGCAGCTGGCTGCTCAGCAGGGCCGCCCTCATCGGCGCGTCGGCGCCGCCGACGTGGTCGCGCAGGACTTTGGTGACCTGGCTGTCGAAGACTGTGCGCATGCGTTCGGCGGCGTCGGCGTTTGTGGCGGCCGAGCGCAGCAGTAACGTCGTCGCCTCGTCGGAAAGCTCACCCTCCCAACGGGAAAGAAAGTGGCGCGCGAGGGCTTCCCCGAGCCGATTCCTCGGCGTCGCCGACACCTTTTCCAGGTACAGATCGACATCGACGGCGGCCTCGAACAACCCGGCCTTGTTGCCGTAGTAACGCATCACCATCGACGGATCGACGCCGACTTCCGCGGCGACAGCGCGGATCGTCGTCGCGTCATAGCCCTGCTCGCCGAACAGCTTCCTGGCCGCCGACAGGATCGCGTCGCGCGTGGCCGCGGACCGCTCGGTGAAAGCCATACCGGCAGTCTATGCCAACGCTTGTTCGCCAACAAATGTTGGCCTACAATCGTTGGCATAAGCCGGTGCCGCCGAGGAGGGGCAATGAACACGAGGCGGTTGCCGAGCAGTCCGCTCGCCGAACTTGATCCTGAATTCGAAAAGGTGGCGCTCGACACGGGTGGGTTGACTTTCGACCTGACCGGCACAAGCAACCGCGAAAAGCTGTTGCAGAACATCACGCAGGACTTGTGCCGATCACAGCTGGGGCTCGCCTTCCGGATGCATGTCACCGCGGCGAAAATGCACGGCATCGCCTACGCCGACCTGCTTGCTGCGATCCGGTTCATCGCCCCGTATGCCGGCTACCCCGCCGCGGCGGACGCCCTGGCGCGGCTGAAACACGTGGCGACCGAAATCGGGATGGGCACCAGCGATCTCGGTGAGCCGCCGGCAGGTGAGGACAAGCCGTTGCAGAGCCTGGAAGTCGCCGACGACTGGATGACCACCTTCCTGAACTCGCGGATCGCCAGGGCGTGGTCGGAAGATCGGCTCAGCACGCGGGAGAAGGCCATCATTGCCATCACCTGCGACGTCAGCCAACAGACGCTCGGCGAGTCGTTCGGGGTGCACGTGAAGCTTGCGCTGGACGGAGGTATCAGCAAGGACCAGGTGCGCGACGTGGTCCGGTTCTGTGCGGAGCACAGCCTCGCGCGGGCCGTCGCCGCCCT
>NZ_DASQVQ010000099.1:0-2763 GCF_035640695.1 Mycobacterium sp.
CGCCTACGGGACGCTGAAGGGACATCCGGAGTCGGGCGAGGAGCTGTTTTCGGCGCGCTACGACCCTTCGACCGGTGCGGTGTACGCCGAGGTGAAGGCGTTCTCGCGGCACGCGACGTGGTGGAGCAAGGCCGCCGGGCCTGTCACGTCGCTGCTCCAGCGGCTGGTGACGAAGCGCTACCTGTCCGCGGTGTAGCTCGGTCGCCGAGGTGGAACGGCGGCCAAGAAATTGTCGACGGTGCCAAAAAGAGGCGGCCTCGGCGCGCGCCGCGTAGCGTTGAGCCAGTCTGGCGATCACGAAGGGATGTGTCGCATGGCCGCTGGCCCGGACGAGGCGCACTTGACGCACCACCGCATCGCGGACATCGTTCGCGAGTTGCACGCGCGGGCCGAGCCGGACGCCGACACTGTCATCGCCGAATTGGCCGAACACGCCGCCGTCGAGATACCGGGAGCGCAGTACGCGGGCATCACGATCACCAGGGACCACAAGCACATCGACACACCGGCCGCGACTCATCGGTATCCGATGCTGCTTGACAAGATCCAGCAGCGGTACGGGGAAGGCCCGTGCCTGACGTCGGCGTGGGACGAAAAGACGATCGAAGTCTCGGATCTGGAGCACGACGCGCGATGGCCGGCCTATCGGCGAGATGCGCTGGCCGAGACTCCGATCCGGTCGATCATGGCTTTCCAGCTGTTCATCGCCGACCAGACGATGGGCGCCCTGAATGTCTACGCCGATGAGCCGGGCGCGTTCGGGGAGGAATCGAAGACCATCGGGCTGATTTTCGCGGCCCATACCTCAGTGGCGTGGAATGCGGCGCGTCGGGACCAGCAATTCAGGAAGGCGCTGGCCAGCCGAGACATCATCGGACAGGCCAAGGGCATGATCATGGAGCGTTACGGTGTAGACGCGGTGCAGGCGTTCGACATGTTGCGCAAGCTCTCGCAGGACTCCAACACGGCGGTGACGCAGATCGCGGCGGACCTTGTACGGCAGGCGAATCCGTCGACATCGTAGATTCCTCGGCGTGCTGCTGCCCAAATGCAAATCCGAAGTCGTCAAGTGTTGTGGGCTTTGTTGACTGCTGTAGCACTGCTGGTGGCGTGTGGCGCGAACCACCTCAACTCGGGCAAGCCGCCGACGAGTCAAACATCGAGAATGACAGCCGCTTCAACCACGACCGCGGCCGCTGCGCCACCCACTGTGCAAGGCTCTCGGACGCAGAAGTGGGTTGACCTTGAAGTCGGTGATTGCGTGGCGGACATTCCGCCTACCGATCTCGGCGCGGTGACCGTCACCGTTGTCGACTGCGGGACTGCACACCAGGCGGAGGTCTATTTGCGCGCGCCGGTGGCGGTCAATGCCGCCATCGACGACACGGCCAATCGCGAGTGTGCTGCGGGATTTCCTCCGTACACCGGGCGATCCGTCGACGACAGCCGATTCGCGATGACGTACCTCATCGACTCTAATCAAGATCGAACCTCTGCAAATCCAGCGCCCAGCACCGTCATCTGTTTGCTCCAAGCCGCCGGCGGTCAGCCCCTGACCGGGTCCGCGCGGCGGTGACTCGGCTCAACTTCGGGCCGGATGTGCGAATTAGTCGGATTAGCCGATGCCGAAGCCGAAAATGCCACCGCGATCGTCGTGCGGGCATACGACGTCGACGTAGACGGTCGTGAAGGTCGCTTCGCTGCCCGGCGAGCGGTCAGGATTGTTAATCCAAGTGACGCGACAAAGCCACAGCGGCGTGGTGGTTTTCCCGTTGACCCAGTTGATTTGGACGTCGTAGCCCTGAGCCCGCAGGTCGGCAATGGTGGCGCTGGCCGACTCGGCGCCGGCTATCGGCCAGACCGGATCGGCGGCGACGACCGGCGCCAGGGAGATCGCCGCCGCGGCTTGTGCAGCAATCCACCCCGCTGCGAAGTACGCCGGCTTCAGCGACATCACGGTCCTCCGGGGAGGCTGGAAGCCTCCAGCCCTCTACTCCAAGCATCCCCCTGATGTCAATGCCGCGGGCCTCAATCGTGGCTATCCCGCTGGCTGACCCGGGCCGCAAACTCGGCACGCCGCCTCCGCCCGAGTGCTGATCGGAACGAACGAAGACCACGCCCGTCGGGCTATCCCTGCGCCGTCGGCCGGATGGTGATGTCACCGATCTCGACGTCGGCTGGCTGTTCGATGGCGAACGCGACCGCACCAGCCACCGCCTCCGGAGGGATACCGAAGTCATTCATGTCGGCGCGGATCTGCTGACGCAAGGCCGCATCGTCGATGGAGCTGTCCAGTTCGGTGCGCACGACGCCCGGCGATATCGACGTCGTCCGCACGACGCCGTCGGTCGACTCCTGGCGCAATGCCTCCATCACTGTGCGGACGGCGTTCTTGCTTGCGGCGTACACCCCCATGCCCGGCACGATCTTCAAGCCCGCAGTTGACACAATTGTCACAAAGTGGCCCTGAGCTTGCCGCTGAAATACCGGCAGGGCGGCCGCGACGCCGTTCAGAACCCCGCGAAGGTTGACATCGATCATGGCCGACCAGCCATCGATGTCGAGATTCGACATCGGTCCAATCTTGCTGATGCCGGCATTGCTCACGAGCACATCCAACCGCCCGAACTGCTCCACCGCCTCGGCGACGAGTCGCTGGAGGTCCTGCGGCCGGGCCACGTCGGTGGCGCTTGTGACAGCCGATCCGCCACGAGCGCGGATGTCGTCGGCGATCTGATCCAGACGCTCGGTACGGCGCGCACC
>NZ_DASQVQ010000100.1:0-8149 GCF_035640695.1 Mycobacterium sp.
CTCCACGCCAAAGACCGCGGCTGCAGCCACCCCGGCTGCACCGTGCCCGGCTACCTGTGCCAGGTCCACCACGTCGAGGAATGGGCCGCCGGCGGGCGCACCGACATCGACAACCTCACCTTCGCCTGCAAGCCCCACCACAGGCTGCTAGACAACCACGGCTGGAAAACGCGCAAACGCGCCGACGGCACCACCGAATGGATACCACCACCCCACCTCGACACCGGCAAACCAACAACCAACGGCTACTTCCACCCCGAGCGCTACTTCCGGCGAACAGACGAGGACGACGGCGAGGAGCGCATCCTGTGAATTGTCGGTTCTGTGGATTATTTAGGCGCCTCTCAGTGTCTACATATGTGGTCGGGTAGTCGTCGGGCGTGTGCTGACATGAGAGGAAACGAAACTGATGAAGATGAACGTGAAGAAGATGGTCGGTGCTGTCGCGATCGCCGGGGCAATTGGGTTGCCGGCCTTTGGATTGAGCGCAGGAGCTGCGAACGCCGCGTCGCCGACTCCCTCGGTTCCCGACCCAGTGGATACCGTGCAGACTCCCGCTGACCCGCAGGTGCAGCTGGTTGACGACCACTGGGGCGGTGGTGACCACGGCGATTGGCGTTGGGGCGACCGCGGCGATCGGGGCTGGGGCGACCACCACGACTGGGACCGCGGCGGCTGGGGCTGGGGTTGGCGCGGGGGCTGGGGCTGGGGCTGGTAAGCCCCGGCTGCTCGCCTGCCGCTCAATAGCTGTAGTCGGCTAGACGCGTACTTCCGCGGCGCCGCGCGCCGTCGATGGCCACCAGCGCGGGCACCATTTCGCTGGTGACCAGACCGTGTTCGGCGGTCGCCTCGTCAACGATGTCGAAGCAGCGGGCAATGTTGTCCGGGGTGTCGACGATGATCGTCGTGACCGGCACCCGACGGGTCAGTTGTAACAGCCTGTCGCCGTGCGGTTTCTGGTCGTCGTGGAAGCCCCAGATGCCGCGTAGCACCGTCGCGCCGCTGACGGTGCCAGACTCCCGCAACCGGCGAACCAGCGCGCGGTGGATTGGCAGGCCGTTGTGGCGATCGGCCTCCGAGGTGTAGACCATCAGCTTCTGCCACAACGGCAGCCCGCGCTGGTCGACATCGGGCAGCGAGTCCGGCCGGCCAAGCAGCTTGCCGTCACGCTTGCAGATCCGCGCCCGCTCGATCGTCAGGAGCGGGCGCGGTAGCAGCGCGTCGAGTTCCGGTAGCACCGCGGCGATTTCATCTCGGCCGCCGACCGCGATGATCATCATCGGAACGTTCACATTGCGGCTGAAAAACCGTGCCCGTATGCGCTGACCATGGGCGGTGCCGTCGACGCCAAGGAACGCCGAAGCGCCCGCCAATCGACGCTCGAACAGCAAATCGCAAACCGCCTGATAGGCGGGCACTCCGAGGGCACGTTCCTGACGACCGACGTAGACCGTCAACTTGGTCGCGACGCCCAAAGGGGCGGCAGCCGTGCCGATTACCTCGTCGGCAAGCCGAGCACGCTCCAGCGTCACAACTCCCCGCGGCGTCAGGGCGACAACATCGTCGACCAGGGCTTGTATCTTCCCCCTGGCGTCGACGGCGGCGACGGCGACCGGCGGATCCTCCGACAGGCTCAGCGACTCGTCGGTGCGCAGCTTCTGGCGTGCCCCGAAGCCGCCGATGCCCCGCAGCATCACGCTGGTGGCCACCCGGCGCCGGCCATACAACTCCAGCATCGCGTCGGCCACGAATCTCCCCGAAACGCGTTGCCGCTCACCGAAGTAAGCGGTCAGCTTCAGGCAGTCGTCGTTCACAGCCGGCCTGCGATCCACAGCCCCGCCGTCGCTGCCGCGAGTCCGAGCGCGACACTGACCGCAATGTTGGCCACGGCGGCCCAAACCTGGCGCTCCTCGGCAAGCCGCTGGGTCTCCAGCATCCACGTGGAAAACGTCGTGTACGCGCCGACAAACGCGGTGCCGACAAGCAGGGAAGCGGTGTGGCTCAACGCGAGACCGCTCAGCAGGCCCAGTAGCAGCGCGCCGCTGAGGTTCACCGTGAGCGTGCCGAACGGAAACGAGCGCGCGATCCGGCCGGCAACCCCGCGGTCAACCACGTACCGCAGCACCGACCCGATGCCGCCGATCACGGCGACACCTGCCCAGATGACGACAGTCACACGCGCACCCGCACGCGGCGCACCAACGCGGTCGCGATGTACACCGCGAACAAGCCCGCGACGATGCTGCCCACGGTATAGCCGACCGCCAACCCGTAATGGTGGTGCTCGATCATCCGCACCGTCTCGACCTGCATCGTGGAAAACGTTGTGAGCCCGCCGCAAAACCCGGTGCCGAGCAGCGGGCGCCGGTAGCTCGACAGCGGCAACCGCTCCAGCAGTCTGGTGGTGAAATACCCGACCAGAAGCGCGCCGACGATGTTTACCACGAAGGTCGGCCACGGCCAGCGCGACGGATCCGGGGCGGCGGCGAGGCCCAGCGCCGCGCGCGCCGCGCTGCCGATCGCGCCTCCGACGAAGACGGCGGCCAGCTCACGGTTGTCGTGACCGAGCATGACGCAAAGTATGGCCTCACCAAATTCCGGGCACGAGCCGGTAGGTGCCGCGCATGTACTCTGCGTACCGGTCGCCGAGCCCGTCGAGCAGAACGCGCTCTTCCACCCGGATCCGGTACAGGACCGCGGCCACGATGAAGCCGTTGTAGACGACAATCGCCGCGAGGTTGGCGAACGGGAGCGAAAAACCGAACAGCGCCAGCAGCAGCCCGCTGTAAGCCGGGTGCCGCAGCACCCGGTACGGCCCGGAGCGCACCAGCTCGTGTCGTTGTTGGATCTGCACGGTCGGATGGAAGTGCCGGCCCAGCGTCGCGACCGACCACCACCGCAGGCCGATTCCGCACCACGCGACAACCAGCCCGACCACAGTCCACGTCGTCCGATGCAGCGGAAGATCCACGGCACGCAGGTGCGCCGCGAGCACCCCGGCAAGCATGCCCCCGGCAACAGCGCACCCCCAGATGGCGCCCAGCGTGCGCCATTCGCGTGTCACCACGGGCTCGGCATGACGACGCTGACGGGCGCGCAACACGAGCTCACCGGCCAGCCACAGCACGACAGTGATCAGCACTGGAATCCGCACGCCGCCATGGTAGGGACGGCACGAGAAATCGCACCCCAGACCGCCGCACGCCAGGATCGAGCGAGGAGCAGAATCGGGTCCATGGTGGCCAATCCGCGCGCCGGCCAGCCGGCGCAACCCGAAGACCTCGTCGATCTGCCCCATCTCCTGACGGCCTACTACGCGGTCGAGCCCGACCCCGACGACGTCGCCCAGCAAGTCGTGTTCGGGACGTCCGGCCATCGCGGCTCGAGCCTCGACGGCGCATTCAACGAAGCCCACATCTTGGCCACCACGCAGGCCATCGCCGAGTACCGGGCCGCGCAGGGCACCACCGGGCCGCTGTTCATCGGCCGCGACACCCATGGGCTTTCCGAACCCGCATGGGCGTCCGCGCTGGAGGTGCTGGCCGCCAACGACGTTGTCGCGATGATCGACTCCGCCGACCGCTACACCCCGACACCGGCAGTCAGCCACGCGATCCTGACCTACAACCGCGGCCGCAGCGACCACCTGGCCGACGGAATCGTGGTAACCCCGTCCCACAACCCGCCGCGCGACGGCGGCTTCAAGTACAACCCGCCCAACGGCGGGCCCGCCGACACCGACGCCACCAGTGCTATCGCGAGGCGGGCGAACCAAATCCTGCGCGACCGATGCAAGGCCGTGAAGCGGGTACCGCTGTCCCGCGCGCTGCAGACCGCCCAGCGCCACGACTACCTCGACGCCTACGTCGAGGACCTGCCCAACGTCGTCGACGTCCACGCGATTCGTGCCGAAGGCGTGCGCATCGGCGCCGATCCGCTCGGCGGCGCGAGCGTGGACTACTGGGGCGCGATCGCCGAGCGCCACAGCCTCGAGCTCACCGTCGTGAACCCGCTCGTCGACGCCACGTGGCGGTTCATGACGTTGGACACCGACGGCAAGATCCGGATGGACTGCAGCTCGCCCAACGCGATGGCGTCGCTGATCGCCAACCGCGACAAGTATCAGATCGCCACCGGCAACGATGCCGACTCCGACCGGCACGGGATCGTCACCCCCGACGGCGGGCTGATGAACCCGAACCATTATTTGGCGGTCGCGATCGACTACCTCTACCCGCATCGACCGCAGTGGCCCGCTTCGACCGCGGTCGGCAAGACGGCGGTGAGCTCGTCCATCATAGATCGGGTGGTGGCCGGGCTCGGTCGCAAACTGGTCGAGGTGCCGGTCGGCTTCAAGTGGTTCGTGGACGGATTACTGGGCGGCAGCATCGGTTTCGGCGGCGAGGAGAGCGCGGGCGCGTCGTTCTTGCGCCGCGACGGTTCGGTGTGGACCACCGACAAGGACGGCATCATCATGGCGCTGCTGGCCTCCGAGATTCTCGCCGTGACCGGTGCGACGCCGTCGCAGCGCTACGCCGAATTGGCCGAAAAGTACGGCGCACCAACGTATGCGCGCGTCGACGCGCCCGCGAACCGCGAGCAGAAGGCGCGGCTGAGCAAGCTGTCGCCCGATGAAGTGACCGACACCAAACTGGCGGGCGAGGAGATCACCGCGAAGCTGACGACCGCGCCGGGCAACGGCGCGCCGCTCGGCGGACTGAAGGTGACGACGGCCGACGGCTGGTTTGCGGCGCGGCCGTCGGGCACCGAGGACGTGTACAAGATCTACGCCGAGTCCTTCCGTGGTCCGGAGCATCTGCGGGAAATACAGGAAGCCGCCCGCGAGGTGGTGTCGAAGGTCATCGGGTGAGCTCCACGACGGAGGGCGACTGTTACCCGAAGGAACGGCTGCCGCCTGAGGTCTGGGTACTGATCAGCGCGAACGCGGTGATTGCACTTGGTTACGGAGTGGTTTCCCCGGTGCTACCGCAGTACGCGCGCAATTTCGGGGTCAGCATCGGCGCGGCGACCTTTGTCATCACCGCGTTCGCGCTGATGCGCCTATGCTTCGCACCGGTCAGCGGGTTACTGATTCAGCGGCTGGGGGAGCGGCGGGTCTACGTCACCGGCATCCTGATCGTCGCGGTGTCCACCTGCGCGTGCGCGTTCGCCCGAACGTATTGGCAGCTTTTGCTTTTCCGATCACTGGGCGGCATCGGCTCGACGATGTTCTTCGTCTCGTCGCTGGGACTGATGATCCGGGTCAGCCCGCAAGACGCCCGCGGTCGGGTGGCCGGCATGTTTTCTACGGCGTTCCTCATCGGGTCCGTCGGCGGTCCCGTGTTGGGCAGTGTGACCGCCGGGCTGGGTCTCAGCGCGCCGTTCGTCATCTACGGCGCGGCGCTGCTGATTGCGGCGACCGTGGTGTTCGCGAGCCTGCGGCACTCGACGCTTGCGTCGCCCGAGCAGCAGAGCGAGCCGGCGGTCACGGTGCGAGTCGCGTTGCGGCAGCGGGCTTACCGGGCGGCGCTGCTGTCGAATTTTGCAACGGGATGGTCGGTGTTCGGCCTGCGCATGGCCCTGGTTCCGCTGTTCGTCACCGAGGCGTTGGGTCGCGGCCCCGGCATGGCGGGGCTCGCGTTGGCGACGTTCGCGATCGGCAACGTGTCGGCGGTGTTTCCCAGCGGCTACCTGTCGGATCAGGTGGGCCGGCGCACGCTGCTGATTGCCGGGCTGTCGGTATCCGCGATCGCGACCGCGACCGTCGGGTCGGCGTCGTCGCTGCCGCTGTTTCTGGCCGGGGCGTTCGTCGCCGGGGCGGCGGCCGGGATGTTCAGCGCACCGCAGCAGGCCGCCGTCGCCGACATCGTGGGCAGCAAGGCGCGGGCCGGCACCGCGCTCGCGACCTTTCAGATGATGGCCGACCTGGGCTCCATCGTCGGGTCGTTCTCGGTCGGGCAGATCGCCGAGCACTTTTCGTTCGGGTCGGCGTTCGTCGTCAGCGGCGGAATCCTGCTGCTGGCCGCATTCGGCTGGACGCTCGCGCCCGAGACCCGACGGCTCCCGCCGTTGGCACCGACCCCGATACGGGCACTCGGGCCCGGGGCCGGCGGGGAAGTGCCCTGACCTGCGGCTTTGAACCGTTATTGCTGGTGGTGTAGCTTCGATGGGCACACCTTCCGGGGCTATGGCGCAGCTGGTAGCGCACCACACTGGCAGTGTGGGGGTCAGGGGTTCGAGTCCCCTTAGCTCCACTTACCCGGCACCTAAGGGGCCTTACTCGAACCCTGCTGTCGGTTAGAATGTGCGCCGGCTTTGCGTCGGCGGTTACCGCGTGGCCGCAGCTGGGTTAGCCCGTTGATTATGAGCTCGAGTCCGAACTCGAACTCGTCCTCCAGTGGAACCGGCATGTGGTCGGCGACACTGATGGTGGCAGGAAATTCGGTTGGGTTTACGCCATCGAATTGATTCGATGCCATTGCGTCGTCGGTTTGACCGGCGGTGGTAGGTGCTGTCAGTTGGATGGCGAAACCCAAAACGTGGCGGGCCACGGTCGCGTAGGACCGCGCGGCGAGTTCTGGCTCAAAGCCGCTGTCCAGCAGAAGAGCGATGATTTTTTCTCGGCCAGCCATCGCATTTGGTCCGATCGGTATCCGCTCGATGAGTAGCGGAGCGACGTTAGGGTGGCGCCGTAAGACGTTAAATGTTTTGCGCGCGAAAGACTTACATGTCTCCTGCCAAGACTGGGAACGGTTCTCAGCGGTGTCATATTCGACTTCGCCGAATACGCGGTCGATTACCTGACCCACCAAGTCGGACCGGTTGGCGAAGTGTCGATACAGCGTGGCGGTCCCGGAGTTGAGTCGCTGCGCCAACGTCCGCATGGACAACGCGTCGGCGCCGGCTTCGTCAACGATTTGTAGCGCCGTCTCGACGATCCGATCGAGGGGAACCGGGGGACGTCCCCGAGAGCGTCGAGCCGCCGGGCGCTGGCGCTGTGTGGTCGTCACGCGGCCCAGTATGGCGGGTCTTGACATCCCGCGGCAATATCGGCAACACTGTATCCATTATCGAGAAGCGGTAAGTGGCGATCATCGGCTCGCCGCCGTAGCCCTACGCCACTCGCCGGCCAGCTTTCAAGCCCACCAGAACAAGGAGATTCCGCGATGTTGCTTCCACTGGCAAGCGAGCCCTCTGTGGCTCCCACCGACCGAGACATGCTCCCGTCGGAGCGTCGCATGTTCGTGCGCACCCACCGCACCTGCGTCTTCGGCTACCGGCGTCGGCACGATGGTCCCGCGATGTCGATCGTGTACTACATACCGACCGACGACGATGAACTTCTCATCTCCACGATGGCAGGACGCGGCAAGGCCCGCGTCGTCGAACGCGATGGAAAAGTAAGCATCTGTGTGCTCGACGAGCGCTGGCCGTTCGCCTATCTCCAGGTGTACGCCGACGCGACGCTCGAGCGTGACCAAGACCTCGTGGTTGACGTGATGATGGCGGTCGCTGGACGCATGTCTGGCCAGCCACTGGGCGAAGAAGCCCGCCCTTACGTCGAGGAGATGGCCGCCAAGGAGAACCGAGTCGTTGTTCGCTGTCGGCCCTACTCGACATTCGCTCAACCACCGCGCCACCTGCACCGCAACGACCAAGAAGAGCGCATCACGCATTGGGCATCCGGCGTCGTGCCATGGGACGCCCCGGACCCGGCGTAAGAGTCATGGTTACCCGAGCTGCAAGAGTGATCCGTTGAAGCGAACACTGCTGCGCGATGGGCAAGTCACCATGGCGCCGACCCGGCCCGACGCGGAGTGGGTCGACATTCTCGTCGAGGACGACTACATCGCTCAAGTTGGTAACCACCTCGTCGCCGACGACGCCGAAATCGTCGACCTCGCCGGCCGCATTGTGATACCTGGCCTCGTGAACGCGCCTGCGGACGCACTACAGAGGAGTCGATCGCGCCGCGATGGCCCGCACACGGAAGGGTACGTGAGATGGAATTGACCAGAATCGTCGTGGCGGTCGCCTTTGCGGGGGTGTGCGTTGGTTCGGCGGTGCCCACACTGGCCGGAGCGGCTGCGATGCGGCAGGCCGCCGAACACTTCGGCATCCCGTGGCCACGCTATCGGTTGATCGGCGT
>NZ_DASQVQ010000101.1:0-4085 GCF_035640695.1 Mycobacterium sp.
GCCGATCGAGCCGATTCCGGTGTACACCTCCGAGGAGATCGGGCAGGTCGCGCACGCGGTCGACGAGCTGCATGAGCAGGCGCTGCTGCTGGCCGGCGAGCAGGCCGCCCTGCAACACCAGATCGCGGACATGTTCGAGACTTTGTCGCGGCGCAGCCGCACGCTCGTCGATCAGCAGCTCTCGCTCATCGATCGCCTGGAGCGCAACGAAGGCGACCCGCAGCGGCTCGACAGCCTGTTCCGGCTCGACCACCTCGCCGCGCGGATGCGCCGTAACGCCGCCAACCTGCTGGTGCTGTCCGGCGCCACCATTCGTCGTGAGCAGGCCGAGCCCATGCCGCTCGCCGCGGTGATCAACGCCGCCGCCTCCGAGGTCGAGGACTACCGCCGCGTCACGACGTCGACGGTGCCGGACAGCTCACTGGTCGGCACCGCGACCGCCGACGTGATTCATCTGCTCGCCGAACTGCTCGACAACGCGCTGCGCTATTCGCCGCCGACCTCGCCCGTGCGGGTCTCGGCGGTGCACACCGGAAACCGCGGGCTCGTCATCGAGGTGAGCGACATCGGGCTCGGCATGACCGAGGGTGATCTGCGAATGGCCAACACCCGCCTGAAGTCCGGCGGCGAGGTGACCCCGTACGCGGCGCGGCACATGGGCCTGTTCGTGGTGGGTCGGCTGGCGGCCCAGCACGGCCTGGTGGTGCGGTTGCGCAGCTCCGTCGCCGGCGAGCCGGGCTCGGGCACGACCGCCGGGGTGTACCTGCCGGCCGAGCTGATCATCCGCCACGCCGTCCCCGCGCATACCAGGCCGCAGCACATCGTCGGCGAGGCGGTCACCGAAGCGCCGTCGGCCAACGGAATGGGTTACCCGACCGAGGAGCACGGCGTATTCCACACGGATCACGAGTTGTCAGGCGAGCCGTATGTCAATGGCTCGGGGCCGGCGGATTCGTCTTCGTCTTTGCCACGCCGAAAGCCGGGCGCGAGTGGAATTGGCGCGATTGGGCCGCAGCGGCAAGAGCCGCCGAGAGCGCCGACCGATACATCGAGGTTCTTCGCGTCTCGTGCCCAGGTGGCGGGCAACGGCGCCGCGGGCCATGCCCACGAACCCGACGTCTTCGAGCCGGGTGCACCAGATGCGGAGGTCGGCGAGCCGGTCTTGCCATCGTCCGGGAAGCGGACGCCTGCGTTTGCGCAGCACCCGGACGACGATGACAGCCCGATCTTCAAGAAGATGGTCTCCGAGTGGTTGGTGGACTTCAGCGCGTTGACCGAACCCCCGCAATCGTGGCAGTCGGTGTGGGACCACGGCTGGGCCGCGGCCGAACAAGCCGACGAAACGCCCGTGCGGTCGCGCACCGAGCAGGGATTACCGGTACGCGAGCCCGGCGCACGCCTGGTGCCCGGGTCCGCCGAAGGCATCGACGCGGGGCGCGGCAATGGTGCCCACAGCAAACCCGACTACGACGAGGTAGCATCGACCGGCGGCTTCCACTACGGCCGCCACGAATTGGGCGACCCAGTTCCGCTGCGCGACCCCAACGCGGTTCGCGCGTCTATCAGCAACCATTTCGGTGGTGTGCATGCGGGACGATCCCACGCCCGCGAAGCGAACGAAGGAACGGAAACCGAATGACCTACCCCCGGTCCATGCAGGACAAGTCGCTGGACTGGCTGGTGTCGAATTTCGCGCGCGAGGTACCCGGCGTGTCACACGCCGTGCTGGTGTCGGCGGACGGGCTACTGGTCGCGGCGAGCGAGCACCTGCCGCAGGAGCGCGGCGAACAACTGGCCGCCGTAGCCTCGGGTCTGGCCAGCCTCGCCACCGGCGCCGCGCAACTGTTCGAGGGCGGCCAAGTGCTGCAGTCGGTGGTCGAGATGCAAAACGGCTATCTCTTGCTGATGCGCGTCGGTGACGGCTCTCACCTGGCGACGCTCGCGTCGACCTCATGTGACATCGGTCAGATTGGCTACGAGATGGCGATTCTCGTCGAACGTGTCGGCGGTGTTGTCCGATCCAAGCGGCGCACCCCTCAACCCTCGTGAGCCACGATGGACCCGCTGGATTGGTCGGCATCCGAGAGTGAACCGAACCTGGTACGGCCGTACACTCTGACGGCCGGCCGAACCGGTTCGACTGTCGACCTTCCGCTGGAGGCGCCGATCGAAGCACTGGAGTCGGCGCGGCACCACCGCTGGCCCGCCAACGACGTGCGAGGAGAGATTGTGGAGCTGTGTGCGGACAGCCCATCGGTCGCCGAGATCTCCGCGCACCTGAACCTGCCGCTCGGTGTCGCTCGGGTGTTGGTGGGCGACCTCGTCACGTCGGGCTACTTGCAGGTGCGCACGACCTTGACCGAGCGGTCTACGGTAGAGGAGCGGCGAGAGTTGATAGGAAGGACGCTTCGTGGCTTACGCGCACTCTGAACAGCGTGGCGCCGCGTCCACGAAGATTGTCGTCGCCGGCGGGTTCGGGGTCGGAAAGACGACCTTCGTCGGCGCCGTCTCGGAAATCATGCCGCTGCGCACCGAAGCCATGGTCACCAACGAGTCCGTGGGTGTGGATGAGCTGGCCGCCACCCCTGCGAAGAGAACCACAACGGTCGCAATGGATTTCGGGCGGATCACGCTCGACGAAGACCTGGTGCTGTATCTGTTCGGCACGCCGGGCCAGCGCCGGTTTTGGTTCATGTGGGACGACCTGGTCCGTGGCGCGATCGGTGCGGTGATCCTGGTTGATTGTCGTCGACTGGAGGACAGTTTCGCCCCGGTGGACTTCTTCGAGGCCCGTCGCTTGCCGTTTCTGATCGCCATCAACGAATTCGACGGCGCGCCAAGATATCCGAGCGAGGAAGTGCGCCGGGCCCTGATGCTGACCGATGGCGTTCCGGTTATCACCGTCGACGCGCGTGAGCGCCAGTCCGCGAAGGACGCATTGATCGCGATCGCCGAATATGCGCTGGCAAAGCTGACGCCGCTGCCGCGCTGACCGATGGACTTGGCCGATCGCGAGTTCAATGGCCAAGACTTTCGAGACCATGACCTGACGCGGCTGCGCACCGAGCGTGTGGTGTTCGTCGAATGCGACTTCAGTGGCGCTAATCTCGCCGAGTCCGAACACAAGGCGTCCGCATTCCGCAACTGCTTGTTTCGCCGGACCACGTTGTGGCATAGTGTTTTTCGCCAGTGCAGCCTGTTGAGTTCGGTCTTCACGGGATGCCGGCTGCGGCCGCTGACCCTGGACGAGGTCGATTTCACACTTGCCGTTCTCGGCGGCTGCGACCTGCGCGACGTCGATCTCAGCGGCTGCCGCCTACGAGAAACCAGCCTGGTGGAAGTCGACATGCGTAAGGCCGTATTGACCGGTGCCGATCTGCGCGGGGCGCGGACAATCGGCGCACGGTTGGAGGAGGCCGACTTGCGCGGGGCGGTCGCCGACCCGTCGCTGTGGACGACGGCGACGTTGTCCGGCGCCCGGATCGACGTCGCTCAGGCGCTGGCCTACGCCGGCCGCGCATGGCCTCGACATACGCGGCGAGTAGGACGATACGCCCATACCACAGGCATCCGACGAGTCGCCGGTGGCGAAAGTTCTTTATCCACAGTGGTTTTGCCTGTGGATGGCGGGGCCGGGTTGTCGGGTGTGTCGATAGTGTCGGGGTATGGATTCGGATGCCGCCGAACAGGCCGTTGCGGCTTGTGACGCGCTGGATGGTGCGTTGGCGCTTATCGAGGCGGTGCCGTTCGACGCGTTGAGTACCCGCGAGCAGTTGAACATGCTGGAGCGGCAGGAAAAAGCCGCGCGGCGTCTGCCGAGCGCCGGCCATGAGTTGATCAACCAGATCGGCGAGCATGCCGACCCGGCCGAGCTGGGCGGGTCGCTGCCCAGGGTGCTGGCCGATCGGCTGCGCATCACCCCGGCCGAGGCCCGCCGGCGGGTCCGCGATGCCGAGCAGCTGGGCCCGCGCACCTCGTTGACCGGTGAGCCGTTGGGGCCGTGGTGGCCGGCCACCGCGGCGGCCCAGCGGGCCGGACAGATCAATAACGCCCATGTGGGCGAGATTCGCCGGTTCTTCAAGCAG
>NZ_DASQVQ010000102.1:0-6589 GCF_035640695.1 Mycobacterium sp.
GCCGGCACAGCCGATTTCGAGCACGCGCGCGGTGGAGACCTCGGCTGTTTCCAAACCGAACAGGTGGGCGACCGCGGCCAGCTGTCCCGGCGCCGACTGCGGAAACGAATTCGAGGTGTACGGCGTCATGTCGTAGTCGGCGCGCAGCTGGTCCACCGCGTCATCCACGTCGTAGGTGGCATCCACCTGGTCAGCCGGTTGAACCAATGCCTGCTCCCTGTGATCGTCCGCAGCACCACCGGGCATGCCCGCGCAACGCCGCACGAGATGCGTTATTCACATTGACCCACAGTCGGTGGTCGCCAACATTCGATCACAATCCTGGCAACGACACAGGGATGGGTCCGGCGTTCGATGGGTCGAGCAACGGGGCGGCTGCTCAAAGCACCTGTGCCGCAAGGTCAGCTTGCGGGCCACTTCCTCGCACCACCGGGCTCAGGTGTGCAGCGGCGGCGGCGCGCAAGCTGATGGAGAGGACGGGGCGCCGGCCCGCCGCTCGATGCGACTAGCGGAATGGAGTGCGACCATGACCCAGGCGATGACAGCGGCGCCACGGCGTGTGTTCCGCGACCGTCGCGAGCTGACACATCTCGATCATGAGGTCGATCCGCAACCGGCCCGAATGGTGGTGTGGGCCCACAACTCTCATGTTGGTGACGCCCGGGCAACCGAGGTGTACGCGGACGGCCAGATCACCCTGGGCCAACTCGCCCGAGACCTCTATGGTGACGAGACACGGCTGATCGGGTTCAGCACCTACGCCGGAACCGTCACCGCGGCCAGCGAATGGGGAGGAATCGCGGAACGCAAGACGGTCCGGCCCGGTCTGCCCAACAGCGTCGAGGAACTGTTCCACGAGACCGGCCATCAGGCGTTGTTGGTGCCGATGCGCCGAGACGGGCGGGTTTCGGCGGAGCCGTTAGACGATGTCCGGCTGGCACGCGCAATCGGGGTCATCTACCGGCCAGAGACGGAGCGACAGAGCCACTACTTTCATGTTCGCCCGTCCGAGCAGTTCGACGCGATGATCCACATCGACAACACCCGAGCGTTGGAGCCGCTCGAGTTGACCAGTGAGTGGATCGCCGGTGAGATTGCCGAGACCTATCCGACAGGCCTGTAGACACGGTTCGGCTCGCTGAAATGGGGTATGCCTCCCGGACAGTTGATCATGGACGCCGGGCACGGCAACACACAGAACGGCGGCAGCGCCGAGCAAATCTCACGCGGACTGGCTGCGCTGTCGAGGGTGACGTTCGGCCGCCCCGACGCCTCGGCGATTATCGAAGAAGCCGGCCAGGCAGTCGCCACACTCGCGCCGTGCCGCGTCGAAGCCGGCTACTTGATGATCGGCGGTGAGATTGTGGCCGATCGGTCCCATCCGCAGCGCGCCGATCTCGAGGGTCAGCTACGCGCGGCACTCTGGGACGGACCGATTGAGCTGTCCGGCCGCAATTGGGCGTGGGCATTCGCGTTGCGCGACCAAGCCGCCGTCATCGGCTGCCTGCTCGTCAGCGCCTCCGAGCAGCCATCATCGCAGCAGATGTCGTTACTGACGATCTTGGCGCGGCAGGCGGGTGCGGCGCTCGCCGGCGTCGTGATGCGTCGGCAACTCGACGACATGAACGGCAGGTTGGTCTCGGTGATAGACAGTCTGCGGACCAGGTCGCAAATGCATGAGGTGCTGGGCTCGGCGGTGGCATCGGGATCCGGTGAGCGAGGCATCGTCGATGCGCTTCACGACCTGACCGCGATGCCCGTGGCGCTCGAAGACCGATTCGGCAACCTGCGCCGCTGGGTGGGCCCCGGGTTACCGCACCCCTATACCAAGCCGGATCCCGAGCCTCGCGAGCGTGTCCTTCATGAGCTGGCCGCCGCCAACGGACCCCTACGAGTGGGTGAGCGGGTAGTGATGCTGGTAAAACCGCGCGCCGAGATCCTTGGCGTGCTTGCGCTCATTGACCCTCGCCGGCGCGTCACTGAGGAGCAGCGATTCGCCTTGCGGTATGCAAGCGGGATCTTGGGTCTGGAACTGTCGCACAAACGAAACCTCGCCGAGCTTGAGCTCAACCTTCGCCGTGAATTTGTCGACGATCTCGTCGCCGGCGCCGACCAGGAAGGGGCGTATGCGCGATCGGAGGCGCTGGGTCATGATCTGCGCCGAACCCACTACGTGGTGGTGGTCCAGGCTACGGGTATGCCGGCGAACAAACTTGCCGGCGCCGCAAGACGCGCCGCCACCGCCTTGCATCTGGACCAACTGCAAGGCCGGCACGCCGGAATGGTCGTACTGATCGTCGCCGGCCGTCCCCAACCACAGGCATTTCACGACGCGCTCACCACAGCACTTGGCAGCCCGGCCACTGCCGTGGGTATCGGCACACGATGCGCAGTTCCGGGTGACATCGCTGCGTCTTTCGGCAAGGCTTGTCGGGCCCTCAACATCCGCCTGCATTCGTCGGCGCCCGCCGGCGCGTCGGCCTACGAGGAGCTTGGCTTCTACCGTCTCGTCGACGCGGCCCACGCAGCGGGCGCCGCCGAAGATTTCGTTCGCGAGTGGCTCGGCGTGCTCATGGAGTACGACGCCGGCAAGCATTCCGATCTATTGCAAACGCTCAGCAGCTACCTCGAGTGCGGCGGCAACTACGACGAATCGGCGGCAGTTTTACATATCCATCGCAGCACGCTGCGCTACCGGCTCGCCCGGATAGCCGAGCTGACCGGATATGACCTTCGCAACGCCGATACCCGATTCAACCTTCATGCCGCGACCCGGGTGTGGCTGTTCCTCAGTCCGAGCGGCGAGTACTCGGGGATCGACCCGACGGGTTGACCGGAGGTGGTTGATCGGCCGCATCGGCAACTACAGCTGGCGGGTATACAACAAGTACCGCTGACACCAATGCCTGACGGGCGCTGGTGGTGATGAGTCACGGTGTCCGACACGGGATGCTGGTGGCGGATGGATTACCTGTTCGCCAGTCAATTATCGAGTGCTCGCGCCGAAACGCAGACCGTGATGACCAGCAGCGCTATTGGTGGTCGTCCTTCCGCGGGGTCAGAAAGAGGAGACGACGATGTGGGATAAGCGCGACGACACCATCGTGCGCAACGAGTCGCCATTCAACTCTGAACCGCCCGCTTCGGTGTTGGCCGGCGACGAGATCACTGCGCTGGATGCATTCTATTGCCGCAATCACGGCACGTTTCCCGACATCGCCCGCGCGCAATGGCGGCTAGCTATCGACGGTGTCGTCGACGAGCCGCTCACTTTGACGTTCGACGAACTCACCAATCGATTCCCCGCGCACAGCGTGGTGGCGACCCTGGCGTGCGCGGGCAACCGCCGTGCTGAGTTGTTAAGGGTGCGCCCGATTCCGGGCAAGGAGCCATGGTCCCACGGCGCGATCTCCACCGCCCAATGGCGCGGCGCGAGGTTGGGGGACGTGCTGCGGGCGGCCGGAGCGGAAATGAAAGACGGTATGCACGTTGCCTTCTCGGCGCCCGACGTGGCGCCGGAAGCCTCCCCCGTCCAGTCCTACGGCAGTTCGATTCCCTTGACCAAGGCGATGTCCGACGAGGTGCTGCTGGCTTGGCAGATGAATGGCCAACCGCTGCCGCGGGTACATGGTGGCCCGGTGCGGATGGTAGTGCCGGGCTATATCGGCGCGCGCAGCGTCAAATGGGTGACGGCGATAACCGTACAGCCGGTCCCATCCGAGAACTACTTTCAAGCTCTGGATTATCGCATCCTGCCCGCCGAAGCTGACCCGAACAACGTGGCGCCAGGCGAAGGCATTTCGATGTCGACGCTGGCGGTAAACGCCGACATTCTGGTTCCTGACGACGGCGCCGAGGTGCCTGCCGGGCCGCTGACGATCCGCGGTTACGCGATCGCCGGCGATGGTCACGGCATCGCGCGCGTCGACGTTTCACTCGATGAGGGCCGCAGCTGGCGGCAAGCCGACCTCGAACCCGTGTGCAACCAGTGGACGTGGCGGTTCTGGTCGCTCACCGTGGAGGCTCGACGCGGGCCACTGACCGTGACAGTTCGCGGCTGGGACGACACCGGAGTCACCCAGCCCGAATCCGCCGCGGCACTGTGGAATCCACGAGGATACGGCAACAATGCCTGGGCCCACATCAAATTGACCGTCAGATGACCGGAGCTGCCACCGGAGTCAAGCACTGACGGTGGAGCACCTACCGGATCGGCTCGACAACCGGCGTCGCAAGAGTGTCGTTGGTCAAGTACTCATCGAGGTTCTGCAGAACAAGTGCCGCCATCGCCGAACGTGTTCGCGCAGTTGCGCTGCCCACATGTGGCAGCACCACGACGTTGTCGAGCGTGCGCAATTCAGTCGGCACATCGGGCTCATTGGCGAACACGTCGAGACCGGCCCCAGCGAGCCGACCACTTGACAGCAATTCGACGAGGGCGTTCTGGTCCACGATGCTCCCGCGCGCGACGTTGATCAGAAAGCCCTGCGGGCCGAGCGTTTCGAGGACGTCACGGCCGACGAGCTTCTCGGTGTCCGAGCCGCCGGTGGCCGCAACTACCAGTACGTCGACGGTTTGCGCCAGTTCGACCGGCGACGACGCGTAGCGGTACCGACAACGCGGTAATTCGTGACGGTTGTGATACGCAATGACGCAGTCGAACGCGACGAGTCGGCGCGCGATCGCCGACCCGATGCGGCCCAGCCCGAGGATGCCCACGCGCGACCGACTGACATCACGGGTCAACCGATACGGCCCGTCAACCGGCCAGCGGCCGGCGCGAACATAGCGGTCCGCGGCGCAGAAGCCCCGCATCGTTGTCAGCGTCAGCGCGACCGCGGTGTCGGCAACCGAGTCGGTCAACACGTCGGGGGTGTTGCTCACCCCGATGCCCAGCCGGTGCGCGGTGTCCACGTCGACGGTGTCGTAGCCGGCACCGTAGTGAATGATCGCGCCGAGATTCGGCAGCGCGTTCATGAGGGCGGCGTCGACAGGTTGACCCGCTTCGACAATCGCCCGGACCTGCGGTGCGTGCCTGGAAAGGAACGCTGTGCGCGATTCGTCGGCCGGCAGCACCAGCGCGTCGTATTTCAGCGCCAGCGTCTCGGCCAGGCCAGGGTCCAGCTCGCCTACTTGAAGAACTCTCATGCCTTGATGTCGTCCTATTGGTGATCGCCGACGAGATGCGTTTGCAGTTGGGTCACCTTCGAGGTGCTCCTGCAATGCAGCGGTGTTGTCACCGCTACCGCCCGTTCAGCACCCCCAGTACCCGGAGTCTTCACATTCCGGTTAACGAGTAACGCCGTGGCACAACGCGAGATCGACGGTTAGCGCCCGGCGGCCCCGGTCGGGTGCTGGGCGTCAGTGCACGTTGATTTACCGGGCGCTTGCGTTGAACGGCGTTTGGGACTGGAACGGCCCGGCTGGCGTGTTATCCGTCTGCGCGCTGGTGCTGCCCGGCCACTGACAATTGGTGTTCGTATCGGTCTGCGACGTGCAGGCTCCGGTGTCGGTGCCGGTGCCGGCCGCAGTGTCGGTGCTGGCCGCGGCCACAGGCGCTGCTATCAGCGAAATGACGGCCGCGGTCGCCGCCAACATCGCAGTGGTGCACCGCCGTTTGATGGGCATGGTTTTGCGCAGTTCTGTTGCCGCATCGAGCGGTTCAGCGCGACGCGGCGGAGCCGGGACCGGTGGGCCGGTCCGCGCTCCGCCGTGTGCGCGACCTGATTCAGCGATGGCCGCCACCGTGGCCACCAAAGAAGCCGCCTTCGTAGTAGGGGTACTGAGGCCCATAGGTCACCGGGGCGGAGTCGTTGATCTGCACATTGCCCGGGGACTCGCATTGGGTATTCAGCGAGCCGCTGACGTACGTGCAATCTGGGGTAGTACTGGCCGCTAGTGCAGTCGGTGCGGCGATGATCGACACCGCCGCGGCGGCACCCATCAGCGGCACGACGTAGCGCAGTGTCCGTAGTTTCATTGGTTTCTCCTTGGTTCTTGTTGGTTCTTGGTGTGGTGTCCTGTGCATGCTTCTCATCGGTCGGTCATGTGCTCGACTCCGATCCAAAACTGAACGTTCAGTTTTACTAACTGGAACAAGTCCGGACCGCACTGGTTTCTTCCCGGGTGCCGACGTGATTGGCCTCACCGAACTTCCCCTGGGGGCTCGCGCGCCGTGCAGTCGGTCCTGCTGGACCGTGCCGGGATGCTGTCCGGGCGATCGGCTTCGCCTGGGCGGTTACGTTCCGCGGTGTTGTCTGCTGCGAATTCGCCGCGGGCTCCAGTGCGGGCCTTAGTGCGCCCACCACGAGTGGTGGTGGGTGACCGGCGTGCCCGGCCCCGCGCCCGCCGGATGCTCCCAAGCCACCGCTGTTGCCGCCCCACAAGGGGCCATAGACGGCCCACGGACCCCCGGATGGAGCCGGAATTGCGCTGGGCACCGGGATGCCGGCGTCAGTGGTGGTAGCGCGGCGCCGCGTGTGAGTGATGATTTTTTTCTCGTGGTGAACTTCGGTCGGCTGATCCGCGTGTGCGGCAACATCATTTGTCCTTGGGGTTGAGCACCAGGAACGCGCCGCCGGCAGCCGCA
>NZ_DASQVQ010000103.1:0-13346 GCF_035640695.1 Mycobacterium sp.
GACCTGCACCAGGAACTCGTAGTTGGTCTTGGTCTTGCGCAGCTGGGAGATCAGCAGGTCGATGGCCTGATGCGAGTCCAGACCCGACAGCACCCGGCGCAGCTTGTGCACGATCGCGAACTCGTCCGGGGAGAGCAGTAGCTCGTCCTTGCGGGTGCCGGACGGGGCGACGTCGACGGCCGGGAACACCCGGCGCTCGGAGATCTTGCGGTCGAGCTTGAGCTCGGCGTTACCGGTGCCCTTGAACTCTTCGAAGATCACCGTGTCACCGGTCGACCCGGTTTCCACCATCGCCGTCGCGATGATCGTCAGCGAGCCGCCCTCCTCGATGTTGCGGGCGGCCCCGAGGAACCGCTTCGGCGGATACAGCGCGGTCGAATCGACACCGCCGGACAGGATGCGCCCGGACGCGGGCGACGCATTGTTATATGCACGCCCCAACCGGGTGATCGAGTCGAGCAGCACGACCACGTCCTTGCCCTGTTCGACGAGGCGCTTAGCCCGCTCGATGCCCAGCTCGGCGACCGAGGTGTGGTCCGACGGCGGGCGGTCGAACGTCGAGGCGATGACCTCGCCCTTGACCGAGCGCTGCATGTCGGTGACTTCCTCCGGCCGCTCGTCGACCAGCACCACCATTAAGTGACATTCCGGGTTGTTACGGGTGATCGCGTTGGCGATGTCCTGCAGGATCGTGGTCTTGCCCGCCTTCGGGGGCGACACGATCAGCGCACGCTGGCCCTTGCCGATCGGCATGATCAGGTCGATGACCCGGGTGGTCAGCTTCTCGGTATTGGTCTCCAGCCGCAGCCGCTGGTTCGGGTACAGCGGGGTCAGCTTGCCGAAATCGGGCCGCTTCTTCGCGTCCTCGACCGGACCGCCATTGACGGAATCAAGGCGCACCAGCGGATTGAATTTCTGGCGCTGGTTTGGCTGCTCGCCTTCCCGCGGTACGCGCACCGCGCCGGTGATGTGGTCGCCGCGGCGCAAGCCGTTCTTGCGCACCATGTTCATCGAGACATACACGTCGTTCGGCCCCGCCAGATAGCCGGAGGTGCGCACGAACGCGTAGTTGTCGAGCACATCGAGAATGCCGGCGACGGGCTGCACGACGTCGTCCTCGCGCAGCTCGGCCTCACCGTTTCCTTCGCCGCCGCGGTCCCCGCGACGTCTGCGGTCACGGAACCGGCGACCGCGCCGGCCTTGCCGGCCCTCACCGTCGTCGTCTCGGCTCTGCTGGCCGCCCTGCTGGTCGGACCCGCTTTGCTGCTGGTCGCCGGAGGCGTCGGGCTTGGTGTCCGACTTGGTGTCCGACTTGCCGTCGGACTTGGTGTCTTGCTCGGTCTTATTGGCCGGCGCCTCGCCCTTGTCACGATCCTGTCTTGCCTGGTCAGAGCGGTCAGTTCCGGATGCGCCGAGGTCGCGGGAGGCACCGCGGCGCTCGCGGCGTTGGCCTTCCTGGCCGGTCGCGGCGTCGGTTGCCGGCGAACCGCCGTCGACCGTCGCCTCGGTGGATTCGATGGCCTTGTCCTCGATGGCCTTCGCCTCGATGGGCGGTTCGATGGGCGATTCGGTGGCCGATTCGGTCGCCCGCTCGGTTGCCTCGGTGTCGTTGTCGGTTGTATCGACGGCGGCGGTTCCGCCGTTCTGGGCAACGCCGTTGGATTGCCCCTCGCGTTCGCGGATGGCCGCGATCAGTTCATTCTTGCGCATGCCTGAGGTTCCTTTAACGCCAACTCGATTGGCTAAAGCCCGCAATTCGGGCAGCACCATGTTCGCCAGCGAATTGCTGCTTGGCGCCTCCGCCGTAGCCGGCGCCGGGACATCTGGTGTCGCGCCGCTGGACAGTTCCGAGTTCTCGGTGTCGTCGGCGCCATTACCGGCCGTTGATAGGTCCGTATCGGTCACGGATTTCCTTTCCTTCCCTCGCTGATTTCGTTCAAACGAGGGCTTCGTCGCACCCAGCTAAACCGCTGGATGCGAAGAGGTTCGCGTCGTATGGCGAACCGTCATCCCCGAGAAGAATTGGTGGTCGTCCTAGTGTCGGCGCAGGTACAGAGGCTGCGATTGCTGGACGGCACCGAGGATATCCCCCTTCGGTGCCGGAAGCAAGAAACGCCGGTGAGCGGCCCGTGTGCCGTGAAAAGTCCTAACCCTGCGCTACCACACCCGAGGTCCAGCGGACCCCCTCGCCCACCGTCATCTCGCTGACAGTGAAGCCACTAGCGGCACCAAACTCGAGGGCTTCGGCGGGGAGATCGGCTTTCGTCGTGAATGCAATTACCGCGGGCCCAGCCCCCGACAGCGCCGCCGCAACTCCATAACGGCGCAGCAGCCGCAAGTATTCCGCCGACGCCGGCATCGCCGCCGCGCG
This sequence comes from Mycobacterium sp., assembly GCF_035640695.1. Classification (GTDB taxonomy): domain Bacteria; phylum Actinomycetota; class Actinomycetes; order Mycobacteriales; family Mycobacteriaceae; genus Mycobacterium. Next base: position 2,372 of record NZ_DASQVQ010000103.1, read on the forward strand.
CTGCGGCTGATGCAGCATGTCCTCGGTGGCCGGAAGCAGAAGGTCGGGCCGTTCTGTCAATGCGACCACCATCAACGCAGCGCGGCTGACATTGAACCGGGCGTCCTCGTGGCGGACCTGCCCGGGCAATAGCACCCGTGTCGCGGCGGTCAGGGATTGCTCGGCCGGGATGGCCGCGAACAGGTGGATATCGGGGTGCAACTTCAGCGGCGCGGCCGAATAGATCGGCCGATCGCCGAGGGTCTCGGTCCACGACACCACCGCGCCGCCAAGTACCGCCGCCGATGCGTTGTCGGGGTGTCCCTCGAATTCCGACGAAAGCTGGATAAGTTGGGCAGTCGTCAACGGCGTCCAACCTGCCTGCACCACAATGCCGTTGGCGGCGGCCAGCCCGCCCACCACAGCGGCCGCCGATGAGCCCAGCCCGCGGGAATGCGGGATGTCGTTACGGCACCGCACAACGAGCCCGGGCGCGCCGACGCCGACCGCCCGCAGGCCGTGTTTGACCGCCCGCACTACGAGGTGCTCGGGCCCAAGCGGAACCTGTCCGGCGCCCTCCCCTTCCACCTCCACTTGCAGGCCCGAATCAATTGTGGTGACAGCAATTTCGTCGTAGCAGCTCAGCGCCAAACCGAGGCTGTCGAAGCCGGGCCCGAGGTTGGCCGTCGACGCAGGCACCACGGCGCCGGCCGTCAGCCCCCCGGGCAAGGTCTGCGTCACCGGCACTCCATTCGCCTAACCAAGCCCCAGACTCGTCACCACAGCGACCGGGTCGACCGGGATCGGTGTCACCTCCGGCATATCGCGCAGCGCGGTGTCGGGGTCTTTGAGTCCGTTACCGGTCACTGTGCATACCACGGTTGAGCCACGCTGAACCCAACCATCCTCGATCGACCTGAGCAGTCCGGCGATGCTCGCCGCCGACGCGGGCTCCACGAACACGCCCTCGCTACGGGCCACCAGGTGGTACGCCGCAAGGATCTCGTCGTCCGTTGCCGCGAGGAACCGGCCGTTGGACTGCTGCTGGGCCGTGATCGCCGATGCCCATGACGCCGGCGATCCGATGCGGATCGCGGTGGCGATGGTCTCCGGTTGCTTGACCGGTTCGCCGAGCACCAGCGGAGCCGCGCCCGCCGCCTGGGTGCCCAACATCCGAGGAAGGCGGTCCGACATCCCGTCGCGGTGGTATTCGGTGTAGCCGCGCCAGTACGCGGTGATGTTGCCTGCGTTGCCGACCGGCAGCGCATGCACATCTGGTGCAGTGCCCAGCGCGTCGACGATTTCGAACGCCGCGGTCTTCTGCCCTTCAATGCGGAACGGGTTGATCGAGTTGACCAGCGAGACGGTCGGAAAGTCCGCCGTCGTCTTGCGAGCCAGCTCCAGGCAGTCGTCGAAGTTGCCGTCGACCTGAATGATCTTGGCGCCGTGCATGACCGCCTGAGCGAGCTTGCCCATCGCAATTTTGCCTTGGGGGATCAGCACCGCGCAGGTGATGCCGGCGCGCGCCGCGTAAGCCGCCGCTGACGCAGAGGTGTTTCCCGTCGACGCGCACAACACTGCCTGCTGGCCGCGGGCTACCGACTCCGTCACCGCCATCGTCATGCCGCGGTCCTTGAACGACCCGGTCGGGTTCAGCCCCTCTACCTTCAAATGCACTGTGCACCCTGTCATCTCGGACAGCGTGGCGGCGTGAATCAACGGGGTTCCGCCCTCCAGCAGCGTGACCGGTGTCCAGTCGTCGCCGACAGGCAATCGGTCGCGATAGGCGGCGATGATGCCCAGCCACGGCTGGTGCACCGCCGTCTTAGCCGGGTTCATTCGGTCCCTTCCAGTCGCAGCACGCTGGCCACAGTCTGCACGACGTCGAGGTCGGCAAGCGCCGCGACGGTCTGCGACAGCGCGGCATCGGTTGCCCTGTGGGTGACGACGACGATGCGGGCACCGCAGCGCTGACCGCCCTCGTCGACGACGCCCTCCTGGCGCACCTCGGCGATGCTGACTTCGCGCCTGCCGAATTCGGCTGCCACCGTCGCCAATACACCGGGACGATCGACGACCTGCATGCTGACGTAGTAGCGGGTGGGAATCAGCCCGATCGGAGATATCGGCAGTTGGGCGTATTTCGACTCGCGCGGCCCGCGCCCACCTTGCACGCGGTTGCGCGCCGCCATCACCACATCCCCCATCACCGCCGAGGACGTTGGCGTTCCCCCGGCACCCTGGCCATAGAACATCAACCGGCCGGCGGCCTCCGCTTCCACCACGACGGCGTTGAACGCGCCGTTCACCGCGGCCAGCGGATGGGTCAACGGCACCAGCGCCGGATAAACCCGCGCCGAAACCCGTTGCTGTCCTTCGTTCGTGGTGATTCGCTCGCAGATCGACAACAGTTTGATCGTGCAACCCAGCGCGCGGGCCGAGGCGAAGTCTTCTGGGGTGACCTTCGTGATGCCCTCGCGGTAGACGTCGTCGACATGAACCCGGGTGTGGAATGCGATGGAGGCGAGGATCGCGGCCTTGGCCGCCGCGTCGTAGCCCTCGACGTCGGCGGACGGGTCAGCCTCCGCGTAGCCGAGCGCGCTGGCGTCGGCGAGCGCGGTGGCGTAGTCGGCCCCGGTGCTGTTCATCTCTGAGAGGATGTAGTTGGTTGTGCCGTTGACGATCCCGGCAACGCGCACGACGGTATCGCCGGCCAGTGACTGGGTCAGTGGGCGGATCACCGGGATTGCTCCGGCCACTGCCGCTTCGAAGTACAAGTCGACGTGGGCGCGTTCGGCCGCCTGTGCCAGCTCGCCGGTGGACTGCGCCAGCAGCGCCTTGTTCGCGGTGACCACCGACTTGCCTCGCTCCAGCGCGCCGAGGATCGCCTTGTGGGCGGGCTCGACAGGTCCCATCAGCTCGACGACGATGTCGATGTCGTCGCGCGACACCAACGTGTCGATGTCGGCGGTCAGCAGCTCGATGGGCACACCCCGGTCGGCGGCCACCCGGCGCACGCCCACGGCGCGTAGCTCAAGCGGCGCGCCGATGCGCGCCGCCAGATCCGCGGCGCTGTCCTCGATGATGCGCACCACTTGGCTGCCGACATTGCCCAATCCCAATACGGCCACGCCGACCGGCTTTTCGTCGCCGTTCATGCGTCTATCACCTCCAGGCTCAGCAGATCGTCGACCGTCTCGCGGCGCAGAATCAAGCCGGCTTGCCCGTCACGCACAGCCACCACCGCCGGACGGCCGATGAGGTTGTAGCGGCTCGACATCGAATAGCAGTACGCGCCGGTCGCGGCAACTGCAACCAGGTCGCCGGGAGCGATGTCGTCGTTCACCCACGCGTCGCGGACGACGATATCGCCGCTCTCGCAGTGCTTTCCCACTATGCGGCCGAGCTTCGGCGGCGCCTCGCTGAAACGCGACACCAGCCGCACGTCGTATTCGGCGCCGTAGAGCGATGTCCTGATGTTGTCGCTCATGCCTCCGTCGACGCTGACATATCGCCGGTGCGCGTGCGGCGTCACGGTGACGTCCTTGACGGTGCCGACCTTGTATACCGTGATCGTTCCTGGGCCGGCGATCGCTCGGCCGGGCTCGACGATCAGTCGCGGCTCCGGCAGCCCTGCGAGCGCGGACTCGTTGCGGACGATGACGCTCAGCTTTGCGGCGACATCCTGTACCGGCGGTGGATCGTCGTACGGCAGATAGGCGATGCCCAGGCCGCCGCCGAGATCGACGGTGGCAAGTTGGGAAGTCTTGTCGACACCGAACTCGGCGACGATGTCGCGTAGCAGTCCGATGACGCGATGCGCGGCGAGTTCAAAACCGGCAACGTCGAAAATCTGTGACCCGATGTGGCTGTGCAGCCCGACCAGGCGCAGATGGTCCGCGGCGAAGACGCGGCGAACGGCTTCCATCGCCTGACCGTCTGCCAGCGACAGCCCGAACTTCTGGTCCTCGTGTGCGGTCGAGATGAATTCGTGGGTGTGCGCCTCGACGCCGACAGTGACCCGCACCAAGACGTTTTGCACGACACCGCGCTGTCCGGCGATCTTTTCCAGCCGCTCGATTTCGGTCATCGAGTCGATGACGACGTGCCCAATGCCGGCCTCGACCGCTGCTGTCAACTCCTCGACAGATTTGTTGTTGCCGTGCAGCGCGATGCGCTCGGGCGGAAAGTTGGCATGCAGCGCGACAGCGAGTTCGCCGCCGCTGCACACGTCCAGCGACAGTCCCTCCTCGACAAGCCAGCGCGCCACCTCGGTGCAGAAGAAGGCCTTGGCCGCGTAGCGGACGTTGTGCCCGCCGTCGAAGGCGGCCGCCATTTCGCGGCAGCGAGACCGGAAGTCATTCTCGTCGATCACGAACAGCGGCGTGCCGTATTCGCCTGCCAGCTCCGTTACCGCGACACCCGCGATGCGCACAACGCCGTCATCGCCGCGAACAGCGTTGCGCGGCCAGACATTCGGCGCAAGCGCCAGCAGTTCGCGCGATGACTGCGGCTTTGGCGGGGCTCCGGGGTGGTGAACGTCCTCGGCGTGGCGAGGGCCGGCCGGATGGGCGTTCACATCCGCTCCGGTGCGGTGACGCCGAGGATGCCAAGGCCGTTGGCGATAACCTGGCGGGTGGCCTGGCAAAGCGCGAGGCGCGCGGTGTGCAGCTGATTAGGTTCTTCGTCGCCCTGCGGCAGCACCCGGCAGGAGTCGTAGAAGCGGTGGTAGTCGCCGGCGAGGTCTTCCAGGTAACGGCACACCCGATGCGGTTCCCGCAGTGAGGCGGCGGCTTCCAGCACGCGCGGAAACTCGCCGATGTTGCGAATCAGCGTGCCTTCCTTGTCGTGCGTCAGCAGTTCCAGGTGTGACGTGTCGGGGATCAGGCCCAGCTCGGCGGCATTGCGGGCCAGGGCAGATAGCCGAGCGTGCGCGTATTGCACGTAGTAGACCGGGTTTTCGTTGGACGCCGAAGACCACAACTGCAGGTCGATGTCGATCGGCGTATCGACCGACGAACGGATCAGCGCGTACCGGGCCGCGTCGACGCCGATCGCCTCGACGAGGTCGTCGAGGGTGATGACGGTGCCGGCGCGCTTGCTCATCTTGACTGGCACACCGTCGCGCACGAGGTTGACCATCTGGCCGATCAAGACCTCGACGGTGGCCGGATCGTCGCCGAGCGCGGCCGCAACGGCCTTGAGCCGGGCGATGTATCCGTGGTGGTCCGCACCCAGCATGTAGATGCACAAGTCAAAGCCCCGCTGGCGCTTGTCAAGGAAGTAGGCGATGTCAGCGGCGATATAGGCAGGCTGACCGTCGCTCTTGATGACAACCCGATCCTTGTCGTCGCCAAAGGCACTGCTGCGCAACCAAGTCGCGCCGTCCTTCTCGTAAATGTTGCCGGTTTCGCGCAGCCTGGCGATGGCCTGCTCGACGCGGCCGCTGCTGTGCATCGACTCTTCGTGCGTGTAGACGTCGAAGTCGGTACCGAAGTCATGCAGCGACTGTTTGATGTGGGTGAACATCAGGTCCACGCCAATCGAGCGGAAGGTTTCGCGCTCCTGCTCTTCCGGCTGGCTCAGCGCGTCGGGCACTTTCTCGACGATCTGTGCGGCGATGTCGTTGATATAACTGCCGGCGTAGCCGTCCGCAGGAGTGGGTTCGCCCTTCGCGGCCGCGATCAGCGAGCTCGTGAACCGGTCGATCTGGGCGCCATGGTCGTTGAAGTAGTACTCGCGCACCACCGCGGCGCCCTGGGCCGACAGCACCCGGCCGAGTGCGTCGCCGACGGCGGCCCAACGGGTCCCGCCGATGTGGATGGGCCCGGTGGGATTGGCCGACACGAATTCGAGGTTGATCGTCATGCCCGACAACGAGTCAGCGTGGCCGTAGTTGTCGCCGGCGTCGACAACGTCGTTGATGATCGCACCCTGCGCCGATGCGGCGATGCGAAGGTTGACGAAGCCTGGACCGGCAACCTCAGCGGAGGCGATGCCGTCGACGTCCTTGAGGGCATCGGCCAGCCATCCCGCCAACTCGCGGGGATTGACACCAACCTTCTTGCCAAGCTGCAACGCCAAGTTGGTGGCGTAGTCGCCGTGCTCGGGGTTGCGGGGCCGCTCGACGATGACCGTCGCCGGAATAGCGGCCAGGTCGAGGTCGTGCTCGGCCAGCACCGCGGCAGCGGTGGTCTTGAGCAGCTCGGCCAGGTCGGCGGGGGTCACGAGGATACATCCTATGGGCCCGATCCGTCCCTCGGTCGCTTCGCTCCCGCCCGCAGGCGCCTTGTCCAGCCGTATTCATTCCGGTGGCATGACAGCGGCGGCGATGCGCTAATCTGGCGGAGCCCATCGGCGCACCATCTCCACTGATGCGCCCCCGTAGCTCAGGGGATAGAGCGTCTGCCTCCGGAGCAGAAGGCCGCAGGTTCGAATCCTGCCGGGGGCACCATCTGACCAGCGCCAATGTACGTCCGCGCAATATTCGCACCACTACGGGACCACGGCCAGGCTCCGAAGACACCGACTTGGCCAACAGCCTGAAGTTCACCGTGCGCACCCTTTCCGACGTCGAAAACGGGATCCGCAAGGCCAGCCCGGGCACCTACGCGATGTTGGAGAACAAGCTGGCTTGGGCACCGGGCAGCATCGACGCCATCCTGGCCGGTGGCGAACCCAAAGAGCTCGTGGTCAAGCTGCGCCGCGACAGGCCCGAACCTCCGTACCACTCCTTCCCAGACGACGCACTGTCCCGCGCCTCCACCGAAGAACTGTTGCTAGAGCTACGCCGCCGCATCATCCGGCCGCGCGCCCGACGCCGCGACACCTGGGACGAGTGGGACAGCCCCGACTTGCGCGGTGACTGGGAGGGCCTCGACTCGCGGGGTGACTGGCCCGAACAGGGCTTGCCAAGAGGACAGGAAAGAACCGGATGACGGCAGCGACCGCGTGCCGCACGTGTGGCACCGGACCGCGGCAAGGTGCGCGGTTTTGCGATGCCTGCGGCTCCCTGATTGCAGCGGCCATTGAGCAGGCCGATCGCCGGCTTTGCCGCGTGTCCGTCAGCCCACCGGCGGGCCCCACGAGGGCACATGGACCCGTGGGCGGTTGGTGCCGTGTTGCCTGATGGCCACGCCGTCTGGGCCGACTGCGCGGGGATGTCAAGAGCGGGCTTAAGTAACCGCGCCGGGAATGGCTGAGATTGCAGTGGCGTGCTACTGCGGCCGTCGCCACTTGCGCGGGTGAGGATTAATCGGTCACAACACCAAGTGATGGAGGCCTGATTCGATGTTTTCTGACAAAGCATTGGCGGTTACTTCGGCAGCCGGCGATGCTTACCGGCCTGCAGATCGTGGAAAACATGCCCGCCGGCACCAGTTGCCGACTCGGGCACGGGCGGCAGACGCCGATAATCGCGGCGGTCCAAGCGTGAAGCCGGTACTGCAGCTGAAGGGCGTCGGTAAGACCTACCGCAGGGGCGACGAGCAGGTGCAGGTGCTCGTCGACTGCGACTTCACTTTGACGGCAGGCGAATTCGTCGTTGTGACCGGACCGTCCGGGGCCGGCAAGTCGACGCTCCTCCATATCGCCGGCGGCCTGGACGCGCCGGACAACGGCACCGTGGCGGTGGCCGGCCAGGACATGTGGGCGATGAGCGCGGGCGCGCGCGCAGCGTTTCGGCGGCGCAACCTCGGATTCGTGTTCCAGTTCTTCAACCTGGTGCCGATGCTGACCGCAGTCGAAAACGTGTCGTTGCCGCTGGTTCTCGACGGTATGGCTGCCCGATCGGCTGACGCACGCGCTGAGGAGCTACTGCAACGGGTCGGGCTGGGTGACCGGGTCCGGCACCGGCCAGCCGAACTGTCGGGCGGACAAATGCAACGCGTGGCGGTGGCGCGCGCGCTGGTGGCTCGCCCCTCCCTTGTCCTCGCCGACGAGCCGACCGGAAACTTGGACACCCACTCGTCGACCGAGGTCTTGGATCTCCTGCGCTCGCTAGCAAACGAAGACGGCGCGGCGGTCGTCATGGTGACCCACGACCAGGCCGCGGCGCGCTACGGCTCCCGCGAGCAGCACCTCATCGACGGACGTCCCTGCGTAGTCGACACCGCTGCGCCCGCTGCGGAGCGGTGATGCAAAGGTTGCGCGCCGGGTGGACGTCCTTCCGGCGCATCCACCTCGCCGCGTTGATCGTCGACTGGCGCCGGACGCTGTTGAGCGTGATCGGCGTCGCGGTGGGAGTGACGGTGGTGCTGGGAACGCTGGTACTCAAATCCGAGCTCGCCCGCCCCTTTGACTCATTCGGCCCGTCGCTCAGCCGCGCCGCCGATAGCGGGGTGATCGAGGTGACCCCAAATGTGAGCGGCCGCTTACCAATCGAGACGGTCAATCGCCTACGCTCCGAGGTGGCAGGAGCGAAGGCGGTCATCCCGATGGTTGCCGGCTTGACGCCCGTGGACGTCGCCGGCGGCACCCACGGGTTCTTTCTGCTCGGCGGGTCGTGCCAGATTGAGCTGCTGGTCGGACCATTCGACTGCGCGCAGCGCGCCCACGACGTCAAGCCTGCAGATGGCCCCGGCGTGGCGCTGCAGAGTCCCGCGGTCATTGCCGAGCGGCACGGCCTACATCTCGGTGATGAGTTACACATTCCGGGCCTGCCGCCGGGTTCGGCCCACCTCGGCTGGACGTTCCCGGAATTCGACCGCGTCGAGGGCATCAACAACGGCTACTTGCTGCTAGCCCCCTCGGTAGAGATCGCCGCGAGCCTGCTCGGCGCGCCCGGGTACGCCACGGCCGCGTTCGTCCTGCCGAGACCGCACACTGACATCGCCGCCAACGTCGACCGCGTGATCACCGGCGTAGCAACGGCTGGTCCGCCCCGGCCGCACCTGCCAGCCATATTTGAAAACGCTACGCAAAGTTTCAACCTGACTGTGATGGCCGGCATCCTGATCGGCTTGCTCATCTCGATGAACACCATCCTGTTGGCCGTCGAGGACAGGCGGACGGTGATGGGAACCATCGGTGCCATCGGCGCCAAGCCGCGCGGGTTGTTCGGCGGGATGTTGGGCGAGGGGGCCGTTGTCGGTGTTCTCGGGGGACTGCTGGGAGTGCCCAGCGGCTTCCTGCTCGGGAAATACCTGGTGGACCGATTCGGGCAATCCATGCTGGCCGGTTCCGGTGGCACGATCGCCGCGCACTTCACGCCGAGCTTGCTTGTGATCGGTGCCGTCGCGGGGACAGTCTCGGGCTTTCTCGCGATGATCGGCCCTGCCCTCAGGCTGGTCCGCGAAGGGCCGTTGGCGTCGATGGCGAGCGTCGGCGGAGTGCAGCACGCCAGGACAATCCCGATGTGGCCGCTGGCCGCCGGGGCGGCCGCGCTGGTGGGCGCTGTGGCCGTGTTGAAGATCTTCGAGCGCGGGTCGCTGCCGCTGAACGTGGGCATCTACGGCATGACGGCGGGGTTGTGCGGGGTGGTGTTGGTCACGGCGTGGATAGCCCCGCGCGCCGCGCGGCTGGCGACCAAGCTGCTGACGATCGCGCGCCCCGCCGCCGGGCGTGTGCTGGGAGCCGACGTGCAGCGCTATGCCGTACTGTTCGCACTCTCGGCCGCGCTACTTGCCCAGGGCGCCAGCTCGGCCATCAGCTCCCACAGCATGCAACTGCTAGGCACCACGCAGTTCGCCGAAGAGAAGGCCGACCGGCTGCCCGCCACTTTATTGATCACCGCCCAGTCGGTGCTCGATCAGCGGGATAGCCAGATCTCCGACGCCACGTTCGATCAGGTGGCCCGCGCCGCCGAGGGACGCAGCGTGACGTCACGCTGGCGATCGACGATCGGGTCTGGGACGCTGTCGCGGTTGGTCGTCGGCGTCACACCGGCCGGCTGGTACAGCACGGCGCTGTATCAGCCGACCAGTTCACGGGACGAGTTCTGGGCGGGTCTGCGAGACGGCGACATTGGCCTAAGCGAGATTGCGGCCAGCCGGCTCGGCGTCGCGGAGGGCGGCACCGTTGAGCTGCCGACCGTTGCAGGTCCCCGGCAATACCGCGTCGCTGGAACCTTTCATCCCCGGATGGTCAATGACGCCGCAGTGGGCGACATCGTCCTGGCCTCGGACACAGTGGCGCGTGCGGACTGGGCCGCCGTGCGCGACCAGATCGCGGTGGCCTATCCGTCCGCCGCCGCTGCGGCCGCTCACCGCGGCGATTTCGTCAACCTCGGCGCCGGATTGCGGATCTACGACAACCAGCAATGGCGCTCGGAGGCCACCAGCGGAATCACCCGCTTCTTGGAGCCGTTCACGATCTCTGGATACGTCGTGATGGCATCCGCCGGCTTGAGTGTGCTCAACGTGTTCGTGCTCGGACTGGTGCAGCGCAAGCGTGAGCGGGCCGCCTTGCGGGCAATCGGGATGACGTCCGGGCAAGAACAGGCCGTGATCATCGCCAACGCCGCCCTGCTCGGAGCGCTCGTCGCTGGCATGGCGGTGCTTGGCGGGTTGGGCCTGACGTATCTGTGGTCGCTCGGCTCACCGGTGTACTACGGCACCAAAATCGAGTGGGGCGTGCTGCCCTTGGCGTTGCAGACCGGGGTCGAAGCGGTATTTATTTTCGTCCTGGTGGCTGCGGTGTATCCCGTAATCCATGCCCGGCGACTGGAGACGGTCGAGGTGCTGCGAAGCAGTTGACTCTCGCGCCACAAGCTAATCGTGAGCCTCACGGTGCAGGCGTGGAATGTCGTCGTCTGAGCGCCGAAACGTGTGCAGCTGTTTGCGAATCGCGGGGCTCGAGATGGCGTGGAATTCTTTCGGCGGCAACGTCATCTGAAGGACCAGTCCGCGGCCATCTGCCCCTTCCATTAGGGCGCCGAATCCCGCAACGGGTACTTTCATCACTCGACCAGCTCGACACAAACCCCGAGCCTCCACGCCCGTGCTCCCTGCCGCGGGAACTGCTGCTACAGCTCAATACGGACGATGGCGAGGCCGAC
>NZ_DASQVQ010000104.1:0-5706 GCF_035640695.1 Mycobacterium sp.
AACCCTCGCCGCGTTCGAACGTCACGCCGGACGCGGCCATCCAGGAGGCCCGCCAGGTGAGCAGCCGCGCCGCGTCGATTGCGGTGGCGAGGTCGGCGAGTGGAAACGCGACGCCCTGGTTGTCGATGATCGGCGCACCGAACGCCTCCCGGGCCTTGGCCAGCTTGTGTTCGAGTTTCTCCTCGCCGCCGAGCAGGTTGGCGCCGGGGATGCGCACGCTGTTGAACCGCAGTTCGGCGGTGTGCGACGCGCGGCAGCCGAGCTTGTCGAGCTTGCGCACCATTTCCAAGCCCGGGGTGCCGCCCGGCACCACGAAGAGAGCCTGGCCGCGGTGACCGAGTTCCTCGTCGACGACCGCATTGACCACGTGCACGTTGGCAATGCCGCCGTTGCCGATCCACATCTTGTGGCCGTCGATGATCCAGTCGTCGCCGTCGCGGCGCGCCCGGGTGCGCAGATTGCGCACGTCGCTGCCGCCTTGCGGTTCGGAGATCGCCAGCGCCGCGAGCTTGAGATCGCCCGGCGTGCCGAAGCACTCCGGCGCCCATTGGAGCATCTGCTCCGGCGAAGCGGCCTGCCCGATCGCCGACAGCGCCAGGGCCGGCATCACGATCGCCAGTCCGATTCCCGCGCAGCCCCAGAACAGCTCCTCCATGAACAGCGGCAGCGACAACCCGGTCGGGTCGCCGATCAGGTCGCGGTAGAACAGTGGGCTGTAGAACCCACGAGCAGCCGCTTCCTCCAGAACCGGCCACGGGAACTCCTGCCGGCGGTCGTACTCGGCGGCAACCGGGCGAATGCAGTCCTCGGCGAACTCGTGGGTGCGTCGGGCCAAGTCGTGTTGCGCGGTCGTCGGTGTGAGGTCGAAGGTCATCAAACAGCGTTATAACCAGCGGCCAGCACGCGCAAACGTGCCGTCCCGCGCGGGAGGGGTGTCGCGCGGGACGGGGGTCAGGCCGCGGAGGTGATGCGGTAGACGTCGTAGACGCCTTCGACATTGCGGACCACGTTCAGCACGTGACCGAGGTGCTTCGGGTCGCCCATCTCGAAGGTGAACCGGCTGATCGCGACGCGGTCCCCGGAGGTGGTCACCGACGCCGACAGGATGTTGAGCTTCTCGTCGGCCAGTACCCGCGTCACGTCGGACAGCAGCCGGTGCCGGTCGAGGGCCTCGACCTGGATGGCGACCAGGAACACCGACGACGCCGACGGGGCCCACTCGACATCGATGATGCGTTCGGACTGCTGTTGCAGCGACGCGGCGTTGGTGCAGTCGGTGCGGTGCACGCTGACGCCGCCGCCGCGGGTGACGAAGCCCATGATCTTGTCGCCCGGCACCGGGGTGCAGCACTTCGCGAGCTTGGTCAGCACGCCCGGCGCGCCGGGCACCGAGACTCCGGTGTCGTCGGTGCTGCGCTGGCGCACCGGCATCGTCGCCGGGGTGGACCGCTCGGCGAGTTCATCCGCGGCCTCGTCGTCGCCGCCGAGCTGGGCCAGCAGCCGCTGCACCACGTGCCGCGCCGAGACGTGGCCCTCCCCGACGGCGGTGTAGAGCGCAGACACGTCGTTGTAGCGCAGCTCGCGGGCCAGCGCGGACATCGACTCGGCGTTCATCAAGCGCTGCAATGGAAGCCCGCCGCGGCGCACCTCACGGGCGATCGCGTCCTTGCCGGCCTCCAGGGCCTCCTCGCGGCGCTCCTTGGCGAACCACTGCCGGATCTTGGCCTTCGCGCGCGGCGACACCACGAACGTCTGCCAGTCCCGCGACGGCCCGGCATTGGGCGCCTTGGACGTGAAGATCTCGACGACTTCGCCGTTTTCCAGCTTGCGTTCCAGCGCCACCAAGCGGCCGTTGACGCGGGCGCCGATGCAGCGGTGGCCGACCTCAGTGTGCACGGCGTAAGCGAAGTCGACGGGTGTGGACCCGGCCGGCAGGGTGATCACATCGCCCTTTGGCGTGAACACGAAGATCTCTTGCACCGCAAGGTCGTAACGCAGTGACTCCAGGAACTCGCCGGGGTCGGCGGCCTCCCGCTGCCAGTCGAGAAGCTGACGCATCCACGCCATGTCGTCGATCTCGGCGGCGGCGTGCGGATGCGGAACGCCGTTGCGGCCCTTGGCTTCCTTGTACCGCCAGTGCGCGGCGATGCCGTACTCGGCGGTGCGGTGCATGTCGCGGGTGCGGATCTGCACCTCCAGTGGCTTGCCCTCCGGGCCGACGACGGTGGTATGCAGCGACTGGTACACCCCGAACCGCGGCTGGGCGATGTAGTCCTTGAACCGGCCGGCCATCGGCTGCCACAGCGAATGCACAACGCCGACGGCGGCATAACAGTCGCGGATCTCGTCGCACAGGATGCGCACGCCGACCAGGTCATGGATGTCGTCGAAGTCGCGTCCCTTGACGATCATCTTCTGATAGATCGACCAGTAGTGCTTGGGCCTGCCCTCGACGACCGCGTTGATCTTCATCGCGTTCAGCGTCGAGATGATCTCGGCGCGCACCTCGGCCAGGTACGTGTCGCGTGATGGCGCCCGGTCGGCGACCAGCCGCACGATCTCCTCGTACTTCTTCGGGTGCAGGATCGCGAACGACAGGTCCTCGAGCTCCCACTTGACCGTCGCCATGCCCAGCCGGTGGGCCAGCGGCGCAATCACCTCCAGCGTCTCGCGGGCCTTGCGGGCCTGCTTTTCCGGCGGCAGGAACCGCATCGTGCGCATGTTGTGCAGCCGGTCGGCGACCTTGATCACCAGCACCCGCGGGTCCCGGGCCATCGCAATGATCATTTTGCGAATCGTCTCGCCCTCGGCGGCGCTGCCCAGCACGACCTTGTCCAGCTTGGTGACGCCGTCGACCAGATGCCCGACCTCCTCGCCGAAGTCGGCGGTCAGCGCCTCCAGCGTGTAGCCGGTGTCCTCCACGGTGTCGTGCAGCAACGCCGCGACGAGCGTGGTGGTGTCCATGCCGAGTTCGGCCAGGATGTTGGCCACCGCCAGCGGATGGGTGATGTACGGGTCGCCCGAGCGGCGAAACTGCTCGGCATGCCGCTTTTCGGCCACCTCGTAGGCGCGCTGCAGCAGCGTCAGGTCGGCCTTCGGGTAGATCTCCCGGTGCACCGCGACGAGCGGTTCGAGCACCGGGCTGACGGCGCTGCGCTGTGAGGTCATCCGGCGGGCCAGCCGGGCCCGCACGCGCCGCGACGCGCTGCTGGAGGTCTTCGGGGTTTCCGTCGGCGCGGCGTCGGGGACCTGGCCGGGCTGCGGCGGCGTCTGCACGGCCTGCGTGGTGCTGCGGTCGTCGGCCATCGTCACCACCTCCTGCCTCAACCGTGCCCCGTTCATCGAGGATATCGCCTCAGACGGTGCGCAAGGTGGTGACCGGCAGCGGCGCCACGGCGTCACGGCCACCGAGTGCGGCGAGTTCAAGCACCACCGCGGCACCGGTCACGGCGGCGCCGGCCTGGTCGAGCAGCCCGGCCGTCGCGCGCAGCGTGCCGCCGGTGGCCAGCACGTCGTCGATGATCACGACCGTGCGGCCCGCCAGGTCGATGCCCTCGGCCGGGATTTCCAGGGTCGCGGTGCCGTATTCGAGCTGGTAGGTCGCGCTGTGCACCGGCGGCGGCAGCTTGCCGCCCTTGCGCACCGTCAGCACCCCGGTGTCCAGCCGCACCGCGACGGCGGCGCCGAGCAGAAAGCCGCGGGCGTCGATGCCGGCGATGAGGTCGGCGCCCGAAGCCGTCTCGGCCAACGCATCGGTGACCGCCGAAAGTCCGTGCGCGTCGGCGAAAAGCGGCGACAAATCCTTGAATTGCACACCGGGCGAAGGGAAGTCGGCGACCTCGCGGGTCAACGACGCGATCAGGTCCGCCACCTCGGTACGGGTCACTGCACCAGCACCCAACGGTCCATGTTCCATCCCGCGCCCCAGCGGGTTGGATTGCTGTTCACGGCATACATCTTCTTCGATGTGATCAGGGTGCGCTGCTGGCGGTACAGCGGCAGCGTCGGCAGTTCGGCCCACAGCACCCGCGCGCCGTCGGTGACCAGCCGCGAGACCTCCTTCGGGTCCGCGGTCACCGTCAGCGTGTCGATGATGCCGTCGACCTGCGCGTTGGCGTAACCGGACAGGTTGTTGCCGTTGCCGCTGCGCAGCTCGTGGGCGTCGAACGCGGACGACCCGGTCGAGCCGCTGCCGGTCGCGCCGCCGGTGCTGGCAAGTAGCACGTCGAGCTGTCCGCTTTTCAACGTCAGCGGGCCGGTGGAGTCCGACGCGACGTCTTGGACCCTGATCCCGGCCGGTGCGCAGGCCCGGGCGATTGCGCCGACGGTCGCGGCGAGCCGCGCGTTGGGCGCCTGGTATCCGATGCGCACGGTCAGCGGAGCGTTCTTGAGCGCCGCCCGCGCGCCGACGGGGTCCGACCGGGTGAACTGGTCTGCCTCAGCCGCGCTCTCGGCCGTACCGAACGCGTCGTCGGTGTCGGCGCTCAATCGCGAATTCGCGATCGGCGCGGAAGCGTTCTGCGCGATCTGGTCCCGCGGCGTGCACAGGGACAGCGCGCGTCGCGCGGGCGGTGCGGCCATCGGGCCCTGGCCGGCGTAGATCAGCTGCTCGATGCCCGCCGACGGCGACTCGCTGCGTTGGTAGCCATCGGGGATGTTGACGGTTCCCGACGAGCCGGCGGCGATGTCGACGACGTCGAACGAGCCCTTGTTGATCCGGTCCTGGATGTCGGCTCCCCTGGGCCAGACCGTGATCCGCTGGGTCACCGGCTTGGCGCCCCACCACCGGTCGTTGGCGACCAGGACCACCGCACCGTCGGACCGCACCGAGTCCAGCTTGTACGGCCCCGACGACGGGAACCGCTTCACGTCGACGCCCGGCTTGAGGTCCCAGGTGGTGTTCCAGGTCTGCGCGATCCGGTCGACGGTCGGGCCGTCGTTGTTCTGGATCGCGGCGGTCACGTCGGTGCCGAGTTCGTCGGCGATCACGTGCGACGGCATCATCGTCGTCGCGGAGAACAGTTGCGCGTAGTCGACGACCGACCGGTCGGTGCCGAACGTGACGCGGGCCTTCTTCTGCCCGGCCACGCAGTCGACGCCGACGATGTCGCTGTAGCCGGCCCGGCTGGCCCCGTCGAACGACGGCCAGCGTCCGGACTGCGCCGCCCACGCCAACACCATGTCGTCGCAGGTGATCGGCTTGCCGTCGGAGTAGACGGCGTTGTCGGCGATCTGGTAGTCCAACACCAGCGGCGCCTTGCCCACGATCGAGATCGAGCCGAAGTCGTGGTCGCCGACGATTTGCCCGTCCGGTCCGTGGTAGCCGAACCCGGTCAGCGCCCGCGCGAACGCCTGCGGGCCCGACGACGCGGCGCCGGCGACGGTGTTGGTGTTGTAGCTGACCAGGGTGCCGTCGACCGCGTAGGCGATGTCCTTTGCGGCGCTGCTGGAGCACGACGACAGCGCAAACGGACCGGCCAGCGCCACTGCCGCGGCCACCGCTACCACTCGCCCTTGCGGGCGGGGGGTCCCCCCACGGCGCCGGTGCAACATTCGCTACCGCCGCCGCGTGCTGCGTTTACCCGACGGTCGACCGGTGCGGCTGCCGGCCGGCCGTACCGGCCGGGCGCCCGGCGCCGGCTTGTTGCCGCCGGGGCCTGCAGTGCCGCCGCGGCCGCCCGCGTTTCCGCTGGGGGCGCCCGCGTT
>NZ_DASQVQ010000105.1:0-4398 GCF_035640695.1 Mycobacterium sp.
CGGCTCGACCCGTGCGGCTCGGGCGAAGGTCACGGCCACCAGGTTCATCCGCGTTTTCTGGGACATCCCCCGCTTGGAGCGATACGCATTGATCGCCAACCGCTGGTCGGTCTCAGTTGTCGCCGGTATCGTGCCACCCCACGTATAGGCGATCCACCTGGCCTGAAGTTCGAGCGGCACAAAGTATCCGCCCGATTGATCCCACATGCCCACGAAGGCCAATCCCGGCAGGTCTGGATGGAAGGTGTAGCGGTCGGCGTCCAAGTGGACCGTGTCGAGGTCGAGGATCGTCCGGATCTCTTCACTCAGAAACGGCAGGCACAAATCAAACCCAGTGCCGAGGACAATCCCGTCGAACTCCTCGGCATGCCCGTCGGCGAAGGTCACGGTCGCGTCCGCGATGGATTCCATCCACGGACGCACCGTAATCCGGCCCTCGGCCACGAGCGGCAGATACTGCTGGTTGAGGGTGATCCCGGCGGCGAAGAGAGACGGGTCGGGTGCCGGTGCGCCGTACTGCTCCGGGCTCCCACCGGCCTCCACCACAATCTCCTTTAGCTGCCGGTCGATCTCATCCGCTGAAAGAGTCTCGCTCGCCAGGGTTCCGTATCGGGTGAAGATCCGGTGATCGGAGGGGACTCCGGCGGCGAACTTCGGCAGGACGTACCTCTGTCGCCGCTGGGTGACCACAACGCGGGCTGCGCCGAGCTGCGCGAGTTCTGCGGCGATCTCAAGGGCGCTGACCGCGCAACCGGCCACGAGAACGCGCTTGCCGCGATATGGAGAGGGCTCTCGGTAGTGGTACGTGGGGGTCGCTCCTGCCGAGCCTGCAAACGTGCCGAGACCCGCAACAGGTGGGATGGCGGGCGAGTGGAACCTGCCGCTTGCCACCACCACTCGTTCGAAGCGCTCGTCCATGCCGGCGTGACCAACGAGCCATCCTGGGTCGTCTCGCCTGAGCAGTTCGACCCGGGTGCCGAACCGGATGCGCGACGTAAGGCTGAACTTCTCGGCATAGCGATGCAAGTAGTCAAGGATGTCGCGGTTTGATGGGTAGACGAGGTCGCTCTCGTGCTCGAGATCGCTGAAGGCCGTCATGATGCGACTTGTGTTGGTATGCATGGTGGGCCACACGCCGCTGCAACCACGGCGGCCCGTCCACTGGCCCCCTAGCATCGGTCCCTGCTCGAAGATCGTCGGCTCGAATCCCTGCGAGACGAGCCAACGCGCCGCGATCAGCCCGCCTGGTCCGGCCCCGATCACGGCGACGCTTCTCCTCATCCGGGAACTGTCGCACGGCGCCGACGCGGCTGCGGTCTATTTGGGGGGTTGTGTCCCGTGTCATCAGGGCCGAACTTGAGCCGACCGAGACGCACAGTCTTCCTGAGGGCACACCTGAAATAGGTGAACGGTGGTGTTGCGCCACCGGCTCAGCTGATTGCTCCGGCGATGTTGCTTCTCGTAATGCGGCGACATCCGCGCAGACATAAATACGCCATTCAACGTTCGCCCGCCGGTTTCCGCAGGGGCAAAGCGGATTAGGTGCCTTTGAAAGAAAGCTCTGGCAGGACGTCAGGCGGGACGGGGGATGCCGTGGTCGTCGCACGGCGCCGCCGCCCCGTGATCGATGAGCGTGAGCGTCCGGCGCATTTCGGTGGGCGCGATGCTGCCACCCCCATTTGCGTACGGGTGGTCGAGGAAAAAGATCACGAGCAAGCCCGCGGTCACGAGCGCCGTGACGAAACCGATCGGTAACGACTGGACAACGATCCCCTCACGCCGGTCGGCCTGCGCGCACATGTAGGCGATCGTGAGCGAAGCGCCGATGCCCAGCACGACCCACAGCGGCAGGGGCACGAACGGCGCCGCCTCGGCGAGGCGCTCGCGCCGACCTTCGCGGCGCTGCGCCTGCTCGTCGAACCACTGGGCGTAGGCGGTCTCTTGTCGCGCGCCGTGGGGCTCTGCGATCGCGAACTCCCGGCCCAGCTTGTCGATCCACGACTGCACCAGCTCGCTGGAACGCGCATTCCTCATCAAGGGCCATTCGTCGTCGATGACGGCGCGCGCATAGCAGACCAGCCCGCCGTGCAGATGATCGCTCGAGGGCGACTGGAACACCTGAGCGACGGAGTCGAGTTCGGCCACGGCGATGGCCTCGACGCTCGCCCCGTTCCGCGCGCGCTGATAGCTCTGGAGCGCGAGGAAGATCACGAACGCAAGCACGACCGCGAACATCGTACCGATCACCGACAACGTGCCGGCGCTACGCGGCGAGTCGGCGAACCAGCCCCCGATGGGCGCGCGGCGGCGCACAAGCAGCTTGACGGTGATCGCCGCCGCGACCACCACGACCAGGACAAGAGCGGCGATCCAGGTGCGCACGGCCAACAACTCTAGACGAGGCCCGGGCGATATCGCCTCAGATACGGCTCGGCGAGGAGATCGAGCCGCCGTGGCGCGTGAGTGTCGCTGGCGGAGCCTGGGTAGGCAACACGCCGGGCGGGATGATCGGCTGGGGATCGGGCGCGGGGGATGATACGTAGCTGATGAATTCGGTGATGGTCGATTGTTCGAGGTAGATCTTGGCTATCGGGCAGACGCGTATTTCGGGCCGAATCCGCCCGGCGCACAAGGCGTTCCGTGTATTCGCCCCGCATCAGCGATCGTTGTCGCCGCCATCGCTGGATGACTTGTCGCCGGCCGAGCATCTGGCCAGGTTCATCGCGGTGTTCGTCGAGGAGCATTCCGAATTCGTCCGCATTCGGGCCGCCTCCACCGAGGGGCGTGGCGCGCCGCCCTGTGATCCGCGGCTGTTGGTCCGTGTCCTGTTGTACGGCTACATCATCGGGGTGCGCTCGTCGCGGGTGATCGAACGCAAATGCGTCGATGATGTGTGCTTTCGGTGGCTGGCCGCGGGGGCGGCCCCGGACTATCGGGCGATCGTCCGATTCCGCAGGCGGCACCTGGCTGCGCTGAGGCCACTGTTCGTACAGGCGTTGGCGTTGGGCCAGGCCGCGGGTGTCGTCCGGGTAGGCCGAGTAGGCCGGGTCGCGTTGGACGGGACAAGGGTGCGGGCCAACGTTCTGGCCGCGGTGGTTTCAGCCCTGTTGGCCGATGCCGAACGGATCGATAAGGCCGAGGACGCGACATGGGGTGAGCAAAGTCGCGGTGGCGAGATGGCCGAGCAGCTGTGGCGACGCGAGACTGGGCCGGCCGAGATCGGCGAGGCCAAAGCCGCACGGCAGGCTGGGGCTGAGCAGTTGGCCCTGGAGCAGGCCGCCCAGCGACCCGATGGCGGCGGCGATGACAGCGCCGCCGGCAAACGCGCGGGGACCCGGGGAAAGGCCAGCGCGAAATCGAAGGCGCAGCGTGTGCTGGTCGGCGCACTCTTATTGGCGTTGATGTTGGCGGGCGGCTACACCGTGGCGGTGCACAAGACCGTCACGCTGTCCGTCGACGGCGTACCGACGGCGGTGTCGACGTTGAAGTCGCGGGTCAGCGACGTGGTGCGGGAAAACGGCTTCGCCGTCGGCGAGCACGACAATCTCTATCCGGGCGCCAATCAGCTGGTCCACCAGTCTGACACCATCATGCTGCGACGCGGCCGGCCGCTGCAGGTGTCGATCGACGGCCAACCAAGCAAGCAGGTGTGGACGACGGCGTTGACCGTCGATGAGGCCCTCAAGCAGCTGTCGATGAGCGATGCCGCCCCCGTCGCGGCGTCTCGTGCGAGCCGCGTGCCGCTGGCCGGAATGGCGCTGCCGATGGTCAGCGCGAAGCACGTGCACATCAACGACGGCGGTGTGGTCAGCGACCAGCGCTTAGCGGCGCCCACCGTGGGCCAGCTGCTGGCAGCGGCCGGTGCGCCGCTCCACCAGGACGACAAGGTGGTGCCCCCGGCGTCGGCGCCGGTCATCGAGGGCATGCAGATCGTGGTCACCCGCATCCGCATGCACAACGTCGCCGCGCGCTTGCCGTTGCCGGCGCCGCTGCGGCGCATCGAAGACCCGACACTGAACATCAGCCGCCGCGTCGTCGATGACCCCGGCACTCCCGGCACCCAGGACGTCACCTTCACCGTCTCGACCGTCAACGGCGTCGAAACCGGCCGATGGGTGATGGCCCACAATGTCGTGACACCCGCCCGGCCGGCGGTACAGCGGGTCGGCGCCAAGCCGGGCACCCAGGTGCCGCCAATGAGCAAGACCGCCACGTGGGATGCGCTCGCCTCCTGCGAGTCCAGCGGCAATTGGGCCATCGACACCGGCAACGGCTTCTACGGTGGCGTGCAGTTCAACCAGGAAACCTGGGAGCGCCACGGTGGGTTGCGTTATGCGCCACGCGCCGACCTGGCCACCCGAGAAGAGCAGATCGCAATCGCCGAGGTCACTCAGGCGT
>NZ_DASQVQ010000106.1:0-10276 GCF_035640695.1 Mycobacterium sp.
CTGGAGCGCACGGTCGAGGGCTTCTGGAACCGCGAATACGACGTGCTGGTCTGCACGACGATCGTCGAGACCGGTCTTGACATCTCCAACGCGAACACGCTGATCGTCGAGCGTGCCGACACCTTCGGGCTGGCCCAGCTACATCAGCTGCGCGGGCGCGTCGGGCGCAGCCGGGAGCGTGGCTACGCCTACTTCCTGTATCCGCCGGAGATGCCGCTGACCGAAACGGCCTACGACCGGCTTGCGACGATCGCCCAGAACAACGAGCTCGGCGCGGGCATGGCGGTGGCGCTGAAGGACCTCGAGATCCGCGGCGCTGGCAACGTGCTCGGCGTCGAGCAGTCCGGCCATGTCGCCGGCGTGGGCTTCGACTTGTACGTGCGGCTGGTCGGTGAGGCCGTGGAGGCCTACCGTGCGGCCGCCGACGGCAAAACCGTGGCGGCGCCCGAGGAGCCGAAGGACGTCCGCATCGACCTACCGGTGGACGCGCATCTGCCGCCGGAGTACATCGCCAGCGACCGGCTGCGGCTGGAGGGTTATCGTCGATTGGCGGCGGCGCCCGACGATGACGGGATCACCGCGGTGTTAGAGGAGCTGACCGACCGGTACGGGGCGGTGCCCGAACCTGCGGAGCGGCTGGTCGCGGTGGCGCGGCTGCGTCTGCTGTGCCGGCAGTACGGCATCACCGAGGTGTCGACGATGGGCGCCGGCGCCGGCACGACGCTGCGGCTGTCCCCGCTCACGCTGCTGGACTCCCAGCAACTTCGGCTCAAGCGGCTCTATCCGGGTGCGCACTACCGCGCCACGACCTCGACGGTGCAGGTGCCAATTCCACGGTCGGGCAGCGGGGCGGGTGCACCGCGGATCCGTGATCTTGAACTCCTCCGGATGGTTGCCGATCTGGTATCCGCACTTCATGGAAGGCCGCAGGCTGGTGTTGATATAACCAAGGCAGGGGCGGGGGACGACGCGCGAGGAGGCTAGACACGATGACAGTCGTGTTGGTGGACCCCCGCCGACCCTCGCTGGTCCCCGTCGAGGCGATCGCAATGCTGGCCGGCGACGTGCAATACACCGAAGAAATGCCGGTCAAGGTGCCGTGGTCGCTGCCTGCGGCGCGTCCGGCGCACGCCGGTGACGACGCACCGGTGTTGTTGTCGTCGGACGCCAACCACCCGACGGTTCAGGCCCGGCTGGCCGCCGGTGAGCAGTTGATTTCCGCGCCCGAACCGCAGCGCGGGGAGCGGCTGATCGATGCGGTCGCGTTGATGGACAAGCTGCGTACTAACGGACCGTGGGAGAGCGAGCAGACCCACGACTCGCTGCGGCGGTATTTGCTCGAGGAGACCTACGAGCTGTTCGACGCGGTCCGTGGCGGCAACGCCGACGAACTGCGCGAAGAGCTTGGCGACGTGTTGCTGCAGGTGCTGTTTCACGCCCGCATCGCCGAGGACGCGCCGCAGCATCCGTTCACCATCGACGACGTCGCGGATTCGCTGCTGCGCAAGCTGGCCAACCGGGTTCCCGGTGTGCTGGCCGGCGAGTCGGTCTCGCTGGAGGAGCAGATCGCGCAGTGGGACGAGCGCAAGGCCGCCGAAAAATCGCGCGGGTCGAGCCTCGACGGCGTGCCGACGGCTCAGCCCGCTTTGGCGTTGGCGCACAAGGTGATTAGCCGGGTCACCGAAGCCGGCCTGCCGGACGATCTGATTCCGCCGGCGTTGACGTCAGTCACGGTATCCGCGCAGGCTGACGCCGAAACCGTGTTACGCGCAGAAGTTTTGGAATTCATGGATGCGGTCCGCCTCGCGGAGAAGTCGATTGCCGCCGCGCGACGGGGCAGCGACGTGCCCGAGGAACTCGATGTCGCGCCGCTCGACTCCATCACCGAGGAGGAGTGGCGGACGTACCTGCCCATTGCGACCGGCGCGCAGCCGATTCCTGAACCGTCGCCGGAACAAGTGCCGGAGCCGTCGCCCGAGCAGGTGCCCGAGCCGTCGCCGACGGATGTGCCGGAGCCCGGGCCGGTGGAAGTGCCCGAGCCCGCGCCTTCCGACGTCCCCGAACCGGCGCCGGAGCGACACGAAGCTGAGCAGCCGGGAGAGCCGGTCGGCGAGCAGGCCCCCGCCGAAACGCCGCTCGTAACCGAGGATCTCAGCGCGGAAACGAACGGCGCGGCTCCGGAGGTCGTCGAAGCACCAGGCGATCAGCCGGATCGCGTCGAACCGCAGTAGTAGCAACCCACCCGACGGCCGCACTGTAGATCACGAGCCGCATATCACGAGCCGCGCGGTGATTTGTCCCGCGCTAGCTCGTGACGCTCTGCGCTGCCTGCGCGGTGGCCGCCAACGCGGCCAGGTGGTCGTCCACCGACCTCAGACCGGCGCCCATGGTATTTACTGATACGTGAGTGGCGCCCGCTTCGGCCCAGCGGCGCAGGGCTTCGGCCGTTTCATCCGCGTCACCGCCCCCTGAGATGCGCCCTTCCATGGCGATGCTGGCCGGATCCCTTCCCGCCTCGACGGCGGCGCGACGCACCAGCTCCAGGGCCTCGTCAAGCTGCGGCCCCGGCTGCATCTGGGGGAACCACCCGTCCGCGAGCCGACCGGTCCGTCGATAGGCGCGCGGTGATTGTGCCCCGATCCACACCGGAATCGGCCGCTGCACCGGCAGCGGGGCCAGACCGGCGCCCGTGACGTGGTGGAACATGCCGTCGTATGTGACGCTCGTATCGGTCCAAAGCCGTCGCATCAACTCGATCTGCTCCTCGAACCGCTTGCCGCGGGTGCTGAAGTCCTCGCCGAGCGCCTCGTATTCCACGGCGTTCCAGCCGATGCCGACTCCGAGCCGAAGCCGGCCGCCGCTGAGGACGTCGACCTCCGCGGCCTGCTTGGCGACGAGCACCGCCTGGCGTTGCGGCAGGATGATGACGCCGGTCACGAGTTCCAGGGCGGTCGTCACCGCGGCCAGGTAGCCGAACATCACGAGCGGCTCGTGGAATGTGGTGTCGAGGTCGTAAGGCCCGTTCCAATTGGTGTGGACTCGCGGGTCGGCCCCGACGACGTGGTCGTAGGCCAGAATATGGCTGAATCCGAGTTCCTCGACCCGCTGCCCGTAGGCGCGCACCGCGCCGGCATCGGCTCCGATTTCGGTTTGTGGGAACACGACCCCGACCTTCATGTCACCCTCCTGGTTTTGCGCTCGCCGAATGATCCCTCGCCTCAGTGTGGTTAACTCGTGCGGCCGGGCTTCTGTTCCGGTCACCCGAACAGCGTCGAGCCCCAGTAGGCCGACGAGTCACCTTCACGCAGTCCCGGTGGACACGCGAAGACCGCGGAACCGGTGTGGGTTATGTACTCGTTGAGCGCGTCGGCGCTGGAAAGCTGGGCCTGCAACGGAATGAACTGCGTGACCGGGTTGCGGACGAACGCGATGAAGAACAGCCCCGCATCGAGATGCCCGAAGCCGTCTGAGCCGTCGGTGAAGTTGTAGCCGCGGCGCAGAATTTCGATGCCGCCGAGCTGCTCGGCCGACGCGAGCCGCACATGCGCATCGACGTCGATCAGCGGCTTGCTCCTGCCATCCCTGCTTGCCAAATCCAGGGGAGCGAACTCGTCGGTGTAGCCGTGCGGCGCCCCGCTGCCCTTCTCGCGTCCGATGACGCGTTCCTGCTCCTTGAGCGCGGTGCGGTCCCAGTTTTCGATGCGCATCCGGATCCGGCGCGTCACGAGGTAGGTGCCGCCGGTCAGCCAATCCGCTCCGTCACCGCGGGCCACCCACACGTGGTTGTTCAGCTTGTCGGTGTCCTCGGCCTTGATGTTGCGCGTTCCGTCCTTGAATCCGAATAGGTTTCGTGGCGTCTGCTGTGATCGGGTGGTTGATGATGTGCGGCCGAAGCCCAGCTGCGACCACCGCACCGCCGCGGTGCCGAACGCGACACGGGCCAGGTTGCGGATCGCGTGCACGGCGACCTGAGGGTCGTTGGCGCAGGCCTGCACGCAGATGTCGCCGCCGCAGCGGGCGGGATCCATCGTCTCGTTCGGGAACTTCGGTAGGTCCGCAAGCGGCACCGGACGCCGATCGGCCACGCCGAAGCGGTCCTTGCCATCCTTTTCGAAGAACGACGGCCCGAAGCCGATCGTCAGGGTGAGCGCCGACGCGGGCAGGTTCAGTGCCTCGCCGGTATCGGACGGCGGCGCATGCGGATTCAGGCCGACCGCGCCGTTCGGCACCGTTTCCTGCCCGGTGGTCATCCGTTCGGCTAGCCGGGTCCACTCCTTGAGCATCGAGACGACGTCGTCGCGCGAGCCGGTGGTGATGTCGAACGCGCAGAAGTGCATCCGGTCCTGCGCGGGCGTGATGATGCCGGCCTGCCGCTCGCCGCGGAACGGCACGGCACGGTGCAGGTCTTCCGGCGCGGCCTCAGCGGCAGCGGCGCGTCCTGCCCATGCGCCCGCTCCGGCAGCCCCGACAACCGCGGCTGTCACCCCGGCGGCGCCGAACAGCCGCCGTCGGGACAGCCCCTGGAAGGCCGCGGGTTCCGATGCGTTATTGGGGGGCGATGGCACCTTGCACCTGGCTCACGTCCTTCGACAGCCCGTCGATCGCGCGCGAAAGTTCCTGGCGCTGCGGCTCGGTGACGGTGTCGTACGCAACGAAGCCGTCACCCTTGCGGTAGCGGTTCAGCAGCGCCTCAACATCCTGGAACCGCTGGTCGACGCGCTTGCCGAGGTCGGCGTTGCGTTCGTCGAGGATCGGCCGGACCGAGGCCACCGCGGTCTGTGACCCCTGCACGTTCGCGTTGAAATCCCACAGGTCGGTGTGGCTGAAGACGTCCTCTTCACCGGTGATCTTGCTGATCGCGATTTCGTCGAGCAGATGTTGTGCGCCGCCGGCTATTTGGGTGGGATCGATGCTGTAGTCCGCAGCCTTCACCCCTGCGGCGAGCTCCCTTGCGTCGGCGACCAGCTGGTCGGCGATCGCGTTGGTGTCGGGCTGGAAACCCTGCGCCCACAGGTCCTTTTCGAGCCGGTGGTAGCCGGTCCACTTCTGGCCCGCCTCAAGGTTGGCCTCGCGCCGGTCGATCCGCTGGTCGAGGTCGTTGGGAAACGACTCGGCCACTGGCTCGACGCGTTCGTAGTAGGTGCGCGATGACGGGTATTGCCTCTTGGCGGAGTCGATGTCACGCGCTTTCACCGCCTCGACGAAGGCCTCTGTGGCGGCCAACATCGCGTCGGCCTGGCTGATCACGTAGCGCCTATAGTTGTCGGCGGCCTGCTTGAACCCGCCCGGCATGTCGGTCTGCAACGCTTCGCCGGTGACCTTGAAGTCCGAGCGGATGCCGTCGCCGACCATGCCGGGCTTACAGGCGGTTTGGTAGATGCCAGGGGCGTTGAGGTGAACGACGAGTTTGCGTTGCAGTCCGGGCGAGATGTTCTCCACTTCGCCCATCACGCGGTCACCCGCACCGTAAACGTAAAATTCAGTCACCTTGGTGCCGTTGTTGGTGATGATGAAGGTGCTTGGCCCGGTGGTGGTTTCCGAACCCGAAAGCTGGCAGGCGGTGTCGGAGGCGTTGACGGTGATCTGCGGGGCGCTGGCGGCACCTGGGTGGTTCGACTCCTTGGTGGTGCAGCTGGTCAGCGAGACACCGGCGAGCACCACGGCGAACACGGCGGCGCCGGCCCGGGTGTCCCCGGGGCCAAAGCGGTTCACGTAGTTGACCTTTCGGGTGTGGGCAGGGGAGCGGGAGAAGCCTTCACAGGGGCGGGGGCGGGCCGGACGAATACGAACAGCACCACGACGAGGTAGGCCAGCCACACCGTCAGTTGCAGCACCGTCGGAGTTGGTGTGATGTTGAAGACGCCCTGGACGATCTCGCCGTACCACGACGACCAGGTCATCCATGAGGTGATGTCGAAGGCCTTGCTCTGCAGGCCCGGCAGCCAGCCGATGGTCTGTAGTGCGCCGATGCCGTACGCCAGAATTCCGGCAGCCACCACGATCAAGAAGATGCCGGTGTACTTGAAGAACCTGCTCAGGTTGATGCGCACGGCGCCGGCGTACATTCCCCACGCGACGGCCGCGGCCACCGCCACGCCGATCACCAAACCGAGCAGGGGCCAGGCAGTTTCGGCCTCGGCGTAGCCCACCATGAATAGTGCCGTCTCGCCGCCTTCACGGCCCACCGCTAAAAACGCGAGCAACAGTACCGCCAGGGCGCCGGTTTCCAGCGCGCGCGACATCTCGGCGCGCAACTCACCGGAAAGCCCCGCGGCGGCCTTCCTCATCCACAGCACCATCGTCGTCACGATCGTGACCGCGACCAGCGACGCGATGCCCGCGATGGCTTCTGCCGCAAGGCCGGTAATGGTATAGGCGCTGAACACGATGACCAGAAACGTCGTGACAGTCATCGCGATCGCCGCAAGAACGCCCAGCCACACCCACTTAAGCGCATCCCGTCGATCGGACTTGACGAGAAAGGCGATAAGGACCATCACGACAATGCCTCCCTCGAGACCTTCGCGCAGACCGATCAATCCGCTGCCAAGCAGCTGTGACGAGATTTTCGGTCCGGTGGCCTGAAGACTTACCGCGATATCGACTACAGCGTTCATCGATGGTCCTTACTATGCTTAGCTAAGCAAGCCTTGCCTGCCCAAACGAAGGTGTGCCTTACCTTAGCAGCGGTGCGCCGGCGGTGGTATACCCCCGCCACTGCCGGAACCACGACAGCACCGCGGAGAAGTCATGGGACCATGGAACGACGACGACCAGAGTGGGTTGAGGAGTCGAGTGGCTCGGGTGCGTTGGCTACGACTGGTAGCCGTGGTGGGCGCGACCGCCATGTTGTTGGCGTCGAGTTGCTCTTGGCAGCTTGGTGTTCCGATACCCGACGGCGTGCCGCCGCCGGCCGGTGATCCGGTGCCAGACATCGATACTCATGCCCGCGGCCGGCCCGCCGATCAGCTGCATGAATGGGCGGCGGCGCGGGCGCCCGCGCTGGGCATGCCGGTCGAGGCTCTGGAGGCGTATGCGTACGCGGCCAGGGTCGCCGAGGTCGAGAATCCGAAATGCCATCTGGCTTGGACGACGGTGGCCGGCATCGGCCAGATCGAGAGCCACCACGGCACCTACCGCGGCGCGAAGATCGCCCCGAACGGTGACGTGACGCCGCCGATCCGGGGCGTGCGACTGGACGGGACGAACGGCAACTTGCAAATCGTTGACAACGACGGGGGGGATGTCGATGGTGACCCGGAATACGCCCGGGCGATGGGACCGATGCAGTTCATTCCCGAGACCTGGCGGCTGTACGGCGTGGACGCCAACAACGATGGTGTTGTCAGCCCGGACAATTTCGACGACGCCGCACTGTCGGCGGCGGGCTATTTGTGCTGGCGCGGAAAGGACCTGGCAACGCCGCGGGGATGGATGAACGCGTTGCGGGCCTACAACCACTCCGACCAGTACGCCCGCACCGTCCGGGATTGGGCGAAGGCATATGCCGCAGGACACCCGCTCTAGCCCGCTGTGCGCGGCCCCTGCATCTAGGCTGATGACGTCTGACGACCCACCGACGACTCAAGGAGAAGCCAGTGCCCATCATCGAGCAGGTCGGGGCCCGCGAGATCCTTGATTCGCGCGGCAATCCCACCGTCGAGGTCGAGGTTGCCCTGGTGGACGGGACCTTCGCCCGCGCGGCGGTGCCGTCGGGAGCGTCCACCGGCGAGCACGAGGCGGTCGAGTTGCGCGACGGCGCTGCCCGATACGGCGGGAAGGGCGTCGAGAAGGCCGTCGAGGCCGTGCTGGACGAGATCGCCCCGGCGGTGATCGGGTTGTCCGCCGACGACCAACGGTTGGTCGACCAGGCGTTAGTGGATCTCGACGGCACACCTGACAAGTCTCGGCTGGGCGCCAACGCAATTCTTGGCGTTTCGTTGGCGGTAGCCAAGGGTGCCGCGGAATCGGCCGGCCTGCCGTTGTTCCGCTACATCGGCGGCCCCAATGCGCATATCCTCCCGGTGCCGATGCTGAACATCGTCAATGGCGGTGCGCACGCCGACACCGGTGTTGACGTGCAGGAGTTCATGATCGCGCCGATCGGCGCGCCGAGCTTCAAGGAGGCGCTGCGATGCGGCGCCGAGGTGTACCACTCGTTGAAATCCGTTCTGAAGAAGCAAGGTCTGTCCACCGGTCTGGGGGACGAGGGTGGGTTCGCCCCCGACGTTCCCGGTACCAAGGCGGCGCTTGATCTGATCCTGTCGGCCATCGAGTCCGCCGGGTACAAGCCCGGTTCCGACGTCGCGCTCGCGCTAGATGTCGCCGCGACCGAATTCTTCACCCCCGGAAGTGGTTACGCGTTCGAGAAGGAGACGCGGGACTCAGCACAGATGGCTGAGTTCTACGCCGGCCTGCTGGACAGCTATCCGCTGGTATCCATCGAGGACCCGCTGTCGGAGGACGACTGGGACGGCTGGGTGGCGCTGACGACGTTGATCGGCGACAGGGTGCAGCTGGTCGGTGACGACCTGTTCGTCACGAATCCGGAACGACTGGAGGAGGGCATCGAACGGGGCGCCGGTAATGCCTTGCTGGTCAAGGTAAACCAAATCGGCACGCTAACCGAGACACTGGATGCAGTCGCCCTGGCGCACAATAGCGGGTACCGGACCATGATGAGCCACCGTAGCGGCGAGACCGAGGACACCACGATCGCCGACCTGGCCGTGGCGGTGGGCAGCGGCCAGATTAAGACGGGTGCGCCTGCCCGAAGCGAGCGGGTGGCTAAGTACAACCAACTGCTGCGCATCGAGGAAACGCTCGGCGACGCCGCGCGCTACGCCGGCGACCTGGCATTCCCGCGGTTCTCGGTGGGCGATGAGCCGATTGCGCGACAAGCATCCGAACAGGCCGAATAGCAAGTGCCCGAAGCGAAGCGGCCCGATCCGAAACGCCGGTCACCGGCCTCCCGTCCGACCCGGGCAGGCGATTCGGCCCGCGGCCGTCCACGCGCCGCGGCGTCCCGTCGGGAACAGCGCGAACCGCGCGAACCACGCGAACCACGCGAACCAAAGACCGTGCCGGAAGCAGTGGCGGAATCCATTACCGCCTCGGCCGAACAGCGATCCGATCAGAAACTCGGTTCCACCGCGCGGCGGGCGGCGATCCTGGCCGCGGTGGTGTGCGTGCTCACGTTGACGATCGCCGGGCCGGTGCGGACATATTTTGCTCAGCGCACGGAGATGAACCAGCTAGCGGCCAGTGAGAAGGCGCTGCGGGCGCAGATCGCGGACCTGGAACAGCAGAAGGCCAAGCTGGCCGACCCGGTGTTCATCGCGGCGCAGGCACGCGAACGGCTGGGGTTCGTGAAGCCTGGCGACATTCCGTACCAGGTTCAGCTGCCTCCGTCGGCGGCGATACCCTCGGATCAGCCGGGTGCCGCGGCGCCCGCATCACGGCCCAACGAGCCGTGGTACACGTCCCTGTGGCGCACGATCGCCGATACCCCGCACAACATTCCGTCCAATGTCGCCCCTAGCCAGCCCGCAAGTCCGCCACCGCCCCCTGCTCCCGGTGGTTGATCCCGCCGACCTCGCCGTCGTCGCTCGCCAGCTCGGCCGCGAACCGCGCGGTGTGGTGGAAGTCGCCTATCGGTGTCCGAACGGCGAGCCGGGGGTGGTGAAGACCACGCCGCGGCTGCCCGACGGCACGCCGTTCCCGACGCTGTACTGGTTGACCCACCCGGTGCTGACGGCGGCGGCGAGCCGGCTGGAATCGTCGGGCATGATGCGAGAGATGACGTCGCGTCTGGCCAACGATGCAGAGCTCGCGGCTGCTTATCGGCGGGCTCACGAGTCCTATCTCGCCGAACGTGATGCGATCGAACCGCTGGGCACGACGCTCTCCGGTGGCGGCATGCCGGACCGAGTGAAATGCCTGCACGTGTTGATCGCTCATTCGCTGGCCAAGGGACCCGGTGTGAATCCGCTGGGCGACGAGGCGCTGGCGGTGCTCGCCGGCGATCCGGCGATGGCCGGCATCCTGATCGCGGAGCAGTGGACATGACGCGCGTCGGGGCAATCGACTGCGGTACAAACTCGATTCGGCTGCTGATCGCCGACGTCGTCGACGGGCGGGTGTTCGATCTGCATCGCGAGATGCGCATCGTGCGGCTGGGCCAGGGCGTGGACGCGACGGGTGAGTTCGCGCCGGAGGCACTGGCCCGGACGCGGGCCGCACTCGGCGACTACACGGCGCTGCTGAATCGCTACCA
>NZ_DASQVQ010000107.1:0-13815 GCF_035640695.1 Mycobacterium sp.
TCGCGATCGGCACCATGACGACCGCATGCGGGGGCAACGGGACGTCGAAGCAAACCACCACGACGACCACGACCAGCGCGGTAACCGTGCCTATTCCGACGGTTCCCTCGACCATCACCGTTCCGACGATCGTGCCGCCCAGCCCGAGCGGCTAGCTCTCCCCGCGACCTATCGGCTGACCGGCACCACGATCAAGTCGCGGGGCCGCGCGTTGACGGGTTCGGCGCCGTCGGGGCCGACCACGACGATGTCCTCGATCCGTGCGCCCCAGCGGCCAGGGAAGTAGATACCGGGTTCGACCGAAAACGCCATCCCCTCGGCCAGCGGGAGCTTGTTGCCGCCGACGATGTAGGGCTCCTCGTGCACCGACAGGCCGATGCCGTGACCGGTCCGGTGCACGAACGCATCGGCCAGTCCCGCCTGGGCCAGCACCTCGCGCGCCGCGGCGTCGACGTGTTCGGCGGTCGCGCCGGGCCGCACGGCGGCCACCGCGCTGTGCTGTGCCCGCTTCAGTATCGAATACTGTTGCGCTACTTCGGCATTCGGCTCCCCGATGCTGTAGGTGCGGGTGCAGTCGGAGTGGTAGCCCGGCTCATACGTGCCGCCGATGTCGACGACTACGATGTCGCCGACCTGCAACACCCGGTCAGAACACTCGTGGTGCGGGTCGGCTCCGTGCGGCCCGGAGCCGACAATGATGAACGCCACGTTCGAGTGACCCTCATCGACAATGGCTTTGGCGATGTCTGCGGCGACATCGGCCTCGGTGCGGCCGGGCGCCAGGAACTCCGGCACCCGCTCATGCACCCGGTCAATGGCCGCACCGGCCTTGCGTAGCGCGTCGATCTCGGCCGCGTCCTTGATCATTCGCAACTGGCGCAACACATCGGTGGCCAACTTGGGGATGACGCCGACCGCGTCGGTCAGCGGCAGCAGGTGCAGCGCGGGCATCGAATCGGTCACCGCGGTGGCCACCGGCGCGCCCCCAAGCGCGTCGACCACCAGCCGGTACGGGTCCTGGCCGTCGACCCAATCACGCACCGTCAGGCCGAGTTCCATCACCACCGAATCCTTCAGCGACGCCACCTCCAGCCGCGGCACCACCACCGT
This sequence comes from Mycobacterium sp., assembly GCF_035640695.1. Classification (GTDB taxonomy): domain Bacteria; phylum Actinomycetota; class Actinomycetes; order Mycobacteriales; family Mycobacteriaceae; genus Mycobacterium. The sequence continues at coordinate 1,111 of NZ_DASQVQ010000107.1, forward strand.
CGGAGCATGCACCGCGGGCACCACCAGCGCCGTCAGCCGCTCGAACGTCTCCGCCCGTGAGCCGAGCAGATAGCGCAGGTCATATCCCGGTGTGATGACAAGACCGCCGAGATTGGCCCTCGCCGTGGCCAGTGCGGCGGCGCGCAGCCGCCGGGCATAGACGTCAGCGGGAAATCGGCTCGCGGTCACGTCTTTACGCTAGTCGGCTCGCTGGTAGCTCGCGATCTCGATCAGGTTGCCGTCGGGGTCGCGGCAATAGTGCGACGTCATCGGCCCGAGCGAGCCGATCTTGGTGACCGGGCCGTTGGTGATCGTCACGCCGCAAGCCCGCAGGTGTGTGCCGATTTCGTCGGGGCCGGTATCTGCGATGAAACACAGGTCCAGCGACCCCGGCGCGTCGATCACCCCGGTTTCCCAGTCCGGTGCGCCGCAGGGCCGGACGTTGATCTTCTGGTTGCCAAACCGCAGCGCCACCCGGCCGTCGCCGAAGGTCTCCGGCCGCATTCCGAGCACGCGTTGATACCAGTCCACGGTGACGCCAACCTCGCGGCAGTTCAACACGACGTGGTCAATGCGGTCAATCGCGAAAGGCATGCCTCGACGCTACTGGCAGGATTGCGCCATGCCCGCCGCTCCCCTGGTGCTTCTCGACGGACCCAGCATGTGGTTTCGGTCGTACTACGGAGTGCCGTCGTCGATCACCTCGCCGGACGGCAAGCCGGTCAACGCGCTGCGCGGTTTCCTGGACAGCCTGGCGGTGCTGATCACCCGCGAGCGTCCGCGCCGGCTGGTCGTCTGCGACGACTGGGACTGGCGGCCGCAGTTTCGGGTGGACTTGCTGCCGTCGTACAAGGCGCACCGAGTCATCGAGGAGAACCCCGACGGCGAGCCCGACATCGAGGATGTGCCCGACGAGCTCAGTCCCCAGGTCACCTGGATCCTCGAGGTCCTCGATGCGTTCGGCATCGCGGTGGCCGGTGCTCGGGGATGTGAGGCCGACGATGTGCTAGGCACGTTGGCCGCCCGGGAGCGCGCCGATCCGGTGGTCGTGGTCAGCGGCGATCGTGACCTGCTGCAGGTCATCACCGACGATCCGGTGCCGGTGCGGGTGCTGTACATGGGCCGCGGGCTGACCAAGGCCACCCTGTTCGGGCCCGAACAGGTGTCCGAACACTACGGCGTGCCGCCCGATCGCGCGGGACCGGCCTATGCCGAACTGGCGCTGCTGCGTGGTGACCCGTCCGATGGGCTGCCCGGCGTGCCGGGTATCGGCGAGAAGACGGCCGCGACGCTGCTGGCGCAGTACGGCTCCCTGGACGGCATCATGGCCGCCGCCGGCGACCCGAAATCGAGGCTCTCCAGGGCCTTTCGGACCAAGCTGCTCGGCGCCGCCGACTACGTCAAGCTGGCCGGCCCGGTGGTGCGGGTGCGAACCGATGCGCCGGTCAGGATGTCGCGGAAAACCGACGCGCTACCGCTGGTGGCCAAGCACCCGAAGCGGGTCGCCGAACTGGCCGAGCTATACGGCGTCACGTCCTCGGTGGGGCGGCTCCAGAAGGCGCTGGACGGCCTGCCGGCCGCTACTTAGGCCTATTTGGGCCGGCCCACCTCATAGGTGCCGCCGTTGTCCTGGAATGTCACGGTCACCTGACGCTTGGTGCCGTCGATGCTGACCTCGCAGTTGAAGGTGTCACCCTTCTTCACCGTCGGGCTTTGGCCGTTGTTGCACTTGACGTCCTTGACGTTCTTGGCGCCGTAGCCGTTGGTCTCGTCGGTCAGGATCTGCTGCACGCCCTGCTGGGCCTTGCTGACGTCGAGCTTGGTGGTGACGAAGAAACCGGGCTTCCAAAAGCCCATCACCAGCACCACGGCGACGATGACCGCGACGACCGCGCCGATTACCCCGCCAATCAGCCCGAGCGAGCGCTTGGAGCCCTCGGCGGTTGCGGTGCTGCCGTACGGGGTGAACTGCCCGTACTGGCCGGGCTGCCCGTACTGGCCGGGCTGCTGCCCGTACTGGCCGGGCTGCTGGCCATACTGAGCCGGCTGCCCGTACTGCGGCTGCTGACCGAACTGCTCGGTGGGCGGGTATTGCTGCTGCCCGGGGTAGTCCGCCGCGGGCTGCTGGTACTGGGGGCCGTACGACGGCGTCGACGGCTGCTGGTACGACGGGTACTGCTGTTGCGGCGGCGTGTAGGCCGGTTGGTGGGGTTGCTGGGGCTGCGGCTGCTGGGACTGCGGTTGCTGCCATGACGACGACTCGGTGGTCGGCGACTCAGACCCTGACGGCTGCTCCTGCTCGGGCTGGTTGCCCGACGACTGCGGCGTCCCAGGCTGCGTCGGGTCTGATCCCTGCGGTCCGCTCATGGTCACTCCATTCTGGTGCGTGGCGATGCCACCGTAGCGTCTGGTTCAGATTACCCGCCATCAACAGCCACGACGCCGCGTCTTATGTTGTCGATGGCGCGTTTCGCCGTGGTCCGCAGCGCCGCGTCGGGTGCCGCATTGCGGACCTGGTCCAGCAGATCAAGCACCTGGCGACACCAGCGCACGAAATCGCCTGCCGACAATGCCGTCCCACTGCTCTGCTCCTCGGCCGCGGTCAACGCGGCGGTGAGGTCACCCGTGGTGGCCCAGCGATACACCGCGGTGACGAATCCCTCGTCGGGTTCGCGGCTGGGATCGATGCGGTGCCGCTGCTCGTCGGCGCGCAGCGCGGTCGACAACCGCCGCGTTTGAGCCAGCGCACGCCGGAGCCGATCGGTGGGAATGTCCGCGCTGCGCGGCGGGGCCTGCCCGTCGCCACGCGACTCGTACACCACCGCCGAAACCACCGCCGCGAGCTCGGCGGGACTCAATCCGTTCCACGTCCCGCCGCGCAGACATTCGGCCACCAAAAGGTCGCTCTCCGAATAGATTCGGGCCAGCAGCCGACCGTCCTGGGTCACTTGCGGCTCACCTTCGGGCCCGGCGATGAAGCGCCGTTCGGTCAGCAGCCCCACGATCCGGTCGAACGTGCGGGCCAGCGAGTTGGTCGCGGCGGCCACCTTGCGACGCAGCTGAGCGTTGTCGCGTTCGATCCGCAGGTACCGCTCGGCCTCGCGGGCCTTGGCCTCCCGATCGGGGATCCGCTGAGCCGGGTGCCGACGCAATTGCTCACGCAGCGGCACTAATTCGGGGTCGACGTCACGTTCCGGGCCGCGGGCCCGCTTTCCGGACGCCACCTCGAATCCGGTAGCCGCGGAGCGCAATGCCGATGCGAGGTCGCGCCGTACCCGGGGCTGACGATGCTCGACGCGCTTGGGCAGAGTCATCGAACCCAGTGGCGGCGACGCGCCGGCGTAGTCAGCCGCGGAAATCCTTCCCGCCCAACGGTGTTCGGTGAGCACGAGCGGACGCGGATCCGATGGATCGCGGTCGGGCTCCAGTACCACCGCCAGCCCGCCGCGTCGCCCATGGGTGATCGTGATGATGTCGCCGCGGCGCAGCGAGGACAGCGCGTCGCTGGCCGCCTGACGGCGCTGCAACCTCGACGCCCGCGCCTGGGCCCGTTCGCGTTCGGCGATCCGCGCCCGCAGCCGGGCGAAGTCGAGGATCTGCTCGACGTCATCACCGAGTTCGGCTTTGATCTGCTTGAGCATCTGTTCGCCGCGGTTGATGCCGCGGACCAGACCGACCACCGAGCGGTCGGCCTGATATTGCGCGAACGAGCGTTCCAGCAGCCGATGCGCCTGCTCGGGGCCCATCTGCTGGACCAGGTTGATCGTCATGTTGTACGACGGGCTGAACGAGCTGCGCAGCGGGAACGTGCGGGTGGAGGCCAGCCCGGCCACCTCGGCGGGCTCGACATCGGGATGCCACAACACCACCGCATGGCCTTCGACGTCGATACCGCGCCGGCCCGCCCGGCCGGTGAGCTGCGTGTACTCCCCCGGCGTCAGAGCTGCGTGCTGCTCGCCGTTGAACTTCACCAGCCGCTCCAGCAGCACCGTGCGGGCGGGCATGTTGATGCCCAGCGCCAGTGTCTCGGTCGCGAACACCGCCTTGATCAGACCGGCAGTGAACAGCTCCTCGACGGTGTGTCGGAATATCGGCAGCAGGCCGGCGTGGTGGGCCGCCACGCCGCGCAACAGGCCCTCGCGCCACTCGTAGTAGCCGAGCACCGCCAGGTCGCTGTCGGCGAGGTCGGCGGTGCGCCGGTCGATCACTTCGGCGATGCGAGCGCGTTCGTCGTCGTCGGTGAGCCGCAGCGGTGAGCGCAGGCACTGCGACACCGCCGCGTCGCAGCCCGCGCGGGAGAAGATGAAAATGATCGCGGGCAACAGCGCCTCGCGATCGAGCGACGCAATCATGTCGGGCCGCGACGGCGGCCGGTACAGCGTCGGGCGGTGGCGCGCGGCGGGTCCGCGGCCGCGCGGCCGCCAGTCCGCGAGCCGGTCGGCTTCGCGCCGGTTGGCAATGTGCCGCAACAGCTCCGGGTTGACGACGGCGCCGCGGCCCGCCTGATCCGGCCCGCCGTCGCGCTCGTAATCGAACAGGTCGAACAGCCGCCTGCCCACCATCATGTGCTGCCACAGCGGCACCGGCCGGTGTTCGTCGACGATCACGGTGGTGTCGCCGCGGACGGTCTGGATCCAGCCGCCGAACTCCTCGGCGTTGCTCACGGTTGCCGAAAGGCTGACCAGCCGCACCTCATCGGGCAGGTGCAGGATCACCTCCTCCCACACCGCACCGCGCATCCGATCGGCCAGGAAGTGCACCTCGTCCATGACCACGTACGAAAGCCCTTGCAGCGCGGACGAATCGGCGTACAGCATGTTGCGGAGCACTTCGGTGGTCATCACCACCACCGGCGCGTCCCCGTTGATCGACACGTCGCCGGTCAGCAGCCCGATCCGGTCCGGCCCGTACCGGCGCACCAGGTCAGTGTGCTTCTGGTTGCTCAGCGCCTTTATCGGCGTGGTGTAGAAGCACTTTCGGCCCGCGGCCAGCGCGAGGTGGACGGCGAACTCGCCCACCACGGTCTTGCCTGCTCCGGTCGGCGCGCAGACCAGCACGCCGTGGCCCCGTTCGAGTGCCTCACAGGCCCGCTGCTGGAAGTCGTCCAGCGTGAACGGCAGTTGAGACGCGAATTGCGCCAGCTCCTGCCCTCCGGCATCGATTCCCGGGTCGCTTCGCTCCTGCCCTCCGGCGGTCATCGCCCCCTACTCGGTGTCGGCGCGTGACGGCGACGGAACCGCCTCGGGCGGCTCGATCGGCGAGGCCGCATCGTCGGGCACCGCCCAGCCGGCGGCGGCTTCCCGTTTGGCCTTGCGCTTGTCGTGTACCCGCGCGACCTGGATGGCAAGCTCCAGCAGCAGCGACAGCGCCAGTCCCAACGCGATCATCGAGAACGGGTCGGAGCCTGGCGTCGCGAACGCGGCGAACACGAACATCCCGAAGATCAGCCCCCGCCGCCACGACTTCAGCTTGCTGTAGCTCACCACCCCGACCATGTTCAGCATGATCAGCAGCAGCGGAAATTCGAAGCTGACGCCGAACACCAGCAGCAGGTTGATCAGAAAGCCGAAGTAGCGGTCACCGGAGAGCGCCGTGACCTGGACGTCGCTGCCGATGGTCAGCAAGAATCTCAACGCCTTGGACAGCACCACGTAGGCCAGTACCGCGCCTGCGACGAAAAGCCCTGCGGCACAAGTCACGAACACAACCGCAAACCGGCGCTCCTTCTGGTACAGGCCGGGCGTGATGAATGCCCACAGTTCATACAGCCAAACCGGACATGCCAGCACCACCCCTGCGGCCACGCCGACCTTGAGCCGCAACATGAACTGGTCGAAGGGCGCGGTGGCCAGCAGCCGGCACCCGCCGTCGGCGCTGATACTCGCGCGGGCCGACGCCGGCAGCGCGCAGTAGGGGTGGCGCAGCCATTCGCCGAGGCTTTCCATGCCGAAGAACGAGTGGCTGTACCAGACGAATCCGAATGCGGTGGTGACACTTACCGCCGCCAGCGAAACGAGCAGGCGAGCGCGCAATTCCCGGAGATGGTCGACGAGGGACATGGTCCCGTCGGGATTGGTGCGGCTGCGTCGCTGACGGGGATCGAGCCGCTTAAGAACGCCGGGGATTTTCACAAGCGGGATTCAGGTGCGCCGCTCGGACGCGCTGACGGGCCTCCTGCTCAGGCCGGCCGGGCGTCGGTGTGGGACTGCTGGGACTGCTGGGACTGCTCCGTGGGAGGCGTGGCCGGTGGTTCGACCCGCTCGGACTGCACCGTGGTGGGCGGTGGCGCCGGTGTCTCGCTCTTGCCCTCGTTCTGCAGCTCGCGGACTTCAGACTTGAAGATGCGCATCGACTTACCGAGGGCGCGGGCCGCCTCGGGCAGCTTCTTGGCACCGAAGAGCAGAATCACCACGACGGCGAGGACCGCCCAGTGTCCAGGACCGAAATTGGCGAACATGATTACCTCCAGACGTTGCTTCGATGCTACCGCAGCGCGCCGGCCTGATAAGCCTGCAGCGCCGCCGTCGCACTGTGCTGCACGCGTTCGGCCAGCGACGCCGGTGCCAGCACTTTCACAGCCGATCCGAAGCCCAGCACCAGCCGCGCCATCCATTCCTCGGACGCGTAGGTCATCGACGCCGTGCACGAGCCATCGGGCGCCTCGTCGAGCACCCGCATCGGGTAGTAGTCCAACATCCACGAGGCCGACGGCGCGACCTGCAGGGTGGCCGACGGCAGCGAGGGGTCCGCGTCGAACAGCGACGTGTCCGGGCCGGACCGCACGGCGGGCGCAGGCGGCGCGGATCGCTCGTCCAAGACCTGCGCCGCATCGATCCGGTCGAACCGGAACAGTCGCACCCCTTCGGCGCTGCGGCACCACGCCTCCAGGTAGCTGTGGTCGCCGATGAACACCACCCTGATCGGGTCGACGACGCGGCGCGACGACGTGTCGCGCGACGCGGAGTAGTACTCGATCGACAGCGCGCGGTGTCGCCGCACCGCGTCACGCACAGCGGCGGCGGCCGGGCTTTCGGCGCTTTCGACGCCCGGCGGCTCCTGCGGCATCCGGTGGGCCGCCGACCCCGCGGCCGACTCGATCTTCGCGATCGCGCTGCGCGCCGCCTCCGGGTCCACCATGCCCGGCACGTCGACGAGCGTCCGCAGCGCGACCAGCATCGCCGTCGCCTCCGGCGAGGCCAGCCGCAGCGGGTGGTCCATGCCCGCCGAGAACGTGACCTCGATGCTGTCCTCGGAGAATGACAAGTCGATCAGGTCGCCGGGTCCGTAGCCGGGCAGCCCGCACATCCACAGCTGGCTCAGGTCGGCCATCAGCTGCTTGGTGGTGACGCCGAGTTCCGCGGCGGCCTCCGCGGCACTGATGCCGGGATTGGCCTGGAAATACGGCACCATGTTGAGCAACCGCACCAGCCGCGACGAGAGTTGGCTCACGCCGGCACCTCTTCCGCCTGGGCCCTTAGCCGCGTCAGCACGTCGTCGCGCAGCGCGTCGGGCTCGAGCACGATCGCGTCGGCGCCGTAACCGGCGATCTCGCGGGCCGACCGGTCCAGCGATCCGATGTCGATAGAGACCACCTCGCCGTCGCGGTCGCCGAGCCGCATCGGCTCGACCACGGTTCCCGCGCGCCGCAGCGCGGTGGCCCGCCCCGCGGCGATCCACACCCGCGCCGCGACGCCGGTGGGCGCCTCTCCGACCACGCGCGCGACGACCTGGCGCAGGTCGACGTCGTCGGGCTTGCTGACCGCACCGGGCGGCCCGAACGCCTCGACGTCGTCGCCGATGCGCGACAGCCGGAACGTGCGCACGGCGTCGCGGTCGCGGTCGCGGCCGACCAGATACCAGCGGCCGTGATAGGTGACGACACCCCAGGGTTCGACGGTGCGCATGGTAAATGGCTCGGTGCGCGACGAGCGGTGTGGGAACCGCACAACCTGCCCGGAGTCGATGGCGCTCAACAGGATTCCGAGAATGGATTCCGAGCCGCGGATGCCGGGCAGCGCCGCCCCAGACGTGATCGACACGCTGCTGTCCGCGGCATCGACGTCGACCCCGGCCGCACGCAGCTTCAGCAACGCGCCCTGGGTCGCGGTGATCAATTCCGGTGACTGCCACAGCTGCACCGCAACGGCCACCGCGGCGGCCTCGTCGGCGGTCAGCTCAATATCCGGCAGCGCGTAGGCCTCTCGGTTGATGCGGTAACCCTCGGTCGAGTCCAGCCGCGACACTCGACCGGTTTCTAACGGGATGCCGAGGTCGCGCAGTTCGTTCTTGTCGCGCTCGAACATGCGGGAAAAGGCCTCGTCGCTGGGGCTGTCGGCATACCCCGCGACCACCCTGCGGATTCGCTCGGCCGGGATGTAGTTGCGGGTGGACAGCAGCGCGATGACAAGGTTTATCATCCGCTCGACTTTGGAAATCGCCACCCGCACCAGCCTAGGTGGTCACATGCTGGCGATCAGCCTCTTAACCCGCTCGTCGACTGCGCGGAACGGGTCCTTGCATAGCACGGTGCGCTGCGCCTGATCGTTCAGCTTCAGATGCACCCAGTCGACGGTGAAATCGCGTCCGGCGGCCTGTGCGGCGCTGATGAATTCCCCGCGCAGCTTCGCCCGAGTGGTCTGCGGCGGGGTGTCGACGGCCTCTTCGATGTCCTCATCGGTGGTGATGCGGGCGGCCAGGCCCTTGCGCTGCAGCAGGTCGAATACCCCGCGGCCGCGCTTGATGTCGTGATAGGCCAGATCGAGTTGCGAGATCTTCGGATCGGACAACTCCAGGTTGTCGCGGTCCTGGTAACGCTGGAACAGCCTGCGCTTGATCACCCAGTCGATTTCGGTGTCGACCTTGGCGAAATCCTGGCTTTCGACGGCGTCGAGTTGCCGGCCCCACAGGTCGACGACCTGCTCGATCTGCGCGTTGGGTTCGCGGGTCTGCAGGTGCTCGACGGCGCGCGCGTGATACTCGCGCTGGATGTCCAGGGCGCTGGCCTGCCTGCCGCCGGCCAGGCGCACCGGGCGCCGACCCGTCAAGTCGTGGCTGACCTCGCGGATCGCGCGGATCGGGTTGTCCAAAGAGAAGTCACGGAACGCCACCCCGGACTCGATCATCTCCAGCACCAGCGCGGCGGTGCCCACCTTGAGCATCGTGGTGGCCTCACACATGTTGGAGTCGCCGACGATGACGTGCAGGCGCCGATACTTTTCCGCGTCGGCGTGCGGCTCGTCACGGGTGTTGATGATCGGACGGCTGCGGGTGGTAGCCGACGACACCCCTTCCCAGATGTGCTCGGCGCGCTGGGAGAGACAGAACGTGGCGGCCTTCGGGGTTTGCAGCACCTTGCCCGCTCCGCAGATCAGCTGGCGGGTGACCAGAAACGGCAGCAGCACGTCGGAGATCCGTGAGAACTCCCCGGCGCGCACGATCAGATAGTTCTCGTGGCAGCCGTACGAGTTGCCCGCGGAGTCCGTGTTGTTCTTGAACAAGTAGATGTCGCCGCCGATGCCCTCGTCGGCGAGCCGCTGCTCGGCGTCGATGAGCAGGTCTTCGAGCACCCGTTCGCCCGCGCGGTCGTGGGTGACCAGTTGGATGAGGTTGTCGCATTCGGCGGTGGCGTACTCGGGGTGTGAGCCCACATCGAGGTAGAGCCGCGCGCCATTGCGCAGGAACACGTTCGAACTGCGGCCCCACGACACCACCCGGCGGAAGAGGTATCGGGCAACCTCGTCGGGACTGAGCCTGCGGTGGCCGTGGAACGTGCAGGTGACACCGAATTCGGTCTCGATGCCCATGATTCGCCGCTGCACGCAATCGAGCGTACTGGTTGCCCGGACAAGGCGGTGCGCAAGCCGCGCCGAGCGTCGCGTGTGGGCGGCCGACTTGTCAGCCGTTGCCACGAGAACGAACATGCGTTCGATATGTTGCGAGAACCCAAGGCGTCAGTCACGCCGATGACGCCACGCTCTACCCGCTCGGCGCCACCCACCCGTCCCTACACCGACGCGCACTGCACGCACTGCGGCGCACCGGCAGCGATCAGCCGTGCAGGTTGTTCCACTGACGCCCGAGTCAGCTGGATAGCCCAAGTGAATCGACAGTCAGCTGGCGATCCGCCCAACCACGCGGCTCATCTGCGGCTGGTGGCCGGGGCGAGGCGGGCCATACCGCGGAGGATCCACGGTGTCCGCTTGGCTATCACCGCCACGGCACGGTCGGAGCGGCGCATTGCGGTCAGAGGGCCGGGCGTGGGCATCGACGCCAGGTCCGCCTCCGCCGATCCCGCCCGCGGACCGTTGCGATCAACCGCCAGGAGTTGCCAGGTGCCGGGCACGCCACGCAACTCGACGCTGCCGCGGTCGTCAAAGCCTGTGCCCGAGCCGACGACCAGGTCACGCACGGTGCGGGAGACGAGGATGTCGCTGGCGCCGGCTTGGCCGAGGATCCGCGCGGCGATGTGAACGGCAAGCCCCCCGATGTCGTTGTCCATCAGTTCGCACTCGCCGGTGTGAATGCCGGCGCGGACCTCGATGCCCAGCGTCTCGGTCTCCGCGCGCAGGGCCTCAGCGCAGCGGATGGCCTGCGTCGGACCGTCGAACGTGGCGAGGTAGCCGTCGCCGGTGTTCTTGACCACCGTGCCGCCAAAGCGTTCCGCGAGGTCGGCTGTGATCGCACCAAAGCGGTCGAGTACCGCACGCCACCGCTCGTCGCCTCTCGCCGCGGCGTGTTGCGTGGAGGCGACCATGTCGGTGAACAGCACGGTGCGCAGGGCGCGGTGTGTCTGCGCCGGTGCGGCATGGCTGCCGGTGAGGAACTCCTCGATCCCGGTCAAGATCTTGTCGGGCTCGGTGAACCAGGGTGCGTGGTCGGCGCCTTCGACCTCGAGGTACCGCGCGCCGGGGATGTGGTCGGCGAGGTAGCGACCGAACTGCACCGGCACGACGTCATCGCGGGCATGGACGACCAGGGTGGGCGCGGAGATCGCCGGCAGGATCGGCCGCACGTCGATCCGGAACACCGATTCGATAGTCGCTCGCATCATCCCGGGGCTCGCGCTCATGCGCTCGAACACGGCGAGCTGGCGTATCGACCGGACCGACGGGAACATGACCTTCGCTATTGCGCCGCTGCCCCACGCCGGAAGGGCGAAACCCATCTCGTGGAGGTGGGCGAGCTGCTCCGTCGACGGCACGTAGTCCTCACCCAGCTCAGCAAGGAAGCGCGCCCGCACCTCGGCCGGATCGCGGTCGAGGTCGTCCCACCCGCTTGCAGTGAACGAGGGCGAGCCGTAGAGGATCAACGCCCGCGTTCGCTCCGGTCGTTTTGCCGCAAAGAAGATGGCCTGCGTTCCGCCCTCGCTCATACCGAAGAGGACGGCCTTTCCGAAGCCGACGGTGTCCATAATGGCCTCGATCTCGGCCGCTCGATCATCCAGCGTCCGAACTTTCGGCACCGGATCCGACAGCCCGACCCCGGCCTTGTCGAACATCACGACGCGACAGAACGTGGCGAGCTGCTCAAAGAAGGCTTTGAATTCGGGCATGGCCCAGAAGAGCTCGATGTGGCCGACGATCGGCCCGACGAAGACGAGCTCGACGGGACCGTCACCGAATACCTGATACGCCAGGCTCAGATCGCCGCAGGATGCGTACGACGTTTCCGCCACGGTGTCGAGCGTATCGATCTCGGGCGCTAGCCGTACCGCATCCGCGCTGGTTGGTCACGCGCCGTGCACTTGCGTCGACGGGCACGTGATTGCGGCTTCTGTTCTCGAATCGAACGACCGCTCAGAACGGCGGCGGCTCGTAGTCCGCGGGGTCGGTAAGGCCGATCTTGGGCGCGGGTGCGCTTGCATTTGCCGGGCAAGACCGCCAACGCAAAGACGTACGGCAAACATGAACGACTGCCGGACATCAGCCGAGTGCCACTCGATTACTACCTCGTGTTTACAGGTCCGGCGGGTGAATTGGCGTCGTCTCGGGGCACTGTGCGGCCGTTCTGGTCGAGAAGCTGTTTCTATTCGATGCCCCAGCTACAGTTCCACCAGCTCAAAATGTTCGGCTGCGAGTGAGGGGACCAATCGGGCAGATCGCCCTAGTCGAACGGCTTTGAGCAAACGGTCGCATCGAATAGTCGAATTAGTTTAGAAATCTCGCGACGACGATGGAACCGCAAACGGTGCTCGTCATTGCGGTTAGCGCTCGCTGCTAGAGACGCGGTGCCGCTACCGCTAGGGGCTAGTACCCCCCGCTGGCGCACCGGGCACCCAAGCGAGAAGGTCCCGAACGCCGTCGTTGTAGACGACGCTGTTGGGCGCGTCGCCCACGACATCGAAATAGAGCTTGCCGGTCGTGCTGCCGCCCGGCGGCACCGCGCCTCCGACGCCTGCATCCGCGAGGACACCGTACATTGCCGAGCTCTCAGCGCGGGCGTTGAACATGGGGATCATGGGAGTGGCCCAACTCCCGAAAGCGTCAACGGTCACGGTGGCTTCATACAACTGGCCGTTGTGCGGCACGGGGTCGGCGCTCGGGGCAAGGTTTCTCACCGTGTAACCGATCATTGGAGCGCCGGTGGGCCAGTCGTTCAGTCGCGCCTGGTTACCGAATGGCTTGACGTTGTCGGTCGCCGAAGCCGGCGCGACGGTGGTGGCACCGACGCTGAACGTGATCGCGGTGACGGCGACGGCTCCGGCTA
>NZ_DASQVQ010000108.1:0-18147 GCF_035640695.1 Mycobacterium sp.
TGGGCGGCACGATCGTCGGAACGGTGATGGTCGAGGGAACCGTCGGAATAGGCACGGTTACCGCGCTGGTCGTGGTCGTCGTGGTGGTTTGCTTCGACGTCCCGTTGCCCCCGCATGCGGTCGTCATGGTGCCGATCGCGATCGCGGTGACAGTTCCGGCCGCCGCGTACAGCAGGCGCCGGCATCGCCGTTGGCTCGCTGGTCTCACGCTCGATGTCATGGTTGGGTGCTCTACCCAGTCGGTACTAGCGGCAAACCGAACCGCCGCTAGCCCGCCGACCGGTCGAGCAGCTCCGTCGAGCCGAGCACCCGTTCCACCCGCACCTCGATGACGACCCGGCGCGGGTTTTCCCGCGGGGTGCGGTAACGCTGCGCATACCGCAGCTCGGCGTCGCGCACGGCGTCGGCCTCGGTGTTGACGGTGGCCTTGCCCTCCAGCGACAGCCACCGGGCGCCGTCGACCTGGCTCAGCACCGCGATGCCGCGGTCCTTGGCGTTCACCGCCTTCTGCGAGCCGTCGGTCGTGATGACGCGCGCGATGTGGGTCTTGGGATCGAACGTGAAGCCAACGGCGACGACATGCGGCGATTTGTCGTCGCGCAGCGTGGTGAGCATTGCGAGATGGCGCTCCGTCAGGAACGCCAGCGCCTCGTTGGTCAGTCGGGTGGTCGATGTGTTCGCCACGCTGCCAAACCTAGCGCAGGCGATAGTCTCCAGGCGTGGGTGACACGGGCCGCGAAGTGATCGTCGTTTTCGGCGGTCACAGTGAGATTGGCGGCGAGCTCGCGATTCGGCTGGCCCGCGGTGCGACCGTGGTGTTGGCCGCTCGTTCGCCCGAGCGCCTGAACGGCCAGCAAGCCGCGCTCCGCGCGGCCGGGGCCGACGGCGTCTACGTCAAGGAGTTCGACGCCGACGACCTGTCCTCGCACGGTCCGCTGATCGACTTGATCTGCACCGAGCACGGCCCGATCGGCACCGCGGTGCTGGCGTTCGGGATCCTCGGGGACCAGGGCCGCGCGGAAGCCGACCCGGCGCACGCCGTCGCGATCGTGCACACCGACTACGTCGCGCAAGTCAGCCTGCTCACCCACCTCGCGAGCCGGATGCGCGCGACCGGCCGTGGCCGGCTGGTGGTGTTCTCGTCGGTGGCCGGGGTGCGGGTGCGCCGCGCGAACTACGTCTACGGTTCCGCGAAGGCCGGCCTGGACGGCTTCGCCAGCGGGCTTGCCGACGCGCTGCACGACAGCGGCATTCAGGTGCTCATCGTGCGGCCCGGATTTGTGATCGGCCGGATGACGCACGGCATGAAGCCGGCGCCGTTCTCCAGCACTCCACCGCAGGTCGCCGCCGCCGCGGCGCGCGCGCTGGCGAATGGCCGCAACACGGTGTGGGTGCCGTGGGTGTTGCGGCCGGTGTTCTTCGGGATGCGGCTGCTACCGCAACCGGTATGGCGAAGGTTGCCGCGGTGATCGTGGTGGTGGGCATCGGCGCCGACGGCATGAACGGGCTGTCGGCGTGCGCCCGTGCCGAACTGCAGCGCGCAACCGTGGTCTACGGGGCGCGGCGCCAGCTCGATCTGCTCGACGAGACCGTGCCGGGCGCGCGCCGCCAGTGGCCGTCGCCGATGCTGGCTGAGCTGGCGGGCCTGCTCGACGACGCGACCGCCGACGTGCACGTGCTGGCCAGTGGCGATCCGCTGCTGCACGGCATCGGAGCCACGCTGATACGGATGTTCGGCTGCGACCGGGTGCGCGTGCTGCCCCACGTGTCGAGCGTGACGCTGGCATGCGCGCGGCTGGGCTGGACGGTTCAGGACACCGAGGTGATCAGCCTGGTCTCGGCCGAACCGCATACGGCGGTGCGCCGCGGCGGGCGAGCCGTGGTGTTGTCGCGGGACGCGGCCACGCCGGCCGCGCTTGCCCGGCTGCTCACCGAGCACGGCCGCGGCGACTCGGGGTTCAGCGTGCTCGAGCGGCTCGGCGGCGACGCCGAACGCCGCCGCGACGCGACCGCCGGCGATTGGGCCGCCGACCCGCCGGCCGACGTCGACGACCTGAACGTGGTCGCGGTCGAGTATCTGCCGGATGACCGGGTTTCTCCGCTGCCCGACGACGCGTTCGCGCACGACGGACAGATCACCAAGCACACGATCCGCGCCGTGACGCTTGCCGCGCTCGCGCCGCGGCCCGGCGAGCGGCTTTGGGATGTCGGCGCCGGCTCGGGAAGCATCACCGTCGAGTGGGTGCTGCGCTGGCCCGGCTGCACCGCGGTGGCGTTCGAGCGCGACGAACAGCGCCGCGCCCGAATCGCCCACAACGCCGCCGCGTTCGGGGCCAACATCGACGTACGCGGGCCGGCCCCCGACGCGTTCGACGGCGCGACCGACCCCGCCGCGATCTTCGTCGGCGGCGGCCTCACCGAGCCCGGCTTGCTTGACGCGTGCTTCGACCGGTTGGGCATCGGCGGCCGGCTGGTCGCCAACGCCGTCACCGCCGAGTCGGAAGCCGTTGTGGCCCAGTGGCATGCACGCCTCGGCGGCGAGCTGCGGCGATATCAGCACTACCACGGTGAGCCGCTGGGCAAATTCACCGGCTGGCGGCCCGCGCTTCCGGTCACGCAGTGGGCGGTCACCAAGCGATGACGGTCTACTTCATCGGCGCCGGACCCGGCGCGGCCGACCTGATCACCGTGCGCGGGCAGCGGCTGCTGAGCAGATGTCAAGTGTGCCTGTATGCCGGGTCGATCATGCCCGACGATCTGCTTGCGCTGTGCCCGCCGCACGCGCGGATCGTCGACACCGGACCGCTGACCCTCGACCAGATCGTGGCCGAGCTTGCCCTCGCCGAGACCGGCGGGTTCGACGTCGCGAGGCTGCATTCCGGGGATCCATCGCTGTACAGCGCCGTGGCCGAGCAGTGCCGGCGGCTCGACGCGCTTGGCATCGGCTACGAAATCGTGCCAGGCGTACCGGCTTTCGCAGCCGCGGCGGCGGCACTGGGACGTGAGCTGACGATTCCCGGCGTTGCGCAGACGGTGACGTTGACCCGGGTCGCGACGCTTTCCACGGCGATGCCGCGGGGGGAGGACCTGAAGTCGTTGTCGGGGATCGGTGCGACGCTGGTGTTGCATCTGGCCGCCGCGCAAATCGACGCGATCGTGCCGGAGTTGCTGGCGGGCGGTTATCGACCGCAAACGCCTTGTGCGGTTGTCGCTTTCGCGAGCTGGCCGCGGCAGACCGTGCTGCGCGGGACGCTGGGCGACATCGCCGAGCAGATGCACGCCGCCGGTATCACCCGGACCGCGGTGATCGTCGTCGGCGAGGTGCTGGCGGCCGACGGGTTCACCGACAGCTACCTCTACTCGCCGGACCGTCGACGCAGCGGTCGCCACTGATGCGGCTGCTGCTGCTCGGCGGGACATCGGAGGCGCGCGAGCTGGCCGCGCGGCTTCATCCCGATGTCGAGGTGATCAGCTCGCTTGCCGGTCGGGTGCCGCACCCGGCCCTGCCGGTCGGCGCGGTGCGCATAGGCGGCTTCGGCGGTGGCGAGGAGATGCGGCGCTGGATCGTCGACGAAGG
The DNA here is from genome assembly GCF_035640695.1 of Mycobacterium sp. GTDB lineage: Bacteria > Actinomycetota > Actinomycetes > Mycobacteriales > Mycobacteriaceae > Mycobacterium. The sequence continues at coordinate 3,578 of NZ_DASQVQ010000108.1, forward strand.
CATCGACGCCGTCGTCGACGCCACCCATCCGTTCGCGGCGTCGATAACCGCACGCACCACGCGGGTGTGCGGCGAGCTGGGTCTGCCGCATCTGGTGCTCGCTCGACCGGCGTGGGACCCGGGCGACGCCATCCGGGTGTCGTCCAACGCAGAGGCCGCGGAAGCCGTTGAGCGGCAAGGTTATTCGCGGGTGTTCGTGACGACCGGGCGATCCGGCGTTGCGGCGTTCGCGCAGAGCGACGGGTGGTTTCTGATCCGGGCGGTCACCGAGCCCGAACCGGCAAGCATGCCGCGTCGACGCCTGGTGGTGCTGTCCCGCGGGCCATATCGCTACGACGACGAGCTCGCCCTGATGCGCGGGCACCGCATCGACGCGCTGGTCACTAAGAACAGCGGCGGTGAGATGACCCGGCCGAAACTGGACGCCGCCGCGGCGCTCGGCGTGCCGGTAGTGATGGTTTCCCGCCCGCCGCTACCGGCCGGCGTGACGAGTGTCGGCACCGCCGCCGAGGCCGCCCGGTGGGTCGCCGAAATCGGTTCGCGGCGGGTCACCGGGCCAAACTAAATAAACTGCACGTTTAGTTTGCTTATCTCTACCAACCGGCCCCGGGACGCGTTAATTCCATCTAACAGGGGGAGCTACGCCGCAGCGGCGCGGCCGGCAAGGCTAGCCCGGATAGCGCCGCGGGGTGAACACGCGGTCGCCCGCGTCATCGGTGTACCACTGGGTTTGCGACGAGCCGATGATGAGCAGGCAGCGCATGTCGACCGTCGACGCGTCGAGGTCGGCCAGCCGCACCACCCGGACGTCCTCCTCGGGGCCCGACACGTCGCGGCCGATCACCACCGGCGTGCCGGGATCGCGATGGGCCAACAGCAGCTCACGCATCGCCCCCACCTGCCAGGTGCGGGCCTTGGACGCCGGGTTGTAGATCGCCAGCACCATGTCGGCCATCGCCGCCACGGTCAGCCGGGCGGCGATCACGTCCCAGGGCTTGAGCCGGTCCGACAACGAGATCACCGCGTAGTCGTGGCCCAGCGGCGCGCCGACCCGGCTGGCCACGGCCTGCGCGGCCGTCATCGCCGGGATGACCCGCACCGGCAAGCCCGGCCACTGCTTGGCCTCTTCGAGCACCGCGGTCGCCATCGCGAACACGCCGGGGTCCCCGGACGAGACGACCGCCACCGCGCGGCCCTGCTCGGCCAGTGTGCAGGCCAGCCGGGCGCGGGCGGGTTCGTCGCGGTTCTCGCCGGGATGACGGCGCTGCCCGTCGCGTGCCGGAATGCGGTCCAGGTAGGGGCCGTAGCCGATCAGGTCGCTGGCGGCGGCCAGCTCCCGGCGGCTCTGCGGCGTCATCAACTCCACGTCGCCCGGGCCCAGCCCAACCACCGCGACGCTGCCGGTGTCGGCGACACGCTGTCGACTGCCGGCGACCATGACCAGCGAGAAGTATGGCACCGAGGCGCCGTGGACGTCCGCGGCGGCCAGCACCCGCTCGGTATCGGTGCTGGCCCGCTCCACATACAGCGCCTCGTCGAGCCGTCCGGATAGCGAAAGCGCTTCGCGCACAGCAGGATAGGACCGGCCAAGTTTCAAAATAACCGCCGCGTCGGCGTCGGCCAGCCGGCGGGCAAGCTCGTCGACCGGCAGGGTACCCGGCAGCACCGTGAGCACTTCGTCGCCATGCACAAGCGGAGTCGCCGTGGCCGCCGAGGCGGCGCTGACCGATGTCACACCCGGCACAATCACCGCGTCGAACCGCTTCGTCAGCCGCGTGTGCATGTGCATGTAGGAGCTGTAGAACAGCGGATCACCCTCGGCGAGCAGCGCTACGCTGCGGCCGGCCTCCAGATGGGCGGCGATGCGCTCGGCGCAGTCGCGGTAGAAGTCCTCGATCGCGGCGTCGTAGCCGCCGGGGTGGTCGGTGATCTCGGTCGTGACCGGGTACACCAGGTGCTCCTCGATGACGTCCGCCCGCAGGTAGGGCGCGGCGATGCCGCGGGCGATGCTGCGGCCATGCCGGGCGCTGTGATAGGCCACCACGTCGGCCTCGCCGATGACCCGGGCGGCCTTGACCGTCACCAGCTCCGGATCGCCGGGCCCGAGCCCGACGCCCCACAGCGTGCCCCGGCTCATTCGCGGTGGCTCGCCATCGCGTTCACGGCCGCGGCCGCCATCGCGCTGCCGCCGCGGCGACCACGCACGACGAGAAACGACATGTCGCGCGGGTGGTCGATGAGTTCCTGCTTGGCCTGCGCGGAGCCGACGAAGCCCACCGGCCCGCCCAGCACGGCGGCGGGCGTCGGCGCGCCCTCGTCAAGCAGTTCCAGCAGCCGAAACAACGCGGTCGGGGCGTTGCCGATGGCCAGCACGGCGCCGCCGAGCCGGTCGGCCCACAGCTGGACCGCCGCGGCCGAGCGGGTGGTGCCGAGACGAGCGGCCACGTCGACGGCCCGCGGCTCGGCGACCAGCGAGACCACCTGATTGTCGGCGGGCAGCCGGGACCTTGTGATGCCGGCGGCGACCATCGAGGAGTCGCACAGCACCGGCGCGCCGGCGTCCAACGCGGCCCTGGTCTTGACGACGACGTCGTCGCTGTAGGCGATGTGCTCGGCGACGTCGACCTGCCCGCAGGTGTGGATCAGCCTGACCACCACGCGCGCGACGTCGGGCGGGAACCGCGACAGGTCCGCCTCCGCGCGGATCGCCGCGAACGACTGCCGATAGATCTCGGCGGCGTCGCGGATGTAGTCGAGCACCCGCTCACCCTACGGGTGCGACCTCAGCGTCCGGTATCCCTCACCGCTGGCCACCAGCACCTCTCCGATCGGCGGGCTGCCGCATGCGCGTTCGCAGCCGACGAAGTGCCGGTGCGGTCCGGCGACACCCAGCCACGCCACCGCATCGGCGCGCACGTCTGCGGCAGCATGCGCACAGCCCGGGCTGCCGGTGCACGCGCTGACATTGAGCCACCGAGACTTCTCGTCGAAGATCAGTCCGAGCGGCGCGAGCACCCGCAATGCGACGTCCGCGACGCCCTCCTCGAGGTCGAAAACCAGCACGGAGCGCCACGGCGTGAGCACCATCGGCGCCCCGAGCGCGGCCAGGTATCGGGCGGTGTCGGCGTGCAGCACCCCCAGCGGCACCGCCGCGCCCAACGCGATGCGACCGTCATTCTGTTCGATCCAACCGACCGGCGGCCGAGCCGATGCCGGCCAGCTGCCGCCCGCCGGGGCGACCGGCGTCAGGTCGGCCAGCAGCGGCCGGGTGTCGATGAGTTCGGCTACCCGCCAAGCGTTTTCGCGGAGTTCGGCGAACCGTGCCGCGACACCGATCAGCGTCGGCACGATGTCACCCATGGGCAGCCGGACACCGGTGTCGCGCCCGGCCAGCAGCAGGGCCACCGAGTCGCCGAGCACATGCACGGCGACGTCGGCGCCGAGGCCTGAGATGTCGCCGCGGCCGTCGTCGATCCCGAACCAGAACCGTGCCGGTAGCCCCGCGCATGCCGGCGATGCCTGAAGCGCGGCGTCCACCGCGCGCACCGACTCTCGCACGTCGGCGTGCTCGCCGACCCGGCCCGACATCGGCGACGCGACGATATTGCGCACCCGCTCGTGGGTGGCCGACGGCAACAGGCCGGCCGCGGCGACGGCGTCGGCGACGGCCGCGGTGTCGGTGATGCCGCGAATCTGGATGTTGCCACGCGACGTCAGCTCCATGGCCGGGGAGCCGAACCTCGTCGCCGCGGATGCCAGCGCTTCGAGTTGCGCGGCGCCGATCATCCCGCCGGGCACCCGAACCCGCGCCAGCGCGCCGTCGGCGGCGTGGTGCACCTGCAGCGCGCCCGGGCAAGCGTCCTGGTCACGGGTTCGAAGCACCGAACAAGCGTACGGGTAATCGCGCACACAGGTAGTTGGCTACTCATGTGCAGCGGCGTTCGCCGACCCTACAGTCCACCCATCGGCTGGTCGTGTCCGGTCAGCCGGTCACCTGAGGAGACGACCCGAATGCCGAAGGAGATGACCCAAATGTCCGTAGTCCCAGAGCTGCCTGCCGTCGAGGTCCCGACAGACGACCCCGACCCTGAACAAGATGTGATCGCGTCGCCGGCCGCACCGACGCAGTCGCCGACGCCCGTACTGATCACCGAGCAAGAGGTCATGTTGGGCTCGGCGGTGGCCGTGCCGTTGCCGCGACCGAGGCCGCTGTGGCGGTTCGCGGAGGCGGTGCGCGGACTGTTCGTGACATCGACCGTCGAGGCACGCCCCAAGCGACGGCATTACCCGCCACGTCGCGACGGCTTCCTCGAGCAGGCCGCCATGTCGCGGGAGATGCACAGGTTGTGACAGGCGGTTGACCTGGCAATTCACGACTCGGGTAAGGCATCCGAACAAGACGGGTAGTCGACTACTCGTGCTTGGCGGTGCCAGCGGGTCATACGTTGCAATCCATCGACACCGGTTCATCCCGGTGATAACGCCCAAACCAAGGAGACGACCCGAAATGTCGCTGATACCAGAGACATCGCCAGCGGGGCTGGACGACGAAAAAGAACCTGCCGTCTTCGACGAACCGAATGCGGCTGTCGCGCCGGCGACACCTCTCACGAGGGGTGAGGTGTCGCCGGCGGGCGACGTAGAGGCATCGCCGGCGGGCGACACGGAGGCATCGCCGGCGCCCGTTCTGATCCCGGAGAACGTAGTGGTGTTCAGCACCGCGGCGGCCGTGCCCGTACCGCGCATTCATTGGTGGATGCGCGTCCGTGCCGCGCTGGCCGGTGTATTCGCGGGCTCGAATGAGAACCCGAAGCCGAGGCGACCGCATTATCCGAAGCGCAGCAGCTACCTCGAGGCCAGCTGCATGTCACGGGCAATGGACAGGCTATGAGCGGACTGCTGGCCGTGGTGACGGGGGCCGTGCTCGCGCTGATCGCGGTCGGTGTCTACAACCTGCAGACCTGGCTCGAGCGTTGGGACCACCAGCGGCATCTCGAGGACTAGCTGCGGTACGAATGGTAGGTGCCCCCGCCGACCGTTCTGCTGCTGTCGACGTCCGACACCGACTTGATCACCGCCCGCTCCAGCGGCGCGAACTATCGGTGGGCCAACCCGGCGCGTCTGACAACCGCTGAGCTGCCCGGCCTGCTGAGCGGTGCCGACATCGCGGTCGTGCGCATCCTCGGCGGGTATCGCGCCTGGCAGGAGGGCATCGACACGGTCACCGGCAGCGGCGTCGCGACCGTCGTGGTCAGCGGCGAACAGGCCGCCGACGCCGAGTTGATGAGCCACTCGACGGTCCCGGCCGGCAGCGCGCTGCAAACGCATCTTTATCTGGCGCACGGCGGTGTCGAGAACCTTCGGCAGCTCTACGCCTTCCTGTGCGACACCCTGCTGATGACGGGCTTCGGGTTCGCCCCGCCGGTCGCCACACCGAGCTGGGGCGTGCTTGACCGCCCCGAAACCGAGAACGACGGCCCCACCATCGCGGTGCTGTACTACCGCGCGCAGCAGCTCGCCGGCAACACCGCGTATGTCGAGGCGCTTTGTCGCGCAATCGAAAACAAGGGCGGCCGGGCCCTGCCGGTGTACTGTGCGTCGCTGCGTACGGCCGAACCCGCGCTGCTGCAGCTGCTTTCGAGTGCAGACGCGATGGTTGTCACCGTGCTGGCGGCCGGTGGCGTTACACCCGCGACCGCAGGGGCGGGCGGCGACGACGACGCGTGGAACGTTGAACACCTTGCCGCACTGGATGTTCCGATACTGCAGGGTCTGTGCCTGACCGGTTCGCGTGCGGAATGGGAGCACAACGACAACGGGCTCGGCCCGCTGGACGTCGCTACGCAGATCGCGATTCCCGAGTTCGACGGCCGCATCATCACCGTGCCGTTCTCGTTCAAGGAGATCGACGACTTGGGCCTGGTTTCGTATGTACCCGACGCCGAGCGCTGTGAGCGGGTGGCCGGCATCGCCGTCAGATACGCGCGGTTGCGCGCCGTTCCGTCGGCCGACAAGCGCGTCGCGGTGGTGTTCTCGGCCTATCCGACGAAGCACGCCCGGGTCGGTAACGCCGTCGGGCTGGACACCCCGGCCAGCGCGATCACCCTGCTGCGCGCGATGCGTGCCGCCGGTTACCGGATCACCGAGGTGCCCGGGCTGGATGCCGGCGACGGCGACGCGCTGATCCACGCGCTGATCGAACACGGCGGCCAGGACCCGGACTGGCTGACCTCCGCACACCTCGTCGGCAATCCAATGCGATTGCCCGCCAAGGAATATCGCGAATGGTTCGCGACCCTGCCGGATGAGCTGGCCGGACGCATTGAGCAGCACTGGGGTCCGCCGCCCGGCGAGCTGTTCGTCGACCGAAGCCGAGATCCCGACGGGGAGATCGTGATTGCCGCGCTGCGGGCCGGCAACGTGGTGCTGTTGGTGCAGCCGCCGCGCGGGTTCGGCGATAACCCGGTGGCGATCTACCACGACCCCGACCTACCGCCGAGCCACCACTACCTGGCTACCTATCACTGGCTTCACGCCGTCTTCAACGCCGACGCGGTGGTCCATTTGGGCAAACACGGCAACCTCGAGTGGCTGCCCGGCAAGACGTCGGGGATGTCGGCGGCGTGCGGGCCCGACGCGGCGCTGCGGGACCTGCCGCTGATCTACCCGTTCCTGGTCAACGACCCCGGCGAGGGCACCCAAGCCAAACGCCGCGCACACGCAACGCTCGTGGACCACCTGATTCCGCCGATGGCCCGCGCCGAAACCTACGGCGACCTTGCCCGACTCGAGCAGCTGCTCGACGAGCACGCCTCGATCGCCGCGCTGGACCCGGTGAAGCTGCCCGCGGTCCGACAGCAGATCTGGACGCTGATCCGGGCCGCGAAGATGGACCATGATCTCGGGCTGGACGAACGACCGGCCGACGACACATTCGACGAGGTGCTGCTGCACGTCGACGGCTGGCTGTGCGAAATCAAGGACGTCCAGATCCGCGACGGCCTGCACGTGCTCGGCCGCGCCCCGCAGGGGGAGCAGCAACTCGATCTGGTGCTGGCGATCCTGCGGGCACGTCAGCTGTGGGCGGGACAACAGGCCGTTCCCGGTCTGCGAGAGGCCCTTGGCCTGGCCGAGGACGGCTCCGACGATCGCAGCGCCGTCGATGCCGTCGACGCCGAAGCACGCAAACTCCTTGCGGCGCTGCAAGAAAGGATGTGGAATCCGGCCGTCGCGGACGAACTCACGGCCGACGCCGAGGTTGCCACGATCCTGCGGTTCGCGGCGACCGAAGTGGTGCCGCGCCTGGCCGGTACGACCGCCGAGATCGCTCAGGTGCTGCGCGCGCTGGACGGCAGGTTCATCGCCGCCGGGCCGTCCGGCTCGCCGCTGCGCGGACTGGTCAACGTGCTGCCGACCGGGCGCAACTTCTATGCCGTCGACCCGAGGGCGGTGCCGTCGCGGCTGGCCTGGGAGACCGGGGTGGCGATGGCCGATTCGCTGCTGGCTCGCTATCGCCACGACCACGGGCAGTGGCCGGAATCGGTCGGACTGTCGGTGTGGGGGACCTCCGCGATGCGCACCGCCGGCGACGACATCGCCGAAGTGCTTGCGCTGCTCGGCGTTCGGCCGGTGTGGGACGACGCGTCACGGCGAGTCGCCAGCCTCGAACCCGTCGGGGCGGATGAGCTCGGCAGGCCGCGCATCGACGTGACGGTGCGGATCTCGGGCTTCTTCCGCGACGCGTTTCCGCACGCGGTCGCGATGCTCGACGACGCCGTGCGGCTGGTCGCCGGACTCGATGAACCCGCCGACGTGAACTTCGTCCGCGCACACGCCCAGGCCGACCTCGTCGAACACGGCGACGAAAGACGCGCCACCACAAGAATTTTCGGCTCCAAGCCGGGCACGTATGGTGCCGGGCTGCTGCAGCTGATCGACAGCCGCAACTGGCGCGACGACGCCGATCTGGCCCGGGTCTACGCCGCATGGGGCGGCTTCGCGTACGGTCGAGATCTCGACGGCCGGGCCGCCAGCGACGACATGAACCGCCAATATCGACGGATCGCGGTGGCCGCCAAGAACGTCGACACCCGCGAGCACGACATCGCCGACTCCGACGATTACTTCCAATACCACGGCGGCATGGTGGCGACCGTGCGAGCGCTGACCGGGCGTGACCCGGCCGCCTATATCGGCGACACCACCCGTCCCGACGCGGTGCGCACACGCGGCCTGTCGGAGGAAACCACCCGGGTGTTTCGGGCCCGCGTGGTCAATCCGCGCTGGATGGCCGCGATGCGCCGGCACGGCTACAAGGGCGCCTTCGAGATGGCCGCCACCGTCGACTATCTGTTCGGCTACGACGCCACCGCGGGCGTGATGGCCGACTGGATGTACGAACAGCTCACCGAGCGGTACCTGTTCGACGACGCGAACCGCAAGTTCATGACCGAGTCCAATCCGTGGGCGCTGCACGGGATGGTCGAGCGGCTGCTGGAGGCCATCGGCCGCGGGATGTGGGCCGACCCGCAGGCCGAAACGGTGACCGGGCTGCGCCGGGCGCTGCTGGAAGCCGAGGGCCATCTGGAAGGCTAGATTATCGGCGTGACTGCCACCTTCGCCGACGTAGCGAATGCCAGGTTCATTCTGCTGACCACCTTCACCAAGGACGGCCGGCCCAAGCCGACGCCGATCTGGGCGGCGCCCGATGGCGACCGGCTGCTGGTCATCACCGAGGCCGACTCGTGGAAGGTCAAGCGGATCCGCAAAACGCCGCGTGTCACGCTCGCGGCGTGCGACGCCCGCGGCAAGCCGAAGAGCGAAGCGGTCGACGCCACCGCGACCATTCTCGACACGTCCGAGAACGACAACGTCTACCGCGCGATCGGCAAGCGCTACGGGGTCGTCGGCAAGGTGTTCAACTTGTTCAGCAAGCTGCGCGGGGGCGCGACGAAAAACATCGGCCTCGAATTGAAGGCGGCGTGAGCATGGCCGCATCCTTGGCCGACGGGCCAAGTCGTAACGCCGCGCGGAACCCAGGCGCCCGCCGGCTCGTTGCCATCACATGGTGGTGCGGCTGTTCCTCATTTACGCCGTGATTGAGTTGGCGGTCGTCCTCGCGTTGGCGTCGACGATCGGGTTCGGCTGGACCGTCCTGCTACTGCTCGGCACGTTCGTGCTGGGTGTGGCGTTGGCCGGCCCGCAGATCCGGCGTCACGTGCGCCGGCTGCGGGCAGGGTTCGACAAACCGGAACGCGCGATCACCGACAGCGTGCTGGTCGCGCTCGGCACCGTCCTCGTCGTCGTCCCGGGGTTGGCCTCTACCGTGCTGGGAATGCTGCTGCTGCTGCCGACCCGCGCCGTCGCCCGGCCGGTGTTCACCGTGCTGGCCGCCCGACGTGCACCGTTCCTCACCGTCGCGACCGCGGGTGCCGGCCGCTACGCCGCCGCGCGCCGCGACTACATCGACGGCGAGGTGATCGACGTCGCCGACGTGCCGCCAACCACCGAGCCGCCGCGGCTTCCACGTCATCCTGACTGATCGCGTTGACGACGCTGCTGCTCAACGGCCGGGTGCACAGCCCCGCCAACCCCGACGCCACCGCGATGGCCGTCCGCGACGGCGTCATCGCGTGGCTGGGCAGCGACGACATCGGGCGATCCCAGTTCCCCGACGCCGAGATCGTCGACCTCGACGGCGCGTTTGTCGCGCCCGGCTTCGTCGACACCCACGTTCACGTCACCGCGACCGGCCTGCTGCTGTCCGGCCTCGATCTGCGGCCGGCGACCTCCCTGCAGCATTGCCTGCGGCTGATCGGCGACTACGCGCGCGGGCAGCGCGACGGCCCCATCTGGGGCCACGGCTGGGATGAGTCCGGCTGGCCCGAGCCGACACCTCCCACCACAGCCGACGTCGACGCCGTAGTCGGCGACCGGCCCGCCTACCTGGCCCGGGTGGACGTTCACTCCGCGGCGGCATCCACCGCGCTTCGCGCCGGTGTCCCCGAATTGCCGAACGCGACCGGCCACAGCGGACAGCGGCCGCTCACCGCCGACGCCCACCACATGGTGCGCGGCGTCGCCCTCGACCTGCTTACCCACCGACAGCGCGCGCGGGCGCAGACGGCGGCCTTGGATGCGGCCGCGGCGATGGGCATCGTCGCCGTGCACGAGTGCGCCGGCCCGAACATCGGCGGACTCGACGACTGGCGTGAGCTGCGCAACAACGATCACGGCGTCGAAATCGTCGGCTACTGGGGTGAGGCGGTGGCCGGCGCCGCGCATGCGCGCGAACTGGTCGCCGAGACCGGGGCGCACGGCCTGGCCGGCGATCTGTTCGTCGACGGCGCGCTCGGTTCGCACACCGCGTGGCTGCGCGAACCGTACGCCGACGCGCCGGACACATGCGGCAACTCGTACCTCGATCCCGACGCCATCACCGCGCACGTCGACGCGTGCACCGAAGCCGGGGTTGCGGCCGGGTTCCATGTAATCGGCGACGCGGCGGTCAGCGCCGCAGTCGACGCGTTCGCCCGCGTTGTCGACCGGCGCGGCGTGGCCTCGGTGGCGCGCTGCGGACACCGGCTGGAGCACCTGGAGATGGTGAGTCCCGGCCAGGCCGCACGGCTGGGTGCCTGGGGCGTGATCGCAAGCGTGCAACCGAATTTCGACGCGTCATGGGGCGGTGAGACCGGCATGTACGCCCGGCGGCTCGGGGCCGAACGGGCCAGGCGGCTCAACCCGCTGGCGCTGTTAGCATCCGAAGGCGTGCCCCTCGCCTTCGGTTCCGACAGCCCCGTGACGGGCATGAATCCCTGGGAGACGGTGCGGGCGGCGGCAACCCACCGCACCGAAGGAAGCGCGGTGTCGGTCCGGGCGGCGTTCGCCGCCGCGACGCGCGGGGCGTGGCGCGCGGGCGGCACGCGTGACGGCGTGACCGGGACGCTGGTGCCCGGAGCGCCCGCGTCCTACGCCGTGTGGGATGCAGCCGGATTGGAGGTCGGCGCCCCTCGCGATGCCGTGCAGCGGTGGTCGACCGATCCGCGATCACGGGTACCCGCGCTGCCTCGGCTCGGACCCGGCGACCCGCTGCCGCGCTGCCTGCGAACGGTGCACCGCGGCAAGGTCGTTCATGGCTGAGCTGGACGAGACCCGGCGGGTCGGCCGCCACGCCAGGCACAGCGATCAGCGCGAAGAACGGCACGGGCGCCACTTCACCAGTCACGAGACGGCCGCCGAATCCGCCGCCACCGGCGACGACACCCAGGCGATACCTGTGCAGGCCAACGAGGAGGACGGTCCCAAACCCGCGGCGGGCCCAACGATTCCCCCGTGGGTCCGTCGCGCGGGCGCGGTGGCTGCCGCAGCACTGACGCCTCGGCTGGCGAGGCTTTCGGTCACCATCGCCGCGGGTTTGTTGTTGTGCACCAGCTTCCCGCCGTTCGGCTGGTGGTACGCCGCGATCGTCGCGTTCGCGCTTTTCGCCTGGGTTCTGACCCGCGAGGCCACCAAGCTGGTGGGCGGCTTCGGTTACGGCTTTCTGTTCGGGCTGGTGTTCTACATCCCGCTGCTGCCGTGGATCAGCGGGCTGGTCGGCATAATCCCGTGGCTGGTGCTGTCGGTGGTCTGCGCGGTGTTTCCCGGCCTGTTCGGCGTCGTCGCCGTGGCTGTGCGGCCACTGCCCGGCTGGCCGTTGTGGTTCGCCGGCCTGTGGGTGGCCCAAGAATGGCTCAAGTGCACGTTGCCATTCGGTGGATTCCCGTGGGGCGTCGCCGGTTTCGGGCAAACCGACGGCCCGCTGGTGGCGATCGCCCGGATCGGCGGTGTCGCGCTGCTGTCGTTCGCCGTCGTGCTCACCGGGTTCAGCATCACCGCGATCGCGGTCGAGGTGCACCGATGGTGGCGGCGCGACGACACCGAGGATCGCGCGGACTCCGAAGCGCCGGAAGTAGTGGTGCCCGGCATCTGCATCTGCCTGGTGTTGTTCGGCACGGCGGCGATCTGGCCGAGCGTCCGGCATTCCGGCGCCGGGGCGGGCAATGACCCGACCGTGACGGTGGCCGCGGTGCAGGGCAACGTGCCTCGACTGGGCCTGGACTTCAACGCCCAGCGCCGCGCCGTGTTGGACAACCATGTGCACGAGACCATCGAACTCGCCCACGAGGTTCGTGCGGGGCACGCCATGCAGCCGCAGTTCGTGATCTGGCCGGAAAACTCGTCTGACATCGATCCGCTGGCCAACGACGACGCGGCCCGGCAGATCAAGGTCGCGGCGCAGGCGATCGGCGCGCCGATTCTCGTCGGCGGGGTGCTGTCGCGTCCCGAGGCGACGCCCGACAACCCGGTGTCGACGAACACGGTGATCGTCTGGGACCCGGTCAGCGGCCCCGGTGAACGACACGACAAGCAGATCGTGCAGCCATTCGGCGAGTACCTGCCGTGGCGCGGATTCTTCCGGCATCTGTCCCGGTACGCCGACCTGGCAGGTTACTTCGTCCCGGGCCGCGGCACCGGCGTTGTGCACGCCGCCGGAGTGCCGGTCGGCGTCACCACCTGTTGGGAGGTCATCTTCGACCGGGCCGCCCGGAAATCGGTGCTCAACGGCGCTCAGCTGCTGGCCGTGCCGGCCAACAATGCCACGTTCAACGAGTCGATGAGCGAGCAGCAGCTGGCCTTCGGCAGGGAACGCGCCGTCGAACACGATCGCTACGTAGTCGTCGCCGGCACCACAGGTATCAGCGCGGTGATCGCACCCGATGGCCGTGAACTCGCTCGCACCAGCTTCTTCGAGCCTGCCTACCTGGACAAACAGATCCGACTGAAGACCGATCTGACCCCCGCCACCCGCTGGGGCCCGATCGTGCAGGCGGTGCTGATCGCCATCGGCGGCGCGGCCCTGCTCGCGGCGATATTGCAGAATGGATGGTTCATGCGTCGGCTGCGGCCTGGCGACAAGAGCAAAGGAGCCACATGACCGTCCCTGGGGCAGGAGCGAAGCGACCGGGGGATAACCCAGGCCGACCCGGCGGACGGCCGAGTCAGCGCACGCTGGCCATCATTCCGACCTATAACGAGCGGGAGAACCTGCCGCTAATCGTCGAGCGGCTGCACCGTGCGCGACCGGACGTGCACATCCTCGTCGTCGACGACAGCAGCCCCGACGGCACCGGTGAGCTGGCCGACGAGTTGGCGCTGGCCGACCCCGACCGCATGCACGTCATGCACCGCAGCGCCAAGGATGGCCTCGGCGCGGCCTACCTGGCCGGTTTCGCCTGGGGCTTGAACAGGCAATACTGCGTGCTCGTCGAGATGGACGCCGACGGCAGCCACGCGCCCGAGCAGTTGTACCGGTTGCTCGACGCCGTCGACGCGGGTGCCGACCTCGCGATCGGTTCGCGCTACGTGCCCGGCGGCGAGGTGCGCAACTGGCCGTGGCGGCGGCTGGCGCTGTCGCGCACCGCGAACCTGTACTCGCGGGCGCTGCTCGGGGTGAACGTCAACGACATCACCGCCGGCTATCGCGCGTACCGCCGCGAGGTGCTGGAGAAGATCGAGCTCGAGGTGGTGGCGTCCAGGGGGTACTGCTTTCAGATCGATCTGACCTGGCGCGCGATCAACAACGGTTTCGTCGTCGTCGAGGTGCCGATCACGTTCGTGGAACGCGAGGTGGGCGTCTCGAAGATGAGCGGGTCCAACATCCGCGAAGCCGTCGTCAAGGTCGCGCAGTGGGGGATCCGCGGGCGCCTCGACCGAGCCCGTGGGGTGGTGCCGGCCGAGCGGCGCTAACTACCGCGGCGGCGCTGCTTGATGATCTCGAGGCGCTCCTTGAGCAGGTCTTCGAGTTCCTCGACGGAGCGGCGCTCCAGCAGCATGTCCCAGTGCGTGCGCGGCGGCTTGAGCTTCTTCGGCTCGGGCAGGTCGCCCTCAATCAGCACGCCCTCCATGCCGTTGCGGCACAGCCAGGTCCCCGGAATCTCCGCGTCGTCGGCGAACGGCACGTCGAACTCCTCGCCGTTCTCGGTGCGGTACCGCGCGATTTGACGCGGCGCCAGGTCGTGGTTGCGGTCGGTCTCGTAGCTCACGGCTCCGAGGCGACTGCCCCTCAAGACGCGATCAGCCATCGTCAACAACTCCTAAGTGCAATTCCGTCCAGATAAAGCAACGCAAAACAGGCGCTGGCAGTTCCCTGGAACAACGCGACGCGCATGCGATGATACCGGGCTTGGTGGCGGGTCCGGGCTAGAGTCGTCTGCCGTGGCGCGCCGCATACGACCACAGCCGTGCCGCTGGTGCGGGCGGCAAGTCGACGACGCCGGCATGGGCCGGCGCCGCCAATACTGCAGACAGTCCTGCCGGCAGCGCGCCTACGAACAACGTGCGACCGTCAAGGGCACCACACTGCCGGCCGACTCGGTGGTGTTGTCGGCCGACGCGGCCGCCGAGCTGTCAGACCGCGTCTACCAGCTCCGTTGCGCCGCCGAAGACGTTGCCACGGCCGTCGACGAGGGCGCCGACGCCGGCGAACTGCGCGACCTGTGTGACGCGCTGATGCGGGCCGCCAAGGCCGCCGA
>NZ_DASQVQ010000109.1:0-26203 GCF_035640695.1 Mycobacterium sp.
CAAGCCGCCCCGCGCACGGTGGTGGCCCAGGCTCCCGCACCGAAGCAAGCCGCCGTTGCGCCGGCACCGGCCGCGGCCCCGCCGGCACCGGCCGCCGAGGCATCGCCGCCCGCGCCACTTCCGGAGGCCTCGCCGCCCGCCCCGATTCCGACCGCACTACCGCCGACCCCCGCTCCGGCCGCGCCGTACTATCCGCCGGGCGCATCTGCCCCGTACTACCCGGCCGATCCGGCGCCGTCGGGGCCGGTCCTCGGCGCCCCGCCGTTCATCGGGTTCGGTCCCGGACCGGGCAGTCGGCAGCCCGTTCGCGGATACGACCCGCGGTGGGACCCGCCGCAACAGTCGCCGTACGGACCTTACGGGCCGGGATCCTACGGGCCGGGACCTTCCGGCCCCGGCTACGGACCCGGTTACGGCCCCGGCCCCGGCCGCTTCTCCGGCAGGTCGCCGTGGCTGCCCTGGCCGATCGGATAGCCCCCAGTCGCCGAAGTCATCAGCCGGTTCACTCGAATCGCTGCGGCGGTCGATCTTGTTGATGTTCAGCGTGATTGGCTTTTGCCGGCCGCTGGTGTTCACCGGGGAATCCAGCGGCGGCGACCCGGCGGCGGCCGCTCCCTAGACTGCAACCGTGCGTCTCGTCTTCGCCGGCACCCCCGAACCAGCGCTGCCGGCGTTGCGGCGGCTGATCGCGTCCCCGCGCCATGACGTGATCGCGGTGCTGACGCGTCCGGACGCGGTGTCCGGCCGGCGCGGCAAGCCAACGCCGTCGCCGGTGGCCCGGCTGGCCGACGAACACGCGATCCCGGTGCTCAAGCCGGCCCGCCCGAACTCCGACGAATTCGTCGCCGCGCTAGCCGAATTGGCGCCCGACTGCTGCCCGGTGGTGGCTTACGGCGCACTGCTGGGTAAGCGCCTACTGGCCATACCCGAGCACGGCTGGGTGAACCTGCATTTCTCGCTGCTGCCCGCGTGGCGCGGCGCGGCGCCGGTGCAGGCGGCCATCGCCGCGGGCGACGAGGTCACCGGTGCGACCACCTTCCGCATCGAGCCGAGCCTGGACAGCGGACCCGTCTACGGCGTCGTCACCGAAACGATCCGGCCCGACGACACCGCGGGCGACCTGCTGCAGCGGCTGTCGAGCTCCGGTGCGGCACTGCTGGAGTCGACGCTCGACGGCATCGCCGACGACACGCTGGTGCCGGTGCCGCAGCCGCCGGACGGGGTCAGCGTCGCACCCAAGGTCACCGTCGAGGACGCCCGCATCCGCTGGGACCTGCCGGCGCCGGCCGTCGAGCGGCGCATCCGCGCGGTGACGCCCAATCCGGGCGCCTGGACGCTGATCGGCGACGCGCGAATCAAGATCGGCCCCGTCACGGTCGACGGTGACGGCGAGCCGCTGCCGGCCGGTCAGTTGCGGGTGGACCGCCGCGAGGTGCGGGTCGGCACCGGGTCGGCGCCGGTGTTGCTGGGCCAGGTCCAGCCGCCGGGTCGCAAGCCGATGCCCGCGGCCGATTGGGCCCGCGGCGCCCGCCTCGACTCGTCCGCACGCGCGTCATGACCAAACCGCCCGCCAAGAGCGCCGGCCGACCGCCGCGTCGACGACCGCTTGACCCGGCGCGCCGCGCGGCGTTCGACGTGCTGCGCGCGGTCGACGAACGTGATGCGTACGCGAACCTCGCGCTGCCGGCGCTGCTGCGTGAGCGCGCGATCACCGGCCGCGACGCCGCGTTCGCGACCGAACTGGCCTACGGCACCTGCCGCACCCGCGGACTGCTCGACGCGATCATCGGGCGGGCGGCCGACCGGCCGCCCGAGGACATCAACCCCGTGCTCCTCGACCTGCTCCGCCTCGGCGCGTACCAGCTGTTGCGCACCCGGGTCGGCGCGCACGCCGCGGTGTCGACGACCGTCGAGCAAGCGGGCATCGAATTCGATTCCGCCCGAGCCGGTTTCGTCAACGCCGTGCTGCGCGCCATCGCGTCCAAAGACGAAGACTCATGGGTCGCCGAATTGGCCCCCGACGCCGAAGCCGATCCCGTGGGCCACACCGCCTTCGTGCATTCACACCCGCGCTGGATCGCTCAGGCGTTCGCCGACGCGCTCGGTGCGCGGGCCGGGGAACTTGACGCGCTGCTGGCCAGCGACGACGAGCGCCCGCTGGTGCACTTGGCCGCCCGGCCCGGCACGCTGACCGCCGACCAGCTCGCCGACGCGGTGCACGGCACCGCCGGCCGGTTTTCGCCGCATGCCGTGTATCTGCCCGGCGGTGATCCCGGCCGGCTGAAGCCGGTTCGCGAAGGCGACGCGCTGGTGCAGGACGAAGGCAGCCAGCTGGTGGCCCGCGCGGTGGCGCTGGCCGACATCGACGGCCCGGACAACGGGCGCTGGTTGGATCTCTGCGCAGGCCCCGGCGGCAAGACCGCGCTGCTGGCGGCCCTGGTGCCGGTGGGCGGGTCGGTTACCGCGATCGAGCCCGCGCCGCACCGCGCCGATCTGGTGCAGCAGAACACCCGCGGGCTGCCCGTCGAGGTGCTGCGGGTCGACGGCCGCGACCCCGGGCTGGACCCGGGCTTCGACCGCGTGCTCGTCGACGCGCCGTGCACCGGGCTCGGGGCGCTGAGGCGGCGTCCCGAAGCGCGCTGGCGCCGTCGGCCCGGCGACGTGCCTGCGCTGGCCAAGCTGCAGCGCGAGCTGCTGGCCTCGGCCATCCGGTTGACCCGCCCCGGTGGGGTCGTGCTGTACGCGACGTGCTCGCCGCATCTGGCCGAAACCGTCGGAGTGGTCGCCGACGCGCTGCGCCGCCACCCGGTGCGCGCGCTGGACACCCGGCCGCTGTTCGACCCGGTGCCCGATCTCGGCGACGGCCCGCACGTGCAGCTGTGGCCGCACCGGCACGGCACCGAGGCGATGTTCGCGGCGGCGCTGCAGCGACGAACGCCCGGTTGACGGTGGCCGGGCTTGCGCGGGACGCCCACGCGCTAAGTACATTGAGGCCATGCCGCCTCCGCTGATCGCGCCGTCGATCCTGGCCGCCGACTTCGCCAGGCTGGCCGACGAGGCCGCCGCGGTCACCGGCGCCGACTGGCTGCACGTCGATGTGATGGACAACCACTTCGTGCCGAACCTGACCATCGGGCTGCCGGTCGTCGAGGCTCTGCTCACCCACACCGACATCCCGGTGGACTGCCACCTGATGATCGACAACCCCGACCGCTGGGCACCGCCCTACGCCGAGGCCGGTGCCTACAACGTCACGTTCCACGCCGAGGCCACGAAGAACCCCGTCGGCGTGGCGCGCGACATCCGCGCGGCCGGCGCGAAGGCCGGACTCTCCGTCAAACCCGGCACGCCGCTGGAGCCGTACCTGGAGATCCTGCGCGAGTTCGACACGCTGCTGATCATGTCGGTCGAGCCGGGCTTCGGCGGTCAGAATTTCATCCCCGAGGTACTGGTCAAGGTCGGCACCGCGCGCAGGCTCGTCGACGCCGGCGAGCTGACCGTGCTGGTCGAGATCGACGGCGGCATCAACCAGGACACCATCGAGGAGGCCGCCGAGGCCGGGGTGGATTGCTTCGTCGCCGGGTCGGCCGTCTACAGCGCCCAGGACCCGGCGGCCGCGGTGGAGGCGTTGCGGCACCAGGCCGCCGCGGCGTCAAGCCATCTGCGGTTGTGAACCACGACGCCGCGATGCGGCTGGCGATGGAGCAGGGCGAACGGGTCAAGGGAGGCACGTACCCGAATCCACCGGTCGGCGCGGTCATTCTCGATCGCGGCGCCGAGGTCGTCGGCGTCGGCGGCACCGAACCGGCCGGCGGCCCGCACGCCGAGGTGGTGGCGCTGCGCCGTGCCGGGGAGCTCGCTCGAGGCGGCACCGCGGTCGTGACGCTCGAACCGTGCAACCACTACGGGAAGACCCCGCCGTGCGTGAATGCACTGCTGGCGGCGGGGGTTTCGACGGTGGTGTACGCGGTGGCCGATCCGACCCCGGTCGCGGCCGGGGGAGCGACGCGGCTGGCCGACTCCGGCGTGCAGGTGATCGGCGGCGTGCAAGCCGACGACGTAGCGGCCGGCACGCTGCGCGAGTGGTTACACAAGCAGCGCACCGGCTTGCCGCACGTCACGTGGAAATACGCCGCCAGCATCGACGGTCGCAGCGCCGCCGCCGACGGCAGCAGCCAGTGGATCACCAGCGACGCGGCCCGCGCCGACGTGCATCGCCGCCGCGCCATGGCGGATGCGATCGTCGTCGGCACCGGCACGGTGTTGGCCGACGACCCAGCGCTGACCGCCCGGCTGCCGGACGGCACCCTCGCCGATCGCCAGCCGCTGCGCGTCGTGGTCGGTGAGCGGGAAATCTCAGCGGACGCAAGGGTTTTGAATGACGATTCGCGCACGATGATCATCCGTACCCACGACCCGCAAGAGGTGATCAAGTCGCTGGCGGAGCGCACCGACGTGCTGCTGGAGGGCGGACCGACGCTGGCGGGTGCCTTCCTGCGGGCCGGAGCGGTCGATCGGATCCTCGCCTACATTGCACCAATCATGTTGGGCGGCCCGATAACTGCGGTCGACGACGTCGGCGTGCCCACGATCGCGAAGGCGTGGCGGTGGCGCTTCGACGGCGTGGAGACGATCGGCGCCGACGTGCTGCTGAGCCTGGTGCCGGAGTAGCCGGGAATCGAGCGCGCAACAACGGCGTCGAGTGTGCAACAACGCCGTCGAGCGTTACCCCTGGGCGAGGAATCGCTCGTTCCCGAAGCGGGTTTGCCTACGACTTGCGCTGCGCAAACGCCTCGACCAGCTTGCCGCAGAACGCCGGCAGGTCGTCGGGCTTGCGGCTGGAGATCAGCGTGTTGCCGCGCCGCTCGTCGACCACCACTTCCTCGTCCACCCAGTTGCCGCCCGCGTTGCGGATATCGGTCTGCACGCTGGGCCACGACGTGATCGTGCGGCCGCGCACCGCGTCGGCCTCGACGATCGTCCACGGGCCGTGGCAGATCACCGCGACCGGCAGGCCCTCATCGAAGAAGCCCTTCACGAAGTCGACCGCCGGCTTGTGGGTGCGCAGCATGTCCGGGTTTGCGACGCCGCCGGGCAGCACCAAACCGGCGTATTCGGTTGCGCGGCAATTCTCGGCCGCCTTCGTCGCTTCGAAAGTGTCGGCCGCAGTGAGGTGGTTGAACGCCTGCACCTTGCCGACCTCGGTCGAGATGAGCTCGGGCGAGCCGCCGGCCTGCTCGACTGCCTTCCACGGCTCGGTCAGCTCAACCTGCTCGACACCCTCGGGCGCGACCAGGAACGCGATTCGCTTGCCGTCGAGTTGCGAAGTCATGAACACCTCCGTTCCGAATCGTTGACTCGTCACGGGTTACCCGCCGGGCGCCGAAGGCAACCTAGTTGCGCGCAGGCACAGCGTCGCTCCGCTAGCCCGAGCCCGGGCGGCCCGGCGGCCGACGCTGGATGCGGATGGTCTGATCGGGATCTCGCGCTGACATCGCCCGCGTCGGCGCGTCGATCATCCGGGTTGGCGCGTCGAACGCCTCTGTCGGCGCGTCGATCCGCTGCGTGGACGTGTCGTCCCCGTCGATCGCGACTTCGGGTTCGTCGGCGTGTTCGCGGCGACTGCCGATGAACAACCCGGCAATCGCGCCGAGCACGCAGACAATCGTCGTGATCTTGAAGATTTCGCCGTATTGCGCCGCGTAAGCGTCGCGGTACAGATGGGCTTGAGCGGCCACCCGCTCAATGAGGCTGGCATCCGACGGGATACTGGCCTGCTTGGTGGCCAGGATCTGATTGAACCGGTACAGGCCCCATGCGGAGAGCGCGGCGATGCCGACCAGCATGCCGATCATTCGGGCCACCACGACGGCCGCCGAGGCGATGCCGTGCTGAGCCGCGGGCACCACCCGCAGCGTCGCCGACGTGAGCGGTCCGATCACCAGCCCGAGGCCCAACCCGGCCACCGCCAGGTCGGTGTCCAACGCCGGCAGGGTGAAGACGCCGAGGTCGTGCCGCGCCGTGAGCAGGCCGGTCGTCCAGTGGGAGATCAGCCAGTAACCGCCGGATGCGATCAGCAGACCGATGCATGCGACCGTCCGGTCGCCGATCTTGGTGGCGATCCAGCCGCCGATCAGCGCGCCGATCGGCAACGCGATCAGAAAGCGCAGCAGTAGCGCAGCCGCTTCGTTCTGGTCCTTTGCCAGCACGCCCTGACCGAACAGCTCGACGTCGACCAGTGTGACCATCAGCGCCGCGCCCGCGGCCACCGATGCGCCCAGCGCGCACAGGAATGGCCGGACGTGCACGCCGGCAGGCTCGATCAGCCGGGTTCGGGCGAACCGCTCCCACAGCGCGAATGCGATGGCGGCGGCCAGCGCGCCGGCCAGCACCGGCAAACCCCAGCTCGGCAGCACGTGCTTGCCGTCCGGCGCGGGGTTGTACAGCCCGACCACCGCCAGACCCAGCGCGATGGCCAGCAGCACGCCACCGACCACGTCGACCCGCTCCGGCGGCCCGTCACCCTTCTGCCTGGACGGCAGGCTGAAGTGGATCAGCACCATCGCGATCGCGGTCAGCGGGACGTTGATCCAGAACACGTCGCGCCATGTGTGCAGCAGCCACACGATGAAGATGCCGTAGAGGGGGCCCAGCACGCTGCCCAGCTCCTGGGCCGCGCCGATGCCGCCCAGCACCGCGGCCCGGTTGTGCTGCGACCACAGGTCGGCCGCCAGCGCCAGCGTCACGGGCAGCAGCGCACCGCTCGCGGTGCCCTGGATGACGCGGCCGACCACCAGCATCGTCAGGTCGTTGGACAGCGCGGTGACGACGGAGCCGGCCGCGAAGACGGCCAGGCTGGCCTGCAGCAGCAGCTTGCGGCCGAACCGGTCGGACGCGCGGCCCAGCAGCGGCATCGCGGCGATGTAGCCGAGCAGATATCCGGTCACGATCGGCGTGACCTGCTGGATCTTGTTGATCGGGATGTGTACGTCGCGCATGATGTCGGTCATGATCGTGACCACGACGTAGGTGTCCAGGGCGCCCAGCAGGACGGCGAGCGCGCCCGCGCCGATCGCGATCTGGCGGCTGGTCCCCGATTTGACCGGGGCGACGCGGTGATTGCCCATCACACGATTGGTTTGGTCACGGTGACCGGCTTGTTCCAATCCGACAGCGTCAGGTCGATGCTGTTGCCCGGACTGATCTCCGCCGACGCCTTCACCAGTTCGTGGTTGCCGTCCTCGCGGATCCACGCCGTGCCGGGCACCGGGTTGGTCACGTTCGGCACGATCGCGCTGATCGCATCGGCGCTGATGGTGCCCTTGACCCGCACCGTCTGCACGCCGTTGACGGTTTCGCGACCGTCGGCCTTCGGATCGCTGAAGTTGGCCAGCAGATTGGCCAGGCCCCGGTCCGGATCGAGGATTACCGACGGGTCGTAGATCTCGGCCGCCGGCCCGAAATCGGACCACTTGTTCGGCGTCAGCGCGGCGTAGAGCTTCGTGTCGACGACGACGAAGTCGGCATCGATGGTCTGGCCGAGCACGCTGAGGTTCGCCTTGCCCTTCGCGGCCACCGCGGGGGTGTTGGTCAGGTCGCCGGACAAGGTGTGCACGGGCAATGTGGGCAGATTGCCGTTGACCTTGATCTCCAGGTGCACGCTGGTGAGATTGCGGGTGGTCGCACTCGACTCCTTGAGCAGCGTCGCGGCGTCCGGCAGCGGCGCGCTTGACTGCTTGTTCGAGGAGCACCCGGCGAGCGGGACGGTGAAGACGGTGCAGAGGGCGATGGTGGCGAGGACGACGGCGAAGAGTCGGCGGCGCGTCTGCATGGGTTGCATCGTAGAGGTTCGATCTGACGAATCGCCGCCGCACCGATGACGCGCACATGACGCGACGCGCAGGCGCAACCGAGGTTTAACGTTGTGAAATGTTCACGGGCATCGTTGAAGAGGTCGGCCGCGTGATGGAGAAGACGCAGTTGCCCGACGCGGTGCGGCTGCGAATCAGCGGCCCACTGGTAACCAGTGATGCCTCGCCCGGCGACTCGATCGCGGTCAACGGCGTGTGCCTGACAGTGGTCGATGTGCTGCCGGTCGGCCAGTTCACCACCGACGTCATGGCCGAGACGTTAAACCGCTCCACGCTGCGCGACATCGACCGGCGGCCCGAGGTGAACCTGGAGCGGGCGGTCACGCCCGGCAGCCGGCTCGGTGGCCACATCGTGCAGGGCCACGTCGACGGGACCGGAGAAGTGATTTCGCGCACTCCGTCGCAGCACTGGGAAGTGGTGCGGATCGCGCTGTCGGCCGATCTCGCGCGATACGTCGCCGAAAAAGGCTCGATCGCCGTCGACGGAGTCTCCCTGACGGTGTCGGGTCTGGGCCGCGACGATGCCGGCCACGACTGGTTCGAGGTGTCGTTGATCCCGACCACCTTGTCCGATACGACGCTTTCGCGCGTCCCGGTGGGCGGCGCGGTGAACCTCGAGGTCGACGTAATCGCCAAATACGTTGAGCGGCTGGTGCGCGCGGGCAACCCGCCTGGCACCGGTTTCACGCCAAGGTCTACCTAGCACCGCGCCGGTGCCGGTTCACCGCAGCATCCCGCACCTGCCGAAAATGGAACACGGCCCACACACGCCGCGCGTGTGTGGGCCGTGCCGAAAAGCCCGTCCGCGAACGAATCAGAACGGAGCCCGTGTTGGCGTGCCGTTGACCTGCCACCAAACGGGTAATTGGACTCCGGGGACGTGTATGAGGGGCGGGCCGGTCGGGCTCGCCGGAACCACAATGGGCCCGGGGTTGTTCACGAAACCGAGTCTGCCTGGTCCGGGGTTATAGATCTGGCTCGGCGTTAGGCTTGCGTTGGCCGCTGCCTGTGGTGCAGTTGCGCCTGAAGGTGAGCTGGTGGCTGATGGTGAGCTGTTGTCGTGGGGGCTGGGTCCGGGATGAGGCGGCCTCGCTCCCGCCGTGCCCGCGCCGACGGTCATCGCCAGCGTGGCCGCCGCCGCGGCCATCCCGGCCAGACCCACTACCTTCGTCATGTTTGCGCGCCGCGCAGTCCGTACCTCATGTCGTGTCACTGATCTCATCCTCCTAGATTTGCTGTGTGGAGGTATTTCCCTCCCCTTTCCGGGGCCCAAACGTAGTTGCCAGCCCGGAACCTTGTACCCAATTTTGGTGAATTCAACATTGCTAGACGGTGACAAGTAGTAGCGGAGGCAACGACCTGGCGGCGGTCTCGGGCCTGTTGTGCGAGGACAGGGTGAGCCAACGGCGCTGCCGTTGAAGTTGACTGGGGCCCCGAGCCGACTTGTCGGAGTGTGGTGAACGGACGGCCAGCCCCATCGACCTGCGCCGCCGACAACTTTGCTGATCGGTGACATCAGACACGGCGCACTCTTGGTTGACCATCGTGGCGTCGGTTCGCTTGCCGCGTTGCCAGTGTTCCACACGTGGGCGTACACCGCTTGCTGAGCGATATCCGCGAAATATGTCGAACGGCTGATCGGTTCGCATCAGTAGCCGGTTTGTGCGCACGCCTGACGGCCTGGTTCATACTCGATGTACAGGGCAGCGACGTACTGCCGTCGAAGGAGTGACCGCCGATGACGAGGTTGGACAGCGTCGAGCGCGCGGTCGCCGACATCGCGGCGGGCAGGCCGGTGGTCGTCATCGATGACGAGGACCGCGAAAACGAGGGTGACCTGATCTTCGCCGCCGAGATGGCCACACCCGAACTGGTGGCCTTCATGGTGCGCTACACCTCCGGTTATCTGTGTGTGCCGCTGGACGGCGCGATTTGCGACCGGCTCGGCCTATTGCCGATGTACGCGGTCAACCAGGACAAGCACGGCACCGCTTACACCGTCACTGTGGACGCCAAAAACGGTGTCGGAACCGGGATTTCGGCCTCCGATCGGGCTACCACGATGCGGCTGCTTGCCGACGCGAACAGTGTCGCCGACGACTTCACCCGGCCCGGGCACGTGGTGCCGCTGCGCGCCAAGGACGGCGGCGTGCTGCGCCGGCCCGGACACACCGAAGCCGCCGTCGACCTGGCGCGGCTGGCCGGGCTGCGGCCGGCGGGCGCGATCTGCGAGATCGTCAGCCAGAAGGACGAAGGGGAGATGGCCCGCACCGAGGAGCTGCGGGTGTTCGCCGACGAGCACAAGCTCGCGCTGATCGCGATCGCCGACCTGATCGAGTACCGCCGCAAGCACGAGAAACACGTGCAGCGCATCGCCGAGGCCCGCATCCCCACCCGGCACGGCGAGTTCCTGGCGGTCGGATACACCAGCATCTACGACGACGTCGAGCACGTGGCGCTGGTGCGCGGCGACATCGCGGGACCGCCCGGCAATGGCGACGACGTGCTGGTACGCGTGCACTCCGAGTGCCTCACCGGTGACGTGTTCGGGTCGCGCCGGTGCGACTGCGGGCCGCAGCTGGACGCCGCGTTGGCAATGGTTGCCCGCGAGGGCCGGGGCGTGGTGCTGTACATGCGCGGCCACGAGGGCCGCGGCATCGGGCTGATGCACAAGCTGCAGGCCTATCAGCTACAGGACGCCGGCGACGACACCGTGGACGCCAACCTGAAGCTCGGGCTGCCGGCCGACGCGCGCGATTACGGCCTGGGCGCGCAGATCCTCTACGACCTTGGGGTGCGCTCGATGCGGCTGCTGACCAACAATCCGGCCAAGCGGGTCGGGCTCGACGGGTACGGGCTGCACATCATCGAACGCGTGCCGCTGCCGGTGCGGGCCAACTCCGAGAACATCCGCTATCTGATCACCAAGCGCGATCGGATGGGCCACGACCTGACCGGCCTCGACGACTTCGACGAGGCCCACCTGCCCGGTGAATTCGGCGGTGCCCTTTGAACAGCGAGGGCGAAGCCCGACCATGAGCGGAGGCGCCGGCGTACCGGACATGCCGGTGCTCGACGCGTCCGGGTTGCGGCTGGCCATCGTCGCGAGCACCTGGCACACCAAGATCTGTGATGCGTTGCTGGACAACGCACGCCGGGTAGCGGCCGACTACGGCATTCACGACCCGACCGTGGTGAGAGTGTTGGGTGCGATCGAGATCCCAGTTGTCGCACAGGAATTGGCACGCGATCACGATGCCGTCGTCGCCCTCGGTGTTGTGATCCGCGGCCAGACACCGCATTTCGACTATGTCTGCGATGCCGTCACCCAGGGCTTGACCCGGGTGTCGCTGGATGAAGCCACACCGGTCGCCAACGGCGTGCTGACCACGAACAACGAGGAGCAGGCGCTGGACCGCGCCGGGTTGCCGTCGTCGGCGGAGGACAAGGGCGCCCAGGCCACCGCGGCCGCGCTGTCCACCGCGGTGACGCTGCGCGAACTGCGGTCATGACCACCACGGATTCGGACTGGGACCTGCAGGTGCGGCCGCACGTGACGCCGTATTTCGCCTACGCCGCCGCGTTCATCGTCGCCGCGGGCCTGATTTCGGTCGGATTCCTGCTCAAAATCCGGTCCACCGGCGTGTATTTCCAGACCTCCGACCAGATTGCGATGGGTGGGCTGGGTATCGTGCTGGCCGGCGTGATCTTGCTGTTCGCGCGGCCGCGGTTGCGGGTCGGAAAGGCCGGCGTGTCGGTGCGAAACCTTCTCGGGGACAGGCTGATCCGGTGGCCGCAGGTCGTCGACGTGTCGTTTCCGCGCGGAGCCCGCTGGGCGCGGGTGGAGCTGCCGGACGACGAATACGTCCCGGTGATGGCGATCCAGGCGGTCGACAAGGAGCGCGCGGTGCAGGCGATGGACGCGACACGTGCTCTGGTGCAGCGGTACCGGACGTCAGCCGACGGTCAGTGACATCACCAGTTCGCGGTGGTAGACCTGCTGTTCGGCGGTGAACCCGAAGCTTTCGTAGACGCTTCGCGCTGCCGCGTTGTCGGCGGCCACCCGCAGATGCACCGTGCGGGCGGACAGGTCGCGGGCCCAGTCCAGCGAGGCGGCCACCAGCTCGTGAGCCAGTCCGTGGCCGCGGACCGCCGGATTGAGCCACAGCGAATACAAGTAGACGTTTTGGTCGTCTTCCCGGTGCGCGGCGATGATGCCGACGGGACGCCCGCAGAGCCAGGCGGCGAACGGGGCGTGGTCGCTGATGCGGTATCGCCACTCGGTTTCGGTCAACCGCGCCTCACGCCGGTATTGGTCGTCGTCGACGCCGAACGCGTCCGATAGCGCCTGTAGCCGCAGGTCGGCGAACAACGCCCAGTCGTCCTCGGTCAGCCGGGCGACGCGTTTGTTCATGTCGGGTCGCCCATCACGACGCCTTCGCGGCGCGGGTCGGCGCCACCCATCCAGCCGGGGTTGCTGCGCGAAATCGCCGACAACCCGCTGGACTGGTCGGCGAGATCGACCTGGTGTCCCAGCGCCCGCAGCCCGCGCACCAACGGGTCGTGCTCGCCGTAGTCGGACACGTCGATGATCGGATGTTCCCCGCCGACATTGGTTGTCGGTGAGTTGGTGGCCCCGAAGTCGACCATGCTCACCGCCTGCTGCGGGTTCAAGCCCCAATCCATCATGCCGACAAGGGTTTTCACCACGAATTGGATGATCACCGCGCCGCCCGGTGAGCCGAGCACCGCGTAGAGCGGGCCGCGTCCCGAGTTGGACTGGTCGAATACCAGCGTAGGAGACATGGTGCTGCGCGGCCGCTTCCCTGGCTGCACCCGATTGGCTACCGGTGCGCCGTCCGCGCCGACCGGTTCGGCGGCGAAGTCGGTCAGCTGGTTGTTCAACATGAACCCGTCCACCATGTGGAACGAGCCGAACGCCGATTCGACGGTGGTGGTCAGCGCGGCGGCGTTGCCCTGCGCGTCGACGATGCTGATCTGGCTGGTGCCGTGTTCGGGGGTTGGCGGCGCCGGCGTGGGCGGCGCGCCGAATTCTCCGGGCTTGGCGGTGCCCATGGCGTGCTGTGTGGAGATCATGGCGGCGCGGCCGGTCAGGTAATCGCTGTTCAGAAGCGTCTTCGGGGTGCCTGCGGGCAGCGGCACGAAGTCGGTGTCGGCGACGTACTTGTCTCGGTCGGCGTACGCCAGCCGCTCGGCCTCCGACACCAGGTGCACGCCCATCACGGCGGGGCGGCCGCCGTTCAGGTCGACGTCGGTGGGCTTGTAGTCGCCCATCGGGAAGTGCTCGAGGATGCCCAGCGCGGCGGCCACCGCGATGCCGCCCGACGACGGCGGCGGCATGCCGCAGATCTCGCGGCCCCGGTACGGCGTGCAGATTGGTTCACGCTTCTTCGCCGCGTAGCCGGACAGGTCCTCGAGCGTGATCAGGCTCGGTGTGCGGCCGGCGGAAGTGTCGGTCGCCTCGGCGACGATATCGCGTGCGATGTCGCCGGTGTAGAGGGCGTTGGCGCCGTCGGATGCGATGGCGCCCAGGGTCTTTGAGTACGCCGGGTTGGTCAGTCGGGTGCCGGCTGTCTTCGGGCTGCCGTCCGGGTTGAGGAAATACCCGGCCGCGCCTGCGTCGACGCGCAGCCGCGGCGCCGCGTCGGCGATCGCAGCCGCCAGCCGCGGGCTGATATCGAACCCGCCGTCGGCCAGCGCGACGGCGGGTTTGAACAGATCGCGCCACGCCGTGTTGCCGTGTTCGTCGTGCGCGTCCTGCAGCGCACGCACGATGCCCGGCACCCCGATCGACCGTCCGGATGCCCGGGCGTCGGGTTTCGGCTCAGTGCGGTCGGCGTCCGAGATCCAGCGCAGGTAGTTCTCCGTGGCCGCCGACGGTGCGACCTCCCGTCCGTCGTAGGCCTGCACCGAGCCCGACCGGGCGTCGTAGTACAGCAGGAACCCGCCGCCGCCGACACCGGAGGACTGCGGCTCCACCAGCCCGAGCACCGCCTGCGCGGCGACCAGCGCGTCGGCCGCGGTTCCGCCGTTGCGCAGCACCGCGCAGGCCGCCTGGCTGGCCAATGGATTGGCGGTGGCCGCCGCGTAATGACCGGTCCGCACGACGGTCATGTCCTTGCGGTACCCGGTGGCCACCTCAGGATTGGTGGAGATATTGCGGGAGGGGGTGACAGACGCGGTGGCAGGCGACGCCGACGTCTTGGGCGCCGAGGTTCCGTTCGGGACGATCTCGCAGGGCCCCACCGATTTTGGGGTGCTGACCTCGGTGCCGCCGCATCCGGCAGCAATCAGCACCACACCGGCCAGCAAGGCGGGGACTCTGGTCCGCACTCATCCGAAGGTAGTTCATCGGAGCCCCGCAACACCGGCAGTAACCTGAATGGGTGCCCGATCCAGCGACGTACCGGCCCGCGCCCGGATCAATCCCGGTCGAGCCGGGCGTCTACCGGTTCCGGGATCCGCACGGACGGGTCATCTACGTCGGCAAAGCCAAGAGCCTTCGCAGCAGGCTGACGTCTTACTTCGCCGACGTGGCCAGCCTGCCGCCGCGGACCCGCCAAATGGTGACCACTGCGGGCAGCGTCGAGTGGACGGTCGTCAACACCGAGGTCGAGGCGCTGCAGCTGGAATACAACTGGATCAAGGAGTTCGATCCCCGGTTCAACATCCGCTACCGCGACGACAAGTCGTATCCGGTGCTTGCGGTCACGCTCAACGAGGAGTTCCCGCGACTGATGGTGTACCGCGGGGCACGACGCAAGGGCGTCCGGTATTTCGGCCCGTATTCACATGCCTGGGCGATCCGCGAAACGCTGGATCTGCTTACCCGCGTGTTCCCGGCCCGCACCTGCTCGGCCGGAGTGTTCAAGCGGCACAAGCAGATCGACCGGCCATGCCTGCTCGGCTACATCGACAAGTGCTCGGCTCCGTGCATCGGTCGGGTCAGCGCGGAAGAACACCGGCAGATCGTGCTGGACTTCTGCGACTTCTTGGCCGGCAAGACCGACCGACTCGTGCGTGACATGGAACGGCAAATGAACGAGGCGGCCGAGCAGTGGGACTTCGAGAGGGCGGCTCGCCTGCGCGACAACATCTCCGCGATGAAGCGCGCCATGGAGAAGCAGGCGGTGGTGTTCGGTGACGGCACGGACGCAGATGTCGTTGCCTTCTCCGACGATGAGCTTGAGGCCGCGGTACAGGTGTTCCATGTCCGGGGCGGGCGAGTGCGCGGCCAGCGCGGCTGGATTGTCGAAAAGTCCAGCGGGCCGGAGGATTCCGGGCAAGAGCAGCTGGTCGAGCAGTTCTTGACGCAGTTCTATGGTGAACAGGCCGAACTTGACGGTGCGGCCGACGAGTCGCTGAATCCGGTGCCGCGCCAGATTCTCGTTCCGGTATTACCGCCCAACACCGACGAATTGGCGACCTGGCTGTCGGGGTTGCGCGGGTCGCGGGTCACGCTGCGGGTGCCGCACCGCGGCGACAAGCGCGCGCTGGCCGAAACCGTCCACCGCAACGCCCAAGAGGCGCTGGCTCAGCACAAGCTGAAGCGGGCAGGCGACTTCAACGCGAGATCGGAAGCGCTGCAGAGCATTCAGGATGCCTTGGGCCTCGCAGAGGCGCCGCTTCGGATCGAATGCGTGGACGTCAGCCATGTGCAGGGCACCGACGTGGTGGCCTCCCTGGTGGTGTTCGAGGACGGCCTGCCGCGCAAGACGGACTACCGGCACTATGCGATCCGCCAGGCCGCGGGCGCAGGCCGGTCCGACGACGTCGCTTCCATCGCCGAGGTCACCCGGCGCCGGTTCGTGCGCCATCTGCATGACATTCGCCACGCGAGTGAGCCCGCCGCACAAGCCGATGTCGCCGGTCCGACGGCTGGCGAGGCCAATGTCCCCGGCCCGACGGCTGGCGAGGCCAATGTCGCCGGCCCTGCGGCTCCGGAGGCCAATGTCGCCGGCCCGGCGGCTCCGGAGGCCAATGTCGCCGGCCCTGCGGCTCCGGAAACCAAATCGCGCCGGTTCGCGTATCCGCCGAACCTGTTCGTTGTCGATGGCGGCGCGCCTCAGGTCAACGCGGCGCAGGCGGTGCTGGATGAACTCGGGATCACCGATGTCGCGGTGATCGGTCTGGCCAAGCGGCTGGAAGAGGTGTGGGTTCCGTCCGAACCGGATCCGATCATCTTCCCGCGCAACAGCGAGGGACTGTATCTGTTGCAACGGGTTCGCGACGAGGCGCACCGGTTCGCGATCGCCTACCACCGCAGCAAGCGCTCCAAGCGGATGACCGTGTCGGCCCTGGACTCGGTGCGTGGGCTGGGGGAGAGCCGGCGCAAGGCGTTGGTGGCGCACTTCGGCTCGGTGGCGCGGTTGAAGAACGCGACGATCGAGGAAATCACCGAGGTGCCCGGGATCGGGTTGGCGACGGCCCGCGCGGTGCTGGCGGCGCTCGGCGTCACACCCAATTCGCAGGCGATCGGGGCCGCAATGGGCGATGATCAGACCAGGGCATCGGGATGACTGATCAGGGTACCGGCGAGGAGCTGCGGGACAGCCCAACGGACGACACTGCTGAGGCTGGTTCCGGTATCGACGTTGTCCTGGTGACGGGTCTGTCCGGCGCGGGCCGCGGAACGGCCGCGAAGGTGCTCGAAGACCTGGGCTGGTATGTCGCCGACAACCTGCCGCCGGAGCTGATCGCGCAAATGGTCGACCTCGGGCTGGCCGCCGGATCGCGCATCACTCAGTTGGCCGTCGTCCTCGACGTCCGCTCTCGCGGGTTCACCGGCGACCTCGACTGGGTACGCAAGGAACTGGGCAACCGCGGCATCACGCCGCGGGTGTTGTTTCTGGAGGCATCCGACGACATTTTGGTGCGCCGCTACGAACAGGTGCGCCGCAGCCATCCGCTGCAGGGTGATCAGACGCTGGCCGAGGGCATCGCCGCCGAACGCCAGATGCTGGCGCCGCTGCGCGCGGGGGCCGATTTGATCATCGACACGTCGACGCTGTCGATTCGCGCCTTGCGCGAAAGCATCGAGCGCGCATTCGGCGCGGAGGCGGTCGCGTACACCGGCGTCACGGTGGAGTCGTTCGGGTTCAAGTACGGCCTGCCGATGGACGCGGACATGGTGATGGATGTGCGATTCCTGCCGAATCCGCATTGGGTGGACGAGTTGCGCCGGCACACCGGTCAGCATCCCGCGGTGCGCGACTACGTATTGGGACAGCCTGGCGCCGAAGAGTTTCTGGACACCTACCATCGATTGTTATCCCTGGTCGTCGAGGGCTACCGCCGGGAGGGAAAGAGGTACATGACCGTCGCAATCGGCTGCACCGGGGGCAAGCACCGCAGCGTGACGATGGCCGAAGCGCTGGCCGAGCGACTGCAACCGAACGACGAACTTTCTGTGCGGGTGCTGCACCGGGATCTGGGCCGCGAATGACCGCCCGCATCGTTGCGCTGGGCGGCGGCCACGGCTTGTACGCCACACTCTCCGCGGCCCGCAGAATCACACCCCACGTCACCGCGGTGGTCACCGTGGCCGACGATGGCGGATCATCGGGGCGGCTGCGCGGCGAGCTCGACGTGGTGCCGCCGGGTGATCTGCGAATGGCCTTGGCCGCGTTGGCATCCGACAGTCGATACGGTCGACTGTGGGCGACCATCATTCAACACCGGTTCGGCGGCCATGGTGCGCTGGCCGGTCATCCGATCGGCAACCTGATCCTGGCGGGCCTGAACGAGGTGCTGGCCGATCCGGTGGCCGCCCTCGATGAGCTGGGCCGGATCCTGGGGGTCAAGGGCAGGGTCCTGCCAATGTGCCCGATTGCGTTGGACATCGAGGCCGATGTGGCCGGTCTGGAGTCGGATCCACGGATGAGCCGGGTGATCCGCGGTCAGGTGGCGATCGCGACGACCATCGGCAAGGTCCGACGGGTGCGGCTGATACCCGGCGACCCGCCCGCCACCCGGCAGTCCGTTGATGCAATCCTGAACGCGGATCTTGTTGTGCTTGGCCCCGGTTCGTGGTTCACCAGCGTGATCCCGCACGTGCTGGTGCCCGCTCTGGCGCAGGCGCTGCAGGCGACGACCGCGCGGCGCGCGCTGGTGCTGAATCTCACCCCCCAGCCGGGGGAGACGACGGGCTTCTCGGCGGAACGCCATCTGCACGTGTTGTCCCAACATGCGCCAGGCTTCCGGGTGCATGAGATCGTCGTCGACGCCGGGCGAGTACCCGGTGAACGCGAGCGTGAGCAACTACGCCGCACGGCCACGCTGCTGAACGCCGATGTACGGTTTGCTGATGTGGCCCGGCCCGGTACGTCTCTACACGACCCGGCAAAGCTCGCCGCGGTGCTGGAGAGTGTGCGGGCACGGCCATCGGCGGCCCCGCCTGCGCAGACGGTGCCCACCCCGGTGGCGGGCCCGTCGAATGGACCGAGTCTGAGCGGACCGAGGGGTGACGACCAGTGGCGATGACGGCCGAGGTCAAGGACGAGCTGAGCAGGTTGGCCGTGAATTCGGTCAGCGCTCGACGCGCCGAGGTCGCCGCGTTGCTGCGCTTCGCCGGCGGACTGCACATCGTGGCCGGCCGGGTCATCGTCGAGGCCGAGGTCGAGTTGGGCATTATCGCCCGCCGGCTGCGCAAGGAGATCTTCGAGCTGTACGGCTACAACGCGGTGGTACATGTGTTGTCCGCCAGCGGTATTCGCAAGCACACCCGCTACGTCGTGCGGGTGGCCAACGACGGCGAGGGGCTCGCCCGGCAGACTGGTTTGCTGGATCTGCGGGGGCGGCCGGTGCGCGGCCTGCCGGCCCAGGTGGTCGGCGGCAGCGTGGCCGACGCGGAGGCGGCGTGGCGCGGGGCGTTCCTGGCGCACGGGTCGTTGACGGAGCCGGGGCGGTCCTCGGCGTTGGAGGTCAGCTGTCCGGGGCCCGAAGCGGCGCTGGCGCTCGTCGGCGCGGCGCGGCGGATGGGAGTCAGCGCGAAGGCGCGGGAGGTGCGGGGCAGCGATCGGGTTGTGGTGCGCGACGGCGACGCGATCGGGGCGCTGCTGACCCGGATGGGTGCCCAGGACACCCGGCTGACGTGGGAAGAGCGCCGGATGCGCCGCGAGGTGCGCGCCACCGCGAACCGGCTGGCCAATTTCGACGATGCCAATCTGCGGCGGTCGGCGCGGGCGGCGGTGGCGGCCGCGGCGCGGGTGGAGCGGGCGCTGCAGATTCTCGGTGACACCGTGCCGGACCACCTCGCAGCGGCGGGCAAGCTGCGCGTCGAGCATCGGCAGGCGTCGTTGGAGGAACTGGGCCGGCTGGCCGACCCGCCGATGACCAAAGATGCTGTCGCAGGCCGCATCCGGCGACTGCTGTCGATGGCCGACCGGAAGGCCAAGCAGGAGGGCATCCCCGACACCGAGTCGGCCGTGACCCCCGATCTGCTCGACGACGCGTAGCCGTCGGACAGCTGCGCGACACCGATCCGGCAAATCGCCGAATCTGCTCAGATAGCCGCCACCCACCACTGTGCTGGCCCGGGATCGGCACCACTAGGCTGGTCTGGAGACATGATCAGCGACTCAGGAGACCCAGGTGGCGATTCGGGTAGGCGTTAACGGCTTCGGCCGGATTGGACGCAATTTCTTCAGGGCACTTGAAGCGCAGAAGGCGCAGGGCAGCAGCACCGACATCGAGGTCGTGGCGGTCAACGACATCACCGACAACGCCACGCTGGCGCACCTGCTCAGGTTCGACTCGATCCTCGGGCCGCTGAAAGAGGACGTCAGCCTGGAAGGCGACGACACCATCGTCGTCGGTAATCAGAAGATCAAGTCCCTCGAGGTCCGCGAGGGCCCGGCGGCGATGCCGTGGGGCGATCTCGGCGTCGACGTGGTCGTCGAATCCACCGGCATCTTCACCAAGGGCGAAAAGGCCAGGGGCCACCTGCAAGCCGGCGCCAAGAAGGTGATCATTTCCGCGCCGGCCACCGACGAGGACATCACGATCGTGTTGGGCGTCAACGACGACAAGTACGACGGCAGCCAGAACATCATCTCGAACGCGTCGTGCACCACCAACTGCCTTGCCCCGCTGGCCAAGGTTCTCAACGACGAATTCGGCATCGTCCGCGGGCTGATGACCACGATCCACGCCTACACCCAGGATCAGAACCTGCAGGACGGCCCACACAAGGATCTGCGGCGCGCCCGAGCCGCGGCGATCAACATCGTGCCGACCTCGACGGGCGCGGCCAAGGCCATCGGCCTGGTGCTGCCGGAGTTGAAGGGCAAGCTCGACGGCTTCGCGATGCGGGTGCCGGTGCCCACCGGCTCGGTGACCGATCTGACCGCCGAGCTGTCCGCGTCTCCCAGCGTCGACGAAATCAACGCGGCGTACAAGGCCGCCGCCGAGGGCAACCTCAAGGGCATCCTGAAGTATTACGACGCACCGATCGTGTCGACCGACATCGTCACCGACCCGGCTTCGTCCATCTTCGATTCCGGCCTGACCAAGGTGATCGACAGCCAGGCCAAGGTGGTGTCCTGGTACGACAACGAGTGGGGCTACTCCAACCGCCTCGTCGACCTCGTCGCCTTGGTCGGCAAGTCGCTTTAGTCAGCGAAGAATGGCTGACCTCTCCATCCCAACGCTCGATGACCTACTGGCGCAAGGGGTTTCGGGCCGCGGCGCGCTGGTGCGCTCGGACCTGAACGTTCCGCTGGATGACAACCGCAACATCACCGACCCAGGGCGCATCGTCGCGTCGGTGCCGACGTTGAAAACGTTGGCCGACGCCGGTGCGAAGGTGGTCGTCACCGCCCACCTCGGCCGCCCCAAAGGCGGTGCGGATCCGAAGTTTTCGCTCGCGCCCGTCGCGGCTGCGCTCGGCGAGCATCTGGGCCGCGATGTGCAACTGGCCGCCGACGTCGTCGGGCCGGATGCGAAAGCACGCGCCGGGCACCTGACCGACGGCGACATCCTGCTGCTGGAGAACATCCGTTTCGACCCGCGCGAAACCAGCAAGGACGACAACGAACGCCTCGCGCTGGCCAAACAACTGGCCGGACTAGTCGGTGATCACGGAGCTTTCGTCTCCGACGGATTCGGCGTGGTGCACCGCAAGCAGGCCTCGGTCTACGATGTTGCGACGCTGCTGCCGCACTACGCGGGCATGTTGGTGGCCAACGAGGTCGCGGTGCTTGAGCAGCTGACCAGCTCCACCGAACGGCCCTATGCGGTGGTGCTCGGCGGCTCGAAGGTTTCGGACAAGCTCGCAGTGATCGAGTCACTGGCCGCCAAGGCCGACAGCCTGGTCATCGGCGGCGGCATGTGCTTCACATTCCTTGCCGCATGCGGCCTTTCGGTTGGCAAATCGCTGCTGCAGCCCGAGATGATCGACACGTGCAAGGAATTGATGGATCGTCACGCCGACGTCGTCCATCTGCCCGTCGACATCGTCGTCGCCGACCGGTTTGCCGCGGACTCGCCGTCGCAAACGGTTGCCGCCGACCGGATTCCGGACGAGAAGATGGGCCTGGACATCGGCCCCGAGTCGGTGAAGCGGTTCACCGCGCTGCTGTCGAACGCCAAGACGATCTTCTGGAACGGCCCGATGGGGGTGTTCGAGTTCCCTGCCTTCGCCGCGGGCACCAAGGGCGTTGCCGAGGCGATCATCGCGGCGACCGGTAAGGGCGCCTTCAGCGTGGTCGGCGGGGGGGACTCCGCGGCCGCGGTGCGCCAGCTCGGTCTGCGTGAGGACGGCTTCTCACACATTTCCACCGGCGGCGGCGCCTCGCTGGAATACCTTGAGGGCAAGACGCTGCCGGGCCTGGAAGTGCTCAAGTAGCGCTGTGCCGTCGAACGAAGGGTCGAGATGAGCCGTAAGCCGCTGATCGCGGGCAACTGGAAGATGAATCTCAACCATTTCGAGGCGATCGCGCTTGTCCAGAAGATCGCGTTCTCGCTGCCCGACAAGTACTTCGACAAGGTGGACGTCTCGGTGATGCCGCCGTTCACCGACCTGCGCAGCGTGCAGACCCTGGTCGACGGCGACAAACTGCGCCTCACCTACGGGGCGCAAGACCTGTCGCAGCACGACGCGGGGGCCTACACCGGCGACATCAGCGGCGCGTTCCTGGCCAAGCTCGGCTGCACCTACGTCGTCGTCGGCCACTCGGAGCGGCGGACCTACCACAGCGAGGACGACGAGCTGGTCGCGGCCAAGGCCGCCGCCGCGTTCCGGCACGCCATCACACCGATCGTCTGCATCGGTGAGCACCTTGACGTGCGCGAGGCCGGTGAACACATCAGCCATTGTGTGAATCAGCTGCGCAAATCCCTGGCCGGACTCTCGGCCGAGCAGGTCGGCAACGTCGTCATCGCCTACGAGCCGGTGTGGGCCATCGGCACCGGCCGGGTGGCCAGCGCGGCCGACGCGCAGGAGGTCTGTCAGGCCATCCGCAAGGAACTCGGCTCGTTGTCGTCGCCGGCCGCCGCGGAATCCGTGCGGGTGCTCTACGGCGGCTCGGTCAACGCCAAGAACATCGGCGACATCATCGCGCAGGACGACGTCGACGGGGCGCTGGTCGGGGGCGCTTCGCTGGACGGTGAGCAGTTCGCCACCATGTCGGCCATCGCCGCTGGTGGGCCGCTGCCGTAGTTGCCAGTCGGACAAGGTAGGGTGGCAGCCGTGCAACTGGCCCTGCAGATCTTCCTGGTAGTCACCAGCGTGCTGGTGGTGCTGCTGGTGCTCCTGCACCGCGCCAAGGGCGGCGGGCTGTCGACCCTGTTCGGCGGCGGTGTGCAGTCGGCGTTGGCCGGGTCCACCGTGGTCGAGAAGAACCTCGACCGGGTGACCCTGTTCGTCACCGCGCTGTGGGTGATCGCGATCATCGGCGTCGAACTGCAGATCAAGTACCGCTGACGCCGCCCCGAAACATGACCGCGACGCTGCCTCCTGCGTTGCGCAGGACGCTGGAGCTGCTGGCCGATCCCCCGGCTGAACCAGATGTCAGCAAGGGCTATCTCGACCTGCTGGCGACCCGGCCGGTTGAGGACGTCCCCAAGAACACCGGCGCGATCCAGGCGGTATGGACCTCGCCGATAGGGTCGATGCTCTACGACGGTGTTCAAGCCGTCTCGCGCAGGCTCTTTGCCGCCTGGCAAAACCCCCCGGAGTGGTTGAACATCCCGCGTGGCGGCATTGCTCTCGATGTCGGATGCGGTCCGGGCAGCGTCACCGCGTCACTGGCGCGCGCCGTCGGCCCCGCAGGCTTGGTGTTGGGTCTTGACATTTCCGAGCCGATGCTGGCCCGCGCGGTCCGCGCCGAATCGGGACCTCAGATCGGCTTTCTGCGGGCCGACGCGCAACGGCTTCCGTTGCGCGACGAGACCGTCGACGCGGTGGTTTCGATCGCCGTCCTGCAGCTGATACCGGACCCGGTGGCGGCGCTGGCCGAGATGGCGCGGGTGCTGCGACCGGGCGCAAGACTGGCCGTGATGGTGCCCACCGTCGGCCCTGCTGCCCAGCTGTGGCGGATGGTGCCGAACCTCGGGGCGCACATGTTCGGCGAAGACGAACTCGGCGACGTCCTCGAAGACCACGGCTTCGCCAGCGTGCGGACCAGCAATTTCGGCCCTGTGCAGTGGGTGCGCGGCAAGCGCGGATGAGACTGCGGCGGTAGTCACGGGCGTCGGCTCGCCATGCGCCACGCGGTGCCCGCGCCGATACTTGGGTAATGGCCGAGGTCGGTGATTCCGACGCCGCCGCGCTGGAACCGATCGGCGCGGTACGGCGCACACAGGTGGGCCGCGAGGCCACCGAGCCGATGCGCCAGGACATCCGGCTGCTCGGCTCGATTCTGGGCGACACCGTGCGCGAGCAGAACGGCGAGGAGGTTTTCCGCCTCGTCGAGCGGGCCCGCGTCGAGTCGTTTCGGGTGCGGCGTTCCGAGATCGACCGCGCGCAGATGGCGCAGATGTTCGACGGCATCGACGTTCACGAGGCGATCCCGGTCATCCGGGCCTTCACGCATTTCGCGTTGCTCGCCAACGTCGCCGAGGACATCCACCGCGAACGTCGGCGTGCGATCCATGTGCGGGCCGGCGAGCCACCGCAAGACAGCAGCCTGGCCGCCACTTACCTTAAACTCGATGCGGCCCAGATCGATTCGGCGACGGTGTCCGACGCATTGACGGGCGCCCTGGTGTCGCCGGTGATCACCGCGCACCCCACCGAGACGCGGCGCCGGACGGTGTTCGACACCCAGCACCGGATCACCGAGCTGATGCGGCTGCGGCTGCACGGGCACACCCAGACCCCCGACGGCCGCGACATCGAACATGAGTTGCGCCGCCATGTCCTGACCTTGTGGCAAACCGCGCTGATTCGCTTGCAGCGACTCAAGATCCAAGACGAGATCGAAACCGGTCTGCGGTACTACCGGTCCGCGTTCTTCGAAGTGATCCCCCAGCTGAACGCCGAGGTACGGGCGGCGGTGCGGGGCCGCTGGCCGGACACGAACGTGCTGGCCGAGCCGATGCTGCGGCCGGGCTCGTGGATCGGCGGTGATCGCGACGGCAATCCGAATGTCACTGCCGACGTGGTCCGGCTGGCCACCGCCGGCGCGTCGTTTACCGCGCTCACGCATTACTTCGCGGAGCTGACCGCGCTCGAGGAGGAACTGTCGATGTCGGCGCGCCTGGTCACGGTCAGCGACGATCTGGCCGCGCTGGCCGACGCCTGCCAGGAGCCGACCCGATTCGACGAACCCTACCGGCGCGCCCTGCGCGTCGTGCACGGCCGGCTGACCGCGACCGCGCGGGAAGTCCTTGACCGCCAGCCCGAGCACGAACTGGACCTTGGCCTCGAGGCGTATCCGTCGCCGTCCGAGCTGCTCGCCGATCTCGACGTCGTCGACGCGTCGCTGCGCGCCAACGGCAGCGCGCTGCTGGCCGACGACCGGCTGGCCCGGCTGCGAGAAGCCGTGCGCACCTTCGGCTTCCATCTCTGTGGCCTGGACATGCGGCAGAACTCCGAGGTGCACGAGGAAGTCGTGGCGGAGCTGCTGGCATGGGCGGGTGTGCATCCCGACTACAAGTCGCTGCCCGAGCCGGAGCGGGTGGAGTTGCTCGTCGACGAGCTCAGTACCCGCCGCCCGCTGATCCGCAACGGTGCCGAGGTGTCGGCATTGGCCCGCAAGGAGCTCGACATCGGCTTCGCGGCCAAGCGGGCCGTCGACGTGTTCGGCCCGCTGGCCGTGCCGAACTACATCATCTCGATGTGCCAGTCGGTGTCGGACATGTTGGAGGCCGCAATCCTGCTGAAGGAGGTCGGCCTGCTGGACGCCTCCGGTGTCGAGCACGCTTCCAATGCCGAACGGGACGCCTCCGGTGTCGAACACGTTTCCGGTGCCGGGCCGTACGCCCCGGTCGGAATCGTTCCGCTGTTCGAGACGATCGACGACCTGCAACGCGGCTCGTCGATTCTCGAAGCGGCGCTGGAAATTCCGCTCTACCGCGCCCTGGTGACCGCCCGCGGCGACAGCCAGGAGGTGATGCTGGGCTACTCGGACTCCAACAAGGACGGCGGCTACCTCGCGGCGAACTGGGCGCTGTACCGTGCCGAACTGGACCTGGTGGAATCCGCCCGCAAGACCGGAATCCGATTGCGGCTCTTCCATGGTCGCGGCGGCACGGTGGGCCGCGGCGGCGGGCCGAGCTACGACGCGATCCTGGCTCAGCCGCCCGGAGCGGTGTGCGGCTCGCTGCGGCTGACCGAGCAGGGTGAGGTGATCGCCGCCAAGTACGCCGAACCCCGGATCGCCCACCGCAATCTGGAGACGCTGGTCGCGGCGACCCTCGAGGCGACGCTGCTCGACGTCGAGGGCCTGGGCGAGTCGGCCGGCCCCGCCTATCAGGTGCTCGACGACCTGGCGGCCCGGGCGCAGCGCGCCTACGCCGAATTAGTCCACCAGACACCGGGTTTCGTCGAGTACTTCAAGGCGTCCACCCCGGTCAACGAGATCGGCGCGCTGAACATCGGTAGTCGCCCGACCTCACGCAAGCCCACCACCTCGATAGCCGACCTGCGCGCCATCCCGTGGGTGTTGGCGTGGAGCCAGTGCCGCGTGATGCTGCCGGGCTGGTACGGCACCGGAACCGCGTTCGCCGAATGGATCGCCGAGGGTGACGGCCGGCTGGAGGTGCTGCGGCAGCTGTACCGGCGATGGCCGTTCTTCCGGACGGTGTTGTCGAACATGGCCCAGGTGCTGGCGAAGTCCGACATGGGCCTGGCCGCGCGCTATTCGCAG
>NZ_DASQVQ010000110.1:0-22682 GCF_035640695.1 Mycobacterium sp.
GCAGCCGCTCGCGGTCACGGCGGCGACGCTCGTCGACGATGGCAAGGCCGGCGGTCGCGCGCCGCCGCAGCGGAGCAAACACCCAGATGCCCAGTGGCAGCGCGATCACGAGCGCGAACGCGATCGCGATGTAGACCGGAAAGTCGTCGACGCCCAGCAGGCGGGCAGTGCCATATATCGCCGCGCTGAGCACGACGACCAACAGCAGCCGCGCGCCGGCGTAGGCCAGCACGTCGGCGACCACGCGTGCCCGGCGGGCGTCCTTGTGGTCCGCGGGGTTCTCCGGCACCGCCCGAGCCTACCGACGCGCGTATATTCAGACCAAGGAGGTTTTCCGTGCTCTACCTGCTGCTCTTGTTGCTAATTGCATCGCTGGTGTATGTCGGCTGGCGGATCTACCGCGCCACCAACAGCCGGCCCAAGACTCGGGTCATCGGGCCCGACGACGATCCCGACTTTCTGTGGCGGCTGAGTCGCGGAGACGACAGCCCGCAGCGTTAGTCCGGTCAGACGAACGGATCGCTGCGGTTGGCGCTCGGAAAGCCATCCGCGACCACCGCCCCCAATTCGATCAACGCCTCGCGTGTTTCTCGTCGCAGCCGCTCGAGGTTGATTTCTGCACCCTCTTCCAGATGCGGGTCAAACGGCACCAGCCGCACCGCGCGGCACCGCCGCGAGAAGTGGTCGACCACCTTGTTCATGTCGACCTTGCCCGAGCGCGGCCGCACCGCGTTGATCACCGCGATCGAGTTGCGCACCGCCTCCCCGTGGCCGTGCGCGTCGAGCCAGTCGAGCGTCGCGGAGGCGCTGCGCGCCCCGTCGACCGAGCCCGAACTGATCACCAGCAGCACGTCGGCCTTGGACAGCACGGCCGACATCGCCGAGTGCATCAACCCGGTGCCGCAGTCGGTGAGCACCAGGCTGTAGAACCGCTCGAGGATCTCGAGCGCGCGCAGATAGTCGTCGGAGCTGAACGCGTCCGACACCGCTGGGTCGCTTTCCGACGCCAGCACCTCGAGCCGGCTCGGGCCCTGTGAGGTGTAGCTGCGCACGTCGCTGTAGCGCTGGATGCCCTCGGCGTCGCGCAGCAGATGGCGCACGGTGGCCGGGGTTTCCAGCGGCACCTTCTGGCTGAGCGTGCCGCGGTCGGGGTTGGCGTCGACGGCGACCACGCGGTCGCCGCGGATCGACGCCATGGTGGCGCCGAGCGTGGCGGTGATCGTCGTCTTGCCGACCCCGCCCTTCAGCGACAGCAGCGCGATCCGGTAGCAGCCCTGCAGCGGCTGGTTGACCTGCGCGATCAGGTTGTTGTGGTGGGTGACCTTCGGGCTTTCGCCGACGTTGATCAGCTTGCCCGAGGCCAGGTACAGCCACTTGCGCCAGCCCGACGACGGGGCCGGCTGGGCTTGGCGCAGCAGGGCCGCCGTGGACAGCTCCCGTGACGTGGGCGGCGCCGCCGGTGGCAGGTAGCCCTGGTTCACCTGCTGGGGGAAGCCCGTCGGCGGCGTGGCCGCGGTCCATTCCGGCGGCGGTCCCGGCGCGCTGCCGGTGGGGTCGGAGAAGCGCGATTGCGCTCGGAAGCCGCCAGGGTCGTGAATTCCGGTGTCAATATCTTCGGACACGATTGAACCTTAGTCTCATCCCACGCCGGCGTACGAATGGAGCCCGACGGTCACCAGATTGATGAAGAAGAGATTGAACACCATCGCGACGAAGCCAGCAACGTTGACCCACGCCGCCTTCTTGTCCCGCCACCCCGCGGTCGATCGGGCGTGCAGATAGGCGGCATAGATCACCCAGGCGATGAACGACACCGTCTCCTTCGGATCCCAGCCCCAGTAGCGGCCCCACGCCTGCTCGGCCCAGATGGCGCCGAAGATCACGCCGAACCCGAACACTGGGAAGGCGAAAATCGTTGTGCGATAGGCGATCCGGTCCAACAGCCGGGCGTCGGGCAGCCGCTGCACGATGCCGGCCAGCGCACCCGTCGCGCCGGGTTGTCCGAGCGGCGACATCTTGATCAGGAACAGGATGCTCGCCACACCCGCCACCAGGAACACCCCCGAGCCGAGGCTGACCACCGACACGTGGATCGGCAGCCAATAGGACTGCAGCGCGGGCATTACCGGCGCGGCGTCGGTGTACAGCCAGCGGCCGGACACGGTTAGCAGGATCAACACAGGAATGAGTACGAAAACCCACAGGGTGCGGTACGGCGGACGGCGCAGCGCCACCGTGGCGGCCACCAACCCGGACAGGCAGGTCAGGTTGATGAATTCGTACATGTTGCCCCACGGCGCCCGCATGGTGGCCAAGCCGCGCAGCACGATGCAGGCCAGCAGCAAACCGATTCCGAGGTACACCAGCGCGAGTCCGGAGGTGCCGACGCGTTCGTCGATCGGGCGCCGCGGCGTGTCGACGACGACGCCGGGGGTCGCGCTGTCGGGCGTTACCCCGGCTCCGACCAGCTCGCGTTCGTCCGCCTTGCGGCCGCGGCTGTAGGCCAGCTCCACGGCCAGCAGCAGCAGCGCCGCGACGAGCACGACCATCGACGACGTGAAGGCCCAGTCCGAGTAGCGGGCCAGGCCGATGTCGACGTGCTCGGTGTTCATGCGCGATCCGCCTTCGCTTCGGGCGCTTCGGGCGCGACGTTCATTGGACCTCCTCACCGGCCATCGCGGGCTGGGTCGTCGTCGCTGTCGTC
Organism: Mycobacterium sp.; assembly: GCF_035640695.1. GTDB lineage: Bacteria > Actinomycetota > Actinomycetes > Mycobacteriales > Mycobacteriaceae > Mycobacterium. The sequence continues at coordinate 2,705 of NZ_DASQVQ010000110.1, forward strand.
GGCGCTGTCTTCGGCGGCTCGAAACCTTCGAGCAGCCGCCGGCACAGCCGATCGAATTCGTCGCCCCAGCCGGAGTTGTCGGTGCGGGCCAGGCCTCCCAGCTCGACGCTTACCGTACCGGGCTGGGCTGCGGGGACGATCCGAACCCAAACTCGGCGGCGGCGGATCACCAGCGAGACCAGCAGACCCGCCATCATCGTCAACGCGAATACCAGCACCCAGATCTGACCGGGGTCATGCGACAGCTGGAGGTTCACGAACGGCACCGCGCCGTCGAACCGCACCACCGTCGGAGCCCCCGGGTCGCCGTCGAGCCGCACCTGCTGGCCGACGCGCAGGTTGACCCGAGCGGCCTTGGTGAGCCGGCCCTGCTCCATCAGCCGATGGTCGAGCGTGAACAGCGACTGCGGTCGCCCAGTGTCCAGGCCGGTGTCGCCGCGGTAGATGTCGACGGCCACGGCGGGGTTGTTCGGCGCCGGGAAGCTTGACGACAGCAGCGTGCCGTCGAGTTGCTCGGTCGGCGCGAACAGGCCCTGGATCGCGATCTGATGCTTGCGCCGTTCGGCCGGATCCGGGTAGGTGCCGCCGGGCGGGTCGACACGCACCACGCCCGACGACAGCAAGGTGCGCTGGTCCTCGGGCCGCCATTGCACGGTCGCGGTGCGGGTCTGCCCGTCGGGGAAGGTGACCGTGAACGTCGGGGCGTAGCCGTGGCCCTGCAGGTACACCCGGTCGCCGCCGATCCGCAGCGGATGGTTGACCTCGAGCCGGTAGGGCCGCCACGAGCCGATGCTCAGGTCGTCGCCGGTTTGGTAGTCGATGTTCGCGGCGAAGGTTCTGGCCTGACCGTTCGGCAGGTAGTGGGCCTGGAAGTCGTCGACGCGCAGGCAGATCGGATGCAACGAGGTGCCGTCGACGGTGTTGCCCGCGCGGAACGAGTCGAAGGCCGCCGGGGACGCCGAACAGAAGCCGGGTCCGCCGTCGGCGATCACGATCACGTTGCCCTCGTAGCCGAAGAGCTTGCCGACGGCGACCGCGACCAGCAGGCCCAGCAGCGAGAAGTGGAAAACCAGGTTGCCGAATTCGCGCAAATAGCCTTTCTCGGCGGAAACCTCGGTGGCCCCGTCGGTTTGGCGGGTGACGCATCGCCAGCCGCGCAGCCGCTCGGACACGGCGGCCGCGACGGCATCTGGTTCGGCGGCGAGTGCCTTCGTGTCGTGCCTGGGCAGTCGGCTCAGGTTGCGCGGCGCGGCGACCGGGACGGCGCGCAGGCTGCGAACGTGCTCGATCAGCCGCGGCAGCAGGCAGCCCACCAGGGAGACGAACAGCAGCACATAGACCGCGGTGAACCAAAAGCTGGAGAACACCTGAAACGCCTGCAGCCGGTCCAGCCACGGGCCGAGCGTCGGATGCTCGGCGATGTACTCCTCGACCTTGGACTCGTTGAGGCTGCGCTGCGGCAGCAGCGCGCCCGGAATCGCCCCGAGCGCCAGCAGGAACAGGAGCACCAACGCGGTGCCCATCGAGGTCAGCGCCCGCCAGGTGTTGCGGCCCCACGCGAGTACGCGGCTCAAATCGGCAGCCTCGCATCGCTGACGAACGCGTCGCGCACCCACCCGATGAAGTCGTTCCACACCCCGGTGACCAGCGCGGCGCCGACGAGCATCAGCAGCACGCCGCCGAATATCTGGATCGCGCGAGTGTGACGGCGCAGCCACCCCAGGCCCTGCACGGCCCACGAGGAGCCGAGCGCGAGCAGCACGAACGGGATGCCCAGACCGAGGCAGTACGCGATGACGAGAACGACGCCGCGCGCAACGTTCGCGCCGTCGGTGGCCGACGCGACCGCGATCACGCCGGTCAGCGTCGGGCCCAGACACGGCGTCCAGCCCAGCGCGAAGACCGCGCCGAGCAGCGGTGCGCCCGCGATCGTCGACAGCTGCCGCGGGGTGAACCGCGCCTGGCGTTGCAACGCCGGTAGGAACCCGACAAACACCAGGCCCATCACCATGGTCAGCACCCCACCGATGCGCTGCAGCAGCATCTGGTTGGTGATCAGCGAGGTCGTCATGCCCAGCACCGCGACGGTGCCGAGCACGAACACCGCGGTGAACCCGGCGACGAACAGCGCGGCCGACCCGGCGACGCGCCACCGCGACGTCTTGACGGCCACCGGAGCCGGGTCGTCCGAAACACCCACGACCGCAGCCAGATACGACAAATAGCCGGGCACGAGCGGCACGACGCACGGCGACGCGAACGACACCAGGCCGGCGAGCACGCACACCCCGAGCGCCAGCAGCAGCGGCCCGGCCGCGGCGAGGCCCGCGAAGCCGGTCACGAGCGCGGCTCCTGAGGTTGTTCGGCGGCGAGCCGCGCCACCACCGGTTGCAGCTCCTCGGCGAGCAGTTCGCGCAAGAACACCGCGGCGACCCGGTGCTGCCGATCCAGCACCAGCGTGGACGGGATCACCGTGGTCGGGTATTTGCCGCCGAAGGCGATCATGGTTCGCATCGCCGGGTCGTAGATGGACGGGTAGGTGACCTTGCGGTCGACGAGGAAGTCCCGGGCCGGCTCGCGCCGGTTGTCGCGGACGTTGATGCCGAGAAACGCGACGCCGCCGGCTCGGGCCGCATCGTAAACCTTTTGCAGCTCAGTGATCTCGGCTCGACACGGTCCGCACCACTGGCCCCAGATGTTGATCACGACGACCTTGCCGGCGGAGTCGTCCAGCGACAGTGTGCGGCCGGGGTCCATCAGGTCGGGGCCGGCCAATTTGCCCGGATGGCCGCGGCTTTGCGGCGGTTCGTAGAAGATGTCGGTCTTACCGCCAGGTGCGACGAACTCGAAGGTGCCGCCCTGGGCGACCGCGTCGTGGCCGGTCGAGCAGCCGGTCAGCGCGAAAGTCAGCGCCGCCACCGCCGCGCTCATGCACACGACCAGCCGCACCGGATCAGCTCCCCGCCGGCTCGGAGTAGCGGACGTCGGTGAGTTCGTCGCCGTCGAACACGAACGAGGTCAACGACGCCACCGCGCACTGGCGGCGGCGCGGGTTGTGCCACAGATGCTTGCCGGTCAGATACAGCCGCAGCGTCCAGATCGGCAGCTGATGGCTGACGCACACCGCCTCGTGGCCCGCCGCCTTCGCGCGGGCCTTGTCAATCGCGGTGCTCATCCGCGCGGCGACCTCCCGATAGGGCTCACCCCACGACGGCTCGAACGGGTTGCGCAGCAGCCACCACACCCGCGGGTCGCGCCACGCCCCGTCGCCGGGGGAAATGCGGCGGCCCTCGAAGTAATTCACCGATTCGATGAGATCCGGATTGGTCTTGACGGTCAGCCCGTGGCGCAGCGCGATCGGCGCCGCGGTTTCCTGGGCCCGCTGCAAAGGAGAGGACATCACCAGCACGATGTCGTGGTCGGCAAGCACCTCGGCGACCTTCTCGGCCTGACCGCGGCCCTTTTCGGACAGCCCGAAGCCCGCCAGCCGCCCGTACAGGATGCCGCCGGGGTTGTTCACCTCGCCGTGGCGCATCATGTGCACCGTCGTCAGCTGGCCCATCACGCCCCCGGATCGGTGGCCGCCGCGGCCGCTCGGGCGGCCGCGGGCAGCGCGGCGGCTATCCGGTCGAACGCCTCGTCATCCAAAGCCGCTGAGACAAACCATGTTTCAAACGGGCTGGGCGGCGGATAGACACCGCGGTCCAGCAGGGCGTGGAAAAACGCGGGATAGCGCCACGTTTGGGTGGCGCGCGCCGACGCGAAGTCGGTGACGGTGCCGTCGCCGAAGAACACCGAAAGCATGGTACCCGCCTTCGGAACACTGTGTGCCACACCGGCTTCGGTCAACGCGTCGGCGAGCAACCCGGCCAGTCGCTCGGCGTTGCGGTTCAGCGCGTCGTACACCGCCGCGTCGGCGGCGCGAAGCGTGGCGAGCCCGGCGGCGACGGCCACGGGATTTCCCGACAGCGTGCCGGCCTGATACACCGGGCCCAGCGGCGCCAGCCGCTCCATCACGTCGGCGCGACCGCCGAACGCCGCCGCCGGCAATCCGCCGCTCATCACCTTGCCGAACGTGTACAGGTCGGCGGCAACGGGTTCCAACCCGTACCAGCCCGACGGGCCGACGCGGAAGCCCGTCATCACCTCGTCGGAGATCAGCAGCGCGCCATGGTCGGCGGTGACGCGGCGCAGCGCCGCGTTGTAGCCGGGCTGCGGCGCCACGGTGCCCATGTTGCCGGGGCACGCCTCGGTGATGATGGCGGCGATCTGGTCCCCGAAGGTCGCGAACGCCTGCTCGACGGCGCCGATGTCGTTGTAGGGCAACACAATGGTGTCGGCGGCGGTCGCGCCGGTGACCCCGGGGCTCGACGGCAGGGCGAGCGTCGCGACGCCGGAGCCCGCGTCGGCCAGCAGCGCGTCGACGTGACCGTGATAGCAGCCGGCGAACTTGATGATCTTCGGGCGACCGGTGTACCCGCGGGCCAGCCGGATCGCGCTCATCGTGGCCTCGGTGCCGGAGTTGACCAGCCGGATCCGTTCGGCCGGTGCGACGCGTCGGCGGATCTCCTCGGCCAGCTCGGTCTCGGCCGGTGTCGGCGCGCCGAACGACAGCCCATCCGCGGCCGCCCGTCGCACCGCCTCGACGACTTGCGGGTGGGCGTGGCCGAGGATCATCGGCCCCCACGAGCACACCAGGTCGACGTAGCGGTTGCCGTCGGCGTCGGTGAGCCGGTAGCCGCGCGCGTTGGTGATGAACCGCGGGGTTCCGCCGACCGACGTGAACGCGCGGACCGGCGAGTTCACTCCGCCCGGGATGACCGCGCAGGCGTCGGCGAACAGCCGCGCCGACATGACCGGAGGCGCGTGGGCCACCACCTCTGGGACATCTGGCTGCGCCATGGCTTCATCCCGACTGCGCATGGCCACCAGTGTCCCAGCCCTGCTCCGGGCGTCGACTACAGGGTGTAGTCGGGTCAGGTCGCCGGAGTCAGCGCGAACGCCGGGTGGTCGGACTCGTGGGGCAGCTTGCGGAAGTAGCCCTCGACAACCTTGCCGGCCTTCTCGCGGTACGCGGTCAGGATGGGCTGCCGATCTGCTTCCGGTATTTCGCGCGCGGTGTATTTCGTGGTGCCGGCCTTGGTGGTGAGCGACACCTCCGGGTTGGCGCGGAGGTTTTTCACCCACTGCGACTCGCCGCGGGTGGACACCAGATACTTCGTGCCGCCGACGTCGACGGTGACGACCGGGATTTTCTGCGGTTGCCTACTGCCGCGCTTGGTCACCGTCAGGGTCTCGGTGTTGGAGATGCCGGTTGCCATCGCGATCGGATTGAAGATCCTGGCGGTGAACCACGGCGGCTTGAGGTACGCCATGGATGCGAGTTTGATCGCTGTCATGCGACTTCCGCAATGGCTGGCCGAATTCAACCGTTACGTCACCAACCCGATTCAGCGGATGTGGGCGGGCTGGCTGCCGCTGATGGGAATCATCGAGCACGTCGGACGGCGCTCCGGCAAGCGATATCGCACGCCGGTCAACGTGTTCACCACCGACGACGGGTTGGCGGTGCTGCTGGCCTACGGCCGCAACCGCGACTGGGTGAAGAACCTCAACGCCGCCGGCGGCGGCGAGATCAAGCACTACGGCAAGACGGTCAAGTACACGAACCCGCGGGTGATGCCCAAGTCGGAGGCGGCGCCCGCGGTGATGAGTTCGTGGCGGCCGCTGTTTTCGATGCTGCCTTTCGAAGATGCGCTGCTGCTCACCCGCGCCAGCTGACGGCTCAGGCCGGCACCACGCGCAGCGACCTGGGCAGGCTTGGCAGGAAATGCGTTTCGGCGAAGGTCCGGATGTCGGCGGCGGTGACGAGCGGGCGCGGGCCCGGCAGTAGCAGCGCCATCGCCGCATAGCGCAGGATGGTGTCGGCCAGCTCGTTGACGGCCTCTTCCCCGATCCGCTCGGCGAACCCGTCGGGGAAGATCACTCGCAGCGCATCGGCCATTCGCTCCATCGCCGCGTCCCAGTGCCGGTGCGCCAGCTCGAGCATCAACGCCGGCTCGTCGGTCATCATCCGGTTCAGCACGCGGTGCCTGCGGAACCGAATGATCGCCGACGTGAACGCCTCGACATAGTAATTACCTGGTCGTCCCGAGGCTTTCAGCTCCGCGGCAATCTCGGCGAACAGCACCGCGTTCTCCCGGTCGATCACCGCGGTGACCAGCTCGCCGCGGCCGGCGAAGCGTCGGTAGATCGTCATGCGGCTCACTCCGGCCCGGCGGGCGACGTCGTCGAGGGCGACGCGGCGAATGCCGTGCCGCTCGAATTCGATGACCGCGGCGTCCAGGATCGCGGTCGTCATCGGATCAAGTTCTGGCATACCCCGCACGCGCATATTCGTTGTAGCGCAACTGCATTGGCAGTCGATCCCACAGCCAGTTCACCGGCCCCGACCGGCACAGCGCGGCCAACCGCTGATACCGCCGCTGCCGGCGGTCGCTCCAGGGCAGTTCGAGCAGCTGCCGCGCGCGCGGCGGCAGGCCGCCGGTGGTCAGGAACGCCGCGACGGGGTCGAACACCACCGCGATGACCCGCCACAGCCGCGGTGACACGCCCTTCGGGCACGGGAAGCCCTTCGTCACATATCCGACGCCGTACCTGGCGGTCGGATGCGCGACGACGATCTCGTCGAGCATGCGGTCCCAGTACCGCTCGAACGCTGCGTAGTCGGCCGGCATCGGCCGCTCGCTGACACCGTAGCGGCGGTACCAGGTCTTCGATTCGAGGTAGATCTGCTCCTTCTCGGCGCGGGTCAGCCGCTTGACGAAGGTGTCGGCGAAATACAGCACCTGATCCACGAACGTCGCGTGCGCCCAGAAGTAGGTCTCGGGATCCAGCGCGTGGTAGCGGCCGGCTTTACCGGAGCGGCCGGGCATCGTGCCCTTGATCTCGTGGTGGAAGTCGCGGACCCGCTCACCGGGATGGTCGTCGTCGGAGCCGTAGACCGTGTTGAAGATCGGCGGCAGCGAGCGCCTGACGCGCTCGCGGGTGTCGGCGAAGAACACCGAGTGGTCCAGCACGCCCTGTCCGAGCTCGGCGAGCATGTTCTGCAACACGGCGGGCCGAGGCCCGATCAGAAACATCCGGTTGTCGCCGAAGTAGCGCCACACCAGCGACTGCCGGCCCAGCGGCAGCGCCTCGGGCGCGACGTCGGGCTTAGCGTCGGCCAGCTCGGTCATGTGCAACAGTGTTACAGATTTCGCACCTTGTACCAAGGGGATGTGGGTGTTGTCACGATGTTCGCGGCGACTGTCAGGGCTCGGCGTTGGCGACCGGGCGTTGTGCTTCGGCGGAGCCGGGCAGGTCGTCGCGGCGGCGTAACCGCGCGACGGCCACCACCACCAGCACTCCGGCCACGGTGGCCAGCAGCAGGGCCAACACCAGCAGCGGCGCGTAGTAGGTGATCGACGTGGTGGGCGGCTCACCGCTGAGAATCGGCGCGACGTCGACCGTCGAGCGCGACTGCAGCCAGCTCAGCACGCAGCCGGCGGCCGCGACGGCGGCCAGCACCAGCTCGACGATTGCGCGCCGCGGCGCGGTCATCCCCTGGGCCGCTTGTCGTGCTCATCGACCAGCTGGGTCAGCGCCTCGCGCAGCTGGCGGTGCCGTCGCGCCCACGCCTGCACCTCGCGGCCCTGGGTGAGTTTCAGCCCGATCCCGACGCGACCCTTCGGGACGTGAGTCAACTCGCCGAGCGCGCGCGCAGATTGCCACTTGTGCGGCGTCATGTCGGATTTCGGCGAGATCGGCAACTCCTGGTAGACCCGGACGATCTGGGCGACCGGCAGCTCTTCGGTGCCCTGCCGCAGCGTGTGATGCGTCAATTCCACCGACGTATGAATGCGCGCGGCGTGCACCTGCAGCGCGACGAACCCCGACACCAGCACCAAGAAGCACGCCGGCACCAACCACTGCGGCCCGAGCCCGCTGTCGATCTCGATCCACAGCATGATCAACGCCGAGATCGGGCCGGCCAGCACCCAGTACCAGGTCGCGCCGATCTCGAAAAACAACGGCTCGACGGCCGTTTCGCTGGTGTTGGCCCCGGTCGGCCCCTCACTCACCACGACCTCCCGGCGGTTGCTCGGCGGTGTCGAACCATTCCGTCGCGGCGGCCCGCGTCGCCAGCGTGGTACCGGTGATCAGGGCCACGATGATCAACAGCCAAAGAAAGCCCATGGTGTACAGCGCGAACAGCGTGAGCAGCACCGTCAGCGCCAGCGTGAGCGCCACCGTCGCGCGGCGAAATCTCTTGTCACCCCGGCGGGTCCGGCCCGCCAGATATCCGAGCGCGAGGCCCGACACCGCGAACACGGCACCGGCGCCGCGGAAGAAGCCGGGAGCTCGCGAGTCGGTCAGCGTTGCGATCAGCAGCCCGCCCAGCACCAGTAGCGCCGCCGCCGCCAGCCAGGACCAGAGCGCCGCGTCGACGATGCGCGGCCGCGGGTGGGTAGCTGTCATGGTCTTGCCAGCCTAGCGAGAGCCCATCAGCGGGTGAAATAAGCTTGCGCGTCCTTGCGGTGCAGCAGAAAGACACCGCCGGCGATCAGCACCGACCCGATGATGCCGGTGACGGCGTAGATCACCGCACCGGCCGCCGACCGCTGGATGGTGAACAGGTTGGTGGCGACGTAGACGATCGAGGCGGCGCCGCCGCCGGTGAGCAGGGTGCGCGCCCATCGGTATCGGTGCCACATCAGCATCACAAACGTGATTACCACCGCCGAGAGCACAAACAGGAACACTGCGCTGACCGCCATCATCGCCGGTGCGTGTGATCGGCCCGGCGTGATGACGATGTCGACGGCCTGACCGATCACCAGCAGCGGCAGCGCCGTCAGCCACAAGCCGACGCCGGTGCCCACGTCCACCGGGCGGTTGTGCAGCTCGGGCTGTTGCGGCTGCACGGACTATCCCAGCCAGGAGGCGACGTCAACGGCCCAGTACGTCAGCACGATGTCGGCGCCGGCGCGGCGGATGCTGGTCAGTGTCTCCAGCGCCGCGGCCGGCCCGTCGATCCAGCCGTTGGCCGCGGCGGCGCTGATCATCGCGTACTCCCCGGAAACCTGATAAGCGGCGACGGGCACCGGCGAGATCTCGGCGGCCGCCCCGACGACGTCGAGATAGGCCATCGCGGGCTTAACCATGATGATGTCGGCGCCCTCGTCGATGTCGAGGGTGATCTCGTGCACCGCTTCACGGGCGTTGGCGCTGTCCTGCTGGTAGGTGCGCCGGTCGCCGCTCAGGCTGGAGGCCACCGCTTCGCGGAACGGGCCGTAGAACGCCGACGCGAACTTCGCGGCATACGCCAGGATCACCGTGTCGGTGTGGCCGGCGGCGTCCAACCCGTCGCGGATCGCGCCGACCTGGCCGTCCATCATTCCGCTCGGTCCGACCACGTGCGTGCCGGATTCGGCTTGTGCGACAGCCATTTCCACGTATCGGCGCAGCGTCGCATCGTTATCGATCCGGCCGCGGTCGTCCAGCACGCCGCAGTGGCCGTGGTCGGTGAACTCGTCGAGGCAGGTGTCGGCCATCAGCACGGTGTCGTCGCCGAGGTCCTTGCTCAGATCACGCAGGGCGGCGTTCAGGATGCCATCCTCGTCAACGCCACCCGAGCCCGTTGCATCCTTATCTTCCTCGCGCGGCACACCGAACAGCATCAACCCACCCACCCCGGCAGCCACCGCGTCGGCGGCCGCCCGGCGCAGTGTTTCGCGGGTGTGCTGCACGACTCCGGGCATCGACTCGATCGGCCGGGGCTCGTCGATGTCGCCGACGAACATCGGCAGCACCAAATGCCTTGGCTGCAGCGAGGTCTCCGCGACGAGGCGGCGTAATGCCGGCGTCGAGCGCAGCCGGCGTGGGCGCTGACGTGGATACGGCACGGTTACCGCCTGCGGCTCTTCTTGCGCGGCGGCGGCAACGCGCCTTCGGCGCGCAACCGCGCGGCGTGCTCGGCCAGCGCCTCGACCAGCGGGCCGATCGCCGCGGTCTCGGGCTGCACGTCGACGCGCAGGCCGAATTCGGCCGCGGTCTCGGCGGTCTTCGGCCCGATGCACGCGACGATCGTGCGGGCATGCGGCTTGCCGGCAATGCCGACCAGATTGCGCACCGTGGAGCTGGACGTGAAGCACACCGCATCGAAGCCGCCGGACTTGATCATCTCGCGGGTCTCGGCCGGCGGCGGCGCCGCCCGCACGGTGCGATAGGCGGTGACATCCTCGATCTCCCAGCCTCTTTCGCGCAGGCCCTCGGCCAGCGTCTCGGTGGCGATGTCGGCCCGCGGCAACAACACCCGGTTGACCGGATCGAAAATGTCGTCGTGGGGCGGGAATTCGTCGAGCAGACCGAGGGAGGATTGCTCGCCGGTCGGCACCAGCTCGGGGGTGATCCCGAACGCGCGCACCCGATCCGCGGTGGCTTGCCCGACGCAGGCGATCTTCACACCGGAGAACGCGCGGGCGTCGAGGCCGAATTCGCCGAACTTCTCCCAAACCGCGCGCACGGCGTTGGTGGACGTGAACACCACCCACTGGTAGCGGCCGTCGACGAGGCCCTTGACCGCGCGCTCCATTTGCGCGGGGCTGCGCGGCGGCTCGACCGCGATGGTCGGGACCTGGATCGGCAGGGCGCCGTGGGCAATCAGCCGCTCGCTCATCTCGCCGGCCTGGTCCTTGGTCCGCGGCACCAGCACCGTCCAGCCGTACAGTGCGCGACTCTCCCACCAGTTCAGCTTCGACCGGTGTGCGACGGTGCGCCCGATCGTCACGACCAGGGGCCCGGACAGCGGCCCGGCCGGGTCGGTGGCGCCGAGCGCGGCGCGGTCGGTCAGCGCCTGCAACGTCGCCTCGACCGAGCGCTGCTGGGTGGTCGTGCCGTAAGCGGTGACCACGCACGGCGTGCCGTCGGCCAACCCGTGGTCGATCAGCGTGCGGGCGGCGTCGGCGAGATGCTCGGCGGTGGCGTGCAGGATCAGTGGGCCCGGCGCGGCGGCCAGCGCCGCCCAGTCGACGTCGCCGCGCACGTCGGCGACGGTGTGCGACGAGCCCAACGGCAGCCCGGCATAGGCGGGCACCGCGATGCTGGCGGGCAGTCCGGGCACCACCTCGAAGCTCAGGTGACTCTTGGCGACCGCATTGACCTCGGTGATCACCGTGTCCACCGACAACGGGTCGCCGGCCACCAGCCGCACCACGTCGACGCCGCCGCGGGCCTCGGCAACCAGAGTCTTGGCCACCTCGGTCGGGTCACCGAGGGCGGGCCGGATGTCGGGCACCGGCGGCAGATTCGGATCGACGGTGTCGTCGAGGACCCCGGGGTCCGGTTCGTAGAGCTTTGGTCGCTCCGGCAGGCTCGACCCGACCAACGACAACACACCGGCCGGCACATCGGGGTCGGTGAACACCAGTTCAGCACAGGTTAGGACCCTTCGTGCCCGACCGGTCAGCAGGCCGGGATCGCCGGGCCCCGAGCCCACGAATACGACGCGCCCCGGCTTGGTCTTACGCCCCCGCGTCATCCTTACTTCGCTCCCATCAGCTCGCGCGCGCCCAGCTCGAACAGCTCCGTGGCCACCGAGACGCCAAGCTCCGCGGCGCGATCGGGTGTCCCGATGCCGGACGCACGGATCACGTCGGATCCGTCCACCGTCGCCACGCACGCACGCAGCGACAACTCGTCGAAGACGCGGCCGCCCTCATCGATCGACTCGACCACTTCGGCGATCGCGCCGACCGGTGCGGAGCAACCGGCCTCCAGTTCGGCGAGCAGGACTCGTTCCGCGGTGACCGCCGCGCGGGTGTCGGCGTCGTCCAACTCCGCCAACAGCGCCGCGAGCTCGGTGTCGCCGCTGCGGCACTCGACCGCGAGCGCGCCCTGAGCCGGTGCCGGCAACACCTGCACCGGTTCGAGGGTCTCGGTGACATCGCCGAGTCGTCCGATGCGGGCCAGTCCCGCCCGGGCCACCACGATGCCGTCGAGATCACCGCTGCTCACCCTGTTCAACCTGGTATCAAGGTTGCCTCGTAGGGGGCGGATTTCCAAACCGAGACCCAATGCTTTAAGCTGTGCCACCCTCCGCGGGCTTGACGTGCCGATCACCGAGCCCGCCGGCAACTCCCCCAACACGAGTCCGTCGCGGGCCACCAGCGCGTCGCGCGGGTCCTCGCGCGGGGGCACCGCGGCGATCAGGAAGCGCGGATCCGGGGCGGTCGGCAAGTCCTTGTACGAGTGCACGGCCATGTCGACGCGGTCGTCGTCAATCGCCTCGCGCAGCGCGGCGGTGAACACCCCGACGCCCATCTCGGCGATGGGCGCCGACGATCGGTCACCCTCGGTGCTGATGGTCACAAGTTCCGCGGCATGGCCGTTGGCGGCCAGTGCGTCGCGGATCGCGCCGGCCTGGGTGGTGGCCAATAGGCTGCCGCGAGTGCCTATCCGGATGAGCCTGGCCAAGTCCGCTACTCGTGAGTGCCGATTTCGGTTCGCACCAAAGGCAATTCGCCACCTGCGACGGCGTCGACCGCCTGCTGGTCGAGTTCGAACAGTTCGCGTAGCGCCTCGGCGTAGCTGTCGCCGCCGGGCGCGGTGGCCAACTGCTTGACACGCACCGTCGGCGCGTGCAGCAGCTTGTCGACCACGCGACGCACGGTGCGGGCCACCTCGTCGCGCTGGGCTGTGTCCAGGCCCGGGAGCCGGTTTTCCAGCCGCAGCAATTCCGCCTCAACCACGTCGGCGGCGCGCCGACGCAGCGCGGTGACGGTCGGGGTGACCTCGGCCATCCGCTGTCCGGCCAGATAATTGGCAACCTCGGCGGCGACGATGCCGCGGGCGGCCTCGGCGTCGGAGGCGGCGGCGCGGGCGGACGGCTCGCGCTGAATGCGGTCCATGTCGACGACGAACACGCCCGGCAGCCCGGCCACCGCGGCGTCGACGTCGCGCGGCATGCCCAGGTCACAGATCGCCAGCTGCTGTTGCTCGGAGCGGCCGGCCAGGGCCCGATGCGCGTCGGCCAGCGACACCACCGGCCGGACCGCGCCGGTACACGAGACCACCACGTCGGCGTCGGCCAGCACCGTCGAGATGTGGTCGAGGCCGTGCGAGTCGGCGGCCACGCCCTGATCGCGCAGGTTGTGCGCCAGCCGGCGGGCCCGCGGCAGCGACCGGTTCACCACATGAACCCGCTCGACGCCGGCGCCGGCCAGGTGTTTTGCCGACAGCGCGCCCATCGCGCCGGCGCCGACGACGACCGCCGTGCGACCGGCCAGGCCGCCGATCTTGCTGTCGGCCATGCCCAGCGCGACCGACACCACCGATGCGCCTGCCGCGTCGATGTTGGTCTCCGAGTGCACCCGCTTGCCCACCGACAGCGCCCGCTGGGCCAGCTCGTGCAGGACGCGGCCGACGGTGTGGTTGGCCTCGGCGGCGGCGTACGCGCGACGCACCTGGCCGAGGACCTGCTGTTCGCCGACCACCGCGGAGTCCAAACCGCTTGCCACCGCGAACAAGTGCTCGACCGCCGCCTCGGCGTAGCGCACGTAGGCGTATTTGGTCATGTCGTTCAGCGACATGCCGGAATGCTCGGAGAGCACCTGACCGATCACCGCGAGGCCGCCGTGGAAGGCTTCGACGACCGCATATACCTCGACGCGGTTGCAGGTGGACAGCACCATCGCCTCGGTCACCAACGACGACTGCAGCACCCGGTCGATGATCTTGGCTTGATCGGACTCGTCGGTGCTCATTTGCTCGAGCACGGACACCGGCGCGCTGCGGTGCGACACCCCAAACAACAGCACGCTCACGGCTCGCTCACCACGTCATCCAAGGTAGTCGCGGAGCAGGGAGCCAACCAAATTCGTAGCGTAATTCACCCATTCACCCCCGGCCGAGGTCGCTGCGCAGCCGCGGCTCGTCGACCTCCCAGTAACTGTGCTCGCGGCCGTCGAGCAGCACGACCGGCAGCCGGTCGCCGAACTCGGCACGCAACTCCGGACGGCCGGCCGCGGCCTCGGCGTCGACATCGGTGGCGGCGAAGTCGAAGCCGAGCTCGTCGGCCAGCTCGACGAGCCGGCCGCGGGCCCGCTCGCAGATGCCACAACCCGCACGGGTCAGCAGCGTCACGTGCGCGCGGTTCACCACGCCAGTATCCGTCGGCGTTGTCCTAGGGTTGAAACGCCGACTCGATCGGATCGGGAGGGGGTGTGCGATGGAGCCCATGGATTCGCAGGACGTCGCCGGCGACGCGAGTGCGGATACGGCGATGGCCGACCTCGTCGCCGACGTCGCCCGCGCCGCCCCGATCCCCGAGCCGCAGCACCAGCGGCCCCCGTCGCCGGCTGCGCCGCCGGCCGACCTGACCGCCGCGGCGTTTTTCGATGTGGACAACACGCTGGTGCACGGCTCCTCGATGGTGCACTTCGCCCGCGGATTGGCCGCGCGCAAGTACTTCACATATGGCGACATCGCGCGATTCATTTACGCGCAGGCCAAGTTTCAGCTGATCGGCCGGGAGAACAGCGACGACGTGGCGGCGGGCAAGAACAAGGCGCTGGCCTTCATCGAGGGCCGCTCGACGGCCGAGCTGATTGCGGTCGGTGAGGAGATTTTCGACGAGATCATCGCCGACAAGATCTGGCCCGGCACGCTGGCGCTGGCGCAGATGCATCTGGACGCCGGTCAGCAGGTGTGGCTGGTGACCGCGACCCCGTACGAGCTGGCCAACACGATCGCCAACCGGCTGGGCTTTACCGGCGCGCTGGGCACAATCGCCGAGTCGGTAGACGGCGTGTTCACCGGCCGGCTGGTCGGCGACATTCTGCACGGCACCGGCAAGGCCCACGCGGTGCGCTCGCTGGCCATCCGGGAAGGCTTGAACCTGAAACGCTGCACGGCGTATTCGGACAGCATCAACGACGTGCCGATGCTGTCGCTGGTCGGCACCGCGGTGGCCATCAACCCCGACGCGGCGCTGCGGGAGCTGGCCCGCAAGCGGGGCTGGGAGATCCGCGACTTCCGCACCGCGCGCAGGGCCGCCCGCATCGGGGTGCCGTCGGCGCTGGCGCTGGGCGCCGCGGGCGGCGCACTCGCCGCGATCGTTTCCCGCCGCAACGACGGCCAGCTGCGAAGACGCTGATAGGCTCGCGCCGCTACTCGTTTGCATCGTTTGCACCGAAGGACAATCGCACCGCTTATGGCCATTGCTGAAGAGATCATCGGTACCCACTACCGTTACCCGGACTATTTCGCGGTCGGACGCGAAAAGATCCGGGAGTTCGCTCGTGCGGTGAAGGACGACCACCCGGCGCACTTCGACGAGAAGGCGGCCGCCGAATGCGGCCAGGACGCGCTGATCGCGCCGCTGACGTTCATCGCGGTGGCCGGCCGCCAGGTGCAGCTGGAGATCTTCAAGCAGTTCGATGTACCGATCAACCTGGCGCGGGTGTTCCACCGCGACCAGAAGCTGCGCTATCACCGCCCGATCCTGGCCGGCGACAAGCTGTTCTTCGACTCCTACCTGGATTCGGTCATCGAGTCGCACGGGACGGTGATCAGTGAAATCCGCGGCGAGGTCAGCGACGCGAACGGGAACCCGGTGCTGACCAGCATCGTCACCATGATCGGTGAAGCCGTGCACCAGGACGCCGATGCCGACGAGACGGTGGCGACGATCGTGGCCCGGCGCGACGCCGCGCTGGCTCAGTTCGTCGCCGCGCCAAAGCCGCAGGAAGCCGGGCCCGCAGAATAGTCAGCCCAGGAACGTGTTGCGGCGGTTGGCCAACAGCCGGTACAGCGTCTGCTGGATGGTCTCGCGCACCTGGTCGGTCAGCTCGAACGTGACCATCGGGTCCTCGTGCGCGGAATCGTCATGGTCGGCGGTGGGAATCGGGACCCCGAACTCGATATACCACTTCGACGGCAGCGGGATCATGCCGGCCGGTCCGGCCAGCGGGAACAGCGGCGTGATGGGGAAGTACGGCAGCCCGAACAGCCGGGCCAGCAGCTTGGCGTCGCCGAGCATCGGGTAGATCTCCTCGGACCCGACGATCGAGCATGGAATGATCGGAACCTTGGTGCGCAGCGCCGCCGACACGAACCCACCGCGGCCGAACCGCTGCAGCTTGTACCGGTCGCGGAAGTGCTTGCCCAGGCCCTTGTAGCCCTCCGGGAACACGGCGGTCAGCTCGCCCTTGGCCAGCAGCCGATGCGCGTCGGTGGTGCACGCCATCGTATGGCCGGCCTTGCGCGCGGCCTGCCCGAGCACCGGGGTGTCGAACACCATGTCGGCGGCCAGCAACCGAAGCGAGCGGTGCGCCGGATGCTTGTCGTGCACGGCCACCGACGCCATTAGCCCGTCGAACGGCAGCACGCCGGCGTGATTGGCCACGATAAGCGCGGCGCCCTGCTTCGGGAGATGTTGAATCCCGCTGACCTCGACCCGGAACCACGATGTGAACAGCGTCCGCAGCAAAGGCATCACCACGCCGTCGTTGAAATGCCGATCGAAGCCGAACTCATCGACCGTGTAGTCGCCGGTCAGCCGGCGACGCAGAAATTCGGCAACCGCGGCGACGCGCTGGGCCAGTTCGTTGGGCGCCGCTGTCGCTTCGCCGCCCGCGGCGGCCACGCTGCGGTGCTGGTCGATCTCGCCGATGACGGCGGCGATCTGCTCGGCGGACGCGCGGCCCTCGGGCTCTGACAGCAGTGACGGATGTCGGCGGTTGGCATCCACGCGTTGACCGGCGCGCCGCTGTGCCGCGGCTCGTCCCGAATCGCCGTGTAGCGGAATCACTTTCGCCTTTGATTCGCCCGCCACGATATATACCTTCTCCCACCCCGTTAATTACGAATGATTAATTTCCCCAACGCTGCGCGGTCGCCACAGCGCGACTCTCCAACGAGCGTACCCATTGAGGGTTGATGATCGGGGTCAAACTGCGACCGCGAACGTAATCATCGAATGCCTCAGCCGTCGTCCACTTGGGACTGTAGCCGAGTTCGGTCCTCATGCGCGTGGTATCCATGACACGCCCGTAGCTGAAGTAGTCCATTTGTTCGCGCGCCACTTCGGTACCTCGCGTCGCTTTCAGCAGCGAATCGATCGCCCAGATGCCGGAGCGCGGCAGCGGCAGGGGGATCCGGCCGGCCCGCCGGACGGCTTGCGACATCATGATCACACCGTCGGCGCCGACGTTGAAGGTGCCCGCCTTGCCTGCCATCGTGGCCCGCTCCAGCACGCCCAGCGCGTCCTGCTCGTGCAGCAGCTGCAGCCGCGGGTCGCGGCCGAACACCGTCGGCACGATCGGGCCGGCCAGGTAGCGCGACAACGCGGTGTCCATCGCGGGCCCGATCAGATTGGCCAGCCGCAGGATCGACACTGCGATGTCCGGGCGCCGGCGAGCCAGCCCACGCGCATAGCCCTCGATGTCGATGCTGTCGCGGGCGAAGCCCTCGCCGGGTGGCCGCCGAGCACTGGTGTCCTCGGTGAACACCACCGGGTCGCGCGCGCTGGCGCCGTACACCTCGGACGTGGACTTGAGGACGACCCGGCGCACCGACGGCGCCTTCTGGCATGCGGCGAACAGCTGCATCGCGCCCATCACATTGAGTTCCTTCAGGGCGGCCCGCCCGCCGGAGCGCGGCGCGTATGAGGCCGCCGCCGCGTGCACCACGGTGTCGACCTCGCCGTTGCGGATCACTTTGGCGATGAACGGATTGCGGATGTCGGCGCGGACGAACTCGGCGCGGCCCATCCGGCGCAGCAGATCTTTGCTCGGCGCGACGGCGTCCACTGCGATCACGCGGTTGATCAGCGGGTTGTGCGCCAATCTCGCGGTCAGGTATCCGCCCAGAAATCGGCATGCCCCCGTGACCAGTACAACCTTGGGATAGTGCACGGTGTCCCCGCCCGAATCCATCCCGATAGCCTATCGACCGAGACCGCTGCCGGCACATCGACGAACCACGTTTCCCCCGCTGGCTAGATCGAACCCCTATTCCCCTACTTGCCGAGTTTTCTGCGCTGCACCCGGGTACGCCGAAGCAGCTTGCGGTGCTTTTTCTTCGACATGCGCTTGCGCCGCTTCTTGATGACTGAACCCATGAACTCCGCTACCTACGTCCTGACTGTCTCACTGCCCCCGCCTTGCCGCCCCGCTTGATGCCCCCGGCTTATGTCGGGGGCCACCTTACCCGTGGGCCGGGCGCCAGGCGAAAACCGACGCGGCCGGGGAAGGGCCGCGTGCGCGGGCAGGGACCAGTTCGTGACTAACCCGCGTCCAGCCCGCGTCCAGCCCGCCTTGAACCCGCGTCTAGCCTGCGTCGAAGTAGGAGGTCTCGAGCAGGTCGTGCACCGCCTTGGCGTGCACCCGGAACGATCGCCCGACCCGGACCGCGGGCAGTTCGCCGTTGTGCACCAGCCGGTAAACCGTCATCTTGCTGACCCGCATCAGCGCGGCCACTTCGGCAACGGTGAGAAATTGAGTCCGGGTGACCGGCTCGCTGTCGCCAGAAGCCGCGTCGCGCCCCGACTTACCGCTTGCCGAATCCCGTGCCGATGGCCCGTTCGTTGACGTCATCGCAACCCAATCCGTCAGGCACGGTCTGGGCCACCGGCTTCCCCACCGCTGGCGCGAACGCGTGCATACAACCAGGAGAATAGCGGTACCAATGGGGTTACTGCGACGGGTGTGGGCTAATCCATCGAAAATTCATGAACTACTCTGATGTAATTCCCAGCTGCTGAGAGCGGGTTTTTGCGGCCGCAACGGCGGCGGCCACAGCTTCCCGGAAATTGCCGCGTTCCAATTGCCGCACGCCGGCCGCGGTGGTGCCGCCCGGCGAGGTGATGGTTGCCCGCAGTTGCGCGGGGGTGGTGTCCACGGCGCGGCCCGTCGCGTCGTCACCGACCGGCTGCGCGTCGTCTTGCATCCGCTCCAGCAACATCGCGGCCGAGCCGGCCAGCGTCTGCACCACGAGGTCGGTGGCCACCGAGCGGGTCAACCCGTTCTCGACGCCCGCGTCGATCAGGGCCTCGACCATCAGGAAGAAGTAGGCCGGACCCGAACCGGACACCGCGGTCACCGCGTCGAGCTGCGTCTCCGACACGGTCAACACACCACCGACCGCGTCGAACATCGCCGCAACCTCCTTGAGGTGCTGCTGGGTGGCGAAGCGGCCGGCGGCCAGCGCGCTGACGCCGGCCCCGACGAGCATCGGTGCGTTCGGCATCACCCGGATCACCGGCGAGCCGGCCGGCAGCCTGGACTCGTAGTACGACGTCGTCACGCCGGCGGCGACGCTGACGAACACCTGCTCGCCGATGTCCTGCTCGGACTTGGCGACGGCATCGGCGATCTCGTTGGTTACCGCCTGGACATCGGACGGTTTCACCGCGATCACGACGAGATTCGCGCTCTCCACCGCGTCGGCCACCCCGGTGACGCGCACCGAATACGTCTCGGAAAGGTGGCGGCTGCGGGACGGGATGCGTTCGGCGACGACCACGTCTTTGACCTGGCGGCCCGAGCGCAGCAGTCCGGACAGCAGCGCTTCGCCGATGTTTCCGCCGCCGACGATCGCGATTCTTGACATCGGGGAAAGCATATGCGCTAGTGGCGAGGCAGCAGCGCGAGCTGGCGCGTCTGCACGATGATGCGGCCCTCGCAGTCGACGACGGTGTGGTCCTCGTCGAACCAGTCCTGCCCGATCTGGGTCGTCGTGCACACCACCCGCAGCCAGCCGTCGGCGGGCAGCCCGCGCAGATACGCCGTCAGCTGCACCGTCGGCGCCCAGCCGGTGCGACCGACCGCGAACGTCACCGGCATCGAGATGTCGCCGCACATCAACGCGAACAAGATGTCGGGCGCCATGCCGCGGGGCCGGACCCAGATCTGGATCACCGGCGGCTTGCCCGCGG
>NZ_DASQVQ010000111.1:0-126472 GCF_035640695.1 Mycobacterium sp.
AACGGCAGGCTGCTCGACATCGGTAAGACATTGGGGCGCAACGCTGCAACCGGCTGGGAACCGTCGGTGGTCGCGCAATTCACCCGAAACGGGGTGCTCTGGGGCGTCCCGCAGCTTACCGACGCGGGTATCGCGCTGTACTACAACGCCGACCTGACGGCCGCGGCAGGCGTCGACCTCGCGTTGTTGAACCAGCTGCGCTGGAGTCCGGACGACTCCCGTGACACCCTGCGGCCGTTGCTCAAGCGACTCACGCATGACCGCCAGTGGGGCTACAACGCGGCCAACGATCTACAGGGCATCTACCTCAACTACATCGGATCGGCGGGTGGTCGATTCCAGGACGGTGACAGGTTCTCGTTCGACAATCCGCAAGCCGTCGAGGCTTTTCGCTATCTGGTGCGGCTCATCAACGATGACCGGGTGGCACCGCCCGCCTCGGACACCAACGACAACGGCGACTTTTCCCGCAATCAGTTTCTGGAGGGCAGGATGGCACTGTTCCAATCCGGCACGTATAACCTCGCCCAGATCGCGGCGCGCGCGCAGTTCCGCTGGGGCGTGGCGATGCTGCCGGCCGGGCCGGCCGGTCGCATCAGTGTGACGAACGGAATTGCCGCTGCGGGTAATTCGTCCACCAAAAATCCCGACGCGGTGCGAGAAGTGCTGATGTGGCTGGGCAGCCCGCAGGGCAACGGCTACGTCGGCGCCGAAGGGGCCGCGATCCCGGCGGTGCTCGCCGGGCAGCACACATACTTCCAGTACTGGCGGGCCAAAGGCGTCGACGTGACGCCGTTCTTCACGGTCCTCAACGGGCCCCGCATTCCGGCGCCAGGCGGTGCCGGTTTCGCGGCGGGATATGAGGCGTTCAAGCCATACTTCGACGAGATGTTCCTCGGGCGCCTTGACGTGTCCCGAGCGCTGGCGAAGGCACAGGCGGCGGCGAACGCGGCGGCAGCCCGATAGGGCTCAACGCAGCGTTGACGACATCAGCAGCGTCTCGCTGGCGATGGCCGCGCCGCCCACCGCGATGACGATGAAAAGCGTTACGAAGTCCCGCAATTTCGGCCGCGACGGCACCGCGGAAATCTGGCCGGCGCCGCCGCGGGCGGTGATCGCGTCACCCATCTCGTCCGCACGACGCAGCGCGACGGTGATCGCCGCGGTCACCATGTCGATGACCTCGATCGCCCACCGACGACGCCGTGCCCGTCGACTCCGCGGCACCTGCTTGGGCCGCATCCGTCGAGCCGCGTAGAGAACTCGGAACTCGTCGATCAACATCGGGAACGCACGCAGCGCTAGGGCCAGCGCGACGGCCCACTCGTCGACCGGTATCCGCAGCCACCGCAGCGGGCGGCCCAAAGTTGCTATTGCCGGCGCGATCTCGGCGACGTTGGTAGTCCAGGACACCATCCCACCCAACCCCAACAGCACGATCGACAACGCGGTGATCCGCAAGAAGTTCAGCAGCCCGCCGAGCCCGACGTCGATCGACCCAAAGTCGATCACCGGTGGTCCACCGCTGCACGTCGCAGTGGCGCCACCGATCAGCAACAGAACCCACAGCCAGCGCGGCACCGACGGCAACGCGCCCCGCGGAATATGCGCGATCCACGCCGCCAATATCAGCACCCCCGCGACCGCCCCGATCGGCACCCAGCCCGGATAGAACGTCAACAGCACCGAAATACCAAAGACCACAAGGAGTTTGGTGCCCGCCCACAATTCGTGGATCGGCGAGCGACCCGGCACAGGCCGCAACAGTACGACCGGTCGGCGCTGCGTCGGCGCGGTCATGACTGCCCCCCTGCCGTGGCTGGCACCGGCTCCAGCGACCCGTCCCGCAGGTGCAGGATCCGTGGGCACAGGTCCTCGAGACCGGCGAAGTCATGCGAGATCACGATGACGGTCAAACCGGTGCGACGCTGCAGATCCTGGAGCAGCCGCAACAGTCCGCGGGCGCTCGCCGCGTCCAGACCGGCGAGCGGCTCGTCGAGGATCAACGCGCGCGGCGACCGTGCCAGCAGTCCCGCCAGCACCACGCGCCGCATCTCGCCGCCGCTGAGCTGGTCGATGCGCCGTGTCGCCAACCCCGAGTCCAAGCCGACGGTCGCCAGCGCCGACACGACCCGCGCCGTGTCGCGCGGCGAAAACCCCGCCGCCGAAGCCACTTCGTAGTCCACCCGGTTGCGCATCAATTGCAGCCGCGCCGCCTGGAACGACAGCGCGACGGCGCCCACCTGCTCGGACACCGGCCGGCCGCCCAGCAGACACATACCGGTCGTCGGGACCGTCAGGCCGGCCATGATCCACGCCAACGTCGACTTGCCCGAGCCGTTCCCGCCGTGGATCAGTACCCCGTCGCCCTCGTGGACGACGAAGCTGACGTTTCGTAAAGCCGTGGTGGCCCAGGGCGTTCCGCTGGCATACTCGTGCCCGACTCCGATGAGCTCGAGCACCGGCGCGTCGGACCGGTGTACCGCAGCCGTCGCAACCGGCGCAGTGGCGGTCTCCACCATGTCGTTCTCGTCGGCCGAACCGTTGCCGGTCAGCGTGATGGTCCTGTCCGCCAAGGCGGCTTCGTTGTTGTAGTGCGTGATGTGCACCAGCGCCATGCGGTGGTGCTGGCGTAGCCCGGCCAGCACGCCAAGCAGCGCGTCGCGGCCCTGCTGGTCAACCATGCTGGTCACCTCGTCGGCGATCAGCAGTGACGGCTCGCGCGCCAGCGCCGCGGCCACCGCGAGCCGCTGCAATTCCCCACCGGACAGGCCGCCGGTATCGCGCTCCGCCAGCCCATCCAGGCCAACCTCGGCCAAAAGCTTGTCCACATTGATCGTCGTCCCTGGCGGCAACCCCCACACCACGTCGTCAGCGACACGCGTGCCAAGCACCTGGCTTTCCGGGTGCTGCATGATCACCGCGGTGCCGCCGACCTTGCCGAGGCCGACCGCCCCCGGCCTCCCGACGCGGCCCGACGTTGGCTGCCGCCCGGCGAAGATCAGCATCAGCGTCGTCTTGCCGGATCCGTTTGCGCCCGTTATAGCGACGTGTTCACCCGGCTCAACGCTCACCGACACTGGCCCGAGCGCTTCGTGCGTGGCCGCCGGGTACCGGAAGCCAACATCACGCAATCGCACCGGAACCGGCCCGATCGGCCCACGGTCGACCGGCGTCTCCAGCTTGTGGACGTCGGGGATGCCGTAAAGCCGCTCGAGGACGCGCGACAACGCCCACCAGCCGATCAGGCTGACCACTACGACGCTGAGCATCGACGAGCCACCGATCAGCCACTGCCAGTGATGCAGGGCGGTCGCGAAGGCTGTCTTGAGCCGCTCGGCGAGTCCGTCGAGATGCGGGATGTGGGCGATGACCGCGGCGGCGCCGTTGACGTTGGCAGTCAGCGAGTCGAAGATCAGGTGCCGCAGCCGAGACAGCAGCAGCAGGGCGCCCACCGATACGCCGCCCACCACCGCGCCGGCGCATAGGGACGCGATGATGACCGTGAAGGTTCCGCGCCCGCGACGCCTGACGATGCCGGTCAGTCCACCGATGTAGGCACAATGGACGACTGTCGTCAACCCGCCCATGCCCGCCACGAGAAACGCGATCATGCCGCCGGCGACTGTCGCGGCGATCAGCACACGGATGCGGTATCGATACGCCAGCAGGCCCATCGGCACGGGGCCGAGCAGCGATATCCCGGCCGCAAACGGGACGACAACGGCGATGATGGCGGTCGCCGCCGACAATGCGGCCATTACGGACGCTTGGGCCAGTTCGCCGGGTCGCAGCGCTCCGCGCCTCCCCGAACCGGCCAAAGTCATTTCACGATTCTGCCAGCCTCGGCTGTAGGCCTCCCCGCAGCGACACGTTGATCTGCATAGCAAAGCTATGTAACTTAGCTGCATGGCTCCGTCGACTCCCGCCGAGCAACCATCGCTGGGCGTCGATCTGCTCGGCGTCGTCGCCCGACTGAATCGACTGGCCACCCAGCGCACCAGCCTGCCGCTGCCCTGGGCACAGGCACGGTTGTTGTCGACGATCGAGGACCAGGGCTCTGCCCGGATCTCGGACCTCGCCGCGCTCGACCACAGCTCGCAGCCGACGATGACGATGCAGGTGAGGCGGTTGGAGGACGCCGGGTTGGTCACCCGCACCACCGATCCCGACGATGCACGAGCGGTATTGATCCGCATCACGCCTGAGGGCGTTCGCATGCTGAGCCAAGTCCGCGCCGACCGCGCCAAGGTCATCGATCCGCATCTGGGACGGCTTGAACCCCAGGACCGGGAAACGCTCGCGGAGGCCGTGCGGGTGCTGCGCCGATTGCTCGAAGACGCCGGCACCCCGCGCAAGCAAATCAAAGAGAGCTAGACGATGTAGGACGAGTCGCCTTCGCAACAGCTCGGATGACACACGCCACGGGCAGAATTTCACTGGACGACTCATGCACCGGGAAGCAGGTACGGGAATGAAGCGCTCGCTGAACACCTACACCGCCTACAGCATCGGTTGCGCTGTTGTCTGGGCGGTAGTTTTGGCAGTTGTCGCGGCCGTTGGCAGGAACCACACCGTGCACACATTCGTCTTGGTCTTCTTCGGTTGGGTCATCGGGTGGTTGTCAGCCACCATCGCCAGAGTTGTGTACCCGCCGCCCAAGTCGCGAGCGCGCTGAAATATCACCGAGCCGGCCACCCCGGCCACCCCGTCACCCCGGCCAGCCCGGTCACTGTCGGCAGCGCGGGCCGAGAGCTGCCGCCACAGCCCGCCGCGGCGGGCCGCTACAGCGCGAACGCGTAGAACTGTGTCTCCTGATCCGGTGAGAAGTTGTCGTCTGTAACGAGCACCACCGACTGGCGCCCATCGGATAGCTTCGGGCCCAGCGTGATGCCCTCGACGTTGTCCAAAGGTTGCACTTCGGGAATCGTCGACAGGTCAGCCACCAAGGTCTTGCTCATCGGGGTCAACGGTGCGCCTTGCAGCGACGGCCGGTCGAGGACGTCGTCGGTGCCGGCAACGCTGGCGCGGTAGATGCGGGCGACGTTGCGGGTGCCGTGCGACCGCTCGATCACGAGGAACGTGTCGTCGTCGAGGGCCACCAGGTCCGACAGCCCGTTGTCTTCGCCGGCCGGTGCGGTGATCGGGTCGAGTGGATAGGCGTACTGCGCCGTCGCGGCCCCGGTCGCCACGTCGAATTTCGTGATGCGGGTGAGCGCGCCTTTGTCGGCGGTCGGTGGCTCGCCGTCGTCATAACGGGGCCACTCCATCGCCGCCCACACGAACCGTCCGCTTGGCGTCAGCGTCAAGCCCTCGAGAGTGCGGTTTCGCCGAGGGCCGGTCTGCTGCGCCGACATCGCCAGCATCGGCGGCATTGTGAATTCGCCGCGGTACGTCCCGTCCAGCGCGCAGATGCGCACCCATGGGTTGATCAGCACCGACTCATCCGGCGCACGCTCCCCCTCGCTGGACCAGTACAGCTGGTGGCGGCGACCGTCGAATGCAATCCCTTCGGGATCGAGTGACCCGAACGGATAGACATGACCTCGCGGGTCGAGCAAGGGCTGCGTGCCGACGAACTGGACGTCGTGAAGCTGATTGTCGGCCAACGGAATCCGCACGGTATAGAACCGCGCCGGACTGCGCTCCGAGCGGTCATCGCTGATCACGTAATACAGCTGCTGGCCGGAGTCGTAGCTGAGCCCCGACAAGCCGCCGACCGTGGTGCCTTCGAAGCTGAAGCCGTGTGGAAGCTGGGTTTTGCCGAGAAGGGTCAGGTTCGGCTGCCCATGAGCGGGCATGCATGCCGCGAGTGTCAAGCAGGCCGCGAGCACAGCGCGGCGCACCGTTGCGCTCAGACGGTCGATCCGATCAGGTGCCCGACGATGTAGGTGGCGGCGATAGCGACCGCCCCGAACAGCAACTGACGTCCCGACGCCCACCAGATCGGTCTGCGGGTGAACCGCGCGCCGACTGCGCCCGCGATGACCAACCCGGCTGCGCCGCACACCATGCCGGCCGCCAGGGAATCGAAGCCGAGCAGATAAGGAATCAGCGGGATGATCGCGCCCACCGCGAACATGGCGAACGACGAGCCGGCCGCCACCCACGGCGATGGCTTCTCCTCCGGGTCAATCCCCAGCTCCTGCACGATGTGCACGTTGAGGGCCCTGTCCTCGTCGCGGTGGATCTCCTCGGTGGCGGTCCTCGCGGTCTTCTCGCTCATGCCCAGATTCACCAGCATGCTGACAAGCTCTTCCTCCTCCTCTTCGGGGTAGGCACGCAGGGCGCGGCGCTCGACATGGACCTCAGAATCGATCTGTTCGTTGGCGGTGGTAACCGACGTGTACTCGCCAAGCGCCATCGAGAATGCCCCGGCGAGTAATCCGGCGATGCCGCTCACCACCACCGCGTGGGTGTCGGCGCCCGCCGCCACGCCTGCGATCAGCGCGGTGTTGCTGACCAATCCATCCATCGCGCCGAACGAGGCCGCCCGCAGCCAGCCGCCCGTGACATCACCGTGTTTGTGATCAAATTGATGTGGCAGACGCTGTGTCATGGCGCTATCTAACGCCACCGATGCGCGGGATTTCGACTAACGCTGGCCTGCGTTGCCGAAGTCACGTTTGCCCAGGCGTCGGGCGGGTTACCGTCGAGTATGACCACCACTTCGGAGCACCTCCGTAATGCGTTGGACGGCCGCTGGCGGGACGTGAAGATCCGATGCCGCGAGCAGATGACGAACGAGGTGTTCCGTCCGCATTACACGCCGAACACCGTCATCGCCCGGACGAAGGTGATGGAGCAGCTGCGGATCATCGCCGCGCACGGGGGTGCCGAGGACGGGTTCCGCAAGGAGCATGGCGGCACCGGCGACGTCGGCGCGGCGGTGACGACGATCGAAATGCTGGCGATGTCCGACCTGTCTCTGATGGTGAAGGCGGGCGTGCAGTGGGGCCTGTTCGGCGGCGCGATCGACAATCTCGGTACCGAGCGGCACCACGAGGCGTATGTGCGCCCGACCATCGACCTCGATCTGGTCGGCTGCTTCGCGATGACCGAGACCGGACACGGCAGCGACGTGCAGTCATTGGAGACGACGGCCACCTACGACCACGACACCGACGAATTCGTCATCCACTCCCCCACGCCTACGGCACGCAAGGACTACATCGGCGGCGCGGCCGAAACCGCCACGATCGCAGCGGTATTCGCGCAGCTGATTACCGCCGGGCCGGGTGAAGAACCGAAGAGCCATGGCGTGCACTGCATCCTGGTGCCGATCCGCGACGACGAGGGGAACGACCTGCCGGGCGTCACGACATCGGACTGTCAGTACAAGGGTGGCCTGCCCGGCGTGGACAACGGGCGCATCGTGTTCGACCACGTACGGGTGCCGCGCGACAATCTGCTGAACAAGTACGGCGACGTCGCACGGGATGGCAGCTACTCGTCGCCGATCGAAAACCCGAACCGCCGCTTTTTCACGATGCTCGGCACGCTGATCCGCGGCCGGGTCGCCGTCGGCGGTAGCGCGGCAAACGCCGCCCGGGTCGCACTGGACATTGCGACTCGATATGCATTGCAGCGCAGGCAGTTCAAGGCACCGGATTCGGAGGAAGAAGTGCTACTCATGGACTACCTCCTGCACCAACGGCGGCTCTTCCCGCTGATCGCGCAGTCGTACGCGCTGCAATTCGCGCAGAACGAGCTCGTCTCCAAATTGCACGAGCTGCAGACCATGGAGGAGCCTGACCCCGAGGAACAGCGAGAGCTGGAGTCGCGCGCGGCAGGGCTGAAGGCTGCCAATACCTGGCATGCCACCCGTGCCATCCAGGAGGCGCGTGAAGCATGCGGCGGCGCAGGCTATCTCGCCGAGAACCGGATTATCGGCCTGCGCGGCGACACCGACGTGTTCACCACGTTCGAGGGCGACAACCACGTGCTGACGCAGCTGGTCGCCAAGGAGCTACTCACCGCTTATGCCGACGATATTCGCGGGATGAGCCCCGTCGAGTGGGTGCGGTTCGCGGCCGAGACGGTCAGCGACCGCGTCATGAAACGGACTGCGGCACAGCCCATTATCCAGATGCTGATCGACGCACGCGAGGACAACGAGGAGGAAGGCAGCCTCTTCAACCGCGGCACGCAGCTCAAGATGTTTGAGGACCGCGAGAACTACCTGCTTTCGACGGTCGCGCGCCGGCTGCAGCGACGGACCAGGGAGATGGACGCGTTCGACGCGTTCAACGAGGTACAGGATCACGTGATGCACGCCGCCGCCGCGCATATCGACCGCGTGATCCTGGAGGCGTTCATCGCCGGCATCGACTCGTGCGAGGGCGAAGAGGCCTGCAAGGTGCTCGACATGGTCTGCGACATGTACGCGCTCTCCGTCATTGAAAGCGACAAGGCCTGGTACATCGAACACCGCTATATCTCGACCGAGCGCGCCAAGGCCATCACGCGTGGGGTCAACGAACGCTGCCGCACGCTGAGGCCGTACGCCGAGACGCTCGTCGACGCGTTCGGGATCCCCGAGCAGCTGCGCTACGCCGCGATGCTCGACCCCGAGGAACTGCTCAACGGCTAAGGCAGTTTCTGTCGGTGGTCGACGGCAGACTAACTGCATGACCAGCGACGGCATGGAGTTCAACGGGCGCAGTGCCCTGATCACCGGCGGCACTCGTGGTATCGGCAAGGGTATCGCCGACCGCCTTCGCGCCGGCGGAGCGACGGTATTGGTGGCGGCGCGTTCGGCGCCGCCGACGGGTTCGCGTGATGACGTCATAGTGGCCGATGTCACGATGGCCGACGGGATCGACGGACTGGCGGCCGAGGCACTGCGTCGGCTAGGCGGCGTCGATATCGTCGTTCACAACGTCGGTGGCTCGCCGCAGACAGAGGGCGGAGCCGCGACGCTCACCGATGACGACTGGCAATCCGCGATTGACCAGAACCTGTTGGCGGCCGTCCGGCTGGATCGCCGGCTCATTCCCGGAATGGCAGAACGCGGCTCGGGCGTGATTATTCACATCACCTCGATACAACGGCGCGCTCCCCTGCCGACGACGATTCCGTACGCCGCGGCCAAGGCGGCGCTCACGAACTACAGCAAGGCACTGGCTAATGAGCTGGCGCCGAAGGGAATCCGAGTCAATGCAGTCGCGCCCGGGTTCATCGAAACCGAGGCGGCCGCCGAGATGGTGCGCCGGATCGCCGAGATCGAGGGCGTCGACCGTGATGCTGCGCGGACCCGCATCATGGAGTCGATCGGCGGGATTCCGATCGGCACCCCGGGACGCCCGGAAGACGTCGGCGAGCTGGTCGCATTCCTGGTGTCTGACCGCGCTGCATATATCACCGGGGCCGAGTACGTGATCGACGGCGGCAGCTCACGCAGCGTCTGACGGCGCTACCGGTTTGGGATCGCGTCCAGCGCCTTGAGCTTGCCGTCGGCGTCGAGCTGGAAGCGGACCTGTGCGATGCCGGTGGGCCGTCCCGGTTGGTCGCCACCCTGCTGCCACTGGTACTGCACCGTCACGGTGTCATGGCCGGCGGCGATGACGGTGGTGTAGGGCCGCGGGTTCGGAGTGGCGGTGCCCAACGTGGTGTTCTTGTTGAAGAGCAGCAGCTGCTGCGGCGCCGCGTCGTCGCCGCCCGCGCTGACCTGGACCCAGTACAGCCGGCAGTCTTTGGTGTGGCCGTTGGCGATCTCATGCCAGCTTGCGCCGTTCTGTGGCGGCGGTAGGCCGTGGATCGCGGCTGCAACGGTGTCGACGGCCGGGCCGTCGGTCGGCTTGCAGATGTCGGGTTCGGGCGGCGGCGCGCCCGGCGGTTTCCATCCGCATCCCGCCGCGACGAGCCCGAGCAACAGCAAAACCGCGACCAGTCGGCGGGAATTCACGCCATCCATTCAACTCGAGAATCCCAGCAGAAAGACGGCACCCGCTAGCGCCGGATGCGCAGCGCCGACCAGCATCCGTCGGGACGAAGCTGAGAAGGTGTTCAGGCTCTCTCAGCGGATTCTTGGGTCGTCCGGTTCATGCTCGGGGCATGACTGAACCAACTGAGCCTGGGACTGAGCCAACAACTTCAGCGGTCGAGCCGCGTGCCGCCGAGCCGCCGAGCCGTTGGCATCGGCGCGACGGGATCTTCCGGGTTGCCGCCCTAGTCGTTGCCACGGCCGGCATCGTCTTCATCGGCGCAGTGATCTTCTGGACCGGTCTCATGTTAGGTGGCGAACTCGGTGACCACCAGGGACATGAGGGTCGCGGCGATTCGCACCAGGAGGCCGAGATGTCGCATGACGGTCAAACGATGGAGCAGGGAGAGTCCCGCGACAACGGTGATGAAAACCGTCCAACCCTCCCAACCGGCCCTTCCATACCGTCTCATCCATAGTTAAGTAAGACTGAGACGCCGCTGACGTCCCAGATGGCGGCTGCGATGTTGCCGTGGAACGGCTGCAGCGGTTGTCGCCTCGAATGCTGCAGCTTTGATCGAATGACTGTAGCGGATTGTCCCAATAACGACCGCGGAGAGTTCGATGGCTGCAGAAATATTTTGCCGAGGCAATCATTGATCGCCTAGCGTTGAACGCGCGGTGATGTTTCTCACCGGAGAACCGTTCCTCCCGCGCAGCGCGGATGATCTCGCCGCCCGCCCCAGCCCAGCTGCGGCGTCGTGATACTAAGCCGAGCCCGAGTACGTGTCCTTGCACGCTATGGGCGTTCTTCGTGCTGACAATCCGCTCCGGACCGCGGCTCCGACGGAGGCGTGTGGGCTGGTTCGCTGAATCGGCGAAATTGCCGCGGGCGTTCAGTACATCTGGCAGGATTTTCCGCGGGGATATTGGACGACTCGCCTCGGGGGGTTTCATGCCGAAGGCACAGCTGACTAGTTTGCTCACCGAACCACGGGCGGCGTACCTGGGTGATGTGGCCACGACCCGCCGTGGCGTTCCCGATCCCTGCATTACTCTGCCGATTTTCGCAGTTCCGACCGTCGTCGTCTTTCTTGGCTCGGCGACGGCATGGGGCGCGGCGACAACGGTTGTACTCAGTGATGCAAGCCGCTGGTTCTTGATCATGACAATTCCCACGCAGGCGTTCGTGATGTTCGCGATGTTCAACGTCTTCCATGAGTCAGCGCATCACGCGGTCAGCCAGGTGCCTCGGGTCAACCAATTCTTTGGCCACGCGTCGATTCCATTCGTCTCGGTGATAGGTACATTTCCGGTTCTGAGGTACATCCACCTCGAACACCACCGCCACACCAACGAGGACACGGGTAGCGATCCCGATGCTTGGGCTGCGACAGCTCCGCGCTGGCTGCTTCCGGCCCGCTGGTCGGTGATTGATGCTCACTACGCGTTGTTTTATCTATCTCGTATGCGCTCCCGCCCACGCGGGGAGGTCATGGGCGGCGTTGCCAGTGCGGTTGCGGGTATGGCGCTGATGGCCATCGTCATGGCTTCGGGCCACCTGCCCGAGTTGATCTTGATCTACCTGATACCGCAGCGCATCGCGCTGGTCGCCCTCGCCGCCTTGTTGGACTGGCTCCCACATCACGACCTCGAGGGCACCGCCACAACCGACCGTTTCCACGCCGCGCGGGTTCGCGTGGGCTGGGAGCGCATCATGAATCCGCTGTTGTTCTGGCAGAACTATCACCTGGTGCATCACATTCATCCGGCAATTCCGTTCTACCTCTTAGTCAGAGCGTGGAAGAACACCGAAGCCGACTACCTCGACCGAAACGTGCCGATTAGCACGGCCTGGGGGCGCCAACTGACGCGCTCGCAGTATCGTGCTTGGCGCAGGACCACATCGTCTTACGGCGCTGCTGACGCAGTCGAACAACGGGATTGGCCACGATGCAACCGTTTTCACTCCTTGCGTGTCGCTGAGACCCGAAGGCTCACGGCTAACTCGGTGTCGATCATCTTCGATGTTCCCGCCGAATTGACCGACCTGTACCAGTTTGAGCCGGGACAGAGTCTCGCCATCCGCGCGTTTATCGGTGAGCGCGAAGTGCGACGCAACTACTCGATCTACACGGCCGCCGGTTCGGGTCTCCTTGGTATTGCCGTGAAGTGGCTTGCGGGCGGGACATTTTCGCGATACGCAAACACGATGCTGCGCGCGGGCGATGAACTCGACGTGATGCCGCCCTCGGGGCTATTCACGTTGACGCCCGCGCCGGCAAGGGGCCGAACGATCGGCGCCATCGCTGGCGGTAGCGGAATCACACCGATTATTTCGATCCTGGCCAGCGCTCTCGCCGCCGAACCCGAAACGTCCGCGACACTGCTCTACGCCAACCGAGATAGCGCTTCGGTGATGTTTGGCTCCGAACTCACGAAGCTGGCGCGCCGGTTTGAGGGCCGCTTGAGAATCACTCATTACCTTTCCCGCGGTGCTCGTACTGATTTCACCGTTGAGTCGAAAGCTTCAGAGGTGGCCTACGAACGGGTCCAGGCAGGACGGCTCACCGCGAGCCGGCTGGCAACGCTGCTCGATTCGTTAAGCGGCCAGTACGCGGTTGACGAGTGGTACATATGTGGGCCAGAAGGTTTGGCCAGAACGGCCACCCACGCGCTGAGCGCCCGACATACACCGGCCCATCGGATCCACCGCGAGCTATTCGTTTCGACGAATCGGGCCCTACGCGCTCCGAATGTTCAGGTGGTCCCCGCTTCAGTCACGGTGACGATGAACAGGTCGACAACCGAAACGACCGTGGCCGGTGACGAGTCGCTGCTTGATGCGGCCTTACGCGCTGGGGTGGACGCACCGTATTCATGCAGTGGTGGTGCATGCGGAACATGCAAGGCCAGGCTGCTCCGTGGCACCGCCCATATGGAACAGAATCACGCCCTTAACGACGATGACCTCGCGAATGGGTGGATTCTCACCTGTCAATCTCGGCCGACCGCGCGCCTTCTCCATGTAGCCTACGGTCCTTGAGGCGGCACAAGCTCGTGGGCCCGCTATCTGCGCGCGAGCACTCGAAAGCCGCGCCGCCGACGGCGAAAACGAACTTTTGGTGCTGATTCATCTAGCCCACGTATCGACGTTCGTTCGGTCAGCCTGACTGTGGTTTGGCCGCCGCTGGCAGGCCACAAAGCTTCGCATTTCGTCTTCGTAGCTGGCCGTCCAGGCCCGTGCCCTCGCCCAGGGTGCTCGCCGCGAAGTAGCCCTTGATACACCAACGCGTCACAACGAATCACCGCCGGCCGGAGGCGAGAAAATTCATTGCTGTAATTCCGCAATGATGGTGACGAACCTTACTACAAGGGGAATCGCTCCCTCGGTTTTTATGCAGCATCACGAGAGGGACGACCATGCGGACACTGCGACAGCGCGTCAAGAAGAATAGGAACAACAAGAAGCGAGCTTCTCTTGCGTTGACGGTCCTGGCCGTTCCGGTGGTGAGCCTCTTCGGCTTCGCCTACGCCACCGACACCCGCATACCCGGCGTGAGCCTCTTGGACACCACAATTTTCATCGACGGCACCAAAGATGTGCTGCCCACAGCACAACCGTACGATCCCTACCGCATGAGAAACACGCTTCAGGGCGTCTACGCACAAGATGGCGCTAACGTGCTCTTTGACTGCTCGGCGGGTCAGTGCACGACCTTCCAGTCAGGCGACAACGTCTTTATCGTGTACCCGAGGAGCGCCGGCCTACTGACCGGGCCCACCGACCCGACCTACGACCAGTCCGAAGCAATAGCGACGCAGAGAATCCTGGCGGCGATCGCGCAGGCACAGGCCAACGAGAAGGCGGATCCCGACACTAACGATGCGATTTATGTGGTCGGCTACTCGCAAGGCGCCGGGGCCGCCGCCGAGGCGCTGAAACAGCTCAAGGACCCAACCGACATAAAACAGTTCGTGTTGATCGGGAATCCCCGTCGCAACGACGGCGGCATCTTGACGCGCCTCCCCGACGGCACCTATGCGCCCCTCGCGGGAGTCACTTTCGGCGACGGGACCGCCAACCCCTGGCCCGACAACATCACGGTCATTCAGGTCACCAAGCAGTACGACGGCATCGCCGACTCGCCCAAGTACGTTCTCAACGCGGTGGCCGTCGACAATGCCGCGATGGGCTTCTACTACCTGCACCGCGACTACTACCAGAACGTGCAACTAGATGTGACCGGGCCGAACGGGGTCCCAGACGGCGTCGTCGATCAGGCTGATCTGGCCGCGCTCCAACAGATGCCTGATAGGTACGTCGTCACCAACAGCACAGACAACGTCGCGGATGTCCTAGTCTTGACACCGGTAGGTCAGCTTCCGTTGACTCGGCCGCTGCTCGATGCAGGCGTGCCTCCAGAAACGGTGGCGGCGATGGACCCCGCTCTCCGGGCCGTCATCGAAGCCGGCTATGACCGGCCGGCGCCTGGACAGCCGTACCCCTCACAGCCGGTGCGCTTCGAGCCGCTGCCCACGTCGACAACTGGCGTGCAGGCCATCGCAGCCCAAAGCGCCCAACTACTTGCAGGCGCCGTCCAACCCAACCAATCCAATACGGTGCAACTCTCTCAGCCAACAGCCGCGCCGTTGGCTCCGAAAACCAGCCCGTTGGCCGCGGCCAACGAACCGGTCTTGACAAGCTCCAGCACTACATCGCACAACACAAAACCGGCTGCGAGCAACGGCCTGACTGACCAGCCGTCAGCCGCGCAGCCCACCTCGCCGACAGCCCCCAATAAAGCCAAGCCATCCCTGCCGGCCACAAATACGGGCTCCGAGACCGGCAACGTGGTCAGGTCCGTTCCAGCCAACCGCGGCGGACCATCCAGAAACGGCAGCACCACCGAGACGAATGCATCGACAACGACCAACGGTACAGCGACGTCCGGTTCGCCGACGCGTTCACCAAGCGGTGCCAGCTCGGCATCGAGGCCCTCCAAGTAAGCGGGTCGGCCAAGGTGTTATGAAGACTGACAGCCGGATTTCAAAGGCCTACCCGCGGAGGATGACTGCGCCGCTCAGCAAACACTGAGCGGTGACCGGGCATAGCCGCTGGATAGCCCGAAATTTGCCGAATTAGACCTTAGCTACGCTATCTAAATACTCTGAGCTGGTCTTATTACGGTACCCCTAACTGCTCCCCCGGCTGGACTCGAACCAGCAACCCTTCGGTTAACAGCCGAACGCTCTGCCAATTGAGCTACAGGGGACTGCCCAGTCCGCGCGGGTGCCGTCGCGAACGAGTGATGACTCTAGCGTACGTGCCGCGACATGCGCCAAGACGAGCAGCACGGGCGCACGACCGAGGCGCGTGGGGCAGGATGGGACGCGGCACCGTTATCTGAAGGGACCATCTTGATCCGGTATCTCGTTGTGTTGGCAGTCGGCTATGTCTTGGGAGCAAAAGCGGGTCGACGCCGATTCGAACAGATCGCAGGCACCTATAAAGCCGTGACGGGGAGCCCGGCGGCCAAGTCGATCATCGACGGCGGACGGCGCAAGCTCGCCAACCGGGTTTCTCCCGACCCGCCGATGGTCACGCTGACCGAGATCGACGACCAGACGGCGGTGCTGCAACCCGAAGAGGCGGAACGCTCGCGCTAGCGGAACGCTCGCGCTAGGCCAGCGGCGTGTTGATGGTCTGACCCGGGAACAGCGGGCTGGTGCTGATTCCCGG
Source organism: Mycobacterium sp. (assembly GCF_035640695.1). GTDB lineage: Bacteria > Actinomycetota > Actinomycetes > Mycobacteriales > Mycobacteriaceae > Mycobacterium. The sequence continues at coordinate 15,669 of NZ_DASQVQ010000111.1, forward strand.
TCCGCCACCGTTCGGCGTGGGACCGATGCCTGCCGACGGGACGCCGGCAGGGGCGCCGTCGGAGGGCCCGTCGATGCATATGCCGTCGCCCCGTGACCCCAGGTAGGCCCGGCAATGCGCGACCGCGCTACCGGAATCGACAGTGCTGGCGGCCACCGCCGGTGCGGCCACCGCCGCGAGCGCGAAGGCGCCGACAATCACAGCTCTCTTAACGACCACGCGCAGCACCCTACGCGATCAGGCCGTCGCCGTCACCGCTCGCCTGCTGGAGCAGGCTGCGACGGTAGGCCTCCATGGCGACCAGGTCACCGAACAGCGCGTGGTACTCGTCGCCCTGCTCGATCGGCGACATGCGCTGCAGCTTGGACTTGACCTCGGCGATCTGGCGGCCCACCCACACCTCCTGTAGTCGGGCGAGGACACCGCCGATGTAACGCGGCAGCCGGTCCTCGTCGTCGACCCGGATCGCCTCCACGCCCAACTCGTTGACCAGCCCGGCGGCCGCCGGCGAGCCCGTGTACCCGCGCACCGCTTCGATCCACTCCGCGCCGGCGACACCCGTACCGACGCCGCCCGCCGCGGCGATTGCCGCACGCACTGCGGCGTAGCCCGGGTGGGTGAAGCTTTCCACGGTCAGCGCGTCGAACACCGGGCCCGCGATCGCCGGATATTGCAATGCCGCCTTGAGCACTTCGCGTTGTGGCCACAGCGTCGGGTCCCGCGGATCCGGGCGCTGAGGTTCCTCGGCCGCCACTGCTGTCGGTTGAGACGTCGTCACCGGTTTCCGACGGGTGTCGCGCCGGGCCGTGCCACCGCGCCGTTTGGCCTCTTCGCGGACCCGACCGATCACTTGGGCCACGTCGTCCCAGCCGACCCAGCCCGCGAGCTGGCGCCCATACTCGTCGCGCAGCGTCGAGTCCTTGATCGCGGCGACCATCGGCACGCAGCGCCGCAGTGCGCTCACCCGCCCTTCGGCCGTGTCCAGGTCCATCTCGCCCAGCGCTGTGCGAATTGCGAACTCGAACAACGGCGTTCGTCGAGCGACTAGGTCGCGCAGCGCGCCGTCGCCGTGCTTCAACCGAAGATCGCACGGGTCCATCCCGTCGCAGGCCACGGCGACGAACGACTGGCCGGCCAGGTGCTGCTCGCCGTCGAGCGCCTTGAGCGCGGCGGCGCGGCCGGCCTCGTCGCCGTCGAACACATAGATGAGCTCGCCGCGGAAAAAATTGTCGTCCATCATCAATCGCCGCAGCATCGCGAGGTGCTCGTCACCGAACGCGGTGCCGCACGACGCCACCGCGGTGGTGACCCCGGCCAGGTGCATCGCCATCACGTCGGTGTAGCCCTCGACGACCACCGCCTGGTGCCCCTTGGCGATGTCGCGCTTGGCCAGGTCGAGGCCGAACAGTACCGACGACTTCTTGTACAGCACCGTTTCGGGGGTGTTGACGTACTTCGCCTCGATCTGGTCGTCGTCGAACAGCCGCCGGGCACCGAATCCGATGACCTCGCCGCTGCTGGCCCGGATCGGCCACAGCAGCCTGCGGTGGAACCGGTCGATCGGGCCGCGTCGGCCCTCCCGCGACAGCCCGGCCGCCTCCAGCTCCTTGAACTCGAAGCCCTTGCGCATCAAGTGCTTTGTCAACGAATCCCACCCCGACGGGGCAAACCCGCACCCGAAGTGGCGGGCGGTCTCGGCGTCGAAGTTGCGCTCGATCAGGTATTGGCGCGCCGGCGCCGCCTCGGCCGATCCGAGCGTCTCGGCGTAGAACTCCTGAGCGGCGGAGTTGGCCGCGAGCAGGCGGCTGCGGGTGCCCCGGTCGCGCTGCACGCTGGTGCCGCCGCCGGAGTAGCTGACTGTGTAGCCGATGCGGTCGGCCAGCCGTTCGACCGCCTCGACGAAGCTGACGTGCTCGATCTTCTGGATGAAGGCGTACACGTCGCCGCCCTCGCCGCAGCCGAAGCAGTGGAAGTGGCCGTGATTGGGCCGGACGTGAAACGACGGCGACTTCTCGTCATGGAAGGGGCACAGGCCCTTCAGCGAATCCGCGCCGGCGCGCCGCAGCTGGACGTAGTCGCCGACTACTTCCTCGATGCGGATGCGTTCGCGGATAGCCGCGATGTCGCGATCGGGAATGCGGCCTCGTCCCCGAGTCGCTGCGCTCCTGCCCAAGGGATCTGGCACCGGCCCAGTCTAGAGCGCCCGGTGTCGGGCGCGATGGCGCTTAAGTCTGTTCCAGCCGCTCCAAGCGCCCCTCGGTGAACGACGCGATCTGGTCCACCACGACGCGCAGCCGCTGCCCGTCGTCGGTCGCGGCGTTGAACGCGGGCACGAACAACGGGTCCAGTGTCGCCGGCGCTCCGGCCAGCAGCCATTGCGCTACTTGGTGGATGCGCTCGCGTTGTTGCGCCTGCAACTTGAGGTGCCGCGGGTCGGACATGATGAACTGCAGCGCCAGGATCTTCAGGGCCGACACCTCGGAGCGCACCAGATCGGGCACCTGCAGGTCGGCGTCGAAGCGGGCCAGCGGACGCGGGCCGGCGGCGGCCCTGGTTCTGGCGATCGCCGCCGAGGCGAACCGGCCCACCAGCTCGCTGGTCAACCGTTTCAATGCGGCCGACGATGACAGCGTCGCGTCGTACTTGCCGACGTCGGCGACCACCGGCAGCCGCGACAGCCGCAACGCCGCCGCCGCCACATCGTCGGCCACGTAGCCGAACTCGCGCTCCCCCAGCCGGCCCAGCGTCGCGGCGGCGTCATCGTCGGCCAGCACCCGCAGGTCGATGCGCCCGGAGATGACGCCGTCCTCGACGTCGTGCACGGAATAGGCGACGTCGTCTGCCCAGTCCATCACCTGTGCCTCCAAACAGGGCCGCCGCGGCGGCGCGCCGTCGCGCACCCAGGCCAGCACGTCGGCGTCCTCGGCGTAGACACCGAACTTCGCGTGCCCGCTCTCCCGGGGCCACGGATACTTCGTCACCGCGTCGAGCGCCGCGCGCGTCAGGTTCAGCCCGAAGCTGTGACCTTCGGCGTCAACGGTTTTCGGCTCCAGCCGGGTCAGGATGCGCAGGTTCTGGGCATTGCCTTCAAAGCCGCCGTACTCGGCGGCGAAGTCGTCGAGGGCCTTTTCGCCGTTGTGCCCGTACGGCGGGTGACCGATATCGTGGGCCAGCCCGGCCATGTCCACCAGGTCGGGGTCGCAGCCCAGGCCGACGGCCATGCCCCGTCCGATCTGGGCCACCTCCAGCGAGTGGGTGAGCCGGGTGCGCGGCGTGTCGCTTTCCTGCGGCCCGACGACCTGGGTCTTGTCGGCGAGCCGGCGCAGCGCCGCGCTGTGCAGCACGCGGGCCCGGTCGCGTGCGAAGTCGGTGCGGTGCTCGTTGGCGGCGGTGCCGGGCAGCGCGGCAGCCTTCGGCGCCTCGACGATCCTCCGCTCGCGGTCGTGCGCGTCATAGGTGTCGTTGTGATTCATGGCCACCGACGCACAGTCTGCCAGCACGGCGGGCCTGCACATTACATTGACCAGATGCGCACCGCCCGACTGCTCGGCCTGCTCGGCGTCGTGCTGGCGGTCATCACACTCGTCGCGCCGGCCGCCGGGGCGGTGCCGCCGTTCCGACTCTCGGAATACGTCACCGACGAGGCCAACGCGCTGAGCCCGGCCGGCCGCTCGGAAGTCCAGTCGGCCGTCGACAAGCTCTACACGGACCGCAAGATCAGGCTGTGGGTGGTCTATGTCGACGACTTCTCCGGCCAACAAGCCGTCAGTTGGGCCCAAAGCACCATGCGCACAAGCGATTTCGGTAGCTACGACGCGCTACTGGCGGTCGCGACGGTCGACCGGGCATACGCATTGCAGGTGCCGTCCGGCGCGACCGGTCTGAGCTCGACCCAAATAGCTGATCTGCGGCGCAACAAGATCGAACCGGCGCTGCGCAACGGCGACTGGAGCGGTGCGGCCGTGGCGGCGGCCAACGGGTTGACCACCTCGGCCGGTGGCGGTGGTGGCATCTCGTGGGTGCCGGCGCTGATCGCGCTCGGCGTCGTTGCGCTGGCCGTCGTGGTGTTGTGGGTGGTCATGCGGCGACGACGCAAGCGCCGCCGGGCCGCAGAGCTGGCCGCCGCTCGCCGAGTCGACCCGACCGACCCGAACGCGCTCGCGTCGGTGTCCATCGATGCGCTCGACGATCTCTCGAAGTCGATCGTGGTCGACGTCGACAACGCGGTTCGCACCAGTGACAACGAGTTGGCCATCGCCGTGGAGGAATTCGGCCAGCAGCAGACCGAGCCGTTCACCCGTGCGGTCAACAACGCCAAGGTCACCCTCGGACAGGCATTTAACGTGCGTCAGCAGCTCGATGACGCGGTGCCCGAGACGCCGGCGCAGCGGCGCGACCTGCTGACCCGGGTCGTCGTCGCGGCCGCAGGCGCGGACCGGGAACTCGACGCCCAACGCGAAGCATTCGAGAAGATGCGCGATCTGGTGATCAACGCGCCGTCGCGGCTCGATGCGCTGACCCGGCAGCTCGTCGACATCACCGCGCGGATGCAACCATCCGAACAGAAGCTCGCCGCTTTGCACAATGAATTCGACAACGCCGCGTTGGTTTCCGTCGCCGGCAACGTTGACACCGCGAAGGAGCGGCTGTCGTTCGCCGACCAGAACATCACCCGTGCGCGCGAGTTGGCCGCTCGGCCGGTAGCCGGGCAGCAGGCCGAGTTGGTGGACAGCGTTCGGGCTGCGGAATCGGCGCTGGGACAAGCCCGTTCGCTGCTCGACGCGATCGACAGCGCATCCAGCGACATCCGCCACGCGGCCGCAACGCTGCCGTCGGCGATTGCCGACATCCAGGCCGGGATCAACCAAGCGGAAGCCCAACTGCGCCAGGGCAATACCCCGCACGCCAGTGAACTGATTGCCGCGCGTGACGCCGCAACCGATGCCCTTGCCGCCGCGCAGACCTCGGGCTCGACCGATCCGCTCGGCGCGTTCATTCAACTGACGAAGGCCGACGCCGACCTGGACCGGCTGCTGACGAAGCTGGCCCAGGAACGCGAGGCGGCCGAACGACTCAGCCGGACGTTCGACCAGGCAGTGTTCACCGCTCAGGCGCGGGTGCGGACGGTGTCGGACTACATCGACACGCGACGCGGCAGCATCGGGCCGGAGGCGCGCACCCGGCTCGCCGAGGCCGTCCGCCAACTCGAGGCCGCGCAGGCGACGCACGCAACCAACCTGCCCGAGGCAATCGCGCACGCCAACGGCGCCGCGGCCCTGGCGGCCCAGGCGCAGGCACTGGCCAACGCCGACGTGCTGGCCGCTCAGCGCACCTACAGCTCCCGGTACGGCGGCGGTGGCGGCTCGAACGTGGGCGCCGTGATCGGCGGCATCATCATCGGCAACATCCTGAGCGGGGCGCTGCGCGGCGGTTACGGCGGCGGCTGGAATCCGACATCGTTCGGCGGCTCGGGCTCCTCGGGTGGCGATTATCTCGGCGGCGGCGGCCGGTTCTAACCCCGGTCCACCGAGGCCCTCCGAGCCCCGCCGGCCGCAGCTGCGTAGACGCGCAAGCATCGGGCGGCGACTTGCGCACACGTAGTGTCGAACCGGTGAGCGCACGCGCCGGCATTGTCGTGACGGGTACCGAGGTGTTGACGGGGCGGGTGCAGGACCGCAACGGTCCATGGATCGCCGATCGCCTGCTCGAGCTGGGAGTCGAGCTCGCCCACATCACGATTTGCGGCGACCGCCCCCGCGACATGGAGGCGCAGCTGCGCTTCCTGGCCGACCAGGGCGTGGACCTCATCGTCACGAGCGGCGGGCTCGGGCCGACGGCCGACGACATGACCATCGAAGTCGTGGCCCGCTTCTGTGACCGCGCGCTGGTGCTGGACGCGCAGCTCGAGGAGAGGATCGCCACGATTCTCAAACGGTTGATGGCGCGCTTCGACAGCGTGGACTTCGAGGCGGTGCGCGCGGGGAACCGCAAGCAGGCGATGATCCCGGACGGCGCGGACGTGATCGAGCCGGTGGGCACCGCGCCCGGCGTTGTCGTCCCGGGCACGCCGACGGTCGTCGTGCTGCCCGGGCCGCCGCGCGAGTTGCAGCCGATGTGGCGCACAGCCCTGGAAACCCGGGCGGTGCAGGAGGCAATCGCCGGCCGAAGCCACTACCGGCAGGAAACCGTGCGGATTTTCGGGCTGCCCGAGTCGGGCCTGGCCGACACTCTGCGCGACGCCGAGAAACGCGTTCCCGGCTTCGAGCGGCTGGAGATCACGACGTGCTTGCGGCGCGGCGAGATCGAGATGGTCACGCGTTACGAGCCGGACGCCACGGACGTGTACGCGGCGGTGGTGAAGCTGCTGCGCGAACGTCACGGGCACCACATTTTTTCGGAGGACGGCTCGCTGGTGGACGACCTCGTGGCACAGTTGCTCGTCGGCCGCCGGATCGCGACCGCGGAGTCGTGCACGGGCGGGCTGCTCGCGGCCCGGCTGACGGAGCGACCCGGGTCATCCGGCTATGTCGCCGGCGGGGCTGTGGTGTACGCCAACGCAGCGAAGGTGAAACTGCTTGGCGTGGACCCGGCGCTGATCGACGAACACGGGGCGGTGTCGGAGCCCGTTGCCGAGGCGATGGCCGCCGGCGCGTTGGCCCGGTTCGGTGCCGACACCGCGATCGCGATCACCGGCATCGCCGGCCCCGGCGGCGGAACGGACGAAAAGCCGGTCGGCACCGTCTGTTTCAACGTGACGCTGGCCGACGGCCCGAAGTCCAGCCGAAGCCTTCAACTGCCGGGCAACCGCGCCGACATCCGCGAGCGCTCCACGACCGTGGCGATGCATCTGCTGCTACGCGCGCTTAGCGGCATCAAAGGTCCGGCCGTTGCGCGTGATTCCACCGTTGCGCCGTAGAACACCCTCGCCCCGATGGCTCGCTCTCACCGGGTAGGAGCGGTCCGCGCCCGTCCGACGCACCCTTTCTGAAGATTTTTGAAACGGCCTCGGGGAGCCTGCTAGCAGCCCTTGAGCCGTGGCGCCAGATACTCGGCGACTGCCTCGATCGCGATGCGCTCCTGCGTCATCGAGTCGCGTTCGCGGATCGTGACCGCCTGGTCGTCGAGCGTGTCGAAGTCGACCGTCACGCAGAACGGCGTGCCGACCTCGTCCTGGCGGCGGTAGCGCCGCCCGATCGCGCCCGCGTCGTCGAACTCGACGTTCCAGCACGTGCGCAGCTCGGCGGCCAGGTCGCGGGCCTTCGGGCTGAGGTCGGCATGCCGCGACAGCGGCAGCACCGCTGCCTTGACCGGCGCCAGCCGCGGGTCGAACCGCAACACCGTGCGCTTGTCCACGCCGCCCTTGGCGTTGGGAGCCTCGTCCTCGGCATACGCGTCGACCAGGAAAGCCATGAACGAGCGCGTCAGGCCGGCCGCCGGTTCGATCACGTAGGGCACGTAGCGGGTGTCGGTGGTCTGGTCGTAGAAGGACAGGTCGACGCCGGAGTGCTTGCTGTGGGTGCTCAGGTCGAAGTCGGTTCGGTTCGCGACGCCTTCCAGCTCACCCCACGGGTTGCCCTGGAAGCCGAACTTGTACTCGATGTCGACGGTGCGGTCGGAGTAGTGCGACAGCTTGTCCTTGGGGTGCTCCCACAGCCGCAGGTTTTCCCGGTCGATACCGAGATCGACGTACCACTCCAGCCGGGTGTCGATCCAGTACTGGTGCCACTCCTTCGCGGTGGACGGTTCGACGAAGAACTCCATCTCCATCTGCTCGAACTCCCGCGTGCGGAAGATGAAGTTGCCGGGGGTGATCTCATTGCGGAAGCTTTTGCCGATCTGGCCGATGCCGAACGGCGGCTTCTTGCGTGACGTCGTGACCACGTTGGCGAAGTTGACGAAGATGCCTTGCGCGGTCTCCGGCCGCAGATAGTGCAATCCCTCTTCGGTCTCGATCGGACCGAGGTAGGTCTTGAGCATCATGTTGAAGTCGCGCGGCTCGGTCCATCGGCCGGGCTCACCGGTGTCCGGGTCGCGGATGTCGGCAAGGCCGTTGGCGGGCGGATGGCCGTGCTTGGCCTCATAGGCCTCGATCAAATGGTCTGCCCGGTAGCGTTTGTGCGTGATCAACGACTCGACCAGTGGGTCGTGGAACACCTCGACGTGGCCGCTGGCCACCCAGACCTCGCGGGGCAGGATGATCGACGAATCGATGCCGACCACGTCGTCGCGGCCGGTGACGACCGAGCGCCACCACTGCCGCTTGATGTTCTCCTTGAGCTCGACACCGAGTGGCCCGTAGTCCCATGCCGACTTTGTGCCGCCGTAAATTTCGCCCGACGGGTACACCAAGCCACGGCGCTTGGCCAGGTTTACGACGGTGTCGATGATGGACGCCACGGGTCAACAGACTAGCGAGACGGCGTTGACATGCACGATCGTGCATGTCAGGCTTGACAGCATAATGAAAACGATTTCCAGTTTGGCGACCGGTTACCCATCGCCCAACCCGGCGGACGCGGAAGGCACGCATCGCCACGGTGCGGCGCCGCCGAAGATGCCGCCCAGGGAGGTGCTCGACGCCGCGGGCGACATCCTGCGGGCGCTGGCAGCGCCGGTGCGCATCGCGATCGTGCTGCAGCTGCGCGAGTCTTCACGCTGCGTGAATGAACTCGTCGACGCACTCGGCGTGCCGCAGCCGTTGGTCAGCCAGCACCTGCGGATCCTGAAGGCCGCCGGCGTGGTGGCCGGCGAGCGGTCGGGCCGAGAGGTGTTCTACCGGCTTGTCGACCATCACCTCGCGCACATCGTCGCCGACGCCGTCACGCACGCCGCCGAGGACATCGAGTGACCGGCGCCACCCGCAGCACGCGCCAGCGTGCCGCGATCACCGCGCTGCTGGAAGACATCGACGATTTCCGCTCGGCACAAGAACTGCACGACGAACTGCGCCGCCGCGGCCAAGGCATCGGGCTGACCACGGTGTACCGCACGCTGCAATCGCTGTCGGCCGCCGGCGGGGTCGACACGCTGCGGACCGACACCGGCGAATCGGTCTACCGGCGTTGCTCCGCGCACCACCACCATCACCTGGTGTGCCGCGGTTGCGGCCTGACCATCGAGGTCGACGGCGGCGAAGCCGAGGCGTGGGCCACCGAAGTTGCTGGCGCGCACGGCTTCTCAGACGTCAACCACACCATCGAGATCTTCGGTACCTGCACGGACTGCACGGGCAAGCCGTCAGCCCAATAACGACTGGTGCACGTCGGCGCCGGCGGTCAGCACCATCAGGATCAGAGTGCGCAGCGCCTCATCGCTGAGACCAGTCGCGGGAAAGTTGTAGCGCAGCATCACGTCGGCATGGTCCTTCTTTTCCACCAGCGTGACGGTGCCCAGCATCATCGAGCGGGTATGCTTAGCGACCCGCGCGCGAATCCGCCTGTCCGGCTTCAAGTCCCACGCGATGACCTGCGACAGCGAGATCAGTTCGAGTTCATCGGTGACCGGGACCACCCGCAGCGACGCCAGCGTGCCGTCATGCTGGACGGTCAGCCCACCGTCGTCTTCTTCCCGAACCGGCAATACTTCCCTGAGCGCCGACGCCAGTCGCTGCTGCAGAGTCATTCACGCCCTGCCGAATCGTCGACTGCGCCGCACGTACTCCTCACAAGCCTCCCACAGGTCGCGCCGGTCGTAATCGGGCCACAGCTTGTCCTGGAAGACATACTCGGCGTAGGCGGCCTGCCACAGCATGAAATTGCTTGCCCGTTGCTCCCCCGACGTCCGGATGAACAGATCCACGTCGGGAATGTCGGAACGATGGAGGTGGCTGGCGATCGTCGATTCGGTGACCCGGTCGGGGTTGATCCGCCCAGCGGCCGCCTGGCGTGCGATGTCCCTGGCAGCTTCGGCGATTTCGGTGCGACCGCCATAGTTGACGCAGTAGTTGATGGTGATCACGTCGTTGTGCAAGGTCATGTCTTCGGCGATCTGGAATTCCTTGATCACGCTGCGCCACATGCGGGGTCGTGAGCCGACCCAACGCATCCGCACCCCCATCGCGTTGAGGTTCTCGCGCCGCCGGCGGACCACTTCCCGGTTGAACCCCATCAGAAACCGAACCTCTTCGGTGCTGCGCTTCCAGTTCTCCGTCGAAAACGCGTACACGGTGAGGTGTTTGATTCCGATTTCAATGGCGCCGCACGTGACGTCGATCAGCACCGCCTCCCCCATCTTGTGGCCTTCGGTCCGGTGCAACCCACGCTGGGTGGCCCACCGGCCGTTGCCGTCCATGACGATGGCGACGTGGTTCGGCAGCTGGTTGGCAGGAATCTTGGGCGCACTGGCCTTGGAGGTGTGCTGCGGCGGCCGTCGGGGGCCGCCGCCGGCCGGCGGCAATTCTGGGAAGAGAACCGGCCAGGTCGACGTGTCGGGAAAGGTGGGGTAGTCGTCGGGCGCCGGGTCCAGTTGCGGAAACTCCGAGTCTCGCTTGCGCTCAGCCTCCCGCCACGAGCTGGTCACCCGGTTCATCACCACGGTGCACATCCTGCCTGACCAGCGGCACCTGGTGGTCGCCGACCGTGCGATCGATCCGGTGGGGACGCTCCACCAGCGGCAATGTCCGCAGCTGACGTTCGAGATGCCACTGCAGGTGCGCGGCCACCAGCCCGCTGGCCTGGCTGCGGTACGACTGCGGTGACGCCTCCGCGTGCTCCCAGTCGCCGTCGTACAGCGCGGCCATCAAAGCCAGCACCCCCTGCGGCGGGGTGACCGACCCGGACGGCCGGCAGTGCATGCACACGCTTCCGCCCGCGCCGACATGAAATGCGCGGTGCGGCCCCGGCGCGGCGCAGCGAGCACACGCGGTCAGCGCGGGCGCCCATCCAGCGATGCCCATCGCGCGCAGCAGGTACGCGTCGAGCACCAGCTCGCGGGGGCGGCGGCCGTCGGCGACCGCGCGCAGGGCGCCGACGGTGAGCCGGTGCAGCGCCGGCACGGGCGCCCGCTCCTCACCGGCCAGCCGCTCAGCGGTTTCCAGCACGGCGCATGCACACGTGTAGCGGCCGTAGTCGCACACGATGTCGGTGGCGAACGCGTCGATCGCCTGCACTTGTGTGATGATGTCGAGATTGCGACCGGGATGCAGCTGCACATCGACGTGCGCGAACGGTTCCAGCCGAGCCCCGAACTTGCTGCGGGTGCGCCGCACGCCCTTGGCCACCGCGCGGACCAGCCCGTGCTCGCGGGTGAGCAGCGTGACGATTCGGTCGGCCTCGCCGAGCTTGTGTTGGCGCAGCACCACCGCCCGGTCCCGGTACAGCCGCATTGACCCAGTTTGGCATCGAGATGAGACAGGACCGGTACGCGGGGCCGATTAATGTCGTTTCACGTGGAAAGATTTCCGACGCTCGCCGACCAGCTCTATCAGCTCGCCAGCGGCGCGGTGACATCCGACGAACTGGTGCGGCGATCGCTGTATGCGATCACCGCGAGCCAGTCCACGCTCAACGCGTTCCGGATGGTGCTCACCGAGCAGGCCCTCGCCGACGCGGCGGAGGCCGACCGCAGGCGCGCCGCCGGCGACGACGCGTCGCTGCTCGGGGTGCCGATCGCGGTGAAGGACGATGTCGACGTCGCTGGGACCCCAACGGCCTACGGAACCTCCGGATCCGTCCCCGTCGCGTCCGAAGATTCCGAGGTGGTGCGGCGGCTGCGTGCCGCCGGCGCGGTGATCGTCGGCAAGACCAACACCTGCGAACTGGGCCAGTGGCCGTTCACCAGTGGGCCCGGCTTCGGCCACACCCGAAACCCGTGGAGCCGCATGCACACCCCCGGCGGATCGTCGGGCGGCAGCGCGGCGGCGGTGGCCGCAGGGCTGGTCAGCGCCGCCATCGGCTCCGACGGTGCGGGCAGCGTGCGCATTCCGGCGGCGTGGACGAATCTGGTCGGCATCAAGCCGCAGCGCGGCCGGATCTCGACCTGGCCGCAGCCCGAGGTGTTCAACGGGATCACCGTCTTCGGCGTGCTGGCCCGTACCGTCACCGACGCGGCGATCCTGCTCGACGCCGCGTCCGGGAACGTCGACGGCGACCTGCACAAGCCGCCGCCCGTGCGAGTGTCCGAACACGTCGCCGTGGCGCCCGGCCCGCTGAAGATCGCGGTGTCGAGGCGCTTCCCATTGACCGGCTTCCGGTCCCGGCTGCATCCGGACATTCATGCCGCACTGGATAACGTCGCCGACGGGTTGGAGTCGTTGGGGCACACGATCATGGCCGGCGACCCGAACTACGGCTTCGGGATGTCGTGGGCGTTTCTGGCCCGCTCCACCGCCGGGCTGCTGGACTGGGCGGACCGGCTTGGTGACGGCGTCACCTACGACCGGCGGACTCTGGGCAACATGCGGATCGGACGGCTGCTTTCGGGCAACGCGCTGCGGCGCGCCCGGCTGGCGGAGGAACAAGCACAGCGACGGGTCGGCTCGATCTTCCAGACCGTCGACGTGGTGCTGGCTCCGACGACCGCCCAGCCGCCGCCGCTCGTGCACGCCTTCGACGTGCTCGGGTCGCTTGCCACCGACCGCGCGATGATCGCGCTGTGCCCCGTGACTTGGCCGTGGAATGTGCTGGGCTGGCCGGCGATCAACGTGCCGGCCGGGTTCACCGCCGACGGGTTGCCGATCGGTGTACAGCTGATGGGTCCGGCCAACAGCGAGCCGTTGCTGGTGTCGCTGGCCGCGGCGCTGGAGGCGATCAGCGGCTGGGCGACCTACCAGCCAGAGGTGTGGTGGAATACGCCGGTGATTAAGGAACCACCCGCAGGCGTTACCTAAACCCCAGGCGGCCAAGCTGTTTCGGGTCGCGCTGCCAGTTCTTGGCGACTTTGACACGCAGGTCGAGATACACCTTTGTGCCGAGCAGCTTTTCGATCTGGATGCGCGCGGCGGTGCCAACCTCGCGCAACCTGGCGCCGCCCTTGCCTATCATGATGCCCTTCTGGCTGTCGCGCTCCACGTAGAGGATCGCGTGCACGTCGATCATGTCGTCGCGATCCTCGTGCGGGTTGACCTCGTCGATGACCACCGCCAGCGAGTGCGGCAACTCGTCGCCGAGACCTTCCAGCGCCGACTCCCGGATCAGCTCTGCCATCAACACCTCTTCCGGCTCGTCGGTGAGCTCACCGTCCGGGTAGAACGCCGGGCCGGGCGGCAGCTTGGCGGCCAATACGTCGACCAGCACGTCGATCTGGTCGCCCCGGGTGGCCGACACCGGCACGATGTCGGCGGCGGTGTCGCCGACCAGCTCGCCGACCGCCGCCAGCTGTCTGGCCAGGCGATCCTTGCTCACCTTGTCGCTTTTGGTCACGACTACGATCAGCGTGGTCTTCGGTGCCATCGCGCGTATCTGCTCATGAATCCACCGGTCCCCCGGCCCGATCGCCTCGTCGGCCGGGATGCACAGTCCGATCACGTCGACCTCGGAGTAGGTGTCGCGTACGAGGTCGTTGAGCCGCTTGCCCAGTAGCGTGCGCGGTCGGTGTAGCCCCGGTGTGTCGACGATGACGATCTGAAAGTCTTTGCGGTGCACGATGCCGCGAATCGTGTGCCGCGTGGTCTGTGGCCGGGTCGACGTGATCGCGACCTTCGCGCCGACCAAAGCGTTCATCAGCGTCGACTTGCCGGTGTTGGGCCGGCCGACGAAACAGACGAATCCCGAACGGAATTCGCTCACCGCACTACCTTGCCGAACGGGCAGACTCGCCGTCGAGCGTGCACACAAGGCGCCGAGTGTGAACACAGGGCGGCTTTTCCCCGATATTTCCGCCCTGAGCGCACACTCGCCGCCGCCAATTCACACTCACCGCCGTCAGCGCACACTCGACACGTTCCCCGAGCGGTCTGTCACGATGATCGCCGCGTCCGGCGACAGCTCCCGCACCGCGGCCACACCGGCGTCGTCGCTGGACCCGCCCACCAGCACCACGGCCTCCAATCCGGTCGCACCGCTGGACACCGCCGCCGCGACCGCCGACTGCAGCGCGGTCAGGCTCAACGTCGACAACTTCACCGGTGCCCCGGAGTAGGTGCGGCCGTCGACGTCTCGCACCGCGGCACCGCTCGACGCTTCGGCGCGGCCCATCGCGCCGCGGGCCAGCACCACCAGCTTGGCGTCCTCCGAATCCAGGGATTCACTCATCGCGGTTCTCCGCTTGACCGTTCGTCGCGTCGCGGCTGACCAGCACGGTGCCGACGCGAACCCGGCCGCGGTGGTCGTGGCCGCCCTCCGCGCGCAACCGCAGCCCATGCGACACCACCTCGGCACCGGGCAACGGCACCCGGCCCAACTCGAGGGCCAGCAGACCGCCGACGGTGTCCACGTCGAGGTCGTTTTCGAACTCGACGTCATAAAGCTCTCCGACGTCCTCGATCGGTAGCCGCGCCGACACCCGGAACTGGTTGTCACCCAGCTCTTCCACCGGCGCGACCTCGTCGGTGTCGTATTCGTCGGCGATCTCACCGACGATCTCTTCCAGCACGTCCTCGATCGTCACCAGTCCGGCGATCGCGCCGTATTCGTCGACCAGCAGAACCATGTGGACGCGGTCGCGTTGCATCTCGCGCAGCAGGTCGTCGAGCGGCTTGGAGTCCGGCACGAAAACCGCCGGGCGCATCACCTCGGACACCTTGGTGTCGCGCCCGCCGTTGGTGGAGTAATACGTTTTCTGCACAAGGTCTTTCAGGTACACGACGCCGACGATGTCGTCGACGTTCTCGCCGATCACCGGGATACGGGAATGCCCGCTGCGAACCGCCAGCGATGTCGCCTGCCCGGCGGTCTTGTCGGCCTCGATCCAGACCATCTCGGTACGTGGCACCATCACCTCGCGCGCCGGGGTGTCACCGAGCTCGAAGACGGACTGAATCATCCGTCTTTCATCGGCGGCGACCACGCCCCGCTGCTGCGCCAGATCGACGACCTCGCGCAGTTCGATCTCGGACGCGAACGGACCGTTGCGGAAGCCGCGGCCCGGCGTCAGCGCGTTGCCGATCAGCACCAACAGACGGCTGATTGGGGTCAGCAATACCGAAAACGCGTGCAGCGGAACGGCTGCCGCCAACGCGATCGTGTAGGCGTGCTGGCGTCCGACGGTGCGCGGCCCGACGCCGATCACCACGAAGCTGATCACCACCATGATCGCGGCCGCGACGACCAGGCCCCATTTCAGCCCGATGTCCTCCCAGAGGAACGCAACGAGCATCACGGTCGCGGCCGCTTCGCAGGTAATCCGCAACAGCACGATGAGATTGATGTATCGCGGACGCTCGGTCACGATGCGTGCCAGCCGCGCGGCGCCCGGCCGCTCGTCGCGCACCATCTCCTCGACCCGGGCCAGCGACACCGTGCTGATGGCGGCGTCCAGAGCCGCGAACAATCCGCCGAGGCCGATCAGTGCGATCGCGCCAAGCAGCGGAGCGATGTCGATCACGGCTCGTCGAAATACCTTGACTTGTCGAGCAAGCGGCGATCCTTCTCGGTCTGGCGTTGATTGTGATACGCCTCGACCTGATCGGCGACCCATTCCGCCAGCAGTTCACGCTGCAGAGCGAACATCTCTTTTTCCTCGTCCGGCTCGGCGTGGTCGTAGCCGAGCAGGTGCAGCACGCCGTGAATCGTCAACAGCGCCAATTCGTGTCCCAGGCTGTGACCGGCGGCGGTCGCCTGCTCGGCGGCGAACTCCGGGCACAACACGATGTCGCCGAGCATGGACGGCCCCGGTTCCGGCGCGTCCGGCCGCCCGCCGGGCTCGAGCTCGTCGATCGGGAAGCTCATGACGTCGGTGGGTCCCGGCAGGTCCATCCAGCGCATGTGCAGGTCGGCCATCGCCGCGGAATCCAGCAGCACCATGGACAATTCGGCCGCCGGATTGACCTCCATTTTCGCGATGACGAACCGGGCGACGCTGATCAGCTCTTCCTCTGAAACGTCGAGGCCCGATTCATTGGATACCTCGATGCTCACCGAATCACCTGCGGGAGGCGCGGTTGCCTGTGGCACGCCGCTGCGCGCGGTTCATCGCCAGCGGCGCAGCTTCGGCCCGGGCGTAGGCGTCGACGATGTCCGACACCAGTTGGTGGCGTACCACGTCGGCGCTTGTCAGTTCGGCGACGTGGATAGCCTCGATGCCGTCGAGAATGTCGGTTGCGGTACGCAAGCCCGATGGCGCGCCGCCGGGCAAGTCGACCTGCGTCACATCGCCGGTTACCACCATCTTGGAGCCAAAACCCAGGCGGGTCAAAAACATCTTCATCTGCTCGCCGGTGGTGTTCTGCGCCTCGTCGAGGATGATGAAGGCGTCGTTGAGGCTCCTGCCCCGCATGTACGCCAACGGAGCCACTTCGATCACCCCGGCGCTGATCAGCTTCGGAATCGCTTCCGGATCCATCATGTCGTGCAACGCGTCATACAACGGACGCAGGTACGGGTCAATCTTCTCGGAGAGCGAGCCGGGCAAGAATCCAAGGCGCTCACCGGCTTCCACCGCCGGACGGGTCAGGATGATCCTGGTCACCTGTTTGGTCTGAAGTGCGTTCACCGCCTTGGCCATTGCAAGATATGTCTTACCGGTGCCGGCAGGACCGATCGCGAACACGATGGTGTTGTCGTCGATCGCGTCGACGTAGCGCTTCTGGTTCAGCGTCTTTGGCCGAATCGTCTTGCCCCGCCGCGACAGGATATCGAGCGACAGCACTTCCGCGGGCGATTCATTGCTGCTGCCGGTCAGCATCGCGATGCTGTGCCGCACCACTTCCGGCGTCAGTGTCTGGCCGCCGGCCACCAATGCGATCAGCTCGGTGATCACGCGTTCGGCCAGCGCCACATCGGCCGGCGAACCGGCGATCGTCACGGTGTTGCCGCGCGCATGCAAATCGGCGGCCAAAGCGCGCTCGAGCGCCCGCAGATTCTCGTCGGCGGAGCCAAGCAGGCCCACAATGAGGTCGGGCGGAACATCGATGCTGCTCCGAACGGTAGGTGTCGACGGGGAGGCAGCGTTTGTCTCGCGGGGCGTCACGTGGTTACCAGTGCCTGCTTTCTGCTATTTCCGCCGGTGGACGGGATTGTCTGATGTTCACAGTCTACCGCCGGGGACCGACGCAGCCCAAGGGATCACCGGTCAGCGCCGCAGTAGATGATTGGCGGGAACGTCCTGATCGAGCACCCTTTCGGCCTGGACCGCGCCGAGATCGTGTGAAGTTTGGCTCATCTGACGAGGCCATCACGAGCGCCGGGCAGGCCAAATCGTCATAGTCAGTCCCACCGTCTGGTCAGCACGCCCAGCGCCCCGATCGCCACGGCCGCCGCGGTCGAAGTCCGTAAGACGGTCGGGCCCAGCCGCACCGCCGCAGCGCCGGCCGCGGTCAGCGACGCGAGTTCGTCGTCCGTGATGCCGCCCTCGGGACCCACCACCAACACAACCGAATCAACTTCGTCGCCAACGTATTTCGCGAGCGGCTCGGTCGCCGGCTCGTGCAGCACGACCACCGATGCGCCCGCGGCCACATCGTCGGTGACGCGCCTCGCCAGCTCGGCCGTCGACACCGGGCCGGCGACGCCCGGGATGTGCGCGCGCCGCGATTGCCGGGCGGCGGAGCGGGCCACGGCCCGCCACCGCCGCAACCCCTTGTCGGCCCGCGCGCCGTCCCAGCGCGCCACGCAGCGGTCGGCCTGCCACGCGACAAACGCGTCGGCGCCGGCCTCGGTGGCCAGTTCGATCGCCAGCTCGGAGCGCTCCGACTTCGGCACCGCCTGCACGACGGTGACCTGCGGCGTGGGCGGGGCAACCGTCCAGCGGTCCAGCACCCGCGCCGACAGCCCGCCGCGCGCGGCGTCGCCGACCTCGCACCACGCCAGCTGGCCGGCGCCGTCGCCGAGCAGCACACGCTCCCCGCGCCGGATCCGGCGCACGGTTGCGGCGTGAAAACCCTCGTCGCCCGCCACGGTGGCGACGGTGCCGACATCCGGCAGGGCGTCGACGTAGAACAGCGCGGCCGTCACTCAGCGGCCGGTGAAGGTTTCACGCAGCCGACTGAAAAAGCCGCCCGCGGCGTCGGCGTGGGCCGACTTGACCTCGGCGGTGTCGGCCTTGCGGCGGTTTTTGAGCTGCCGCAGCAGTTCGGTGTCGTGGTGATCGAGCCGCGCCGGCACCACGACCTCGATGTGGGCGTGCAGGTCGCCGCGCACGCCGGTGCGCAGATGCGGCATGCCGTGACCGTGCAGCGTGGTGATCGAACCCGGTTGGGTGCCGGCGGCGACGGTGATGTCGGTCGGCCCGTCGAGGATGTCGTCGACGGTGACCGTGGTGCCCAGCGCGGCGTCAACCATCGGCACCGCGATCGTGCAATGCAGGTCGTCGCCGTCGCGGACGAAGATCTCGTGCGGCTGCTCGTGGACCTCGACGTAGAGGTCGCCGGCCGGACCGCCGCCGGGACCCACCTCTCCTTGCGCGGCGAGCCGCACCCGCATGCCATCGCCCACGCCGGCCGGAATCTTCACGCTGATCTCGCGGCGGGCCCGCACCCGGCCGTCTCCGCCGCAGCGGTAGCACGGGTCGGGAATCACCTCACCGACCCCGCGGCACGTCGGGCACGGCCGCGCCGTCAGCACCTGGCCGAGCAGCGACCGCTGCACGCTCTGCACTTCGCCACGGCCACCGCAGGTGTCGCATCGAATTGGCGTCGAGTTGCCGTTGGTGCCCCTGCCCTGACATCTGTCGCAGAGCACCGCGGTGTCGACGGTGACCTGTTTGGTGACGCCGGTCGCGCACTCGCCAAGATCGAGACGCATGCGCAGCAGCGAATCGGAGCCCGGCCGTACCCGGCCCGTCGGCCCGCGCGACGTCGCGCCGCCGAAGCCGCCGCCGAAGAAGGCCTCAAACACATCGCCGAGACCGCCGAACCCGCTGCCGAAGCCGTTGGCCGTCGCGGCGTTCTCCAAAGGATCGCCGCCCAGGTCGACGATGCGCCGCTTCTCCGGGTCGGTGAGAACCTCGTATGCGACGCTGATCTCCTTGAAGCGAGCCTGCGCCGTCTCGTCCGGATTGACGTCGGGATGCAACTCGCGAGCCAACCGCCGATAGGCGCGCTTGATCTCCTGATCGCTCGCGCCCCTGCTCACCCCGAGCAGGCCGTAGTAGTCGCGTGCCACGCCTGACCTTTCGCGCTCTTTTCGCCGCTCGTCAGCGGCTGCCCAGAACTTCCCCTATATACATGGCAACCGCAGCGACACTAGCGATAGTTCCCGGATAGTCCATTCGGGTGGGGCCCAAAACCCCCATGCCGCCGAACACCGTCTCCGTGGTGCCGTAGGTGGTGGTCACCACCGATGTGCCCGCCATCTGCTCGGCCTCGGTTTCGTGGCCGATCCGCACGGTGACCTTGCCCGCATCCTGCTGGTGCGCCAGCAACCGCAGCACGACCACCTGCTCCTCGAGCGCCTCCAGGATCGAGCGCAGCGAGCCGCCGAAGTCCGCGACGTTGCGGGTGAGGTTTGCGGTGCCGCCCATCAGCAACCGTTCCTCGTCGTGGTCGACCAGCGACTCCAGCAGTACCGTGGCCGACCGGCCGACCGCGTCGCCGAAGGTCCCTGCGCGCGCCATCTGTGACGCCAGGTCGGCGACCGCGGCCGACGCGGCGGACAGCCTCTTGCCTTCGAGCGCCTGGCCGAGCGTTTCGCGCAGTTGAGATAGCTGATGCTCGTCGATGGTGTCGCCGAGCTCGACGATGCGCTGGTCGACACGGCCCGAGTCGGTGATCACGACCATCAGCAGCCGCGCCGGCGTCAGCTGCACGATTTCCAGGTGGCGGACGGTGGACCCCGACAGCGTGGGGTACTGCACGACGGCGACCTGGCGGGTCAGCTGTGCGAGCAGCCGCACGGCGCGCCGCAGCACATCGTCGAGGTCGACGGCGGATGCCAGGAAGTTCTGTATGGCCCGGCGCTCGGCGGACGACAGCGGCTTGATGTCGTCGAGGCGGTCGACGAACTCGCGGTAGCCCTTCTCCGTGGGCACCCGGCCGGAGCTGGTGTGCGGCTGGGTGATGTAACCCTCGGCCTCGAGGACGGCCATGTCGTTGCGGACGGTGGCGCTGGACACGCCCAGATTGTGCCGGTCGACTAGGGACTTGGATCCGATCGGCTCCTTGGTCGCGACGAAGTCGGAGACGATGGCACGCAACACCTCGAACCGACGGTCCTCGGCATTTCCCATCTAATTCACCTCCCAGTCTGACCATTTTACGGTCATCAGCAGCGCCGATACTTCGCGAGCGCACCGCGGGTCCACGTTCGGGCGAAGAGCATCGGGCTGAGGGTGGCAATCTCGGCTGGGGCGACTAGCCTTTCCGACCATGGTGCTGCCGAGCCCGCGGATCGCGGCGCGATGATCTTCAGGGGCGTTCGCGACGGCAAGCCATACCCCGACCACGGATTGTCGTATCGCGACTGGGCGCAGATCCCGCCGCGTCAGATCCGGCTCGACGAGCTGGTCACCACCACCACCGTGCTCGCGCTCGACCGGCTGCTGTCGGAGGACTCTACGTTCTACGGCGACTTGTTCCCGCACGCGGTGAAGTGGCGGGGCGTGCTCTACCTCGAGGACGGCCTGCACCGCGCGGTGCGCGCCGCGCTTCGCAACAGGATCGTGCTGCACGCGCGGATGTTTGACATGGACGCCGTTCGCACCGAGCCGGCCTAGCCGCGCGCCTCCTGGGCGCGGCTCCGCTCCCACGGCCACGTCATGAGTGCCCAGACGATGAGCAGCAGCACGGTCGCGGCCAGCAGGTAGATGGGCCATGGGCCGAGTACGTCGAGTAGCGACGGCGTCGCCGGTTTGCGGTTGAGAAACCCGTAGTCCGTTCCGGCAATGCTGTTAAACGTCAGGGTGGCTGCCGCCCACACCACGGTCGCCGCGACCGCGATTCTGTAGCTGCGCCACGACGGCCGCATCCCGCGGCCCCAGGTCAGATAAATCGCGGCCCAGACGACCAACAGGTGAATACCCCAGAAGGCAACGAAATCGAAGCTGGGGAAGTCGCGCCCGAAGCGGATGGGCGAGATCAACGCCTGCGTGCTCAGGACCAGGCCCCAGTAGTAGGTCAGCGCGTAGGCCCAGTGCCGCCGCGACCACAACGCATAAGCCGCCACGATCGTCGCGAGATCGGTCAGGTGCAGCGGAACCGACACGTCGATGCTCGGGTGGCGGAGCGTGTCGACCGCCGCAGCGCCGCATACCGCGGCGGTCAACGCGCCGAGGACACGACCGAGGCACCGGGCTTGTGATTCGGTCTGCCGACGCCCGGTGTAGACCAGGAGCGCGGACCCGATCGCGAAGACCGCGAGCACCGCCCAGTGTGACGGGCCGTACGACGAGAACTCTCGTTGCGCGGATATCAGCGCCACCCGCCGAGTGTGGGGTCGTGAACGCGAAAACGCGAGGCGGTTTCCGCGAGAATTGTGTCGATAACTCACCAACTCGCCAACTACACGGGCCACGCTCTGGTCACGTTTCGTCGGTCCCAGGTGTCGACGTTGTAGGACCAAAGACAAGGAGGAATTGCGATGGCACGACTTCCTTTGGTGTCCGATCGCGATGCCGGTCTGAGCGCCAAGATCACCTACTACTTCATGAAGCGCCATTTCAAAAAGCTGACGGGCCGCGAGGCCGAGGCCATGCTCGACCCGATCCGGGCGTATGCCCACATCCCCAAGCTGTTGTCCGGCTATGGAAAGTTGGAACAGGCGGTGAACAAGGTGCACCTGCTGGATCTGCGGCACCGCGCGCTTGCCGAGTTGAAGGCGGCCACGACAACCCGCTGCGAGTACTGCATCGACTTGGGCTCGCGGATATCCCGTGACTGGGGCCTTTCCGATGAGGAATTGCTGGCGCTGCCGAATTACCGCACTGCCCCGTGCTTTTCGGACGTCGACAAGCTGGTGCTCGACTACGCCACGGCGATGAGCCGCACGCCGGTCGAGGTCAGCGACGAGTTGTTCGACGCGCTGCGCGAACATTTCGACGTGCCGCAATTGGTCGAGCTGACCCACATCGTCGCGCTCGAGAACCTGCGCGCCCGGTTCAACCTGGCGCTGGGCATCGGGTCAGCGGGATTCAGCGAAGGAATGGTATGCGCGATACCGGGCTAACCGAGCGGTTCGAGGATGCGCGACCGCGCCTGCGTGCGGTTGCCTACCGCATGCTGGGTTCGGTCGACGACGCCGAAGACGCCGTTCAGGAGGCGTGGCTGCGGCTGAGCGGCGACGACAGCGACGTCGACAACCTCGACGCGTGGCTGACGACGGTGGTCGCCCGGATCTGTCTGAATGTGTTGCGCTCGCGGCGGGTGCGTCGGGAGGAAGAACTCGTCGACCGGCTGCCGGACCCGCTCATCGACCCGCCCGGCGAGATGGACCCCGAACATCAGGCGCTGCTGGCCGACTCCGTCGGCTTGGCGCTGTTCGTCGTTCTCGACACGCTGCCGCCCGACGAGCGGCTGGCGCTCGTGCTGCATGACGTCTTCGCGGTGCCGTTCGCCCAGATCGCCCCGATTGTCGACCGGTCACCGGAGGCCGCCCGCAAGCTGGCCAGCCGCGCCCGCCGCCGCATTCAGCAGGCGCGCCCGCAACCCGACGGCGACCTGGCCGCCCAGCGCGAGATCGTCGACGCATTCTTCGCGGCGGGTCGCGCCGGCGACTTCGAGCGCCTGGTCGCGCTCTTGCATCCAGATGTGGTGCTGCGCGGCGACTTTGGCGGGCGTGAAATGCGCGTGATCGTCGGATCGTCCGCGGTGGCCAAGCAGGCCAAGCTTTACGGCGGCCCGGACCGCGAGGCCCGCTCCGCCACGGTCAACGGCGTCCCCGGCGCCGTCATCTTCGTGCGCGGCCGCCCCGTCGCGGTGATGGCGTTCATCGTGGCCGACGGCAAGGTCACCGAGATCGACGCGCTCGCCGATCCGCCGCGCATCGCACGCCTGGACCTCAGCGCCGTCAGCTGAAAGCTAGCACCAGCCCACCTCGAGCAGCGCCTGGCGTAGCGCGCGAAGGCCGTAGTGCAGGCGCGACTTGACCGTGCCTTCCGCGACCTGCTCGTGCCTGGCGATCTCCGCGACGGTCTGCCGAAGGTAATGGGCCCGCACGATCGCGCTGCGGTGCTCGATGCTCAGCGACATCAACGCCTCCGTTATTACCGCGTTGTCACACGCACGGGAGATGTCATCACCCGACGGTCTATCGGGGACCACGTCGAGGCTCAGCTCGCGGGCGAAGCGCGCGCTGCGCCGGTCGTCGATCACCAGGTTCCTCACCACGGTGAACAACCAAGCCCGCGCCGACTCCACCGGCCCTTCCAAGACCTCGGGGTGACGCCAGAGCCGCAGCAGCGCTTCCTGCACCACGTCCTCGGCGAACTGCAGGTCGCCGCCGGAAAGGAAGCGCACGTACCGCCGAAGCGCTGGACCGTGTGCGTCGTGGACCTCGCGCAGCAACGCTGCCCGTCGATCGCCGAGACCTGCGCTCACAATGAAGCGCAACAACACGGGGGCTCAAAAGTTGGGCAACGGTACCGTTCGGTTTAGTCGTCCAGCAGGGTGCGCACAACCGCGTCGGCGAGCAGCCGTCCCCGGTCCGTGAGCACCAGGCGGTCCCCGTCTGTGACCAGCAAACCGTCGGCGATGGCGGTGTCGGCGCGGCGTCGCTCACCGTCGGTCAGGCCGGCGACGGCCAGTCCGGGGCGCAACCGCACCGACAGCATCACGTCCTCCGTGTGCCGGGCAACCACGTCTAGCCGCTCGAAACCCGCCACCGGCAGGTGGCCGTCACCCAACCTTTGCGCATAAGCATTGGGGTGCTTGACATTCCACCATCGCGTGCCGGCGACGTGTCCGTGCGCACCGGGCCCGGCCCCCCACCATTCGCCGCCGTCCCAGTAGCCGAAGTTGTGCCGGCATTCTCCGCCCGGACGACACCAGTTGGAGACCTCGTACCAGCCGAAGCCCGCCGCCGACAGCCGCGCGTCGAGCAATTCATAGCGGTGCGCCAGCACGTCGTCGTCGGGGGCGGCGATTTCGCCGCGGCGGACCCGGCGGGCCAGCGCCGTGCCGTCCTCCACGACAAGGGCGTAGGCCGACACGTGGTCGACACCCGCCTGCAGCGCCGCGTCGACCGAGCGCAGCAGGTCGGCGTCGGACTCGCTCGGCGTGCCGTAGATCAGGTCGAGATTGACGTGCTCGAACCCGGCGTCTCGCGCTTCGGCGGCAGCGGCTGGCGCCCGCCCCGGCGAGTGCACGCGGTCGAGCATCGCCAGCACGTGTGGCGCCGCCGACTGCATGCCCAACGACACCCGCGTGTATCCCGCGGCCCGCAGCCCCTCGAACAGCTCCGGTGAGGTCGACTCCGGGTTTGCCTCGGTGGTGACTTCGGCGCTTGGCGCCAACCCGAAGTTGTCCCGGACCGCGTCCAGCACGGCGGCCAGCCGCCGCGCGCCGAGCACCGACGGGGTACCGCCGCCGATGAACACGGTGTCGACTCGCGGCGGCGAGCCAAGACTCGCGGCGGCCAGCGCCAGCTCCGTGCGTAGTGCCGCGAGCCAGCCGTCCGGGTTGGCGCCGCCCAGTTCGGTGGGGGTGTAGGTGTTGAAGTCACAGTATCCGCACCGGGTGGCGCAGAACGGCACGTGCACGTAAACGCCGAACGCCCGGCCCCGGGTCGTCGCCAGGGCGGGCAGAACAACGGGTGCAGCGGAGACCGTCATGTCACTACAAGTGTCCCCGACACCGCGGGGAAGTTTTGCTCAGCATGAGCGCAAGTTTCACCCGGTTAGGGCGCTGGCCGCCGTTCGTGGCAGAATGGGCCGCGTGTCCGCCGCCCGAAGCATCTCTGCCCGCGTCTCGCTGGTAGCGCGGCGGCATGTCGACTTCAAGCGCGTCTGTAGCTGTTGCTGTCTGCCTTGACGTCGTAGACCCTGCCCACCAGTACTTTCAGCTGGCCGCCGGATCTGCGCCGCCGGCCAGCCACCGGTGTATTGCGCGGTTCGAACGCTGGCTCTTCAGAAGGAGCCAACCCGATGACACGGCCAAAGCCCGCCAAACGCCGCGGTGAAGGCCAGTGGGCGCTCGGCTATCGCGAGCCCCTCAACGCCAACGAACGCACCAAACGCGACGATCTCCCGCTCCACGTGCGCGACCGCATCGAAAACATCTACGCGAAGAATGGCTTTGACAGCATCGACAAGACCGACCTGCGCGGCCGGTTCCGCTGGTGGGGCCTGTACACGCAGCGCAAGCAGGGCTACGACGGCACCTGGACCGGCGACGAGCACATCGACGCCATCGAAGACAGCTACTTCATGATGCGGGTGCGCTGCGACGGCGGGGCCCTGTCGGTCGAACAGATCCGTACGATGGGCCAGATCTCCAAACAGTTCGCCCGCGACACCGCCGATATCTCCGACCGCGAAAACCTGCAGATGCACTGGATCGAGGTGGAAAAGGTTCCGGAGATCTGGCGACGCCTCGAGGCCGTCGGACTGCAGACAACCGAGGCGTGCGGCGACACCCCTCGGGTCGTGCTCGGCTCGCCGCTGGCGGGTGAATCGCTCGACGAGGTGATCGACGGCACACCGGCTATCCAGGAAATCGTCCGGCGCTACATCGGCAAACCCGAGTACGCGAACCTGCCGCGCAAGTACAAGACGGCGATCTCGGGTCTGCAGGACGTCTGCCACGAGGTCAACGACGTCGCCTTCATCGGCGTCGACCATCCCGAGCACGGCCCCGGCTTCGACCTGTGGGTCGGCGGCGGGCTCTCGACAAACCCGATGCTGGGCCAGCGCGTCGGGGCGTGGGTGCCGCTGGACGAGGTGCCCGACGTGTGGGAGGCCGTGACGTCGGTGTTCCGCGACTACGGCTACCGCCGGCTGCGCTCGAAGGCCCGGCTGAAGTTCCTGATCAAGGACTGGGGCATCGAGAAGTTCCGTGAGGTGCTCGAAACGCAGTACCTCAACCGGCGGCTGATCGACGGACCCGCTCCCGCGCCGCCGGTGCACCCGATCGACCACGTCGGCGTGCAGCGGCTCAAGAACGGGCACAACGCGGTCGGCGTCGCGCCGATCGCCGGGCGGGTGTCGGGCGCCACGCTGTTGGCGGTGGCCGACCTGGCCCAGCGGGTCGGCTCCGACAGGATCCGGTTCACCCCATACCAGAAGCTGATCGTGCTCGACGTGCCCGACGACCGCGTCGACGAACTCGTTGCCGGCCTTGATGCGCTCGGGCTGCCGTCCGCGCCGACGCATTGGCGGCGCAATCTGATGGCCTGCACCGGCATCGAGTTCTGCAAGTTGTCGTTCGCCGAGACCAAGAGTCGTTCGCAGGATCTGGTACCGGAGTTGGAGCGTCGCCTCGAGGACATCAACGCCCGGCTTGACGTCCCGATCACCATCAACCTCAACGGCTGCCCCAACTCGTGCGCCCGCATCCAGGTGGCCGACATCGGGTTCAAGGGCCAGATCGTCGAGGACGGTGACGGCGGGCACACCGAAGGTTTCCAGGTACACCTTGGCGGCAGCCTCGGCCAGGACAGCGGTTTCGGCCGGAAACTGCGCCAGCACAAGGTGCTCAGCAGCGAGCTGGGCGACTACATCGATCGGGTGGTGCGCAACTTCGTGAAACAACGCAACGAGGGAGAGCGTTTCGCTACGTGGGCCCTACGAGCAGACGAGGCGGATTTGCGGTGACGATCGAACAATTGGACACGAACGAGCTGCGGCGACTGGCGGCGCGGGCGGCGGCCGAGCTCGACGGCGCCGACGCATCCGAACTGCTGCGCTGGACCGACGAGAACTTTCCCGGCGACTATGTGGTCGCGTCCAACATGCAAGACGCCGTGCTGATCGACATGGCCGCGAAGATCCGCCCGGGCGTGGATGTGGTGTTCCTCGACACCGGCTATCACTTCGTCGAAACGATCGGCGCCCGAGATGCGGTCGAGTCCGTCTATGACGTCAACGTGCTCAACATCACTCCCGAGCACACGGTCGCCGAGCAGGACGCACTGTTGGGCAAGGACCTGTTCGCCCGCGACCCCAACCGATGCTGCCGGCTCCGCAAGGTGGAGCCATTGGGCAAGGCGCTGCGCGGGTATTCGGCGTGGGTGACGGGGCTGCGCCGCGTCGAGGCGCCCACGCGAGCCAACGCAGCGCTGATCAGCTTCGACGAGGCGTTCGGTTTGGTGAAGATCAATCCGCTGGCGGCGTGGACCGATGAGGACGTGCAGCACTACATCGACCAACATGGTGTGCTGGTGAATCCGCTTGTCTACGAAGGCTATCCCTCCATCGGCTGCGCTCCCTGCACCGCCAAGCCAGTTGACGGCGCCGATCCTCGCAGCGGCCGTTGGCAAGGCCGGTCCAAGACGGAATGCGGACTGCACTCTTGACCACACTTGTCGTCGCCGCGCACGGCAGCGCCGACCCGCGCTCGCCCGCGAACACGCATGCGGTCGCCGAACGGGTCCGCCGCATGCGGCCCGGCCTCGATGTACAAGTCGCGTTCCTGGAGCGGTCGACCCCAAATCTGCGGGACGTGCTGCGCGCATTGCGGGGTGAGGCCGTGGTGGCGCCGTTGCTGCTGGCCGCCGCCTACCACGCACGCGTTGACGTCCCAGCGCTGATCGCCGAGGCCGGTGCACGTACGGCGGTTCAGGCCGATGTGCTCGGCGAAGACGACCGGTTGGTGCAGGTGATGCGCGATCGGCTGGCGGCTGTAGGCGTGTCGCGGACTGACGACGAGCTCGGCGTGCTGGTGGCCGCCGTCGGTTCGTCGCGTGATGATGTCAACCGGCGCACCGCGGCGGTGGCGCCGGTACTGGCCACCGGCACGTGTTGGGCCGGAGCGCAGCTGGCCTTCGCGACCGGACCACACCCGACGCTGCACGAAGCGGCGCTGCGGCTGCGCAACCGCGGGGCCAACCGGCTGGTGATCGTGCCGTGGTTCCTCGCGCACGGGCTGTTGACCGACCGCGTCGCCGACTACGCCGTCGAGCATGGCATCCCGATGGCCCAGCCGCTCGGCTCGCACCGCTTGGTGGCCGCAACGCTGTTGGACCGGTTCGATCAAGCGCTGGCGGACGAGGCCGCCGCCTGAGCCCGATCGCAAGATCCGGTTAAGCGACGACACACGACCGAGTGCAGCGGGCGCTCCTGGAATGCTCCTGGAATGCCAGCCCACTACGACGTTGTCGTCAGGTTTTCGGCGTCCGCGCCCGGCAATTGCGCCGCACCGGCGATCCGCGGAACTCGGGTGGCCCGCACGTAGACCGTATCGCCCTCGCGCAGGCCGAGCGCTTCGGCGTCGCCGCGGGTGATCTGGGCGGTGAACGGCGCGCCGGTGGCGGCGTTGGTCAGCTCAACGCGCACCTCGAAGCCGAGCATCACGACACGGTCGATGGTCGCCCGCACGACGCCGGTTGCCTTGACCGAAACATCAGCGGCGAGAGGCAGTTCCGGATTGCGGCCGACGCGGATGTCGTGCGGACGCACCAATGCGCCGTTCAGCGACGCCACGGCGCCAAGGAACGACATCACAAACGCGTTCGCCGGGTGGTCGTAAACGTCTGTGGGAGAGCCGATCTGCTCGATGCGGCCCTTGTTGAGCACCGCGATGCGATCGGCGACGTCGAGCGCCTCGGACTGGTCGTGGGTTACCAGAACGGTGGTGACATGGACCTCGTCGTGCAGCCGGCGCAACCACGCCCGCAGATCCTCGCGGACCTTGGCGTCCAGCGCACCGAACGGCTCGTCGAGCAGCAACACCTGGGGGTCCACCGCGAGGGCGCGCGCCAGCGCCATGCGCTGGCGCTGACCCCCGGACAGCTGCGACGGATAGCGGTTCTGAAACCCGCTCAGCCCGACGATTTCCAGCAGATTGTCGACCTTCTCGGTGACCTCTGACTTCGGCCGCTTGCGGATCTTCAACCCAAATGCAACGTTGTCGCGCACACTCAGATGTTTGAACGCCGCGTAATGCTGGAACACGAAACCGATTCCGCGCTTCTGGGGCGCAATGTGGGTCACGTCGCGACCCTCGATGGTGATCACGCCGGTGTCGGGCACATCGAGGCCGGCGATCGTGCGCAGCAACGTCGACTTCCCGGAACCACTGGGCCCGAGCAGAGCAGTCAGCGACCCGGAGGGCACCGTGAAGTTGATGTCCTCCAACGCCGCGAAGTCGCCGTAGCGTTTGTTCACTCCGCGCAGCGTGATCGCTTCGATCATGTCGAGTCTCCTTGGTAAGCCTACGTCTTGGTGCCTGCGCGCCGCGCGTCCAAAATCACCTGCACCACAAGCACCAGCACTGCGACAGTCATCAGCAGCGTTGAGACCGTGTACGACCCGTATTCGGCGCCTCGGTTGTGCCGGTCGTTGACCAGCAGGGTGAGCGTCTGCGAGGACCCCGGCAAGTTCGACGAGACCATGATCACAGCGCCGAACTCGCCAAGCGTCCGCGCTACCGTCAGGACGACGCCATACGTCAGCCCCCACCGGATGGACGGCAATGTGATACGCCAGAACGTCTGCCACCAACTAGAGCCCAGTGTCGCCGCCGCCTCTTCCTGATCGGTGCCGATCTCGTACAACACCGGTTCCACCTCGCGGATGACGAACGGCAGCGTGACGAAGATGCTTGCCAGCACAATGCCGGGCAGGCCGAAGATGATCTTGAATCCCAAGTCCCTCTCGACGAATCCAAACAGGCCCGCCGAGCCCCACAGCAGGATCAGCGCCACACCGACGATCACCGGCGACACCGCGAACGGCAGGTCGATGACCGCCTGCAGCGCACCCCTACCCCGGAAGCGGTTGCGCGCCAAGGCGAGCGCGGTCGGCACGCCGAATATCACATTGAGCGGCACCACGATCGCGACGACGAGCAGCGACAACTGAAGCGCGGACTGTGCCGCCGGGGTCGTGATCGACGCGAAGAACTCACCGAACCCGGGCGCGAGGGATCGCCACAGAATCAGCCCCACCGGCACGATCACCAAGACCGCAACGTAGCCCAACGCGATGTACCGGAGTAGATGACGGGCCAGCGGCGACAGGATCAAGCGGCCAGCTCCTGTCGCTTGGCTGCGCGCGAACCCAGCGCTCGCAGGATGAACAACACGACAAACGAAATAGCCAATAGCACAATCGAAATCGCGGCGGCGCCGGTGCGGTCGTCGTTCTCGATCAGTGTCCGGATCCACTGCGAGGACACCTCGGACTTGCCCGGGACCGCGCCGCCGATCAGCACCACCGAACCGAATTCGCCGATCGCACGAGAGAATGCGAGCCCCGCGCCGGACAACAACGCCGGCGTCAGCGCCGGCAGGACGATCCTGGTGAAGATCGTCCAGTTGTTGGCGCCCAGCGACGCGGCCGCCTGCTCGGCCTCGCGGTCGACCTCCCGCACCACCGGCTGCACTGCGCGCACCACCAACGGCAATGTAACGAACAACAGCGCAACTCCCACGCCCCATGCCGTGTGCTGCAGGTGGATGCCGACCGGGCTGTTGGGACCGTAAAGGGCCAACAGCACGACGCTGGCCACGATGGTGGGCAGCGCGAAGGGCAAGTCGATCACGGCGTCGACGACCCGCTTGCCCGGAAACTCATCCCGAACAAGTACCCACGCCACCAGCAGCCCGAACACCACGTTGATCACGGTGACCGCCGCCGAGATCGTCAGCGTGACCCGGAACGACTCGATCGCCGACGGCGAGCTCACCGCGGCGGAAAACGCCGACCAACCGCCCTTGGCGGACTGCCACAGGATCGCCGCGAGGGGCAGCAGGACGATCACGCTCAGCCACAGCACCGCGACACCGACCCGCAGCGAGGCACCATCGCCACGGCTGGGCAAGCCGGCCCGCCGGCCGTAGTCCTCGCCGAGTTCCGGCCGGCTCGCCTCGGGATTCGGCTCGACCGCAGCTGTCATCCGGTTGCCTGCTTGTAGATCTTGGTGATGCTGCCGTTGTCCTTGTCGAATAACGCCGGATCGACCGCACTCCATCCGCCGAGGTCGGCAATCGTCCACAGTTTCTGCGGCAGCGGGAACTCGCCTGCGAATTCGGCTGCCACCGCCGGGTCGACCGGCCGGAAACCCGCCTGTGCCCACAGCCGCTGCGCCTCGGGCGTGTACTGGTAGTTCTTGAACTGGGTGGCCTTTTCCAGGTGTGCGCTGGTGCTGACCACCGCCAACGGGTTTTCGATCTTGAAGGTCTGCGGCGGAGCGAGGTGTTGCACGCGCTTGCCCTGCCGCTCGACGTTGATCGCCTCATTCTCGTAACTCAGCAGCACGTCGCCGGTGCCCTGCACGAAGACATCGGTGGCTTCGCGCCCGGAACCTGGGCGCACCTTGATGTGCTCGCTGACCAGTTTCTGGACGAAGTCGAGGCCCGCCTGCTGGTCCTGTCCGCCATTGCTCTTGGCGGCGTACGGAGCAAGCAGGTTCCATTTGGCCGAACCGGAACTCAACGGGCTCGGGGTCACGACCTCGATACCGGGCCGCAGCAGATCGTCCCAGTCTTTGATGTTCTTCGGGTTGCCCTGGCGGACCACGAACGTGACGACCGAATCGAACGGAATGCCCTTGGTCGCGTCCTTATTCCAATCGGCCGCTACCTTGCCCGCCTTGACCAGCCGGGTCACGTCGGGCTCGAGCGAGAAGTTGACGACGTCGGCGGGCTTACCGTCGACGACACCACGGGACTGATCACCGGATGCCCCGTAGGAGGTGGTGATCTGAACGCCTTTGCCCTGCTCGGTCGCGCTGAACGCGGGAACGATCTTGCTCCATCCCGGTTCGGGGACCGAGTAGGCCACCAGCGTGAGTTTGGTGGTGGCGTTTGCCTGGCCGCCGCCGCCACCCGCGACATCGCTGGCGCCGCCGCCGCAGGCGACGACAACGGTCGCGGTAAGACCAAGAGCGGCACTTGTACGCCAGGATTTGACGACGGACCCGAAAACGGATTTGTAGACGTTGTGCATTGTTGACCTTTCACTGCGGGGCGGGGCTGGCGGGGAATGCCCGTTCCGCGGAAAGGCGACGGATCAGTATGCGAACCGATAAACAGCCAACACCGACACCAAACCGCAGGTAGGCATGGAGTCAGCGACAACAGTGAATATCAGCGACAGCGCAATCGCCCACTGCGATGAGCGCCAACACGTAGCACTCGCGGGCCGACGGGCCGAAGCGAAGCGACCGGGAGCTCAACCTGCCGGAGGCTGCACGCATGGCGCGAAGCCTAACAGAGTTCTCCCTGGTCGCCAGAGCTGCGCCTATCGGGTCAGCAACCACGCCACGATCACCACCAGCACCAGGATGACCAGCACCAACGTCACCCGTGACTTGGGCAGTGCGTTCATCGTCCCTTCTCGTCGCCCGAGTCCAGAAGCGAAGCGACCGGGGATTGGTCGCCGGAGGGCAGGAGCGAAGCGACCGGGGATTGGTCGCCGGAGGGCAGGAGCGAAGCGACCGGGGATTGATCCCCGCGGCGTGCCCGCTGCAACACCCGAATGCCCTGGCCAAACGCTGCGTCGAGCGCGACCGCGATGCCGTAGGCCAGCGCCAGTACCACCGGCATCACCACGATGGTCTGGACCACGAAGCCAAGCCCGGACAGCCACAGTTCGACGCCATCCCACCAGCTCAGGATCCCGGCCACGGCCCCAGGGTAGCTGCGGCGCGCCGTGTGGCGGCACAAGTGGACGTGAAGCGCCTCGGCAGCCGATGATTGCCTCATGGTTCTGAGCGCCGCCGAACAGGCACATGAAGAGCCACATGAGGCACGCTTCGCGTCGACCAGCCCGGTGCCGTACGCGCCGGGGTCGACTCGCAACCCCTTCCCGCCGATCGCCGATTACGCGTTCTTGTCCGACTGTGAAAACACCTGTCTGATCTCCTCCAGCGGATCGGTGGAATGGATGTGTGTGCCCAGGCCGGACTCCCCTAGCGTGTTCGGCGCCGTCCTCGACCGTGCGGCCGGGCATTTTCGGCTCGGCCCGTACGGCGTGTCGGTGCCGGCCGCCCGCCGGTACCTACCCGGAAGCCTGATCCTCGAAACGACCTGGCAAACGCATACCGGTTGGTTGATCGTCCGCGACGCGCTCGTCATGGGCCCGTGGCACGACATCGAATCCCGGTCACGGACTCATCGCCGAACGCCGATGGACTGGGATGCCGAGCACATCCTGTTGCGCACCGTGCGATGCGTCAGCGGCACCGTCGAGCTGATGATGAACTGCGAGCCGTCGTTCGACTACCACCGGATCAGCGCGGGCTGGGAGTACTCGGCCAACGCTTACGGCGAGGCGATCGCGCGGGCCCGCAACGACGCCGATGCGCACCCGAAACTCAAGCTCACCACGAACCTTCGCATCGGGTTGGAGGGCCGCGAGGCCCGGGCCAGGACGCGACTGACCGAAGGTGACAACGTTTTCGTCGCGCTCAGCTGGTCCAGGCACCCGGCGCCGCAGACCTACGACGAGGCAGCCGACAAGATGTGGACGACCAGCGAGTGCTGGCGGCAGTGGATCAACATCGGCGACTTCCCCGATCACCCGTGGCGGTCGTTCCTGCAGCGCAGCGCGCTGACGCTGAAGGGGCTGACGTACTCGCCGACCGGCGCGCTGCTCGCCGCTCCGACGACGTCGCTGCCGGAAAGCCCACGGGGCGAACGCAATTGGGATTACCGCTATGCCTGGGTGCGAGACTCGACATTTGCGCTGTGGGGTCTTTACACACTCGGCTTGGACCGTGAGGCCGACGACTTCTTCTCGTTCATCGCCGATGTCTCCGGAGCCAACAACGGCGAACGCCATCCCCTCCAGGTGATGTATGCCGTCGGCGGTGAACGCAGCCTCGTCGAAGAAGAGATGCATCACCTGTCCGGCTACGACGGCGCCCGGCCGGTGCGCATCGGCAACGGCGCGTACAACCAACAGCAGCACGATATCTGGGGCACCATGCTCGACTCGGTGTACCTGCACGCCAAATCGCGGGAGCAGATGTCCGACCAACTGTGGCCGGTGCTCAAGAACCAGGTCGAGGAGGCGATCAAGCACTGGCGCGAGCCGGACCGTGGCATTTGGGAAGTGCGCGGCGAGCCGCAGCACTTCACGTCGTCGAAGATCATGTGCTGGGTCGCGCTCGATCGCGGGGCCAAACTCGCCGAGCTGCAGGGCGAGCGCAGCTATGCCCAGCAGTGGCGGGCGATCGCCGAGGAGATCAAGGCCGACGTGCTGGCCAACGGCGTGGACAAGCGCGGCGTGCTGGTGCAGCGCTACGGCTCCGACGCGCTGGACGCCTCGCTGCTGCTGGCGGTGCTGACCCGGTTCCTGCCGGCGGACGACCCGCGCGTGCGCGCCACTGTGCTCGCGATCGCCGACGAGCTCACCGAGGACGGTCTGGTGCTGCGCTACCGGATCGAGGAAACCGACGACGGCCTGTCGGGCGAGGAGGGCACATTCACGATCTGCTCGTTCTGGCTGGTTTCGACGCTGGTGGAGATCGGCGAGGTGAGCCGGGCCAAGCACCTGTGTGAGCGGCTGTTGTCGTTCGCCAGCCCGTTGCATCTCTATGCCGAGGAGATCGAGCCGCGCACCGGCCGCCATCTGGGCAACTTCCCGCAAGCGTTCACCCACCTGGCGCTGATCAATGCGGTGGTGCACGTGATCCGGGCCGAAGAGGAAGCCGACAGCACGGGGGTGTTCCAGCCGGCCAACGCGCCGATGTAGCGCCGGATCACTTTTGCGCCGCGGCGTTGTCCATGATCCCGTCGACGATCTGCTCCGCCTCATCGGTGATGCTGCGGCCGCACGCGAAGCTCTCGGCGATGAGGTTCGACACCAGGCCCATCGCATGTTGACAAGTCCAGCCGTCGGATTCCTCCTGGAACGAGTCCAGGGTGATGACGGACTCGCCGGCCTTGTGCACGTCGCCCAGCGTCCAGAAGATGACATCGCCGTAGCCGCTTTCGTCAATGGCCACCGCCGAGTTCGTGCACCTGCGCCATTGATCGCTCGACGTGTCGAAGAATTTCTTGGCTTGTTCGGCCGACGGGTACAGCACGGCTGTCTGTTCAACCCAGTGCTCGTTCGTGTCGCTTGGTTCGCGCAACTCCGCGTCTCGCGCAGCGGTCCAGCCGCTGCCGGCGTACACGCGCTCGTCCCCCGCGTACACCGCGCCCAGACAGCCCAGGTCGGAGATGACGGCGTAGTGATCACCCGGGTTCTGGGCCGCGGCAACCACCTCCACGTCCGTGCCGCCGACGATCACGTTGATATTGCGCACCGGCAGCAACAGATGGTCCAGCTGTGATTCCGACAGCGGCGGCACGTTGGCCGTGTTCGGAATGCTGTTGCCCCCCGGCGCCTTAACCGGCGAGCCGCTTATCGTTTGCACGCAGCCGCTGGCTACGACGGCGACCGCGACGACTCCGACAGCGCACGCCCGCACAGGCGCGGCAATATTGCGCACCCCGCCATTGTGGCCCACTGCAGGGGCGTTATTTCTTCGCCTTGTCGCCGCCTGCGTCGGTCGACAACGCCGCGACGAAGGCCTCCTGAGGCACGTCGACACGCCCGATGGTCTTCATCCGCTTCTTGCCTTCCTTCTGTCGCTCCAACAGTTTGCGCTTGCGGGTGATGTCACCGCCGTAGCACTTCGAAAGCACGTCCTTGCGGAGCGCCCGAATGTTCTCGCGCGCGATAATTTTCGAGCCGATCGCCGCCTGCACCGGGACCTCGAATTGCTGACGCGGAATCAGCTCCTTGAGCTTGGCGGTCATCTTGCGGCCGTATTCGGCCGCGGCGTCGCGGTGCACGATCGCGCTGAACGCGTCGACGGCCTCGCCCTGCAGCAGGATGTCGACCTTGACCAGATCGGCCGCCTGCTCGCCGGCCTCCTCGTAATCCAGGCTCGCGTAGCCGCGGGTGCGCGACTTCAGCGCGTCAAAGAAGTCGAAGATGATCTCGCCGAGCGGCATCGTGTAGCGCAGTTCGACACGCTCCGGCGAGAGGTAATCCATGCCGCCCAACTCGCCGCGACGCGATTGGCAAAGCTCCATGATCGTGCCGATGAATTCGCTCGGCGCGATGATCGTGGTCTTGACGACCGGCTCGTACACCGTTCGGATCTTTCCCGCCGGCCAGTCGGACGGGTTCGTCACGACCTTCTCACTGCCAGCCTCATTGCCAGCCTCATTGCGACCGTCGAGCACCACCCGGTAGACCACGTTCGGCGACGTGGAAATCAGGTCCAAGTCGAATTCGCGCTCGAGTCGCTCGCGGGTGATCTCCATGTGCAGCAGTCCGAGAAACCCGCAGCGGAAGCCGAACCCGAGCGCGACCGACGTCTCCGGCTCGTAGGCCAGCGCCGCGTCGTTGAGCCGCAGCCGGTCAAGCGCGTCGCGGAGATTCGGATAGTCCGAGCCGTCGACCGGATACAAGCCGGAATAGACCATCGGCTTGGGTTCGCGATAGCCCGTCAGCGCCTCGGTGGCGCCGTGGCGCGCGGCGGTGACCGTGTCGCCGACCTTCGATTGCCGGACGTCCTTCACACCGGTGATCAGATAACCGACCTCACCGACGCCGAGGCCGTCGGCCGGTTTCGGTTCCGGCGAAACGATGCCCACCTCCAGCAATTCGTGGGTCGCACCGGTGGACATCATCTTGATCCGCTCACGGGGCAAGATCTTCCCGTCGACGACGCGGACATAGGTCACCACGCCGCGGTAGATGTCGTACACCGAGTCGAAGATCATCGCCCGGGTCGGGGCGTCCGGGTCACCGGTCGGCGACGGCACCTCGCGCACCACGTGGTCGAGCAGGTCCGCCACGCCCTCGCCGGTCTTGCCCGACACTCGCAACACTTCGCTGGGCTCGCAGCCGATGATGTGGGCGATTTCGGCGGCGTAGCGATCCGGATCGGCGGCAGGCAGGTCGATCTTGTTGAGCACCGGGATGATGACCAGGTCACGGTCCAGCGCCAGGTACAGGTTTGCCAGCGTCTGCGCCTCGATGCCCTGCGCGGCGTCCACCAGCAGCACCGCACCCTCGCACGCCTCCAACGCCCGTGACACTTCGTAGGTGAAGTCGACGTGGCCAGGCGTGTCGATCAGGTGCAAGACATGATCAGTGCCGTCTACCCGCCACGGCAGACGCACGTTCTGCGCCTTGATCGTGATACCGCGCTCCCGCTCGATGTCCATCCGGTCCAGGTACTGCGCGCGCATCGAGCGCTCGTCCACCACACCGGTCAGCTGCAGCATCCGGTCGGCCAGGGTCGACTTGCCGTGATCGATGTGGGCGATGATGCAGAAATTCCGAATCTGCGCCGGCGCCGTGAAGGTGTGGTCGGCGAAACTGCTGATGGAAATCTCCTGGTTGAACGTTGCCTCGAGCACTCCCAGCGTATCGGGGCGCGCGACCGCGCAACTAATCGTGAACGGTCAAACGCCTATGCTCGTTCGCATGGCGTCGCAGTGGAAGACGTTGCAACGGCGGTTGGGGAAGGCCGCCGAGAACCTGGTGTTCTACGAGGCGCCCAAGTTCATCCGGCAATTGCAGAACTCGCCGGGCCTGCAACGAGGTATCCAGGCTGGCATCAAGATCGGGCTGGACGCCCTGACCGGTTCATCCGAGGACACGCCGGCGATCGCGGCGGGCCGACCGGTGACCAAAAATAGTTTCCCTACCGCGCAGCGGGCCAGGAAGCTGGTTTACGCCCCAGACCTGGACGGTCGCGCCGACCCCGGCGAGATCGTCTGGACCTGGGTGGTCTACGAAGATGACCCAACCCGCGGCAAGGACCGACCGGTCCTGGTCGTCGGCCGGGACCGTCGTACGCTGCTCGGATTGATGCTGTCCAGTCAGGAGCATCACCGCGACGACCGGAACTGGGTCGGAATTGGTTCGGGCAGTTGGGATTACGACGGACGCGCCAGCTGGGTGCGGCTGGACCGGGTGCTCGACGTTCCAGAGGAAAGCATTCGCCGTGAGGGCGCGATCCTCGATCGCGTCACATTCGAGGTGGTGGCCGCCCGGCTGCGCGCCGAATACTCCTGGAGTTAGGCTCGTCAGTCGCCAAAATTCCGTCGCCGAAATCAGACCGCCACTTGCCCGCCCAACCCCCAATCTCGGCCGCTGGAGGCCGCGCCTTTCACCGCGGGGTTCGCCACATCGGCCACATCGAGGGTCCGCCGTCGGGAAGCTTGATCTCCCCCGTCACCTCAAAGCCAAACCGCTGGTAATAGGGCACTAACTCCGGCTTGGTCGCCTCCAGATACGACGGCGCGTGCTCCTGGTCGCAGCGATCCAGGCGCGAGCGCATCAACGCCTGCCCGAGGCCCGCTCCTCGCACCGTCGGATCGCTGCCGATGATCATTAGATACCAGTGCGGTTCCTCGGGATGGTTAGCTTCCATCAACTCGAGAACCGGTTCCATCACCGACACCCGCCAGCGGAAGGCCCAGAGCAGTCCCGGCATCATCACCAGCTCTTCCAGCCGCGACGACTTCCGCTTGCCGGGCGGATCCCACAGCGCGGCGCCGCCGATGGCGCCGTCGCGGGTTGCCACCTCCGAGCCGCCGCGGGCCAGGAAGTGGTGTCGGGTCATCGTGGCAAACCCCCGCGGCAGGCCCTTGGCCCGCGCCGCGGAGTCGGGCATCATCCAGGTCATCACCGGATCGTCGTAGAAGGCGCGCCCCAGCACCCGCGACGACACCCGGACATCGGCCCTGTGCACCGGACGCACGTCGATTTCGCCCATCTGCGATGGCCGCTGGTTCCAGCGGCGCGGCAGCCGGCGGCTGGTCAGCGGCCCTGCGTGATGTAGGCCTGCAACTGCTCCTGCTCGGACTCCAGCTCGTCCATCCGCCGCTTGACCACGTCGCCGATGCTGACGATGCCGGCGAGCTGCCCACCCTCGATGACCGGGACGTGCCGGACCCGGTTCTTGGTCATCAGCGCGCTGAGGCTGTCCACCGAGTCGCCGGGCGCACAGGTCACGACGACCGTCGTCATGATGTCCGAGACAGGCCTATCGAGCAGGTCGGCACCGCGCTCGTGCAGTCTGCGCACGATGTCGCGCTCGGACACGATGCCCTCAACGCCGTCCGGCCCGACGACCACCATCGCGCCGATGTTGTGCTCGGCAAGCCCAGCGAGTAGCTCGCTCACCGACGCCTCGGGGGTGATAATCGCCACCGCCGAGCCCTTGTTCCGCAGGACGTCCGAGATCCGCATCGATGCCTCCGCCGCTTGTGATCCGGTTCACATCAATCTAAGTCTTAAGCCGCCTTCGCGAAAGGCACGATCGGGTTGCATTGGCGCGCGCCGGAGCACCTACCCTCGGTTTCATGGCGATCGATGTTGTCGAATTGGCGGTACTCGGCATCGCCGAAGCGGCCGAACGGGCCGCGGCCGGCCGGCGCCGCGCGGATAGTCGCCGAACCTGACCATCCTGGCCGTGTTCTCGGCGCCACGAAAGGAGCTCACCTTGACCGCAGCACCCACCGTCCAACTCGGCGACGGATTGACTGTCAGCGCAATGGGATTCGGCGCGATGGCGCTGACGCCGGTGTACGGCGACGTCGACGACAACGAGTCGCTGGCAACCCTGAACCATTGCCTGGACGTCGGCGTGACGTTCATCGACACCGCCAACATCTACGGCGCGGGAAGCAACGAGCGGCTCATCGCGAAAGTGCTCGCCGATCGCCGCGATGAGGTAACGCTGGCAACCAAATTCGGCATCACAGGCAATCCGGCAGACCGGGCCGCCGCGAGACCGTCGGCGCGGGGCGACGCGGCGTATGTGCGGCAGTGCATCGAAGAAAGCCTGCACCGGCTGAACACCGATGTCGTCGACCTGTACTACATGCATCGTCGCGACGTCAACGTACCGATCGAGGAAACCGTTGGTGCGATGGCCGAACTCGTGAACGCCGGCAAGGTGCGCCACCTCGGCCTGTCGGAGGTGACGGCCGACGAGCTGCGGGCCGCGGTCGCGGTGCATCCGATCGCCGCGGTGCAGAGCGAATGGTCGATCTGGAGCCGCGACGTGGAACGCCGGGTGGTGCCGACGGCGGCCGAGCTCGGCGTGGGTTTCGTGCCCTATTCGCCGCTGGGCCGGGGTTTTTTGACCGGAACTGTGCGCACCGCCGCGGACCTTTCGTCGCCGACTGATTTCCGCCGCACGATGCCGAGGTTCGCCCAGGGCGCATTGGACGCCAACCTCGCCGTCGTCGACGTCGTCAAGTCTGTGGCCGACCAACAGGGCGCGACGGCCGCGCAGGTGGCGCTGGCATGGTTGCGGTACCGCGCCGACGCGCTCGGCGTGGCGTCGGTGCCGATCCCGGGCACCCGGCGCGCTGCGCGCGTCGACGAGAACCTGGGGTCGTTGTCGGTGACGTTGACTGCTGAGCAGATCGACGCGCTGGATCAGGCTGGAGCGGCGGTGTCCGGCAACAGATACGGGGACCTGACCTGGGTGTCGGCCGGCCGCGAGTAGTCGAATTACCGCCCAGCCGCGAACTGCGCCGGCGCGGTGCTGATCCACTCCCGCAACTTCTCATAGATTTGCGGGTGATTCAGTAGGTCGAAATGGTGCAGACCGGTCAGCGTCAGCCCGTCGTCCGGTTCGAACGGGATTTTGCGCGACTTGCCCGCGCCGGTCGCGCTGTACGAGCGGACCAACCGGTCGCCGAGAACTCGACCGAGCGCCGGCGGGCC
This sequence comes from Mycobacterium sp., assembly GCF_035640695.1. Classification (GTDB taxonomy): domain Bacteria; phylum Actinomycetota; class Actinomycetes; order Mycobacteriales; family Mycobacteriaceae; genus Mycobacterium. The sequence continues at coordinate 56,487 of NZ_DASQVQ010000111.1, forward strand.
AGCGGTGGTGGCGACGAAATGGTAAGCGGCGCTGGGCAGAAACGGCACCTCGTGGCAGCGGTCCCGCAGGAACTCGTCCGGATCGCAGTCGCGCCAGTCCTCCTCGATGCAGGCACCGAAGCGCATATCCTTGATTCCGGAGCTGCGTGCGTTCAGAAAGCTCGCGGCAGCGCGGGTTTCGGGCAGCCGCGCCAGCGCCCACGCCGCGACATTGACACCCTTCTCCAGGTCGGCGCCCAGATGCGGCGATCCGAGGCACACGACGTGGCGCACCGCGGCGGTCCACCAGTGATGCAACTGCATGCCGTAGTACCCGGCACTACGCGCGACAAGGCCGCCCATCGAATGGCCGACCAAGAAGAGTTCATCGATCGGCACCGGCCACAGCAGCTGTAATTGCTCGAGCATGTCGGCGAGCGTTTGGCCGTTTTGCGAGATATGCAGGCCGGTGTTGTATCGCAGATAGATCGGCGTAATGCCGAGATCCTCCTTGAGGCGTTGGCCGTAGGTCCGCACCTCGTCGCCGGTGCGCGGCCGGCGTTGCCAAGATCGCTCGGTGAGGCACCAGCCATGCAGAAAGACCGCGACCCGACCGGTGGCTTGCGGGAACGCCGCAGCGAGTGACTCCGCGCTGAGCGGTATCACCGTCCCGTGCTGCCGAATCTGCATTGTCGCCGCCAGACTGTTTCGGTGTGACGCCAATTGATCGCCGCAAATGCCGTTGACCGCGGCTATCGCTGCGGCCACCCGCTCGCTTGAGTCCAGCGCCGGGTCGTCGTCGAAGCCCCAGACCCGCGACGCCAACGCCCCACCGCCCCGCGCCGCCCTGCGTAACCCGTGGTCCACGGCGCCATAGATGGACCGCGCGATGCCGTCGTGAATGACCTGAGTGGGCCTTGACGACGGGCCGATCGATCGGAACACGCGTCGCGCGATGCCGGCATGCATGTCATGCACCAGCGTCGTCACGACAGTCGATGCTTCACCCGCCAACTCGCCGACCGCCCGGATATCACGTCCCTGCATCCCTACCCCTCGTGAACAGACAGCACCCAATGACCGCACAGTATCTTCTAATGACCGATTTCTCGCCCCCCGCCGCCCAAGCTGCACCACCCGCGCCGTTTCGGCAGGCCAGTGCGCGGTAGTGGGTCAGTTTGAGCGGGTGTCGCCGAGCTTGTGCGCGAGCGGGTCGCGACTCAGAGTTGGCCCGTGATCTTTTCCGGAGTGACGCGCACTATGAGCCGCTCGGCGTCGTTTATTGAGGCCGGGTTGAACCTGACGAAATCCTGGCCGGTGTATTTGCGGGACAACTCATTGGGCAGATCCCTGCCCGGGTCTGACGTCACGGTGGCAGTCCCCCGAACTTCGGCGTACCAATAAGGGTTGTCGGGTGCGGCGATGGTCACGGCGACGCGCGGGTCGCGAACGACGTTCTTGCCCTGCTGCCGATCCACGGTGGTGGAGATCAGCAGGTCGTTGCCATCGCGCTTGATCCAGACAACGGTAAGGTGCGGCCGCCCGTCGGGCATGATCGTGGCAAGTGTCGCCAACACCGTGGGGTCGTCGAGGTACTTCTTCACCTCATCAGGGAGAGCTACCGCCATAACTCCCGACAACACCTGATCGGCGACTTCTAATTCCGATTTCATTTCGGGCGGCCCGTTACCATGTGCTTTCACCGGCTGGCGACAAACCCACTACCGCCGCCGCTGCCGCATTGGGAGATTCGATGCGCGGCTGGTAGCCTGAACGATCGGCGCCCGTCCGGCGGCCCTCCAGACAATCCCAGCTTCGAGAAATTTGAAGGAACTAACGCGTGGCCAACATCAAGTCGCAGGAGAAGCGCAACCGCACCAACGAGCGCCGGCGGCTTCGCAACAAGTCGGTGAAGTCGTCGCTTCATACGGCAACCCGTAAGTTCCGTGCGGCCGCTGAAGCCGGTGACAAGGCAACGGCCGAGGAGTTGTTGCTGTCGGCGAGCCGCCAGCTGGACAAGGCCGCCAGCAAGGGCGTCATCCACAAGAACCAGGCCGCCAATCGCAAGTCGGCGCTGGCCCGCACCTTCAACAAAATCGGGTAGTCGGCTACTCTATCCGGCCCCGGCAGCGCCGACGAGTATTTCGTCAGCTGCTACCGATAGGGGCCTGACATGGTCATCCCGCCACCAACCCTCGATGTCGCGGCGCTACCGCTGGCCCCGAAGAACCCCCTGCCGTATCTGTTGCGGATGAAAGCCGCACGGATGTATCACACCGGCTCGGAAGCGCTGCGCGACGCGGGCGGTCCTGTCACTCGGCACGCGCTGGCGCCCAACTGGCTGACGCCGCCTTTCGTCGTGACGACCTCGCCGCGCGCGGCGCACGACGTGCTCAGCCTCAGTTACCCGTTCGTCGACCGGGACCTCCCGCTCTTCCGCGACCAACAACGCCTGTCCGGCGGGGCGTTGTTCAACTTCAACCACGCCGAGTGGCTACCGCGCCGCCGGTTGCTGCAGCCGGTGTTCACCAAGAAGCACGTGACGAGGTTCGGCGGCCACATGGCCGAGGCGGCGAACAACCTGGCCTCGGCATGGCCCGACGGCGCCGACATCGACCTCGACGCGCAGGCTCGCAAACTGACGTTGCGGGCGTTGGGTCGGTCGGTACTGGCGGTTGACCTCGACAGCCAGGCCGACGATCTGGGCAACGCTCTTCGCGTCGTCCAGGACTACGTATCGGACCGAGGCTGGCGGCCGGTGCGGGCACCATCGTGGTTTCCGACGCCGGCCCGCCGACGGGCACGCTCGGCCATCGCCGTATTCGACCGACTCGCCATGGACATCATCGGCGCGTGCCGGCGTGACCCCGATGTCGAGGCTCCGCTCGTTCGTGCACTGATCGCCGCGACAGATCCGGCCACCGGTCGACCATTGACCGACAACGACATTGCTCATGAACTCGTCGTGTTCATGGCGGCCGGTCACGATACGACCGCGACGACGCTGACGTACGCATTGTGGGCACTGGGCCACCATCCCGATATCCAGAATCGGGTGCTGGCCGAGGTCGCCGAGTTGGGTGACCGCCAATTGACGCCCGACGACGTGTCCAGCCTGGGGTTCACGGTTCAGGTCCTCAACGAGGCGCTGCGGCTGTGCCCGCCGGCACCGATTACCGTTCGGCTCGCCATGAAGGACATCGCGGTCGACGGATATCGGGTGCCGGCGGGCACCTTGGTTGTCGTCGGAATCTATGCAATGCATCGCGACCCGAAGCTGTGGACCGACCCGCTGACGTTCGACCCGGATCGCTTCGCACCGGAACAATCGAAATCGCGGGACCGCTGGCAGTACATTCCGTTTGGTGCGGGACCGAGGTCGTGCATTGGGGATCACTTTGCGATGCTGGAAGCGACCTTGGGTTTGGCGACGATCATCCGGTCCGTCGAAATTTGCTCGGACGACGACGATTTCGCCGTCGCGGTGCCGTTTACGCTCGTCGCGGGTGGACCAATTCGGGCTCACGTACGACGGCGCAGCACGCTCGTCCCGGCCTGAAGTTTGCGACCTACGGCCTTGCCAGCTCGGCAACCCTTCGCACCGTCGCTTCCAAGATGTAGTCGGCGTCGGCCGCCGCGCCTTTGACGTCAGCGTTCAGCGTCGCGACCAATCGCATTGCGGTTGCGACCGATTCGTTCGACCAGCGCCGAGCTTGTCGCTGCACCTTCTTCACCCGCCACGGCGGCAACCCCAGTTCGGCGGCCACTCGATCGGGGCCGCCCGACAATGGGCCGACACGGGCGATCAGATGCACCGCCTCCGCCAGCGCGTCGGCTAGCACAACACGCGGTTCACCGCGCATCATGGCCCAGCGCAACGCCTCCGCGGCGGCGCCGACGTCACCAGCCACCGCCTTGTCGGCGATGTCGAAACCCTTCACCTCCGCCTTGCCGCTGTAGTACCGGCCCACCGCTTCGGCGTCGACGTGACCGCCGGTATCGGCGACCAATTGTGAACAGGCCGAGGCTAATTCGCGCAGGTCGGAGCCAACGGCGTCCAGCAGGGCGGTCACCATGCCGTCATCGACGGTGACGCCCAGCGATCGCAGTTCGGCGCGGACGAAGTCGGCGCGCTCGGCCGCCCTCGTGATTCGTGCGCAGGGATGCACGGTGGCGCCGAGTTCGCGCAGCCGGCCGGCGAGTGCCTTCGCGCGCCCGCCGCCCGAGTGCAGGACGACCAGCATGGTGCCGGGCGGCAGGTCCGCCGCCGCGTCGGCGATCAGCGCGGCGGCGTCCTTACCGGCGTCGGCGGCCGCCTCGAGCACCACCACGCGTTCGTCGGCGAACAGTGACGGGCTGAGCAGTTCGGCGAACTCGTTGGTGTCAATCTCGCCGGCACGCAGCCGATCCACCGGGACGTCGTCGATGCCGGCCCGCTCGCGCGCCGCCCGTAGCACCGCCGCCACCGCGCGCTCGACGAGCAGCTCTTCGTCGCCAAGCACCACATGCAGTGCCTCTGAGCTCACCCGACGATCGTGCCACGGGTCAGGGACACCGCCCGCGGCGGCGGCCGGTGACCACGCCGGACAGCGCCCGGACCCCACCGTTCCGCCGACCGCGACAGTTCGGTATGTTCGTTAGGTAAACCTTAGCTAAGGCTATCGGGTGACCTGGAGTGCTACATGGAGCGGAAGGGAACCGGTATGCGGACACGTTGGCCGCGCGTTGCGGTTGCGGTGGGCCTCCTGGTGGCCGTCGGCGCGATCGGCTGCTCGACTTCAGGCCAGCGCAACGAACTGCTCGTCTACAACGGCCAGCATGAGTCGCTGGCCAAGGAGTGGATCGACGCGTTCACCAAGGAAACCGGCATCAAGGTGAACTACCGGCAAGGCGGCGACACCGAGTTGGGGAACCAGCTGGTGGCAGAAGGCACGGCATCACCGGCCGACGTGTTCATCACCGAGAACTCCCCCGCGATGGCCGCGGTGGAACATGCCGGACTGTTCGCCGATGTCGACCAACAGACCGCCGCCCAGGTGCCGCCGCAATACCGCCCCGCCAGCAACAAGTGGACCGGTGTCGCCGCCAGAGCCACCGTATTCGTCTACAACACGGCCAAGTTGCCCGTAGATCAGCTGCCGAAATCGCTGTTGGATCTGCAGCAGCCGGCATGGAAGGGCCGATGGGCCGCTCCGCCGTCGAAGGCGGACTTCCAGGCGATCGTCGCCGCGCTGCTGCAGCTCGAGGGTGAACCCGCCACCGCGCAGTGGCTTGCCGGCATGAAGGCGAATGCCGTTGCGTATCAAGACAACGTCGCCACACTCAAGGCTGTCAACTCCGGCCAGGTCGACGGCGGAGTCATCTACCACTACTACTGGTTCCGCGATCAAGCCAAGACGAAAGAAATGAGCGGCAACACCGCGCTGCACTACTTCCGCAACCAGGATCCGGGCGCCTTCGTGAGCCTGTCCGGCGGCGGAGTTCTGAAATCAAGCAAGAAACAGGACAAGGCTCAGCAGTTCCTCCGCTTCGTCACGGGCAAGTCTGGACAGCAGGTGCTGCAGAACGGCGACACGTTCGAATACCCCGTCGGCAGCGGTGTTCCGGCGAATCCCGCCCTCGTTCCGCTCGACCAGCTGCAGGCGCCGACCATCGACCCATCGACACTCGATGCGAAGAAAGTCAGCGACATGATGACGAGGGGGGGCCTGTTGTAAGTGGTCACGGCTCCCCCGCTGGCGCCCACCACGCCCGCCCGATCCAGCGCCGGCACCCGACCCGGCCCGGTGGTGACGGCCACCGTGGCTGTGCTCGTCGCGGCGACCTTCCTCCCGCTCGGGTATGTGTGTTGGTCGGTCGGTTCAATCGGGTGGCAGCGGGCCTACCAGCTGGTGGCCCGTCCCCGCGTTGGTGAACTACTGCTCAACACGGTGGGTTTGGTTGTTGTAACGGTGCCAGTGTGCGCCGTGATCGGGGTCGGTGCGGCATGGCTCGTGGAACGAACCGACCTCCCCGCCCAGGCGATCTGGCGACCAGTTCTGGTCGCGCCGTTGGCCATTCCCGCATTCGTTAACAGTTACGCGTGGGTGAGCGTGGTGCCGTCACTGCACGGATTGAGCGCCGGCATGCTCGTCGCGACGCTGTCATACTTTCCTCTCATCTACCTCCCGGTGGCCGCCACGCTGCGCCGGCTGGACCCCGCGATCGAGGAGTCGGCCCGTGCGCTGGGATCCGATTCGGTGGGGGTGTTCTTTCGGGTGGTGCTGCCGCAACTCCGGCTGGCGATGCTGGGCGGCGCACTACTGATCGGCGTGCACTTGCTCGCCGAATACGGCGCGTTCGCGATGCTGCGCTTCAACACCTTCACCACCGCGATCTTCGAGCAGTTTCAGGCGTCGTTCGACGGGGCGGCCGGAAGCATGCTGGCCGCGTTGCTGGTGCTGTGCTGCCTGGTCATGCTGGTGACCGAGGCGTCGGCGCGCGGCCGGGCGCGGTGGGCCCGCATCGGGTCGGGAGTCCCGTGGCCGGCCGCCCCGATCCCACTGCGCGGCAAATCGTTAGCCGCGCTGGCAGCCGTGGCCGGACTGGCCGTCCTGGCGCTCGGCGTACCGGTGTGGACGATGCTGCGCTGGCTGTGGACGGGAGGCGCCGACGTGTGGCCGCTCGACGACATCGGTTCGGCGCTCGCTCAGACCGTCGGGCTGGCGACCGTCGCGGCAGTGCTGACAACCGTGCTGGCCTTTCCCGTCGCATGGGTCGCGGTGCGGTCCCACGGCGCGCTCGCCCGTATCGTCGAGGGCTCCAACTTCATCACCAGCTCACTGCCCGGCATCGTCACCGCGCTGGCGCTGGTCACGGTCAGCATCCGGGTGGCTCCGCCGCTGTATCAGACCGTCGTGGTGCTGGCATGCGCCTACGTGCTGATGTTCATTCCGCGCGCGCTGGTAAGCGTACGAGCAGGCCTCGCGCAAGTCCCGGTCACCCTCGAGGAAGCCTCGCGGTCACTCGGGGTCAGCGCCGCCGGCACCTTCGCCCGCGTGACAGTGCGACTGACCGCACCGGCAGCCGCCGCGGGTGCCTCGCTTGTATTCGTCGCTGTTGCAACGGAATTGACCGCGACGCTGCTGCTTGCGCCGACCGGAACCCGAACGTTGTCAATGCGCTTCTGGTCGCTGGCCAGCGAACTTGACTACGCCGCGGCAGCACCCTACGCACTGATCCTGGTTTTATTGTCGGCACCGGTGACGCTGCTGCTGTACCGGCAGGCCACCAAGGTGGCAGCACTGTGACACCTCCGGTCCTTGAAGGGCACGATCTCGCGAAATCATTCGGCGGGGCCACCGTGCTCGACGGCATCGACTTGCGGCTGCAGGCGGGTAGCACCACGGTGGTCGTCGGATCATCGGGCTGCGGCAAAACCACCCTGCTGCGGCTGCTCGCCGGCTTCGAGACCCCCGACCGCGGCACCGTCACGATCGCGGGTCAGCAGGTGGCGAGCCCGACCGCTTGCGTGCCCGCGCACCGGCGCAAGGTCGGCTACGTCGCCCAGGACGGTGCGCTGTTCCCGCATCTGACCGTCGGGCAGAACATCGCCTACGGCCTTCGCGGCGGGCTGCGTAATCCGCGGGTGCGCGCACGGGTGGCGCAGCTGCTAAAGACCGTGTCGCTCGACGCGGAATTCATTGCCCGGCAGCCGCATCAACTTTCCGGTGGACAGCAACAGCGGGTCGCGCTGGCCCGGGCGCTGGCACGCGAGCCGGTGCTGATGCTTCTCGACGAGCCATTCAGTGCGCTCGACACCGGCCTGCGGGCGTCGACCCGACGGGCCGTTGCGCAGACCCTGACCGAAGCCGGCGTGACGACGCTCTTGGTCACCCATGACCAAGAGGAGGCGCTGTCCATTGCCGACCAGGTCGCGGTGATGCGCGAAGGGCGCTTCACTCAGGTCGGCACGCCGCGCCGGCTGTACTCCGAGCCCAGCGATCGATTCACCGCAGAGTTCCTCGGCGACTGCGTGTTTCTGCCGTGCACGGTGACGGGCGGGACCGCCGAATGCGTGTTCGGCCGCATTCCCGTCGCCGCCCCCACCGCCGACGGCCCGGCGACAGCAATGCTTCGGCCCGAACAGCTCATCGCAACGGTCGTTTCGGACAGCGAACAGCGCAGCGGCGTCGGAACCGTGATCGCCGCAGAGTTTCTCGGCCACGACGTCCTGCTGACCATCGACCCGCTGGGCGATGGCGTGCCAATCACTGTGCGCCAGGCCAGCATGACCCCGCCGCCGGTCGATGCGAAGGTACACATCGACGTGCGCGGCGCCGCGGTGATCTTCCCGCCCCGAGATCGGTGACCGGTGTGCGCCGACCCGTCGACGGGCTAGCAACGCAAAGGAGAACTAGGTGACGGCATCCTCGACCGAGCGGCCGCTTCGAGTCGTCCAATGGACCACCGGGAACATCGGGCGCAGATCGCTGCATGCGATCATCGGCCGGCCCGACATGGAGCTTGTGGGCGTCTACGCGCACGGCGCCGACAAGGTCGGCAAGGACGCCGCCGACCTGGCGGGCTGGCCGGAACCCACCGGCGTGCTGGCCACCAACGACATCGACGAGGTGATCGCGCAGCAACCGCACGCCTGCTGCTACAACCCGTTGTGGCCAAACATCGATGAGCTCGTCCGCCTCCTCGAGGCGGGCATCAACGTGTGTTCCAGCGCCGCCTGGATCACCGGCGGCAAGCAGAGTCCCGAAGACCTCGACCGCGTCCGCAAGGCATGTCAGCGGGGCAACTCGACGATGTTCGGCAGCGGCGCGCATCCCGGCATGACGAACCTGGTCGGCATGGTGCTGAGCGGCTCCTGCGAGCGCGTCGACGAAATCCGGATCACCGAGTCGGTGGACTGCTCGACATACGAGTCGGCGGAAACCCAGACGGCGATGGGCTTTTCGCAACCGCCGGACACGCCGGGCCTAGCCGAGAGCGTGCGTCGGGAGAGCGAGGTGTTCGCCGAATCCGCCGCGATGATGGCCGACGCGATGGGGGTCACCCTCGACCGGATCGGCTTCGACGTGACATTCACGCCCGCGACCGACGACTCCGACCTCGGCTTCATGCAGATCCCGAAGGGCACGGTCGCGGGCGTCTACGGCTACCACCGGGGCTGGGTCGGCGACCGCAACCTCGTCAGCGTCGGATTCAACTGGACCATGGGCAATCACGTCACGCCGCCGAAGCCGCTGGCCCACGGCCACGTGATCCAGGTGTTCGGCCTGCCCAACATGCGCACCGTCATCCACTGCCTACCGCCCGACGACTGGACCGAGCCAGGCTTCATGGGCCTCGGCATGATCTACACCGCGATGCCGGTGACCAACGCGGTGCCGGCCGTGGTTGCCGCCGACCCCGGCATCGTCACGCTGAAGGACCTGCCGCCGATCACCGGCCGGCCCGCGATTTGAGGGGACGATCGACGGCCCCGCTCAAGCCGTGACATCGACGCAGACGCCGACCGCACCGGCGCCGACATGCACGGCCAGCACCGGGCCCATGTCCGACACCGTCGGGGCGTCGACCGCAGGGAGGCGTTCCGCCAGGGCTTTAGCGACTTCGGACGCCGCGGCGGCGTTGTCGACGTGATGCACGGCGATGGCCGCGGTGCCGCCGCCCACGGCGTCGACGACCTGATCGATCATCGCGGCGTGCGCCTTGGTCACCGTCCGGACGCGTTGGGCAAGCACCAGCTTGCCGGTGTCGTCGACGCGCAGCAGCGGCTTGATCGCGAGCGCCGTGGAAAGCCACGCCGCCGCGGTTCCGACCCGGCCGCTGCGGCGCAGGTTGTCCAGCCGCTGCACCACGATGAACGCACGAACCCGCCTGGCCGCCGAAAGCGCCTGCGCGACAACACCGCCCAGATCCATGCCCTCGGCGGCCGCGCGTGCGGCGGCGAGCGCGACGAAACCCGTGCCCATCGCCGCCGATTTCGAATCGACCACCCGCACCGCAGCGCCGAACTCACGCGCCGCCTGCTCGGCGGCCGTCATCGTGCTCGACAACGCACCCGAAATATGCACTGCGACCACGCCATCGCCGCCGCTGTCGCGCAGCGCGCACCGATACGCGTCAGCCAGCTCGGCAGGTGTGGCACCGGCCGTGGTGACGCCCCCCCGCTCGTGAATGCCGGCGGGAACCTCGTCGACGCCGTCGCGCAGATTCTCGCCGTCGACCAGAATGTGCAGCGGCACCTGGCGGATCGACCACCGGCTGCAGTCGTCGGCGCACAGCCGCGACGACGAGTCGGTGACCACCGCGACAGCCATCGCTCAGCCGCGGTCGTTCCGTTGCCGTACACCCGGGCCCGACGTCGTCGGCCCGGCGACTCCCGCCTCGACCAGCGCCTTGAGCATCAGGTCGGCCACCGCCTGGTGTGCCTCGAAGTTCCAATGGATGCCGTCCGGATTGCCGCGGCCGGCGAAGACATGTTCGGCCACGGCGGCTTTCAGGTCGACCAGTGCAACGTGGTGCTGCTCGGCCCAGTGCGTGATCGCGGCCGCGGTGGCCTCGCGGCCGTGGTGTGCTCGGCGGTACGTCTCGGCGATGTGCACTGACGGCAGCGACGCGACAATCGGGATCCCCGGGCGGTTGAATTCGATTGCTCCACGCGTCAATTCCAGGTACTCGACGCTGACGTGCGCCGGCAACGCCGGCCGGGCCACCGGGGACAGCCGGGGCTGCACCCAGCCGTAGCCTTCCCGCACCCAGCGCCGCAGCCACGGCGGCCGCACGTACCGGATCAATTCACGCAACGCGGTGGGCAACACCGACGGCAGCGAATCCATGCCGCCGGTCGCGAAGACCACCGCGCCCGCACGCGGCAACGCGGCCCACGCCCGCGGATCCTGGGTGGCCGCCCACCACACATCGCGGCATGTCCAGCCGATCCTGCCGATCAATTCCACATCCCAACCTAGCTGTGCCCCAACAATATTCGGCCAGATTCGGGGATCATCCGCCGGCAGGCCGCCACCGGGGCCGTAGTACGCCAGCGAATCGGCGAAGATCAGCAACACGGGCCGATCAGAGCACATCGTTGGCGACCTGTGCCGAGGCGTTCCATACGTCCAACCGCCACCGGATGCCGTCGAGCGTCGAAGCGCTATCCGCGGAATGGCCGGACAGCTGAACCCAGCTCGCGTTGCCCATGCCGCCCAGCACCGGCCAGTTGACGACCGGCAGGCCAAGCAGGCCCGCGGTCACCGCCGCGATCAGCCCGCCGTGCGCCACCAGCACCACCGGACGCTCGGGCTTGTCGGCGCCCCATTCCGGCTGATCGGCGACCAGTTCAGCGATCACCGGCAGCGCCCGGTCGGCCACGTCGACGCGGCTCTCCCCGCCGTGCGGCGCCCAGCGGGCGTCGTCGCGCCAGGCCAGCCGGGCACCCGGATACTCGGCGTCGACCTGCTGGTGCGTCAGGCCCTGCCAGTCACCCAAATGTGTCTCACGCAGCCGGGTGTCGACGTGCACCGGCAACCCGGTCTGCTCGCCGAGCACCACGGCGGTGTCGTACGCCCTGCGCAGATCCGACGACACGATGACCAGCGGCTGGCGTTTACCCAGCACTTCGGCGGCCGCGACGGCCTGAGCCCGGCCCAGGTCGGTCAGCTCCGTGTCGAGCTGGCCCTGCATCCGGCTGCCGGCGTTGAACTCGGTCTGGCCGTGACGCAACATCACCAATCGCCGGACACTCACACGTGACCGTCCAGCTCGACCGGGACCGTCGGGCAGTCCCGCCACAGTCTGTCGAGCGCGTAGAAGTTGCGCTCGTCCTGGTGTTGGACGTGCACGACGATGTCGATGTAGTCCAGAAGCGTCCATCGGCCCTCACGGGCGCCCTCCCGGCGTGCGGGTTTGTAGCCAGCCAGCCGCATCTTCTCCTCGACCTCGTCGACGATCGCATTGACCTGCCGTTCGTTGGACGCCGATGCGATCACGAAGCAGTCGGTGATAACGAGCTGGCCCGACACGTCGATCACGATCACGTCGTTGGCCAGCTTGGATGCCGCCGCCCTCGCAGCCACCGCGGCCATGTGGACGGACTCGTCAGACGCGGTCATGATTTCCGCTTGGTGTCGGCGAGCTTGGGCCGCTCCCCGGCAGCGATCCCGTGGTAGAGCCTCCGCTTGGACACGTACTGCACGACCCCGTCCGGCACCAGGTACCAGATCGGGCGCCCCTCTGCGGCCCGCGCGCGGCAGTCCGACGACGAAATGGCCAACGCGGGCACCTCGACCAGGCTCAGCGCGTCGGGCGATAGCGAATCCAAGGCGGCAAGAACGTGATCCCCGTTGAGGGTGTATCCCGGCCTACTCACACCGACGAACCGCGCTAGCTCGAACAGTTCCTCGACGTTCTGCCAGGACAGAATCGATGCCAGCGCATCGGCGCCGGTGATGAAGTACAAGTCGGTGTCGGGATTGAGTGCGCGTAGCTCGGTGAGCGTGTCCTTGGTGTAGGTGCGGCCGCCGCGATCGATGTCGACGCGGCTCACCGAAAACCTGGGGTTGGACGCGGTCGCGATGACGGTCATCAAGTAGCGGTCCTCGGGCGGGCTGACGTGGCGGCCTTCCTTCTGCCACGGTTCACCGGTCGGCACGAACACGACCTCGTCAAGCTCGAACAGGTCGGCGGCCTCGCTCGCGGCGACCAGGTGGCCGTGGTGGATCGGGTCGAATGTCCCGCCCATCACTCCCAGCCTGCGTCGAGATCGCACGAATAGCGAGCTTACGGCACCGGGACCGGCGCGTTTTTGCCCCGCGGTGCCGCGCGCTTATCGCAAGTCACACCGGCAACAGTTGGTCAATCACCGCGGCCAGCTGCTTGGCCGATCGCGCTTCGTGCATCGCGATGACGTCCTGATAGCGCGGCGCGGCGGAGTCGCCGCTGCCCCACAGGTGCCGCGGCTCGGGGTTGAGCCAATGGGCGTGCCTGCTTTCGGTCACCATCCGCTGCAGCACCTCGACCGTCGGGTTGCGGTAGTTGTTGCGGGCGTCGCCGAGCACCAGCAGCGAGGCCCGCGGCGACAGCACCGTCGGATATTTCTCGGTGAACGAAACGAACGCGTTGCCGTAGTCGCTGTGGCCGTCGCGGGTGTAGACCTCGGAGTCGCGGGTGATGCGCTGCACCGCCAGGGCCAGGTCGGCCTCGGGCCCGAACAGATGGGTCACCTCGTCGGTGGTGTCAATGAAAGCGAAGACGCGCACGCGGGAGAATTGCTGGCGCAGCGCGTGCACAAGCAGCAGCGTGAAATGGCTGAACCCGGCGACCGAGCCGGACACGTCGCACAACACCACAAGCTCCGGGCGCGCCGGCCGCGGCTTGCGCAACACCACGTCGATGGGCACTCCGCCCGTGTTCATCGACTTGCGCAACGTGCGGCGCAGATCGATCTCACCGGCGCGCGATCGGCGGCGCCGGGCCGCCAACCGGGTGGCCAGCGTGCGAGCCAGCGGCGCCACAACCCGTCGCATCTGGCGCAGTTGCTCGGCGGACGCGCGCAGAAACTCGACGTTCTCCGACAGCTGCGGAACGCCGTACATCGTGACGTGGTCGCGGCCGAGTTGCTCGGCGGTGCGCCGCTTGGTCTCGGCCTCCACAAGTCGTCGGATCCGGGCAATGCGTTGCGTGGCAAGGGCTTTCGCGATCTGCTCCTGAGTGGGGGTGGGCTCTTGACCGTAGGGTGCCAACAACCCGGCCAGCAGTCGTCCCTCGAGCTGGTCCAGCGCGATCGCCTTGAGCGCCTGATACGACGAATATGACGGGCCGCGGCTGGAACTGTACCGCCCGTAGGCCTCGACGATCTGCGCGATCAGGCTCTCCAGCCGATCGTCACGGTCGGTGTCGTGATCGCCGGAGTCATCGCCGAAGCCATTGTCGCCGAGCAGCTCGACCAGCGCCGCACGCAGGGCCTCGATGTCGGCGGACGGCTGGTCCGCCGATTCGTTCGGCTCGAAGGTGCGCGACCCCAGCGCCGCGGGAAACCACAAGTCGAAAACCGCGTCGTAGGTGTCGCGATGGTCGGGGCGTCGCAGCACCGCGCACGCGATGCCCTCGCGCAGCACCTCGCGGTCACCAAGGCCCAGCGTCGCAACCACCCGCCCGGCGTCGACGGTTTCCGACGGACCCACCGCAATTCCTTGCGCCCGTAGGGCTTCCACGAAACCGACGACGTGGCCCGGAATCCCGTGCGGGGCCAACGGCTGCGGCGGGCGGGTGCGGCGAACCGCCATCAGTTGAGCCTTAGCTCCGAGGCGGCACGGGTCTGATCGGATTGGTGCTTGAGCACCACACCCAGCGTCTGGGCGATTGTCGCGTCGTCGATGGTGTCGAGCCCCAGCGCGAGCACGGTGCGTCCCCAGTCGATGGTCTCGGCAATCGACGGCAGCTTCTTGAGTTGCATGCCGCGCAGTACGCCGACGATGCGGACGAGTTCGTCGGCGATTTTCTCGGGCAGCTCCGGAACCCGCGACAGCAGGATGCGCCGCTCCAGGTCCGAATCCGGAAAATCGATGTACAAGAACAGGCAACGGCGCTTGAGCGCCTCCGACAACTCGCGCGTGGCGTTGGAGGTGAGCACCACGAACGGCGCCCGTGTTGCGGTGATCGTGCCCAGCTCCGGGACGGTGACCGCGAAGTCGCTGAGCACCTCAAGCAGCAGGCCCTCGATTTCGATGTCGGCCTTGTCGGTTTCGTCGATGAGCAGAACGGTCGGTTCTGTGCGCCGGATCGCCGTCAACAGCGGACGCGACAGCAGGAACTCCTCGGAGAACACGTCGTGCTTGGTCTGATCCCAGTCGTCGCCCGCCGAGCCGGCAGCCGAACCACGCCCGGTTTGGATCCGCAGGATCTGCTTGGCGTGGTTCCACTCGTACAGGGCGCGAGATTCGTCGACGCCCTCATAGCATTGCAGCCGGACCAGCCCTGAACCGGTGGCGTCCGCGACGGCGCGCGCCAGCTCGGTCTTGCCGACACCGGCCGGGCCCTCGACCAGCAGCGGCTTACCGAGGCGGTCGGCGAGGAAAACCGCTGTCGCTGTTGCGGTGTCGGGCAGGTAGCCGGTGTCGGCGAGTCGACGGGCGACATCGTCGATGTCGGCGAACAACGGCGTGGGCCGGGCGGGGACACTCACCGTGCACCCCTTTCTTGGGCGTCGCCCGTCACGAGGCCGGACGGATGTGGCCGTCTCCCCACACGATCCACTTCGTTGAGGTCAATTCCGGTAATCCCATCGGGCCACGGGCGTGCAGCTTCTGGGTGGAGATGCCGATCTCGGCGCCGAAACCAAACTGCTCTCCGTCGGTGAAAGCGGTCGACGCGTTGACCATAACCGCGGCGGCGTCCACCTGCTCGCTGAACCGTACCGCGGCAGCAAGGTCCCTGGTGACGATGGCCTCGGTGTGCCCGGTGCCGTACTCGTTGACGTGGGCAATCGCGGCGTCGACTCCGTCGACCACCGCCAGCGCGATGTCCATCGAGAGGAATTCCGCGCGCAGCTCGCCCTCCGACGGATCGGAATGCACGGTCACGCCGGCGTCCTGCAGGGCTCCAACCAGCCGCGGTAGCGCCTTGTCGGCGATCGCGGCGTCCACCAACAGCGTCTCGGCGGCGTTGCACACGCTGGGGCGACGGGTCTTTGAGTTCAGCAGCACGCGCTCGGCGACGTCGAGGTCGGCCGAGTCGTGCACGTACACATGGCAATTGCCGACACCCGTCTCGATCGTCGGCACCCACGCTTCGCGGCACACCGCGTCGATCAGGCCCGCGCCGCCCCGCGGTATCACCACATCCACGAGTCCCCTCGCCTGGATCAGGTGGGTGACGCTCGCCCGGTCCTCGCTCGGCAGCAACTGGACCCCGTCGACGGGCAGGTTCTCGATGGCCAGCGCCGCGCGCAACGCGTTCACCAGCGCCTCGTTGGAGCGCGCCGCGGACGAGCTGCCGCGCAGCACCACGGCGTTGCCGGACTTCAGCGTCAATCCGAACGCGTCGACGGTGACGTTGGGCCGTCCCTCGTAGACCATGCCGACCACGCCGAGCGGAACCCGCTGCTGGCGCAGTTGCAGCCCGTTTGGCAGCGTCCGGCCGCGCAGCACCTCCCCTATCGGATCGGCCAGCCCGGCGACCTGACGCAAACCCGCGGCGATGCCGTCGATACGGTTCGGGTTCAGGGCCAGTCTGTCGAGCATCGCGTCCGGCGTGCCCGCGGCCCTGGCCGCGGCCAGGTCCCGCTGGTTGGCCTCCAGCACCGTATGCGCGTCGCGAAGCACCTGGTCGGCCGCAGCATGCAGGGCGCGGTCCTTGGTGTCGGTGCTCAATGTGCCCAGCACCCGCGCGGCGATGCGGGCGCGCCGCGCGGCATCGTGGACCCGTTCGCGCAGGTCTGGAAGCGACGGTGCCTGCAGACTCATTAGTCCAGCGTATCGGACCTGCTGGCGCGCCTTTCCATCGCTCCGACGCAGCCGCCCTGGTCTAGCGTGGACGTCTGTGTCGGCGACACGGTTGTGTGTGGTGGGAAGCGTCAACACCGACCTGACCTTCACCGTTCAGGCGCTGCCTCGGGCCGGCGAGACGGTGCTGTCGTCGTCACTGGTCTCGTCGCCGGGTGGCAAGGGCGCCAACCAGGCGGTCGCCGCCGCGCGCGCCGGCGCGCAAGTGCAGTTCGTTGGGGCGCTGGGCAGCGACGCGTCCGCCGATATGCTCCGGGCGCACCTTCGCGCGAACGGAGTTGGCCTCGACGGGTTGGTGACACTGCGGGGTCCGAGCGGCATGGCCGCGATCGTCGTGGACGCCGACGCCGAAAACATGATCGTCGTCGCGCCGGGCGCGAACGCGCATCTGACGCTCGATTCCGCGGATCGGCGCGAGGTGGTGGCCGATTCCGACGTGGTGTTGCTGCAGATGGAGATCCCCGTGCCGACCGCCGTCGCCGCGGCGAGGACGGCCCGCGCCGCCGGTGCGACCGTCGTCGTCAACGCGTCACCGGCAAGCGATTCGCCGCAGCTGGCCGAGCTGGCGGCGGCGACCGACGTTGTCGTGGTCAACGAAGCCGAGGCGGCCCAATGGCGGTGGCCGGTACCGCATCTGGTGATCACGCAAGGGGCGCGGGGTGCGCGCTATCTCGGCGGGGAGCGTGAACTCGAAGTACCCGCACCCGCGGTCGAGCCCGTCGACACCACCGGCGCCGGTGACGTGTTCGCCGGGGTCCTCGCCGCGGCCTGGCCGGATGATCACGAACACGCGTTGCGACGCGCGTGCGCGGCGGGCGCGTTGGCGACGCTGGTGCCGGGCGCCGGCGACTGCGCGCCGCGCGACGAAGCAATCGAGGACGCGCTGCCAACCTGAAGCCGCGCTGGGCTCAGGCCTCGGGAACCGCGCGCTCGATTTCGTCCAGCCACGTCTTCGCCGACATGTCCGACGGCGCCCGCCAGTCACCGCGCGGTGACAGCGACCCGCCGGCCGACACCTTGGGGCCGTTCGGCAACGCCGACCGCTTGAACTGGCTGAAAGAATAGAACCGCTGCGCGAAAACGCCGAGCCAGTGCCGTATCTCCTTGAGTGAATATGTGGGCCGCCTATCCGGCGGATAGCCCGGGGGCCAGTCGCCCCGCTCCGAGTCGCTCCACGCGTGCCACGCCAGGAAAGCGATCTTCGACGGCCGGAAGCCATAGCGCAGCACCTGAAACAGCGAAAAGTCTTGCAGCGAATACGGACCGACCTTGGCCTCGCTGCTTTGGATTTCCTCATCCTCGCCGGTCGGCACCAGCTCCGGGGTGATCTCGGTGTCGAGCACCGACTGCAGCACGTCACACACTTCCCGGTCGAATTGGCCCGAGGAGATCACCCAGCGAATCAGGTGCTGGATCAACGTCTTCGGCACGCCGCCGTTCACGTTGTAGTGCGACATCTGGTCGCCGACGCCGTAGGTCGACCAGCCCAGCGCCAGCTCGGACAGGTCGCCGGTGCCGAGCACGATCCCGCCGCGTTGGTTGGCGATACGGAACAAATAGTCGGTGCGCAGCCCGGCCTGGACGTTCTCGAACGTGACGTCGTACACCCGCTCGCCGCGCGAGAATGGATGTTGGATCTGTTTCAGCATCAGCTCGGCGGTCGGCTTGATGTCGAGCTCTTCGAACGTCACACCCAAGGCGCGTGCAAGCCGGATCGCGTTTCCCTTGGTGCGTTCACCGGTCGCGAAACCGGGCAGCGTGAAGGCAAGAATGTCGCTGCGCGGCCGGCCTTCCCGATCCATCGCCCGTGCCGCAACGATCAGCGCGTGCGTCGAATCCAGACCGCCCGACACCCCGATGACGACCTTCGGGTAGTCCAGCGCCCGCAGCCGCTGTTCCAGCCCGGACACCTGGATGTTGTAGGCCTCGTAGCAATCCTGTTGCAGCCGTGAGCGATCAGATGGCACGAACGGGAACCGCTCGACGTCCCGGCGTAGGCCGATGTCGCCCGCCGGTGGATCGAGCCGGAACTCAACCCGGCGGAACGATTCGATGAGCCCGCGGTGATGCCTGCGGTTGTCGTCGAACGTGCCCATCCGCAGCCGCTCCGAACGCAACAGCTCGAGGTCGACGTCGGCGACCGAGCGCCGCTCGCCCTTCGGGAACCGTTCGCTCTCGGCCAGCAGCCGCCCGTTCTCCCAGATCATCGTCTGGCCATCCCAGGCCAGATCGGTGGTCGATTCGCCCTCGCCCGCCGCGGCATACACGTACGCGGCCAAGCACCGCGCCGACGCCGAACGCGCCAGCAGGCAACGGTCTTCCGCGCGGGCGATCGTGATCGGGCTGCCGGACAAGTTCGTCAGTACCGTCGCTCCCGCCAGCGCGGCCTGCGAACCCGGCGTTATCGGGACGAACATGTCCTCGCAGATCTCCACGTGCAGCACGAAGCCGGGTAGATCGGACGCGGCGAACAGCAGATCCGGGCCGAACGGCAGTTGTGCTTCCCCAAATGCGCCCGGCAGTCGGATCGTGCCGCGCTCGTCGTCGCCGGGCGCCAACTGCCTGCCCTCGTAGAACTCGCGATAGGTCGGCAGGTACGACTTCGGGACTATGCCGAGAATCGAGCCGCGGTGCACGACCACGGCGGTGTTGTAGACGCGGTGCAGATGTCGCAGCGGCGCACCGACCACCAAGACCGGCAGCAGCTCCGCCGACGCCGCGACGACGTCGAGCAGCGCCTGCTCGACCGCGTCGAGCAACGTGTCCTGCATCAAGATGTCTTCGATCGAATACCCGGACAGCGTCAGCTCGGGGAAGATTGCCAGCGCGACGTTGTCGTCGTGGCAGTGGCGGGCCAGCCGCAGCACCGTTTCGGCGTTGGACGCGGGTTCACCGATGGCGCTGTGGTGGGTGCAGGCCGCGACGCGCACGAAGCCCTGCCGATATGCGTTGTAGAAGTCCATCGCTTCTTATTGTCCCCTGCAAAGTGTCAACATCCGGTCACGGGGTATGCACGAACGATGGCCGATACCGCCGTGCTGGTCATTGACATGCTCAATACGTACCGGCACAAAGACGCGGACCACCTGACCCGCAACGTCGAGAAGATCATCGACTCGCTGGCCGGGCTGATCGCCGACGCGCGCAAACGCGACGATGTGGACCTGATCTATGTCAACGACAACTACGGCGACTTCACCGCCGACCACCGCGACATCATCCGGTCGGCCCTCGAGGGTGAACGGCCCGACTTGGTCAAGCCGATCCTGCCGGAGGCAGGCTCGCGATTCCTCACCAAGGTCCGGCACAGCGCGTTCTACTCAACTCCGTTGGGCTACTTGCTGGGTCAGCTGAAACCCCACCGGCTGATCCTGACTGGCCAGGTCACCGAGCAGTGCATTCTGTACAGCGCCCTCGACGCGTTTGTCCGACATTTTCCGGTGGTCATCCCGCCGGATGCGGTGGCACACATTGACCCGGAACTCAGCGACGCGGCACTGACAATGATGCACAGGAACATGGACGCCGACGTCACCGCCGCCGCGAAGTGCTTGCCCTGACGGAATTTTCGCCGGGCCGGCGGCTGTGAGATTATGTGGGTGTCGCACCGGCGCGAGCCGCGCCGGTTGCCAGCTGTGAGCCGCACCACAGGACCAGTCGTGGATTCGTAAATCGGCCACCGCCCTGTCACGCTGGCAGAACCTGGAGATGTTTGGAGTCCCCATGTGCGCCCAGAAATTTCCCCAACCCCGGTCAGCCGGCTCCCGGATCGAAGCGGTGCTGGTCTGGCTCGGGGGCGGACACACCAGTGAACTCGATGAACGCCACCAGCGGTCGACGCACGCGATCGCCGGCTTGCTCGTGCTTCTCGGCGGGGCGCTGGCGTGGCTCGTCGCCGCCCTTGCGGTCGCCGAGTCGACACGCTGGCCGATGCCGGCGGTAGTTGTGTCGACCCTCCTCTTCAGCCTGCTCGTCGGTGCGGTGACCCGCGCCGTCGCCGGCGGCCCAAGGCGCAGCTGGCCGAGCATTGTCGGTCGCGGCGCGGTCGCGGTAGCCGTCGGCGTCGTCGTCGGCGAGCTCGCCGCGCTGGCCATGTTCTCCGGCGCGATCGACCGCCGTCTCGACCTGCAGGTTGCGGGCGAGGCCGAATCCGTGCCCGCCGTTGCCCAGGCGGCGGGCAACCTCAATCGGGCGCGCGATGCCCGCACCGCGCTGGACGCCGCGGTTGAACAAGCCCGCGGACACCGCGACGAGGCCCTGGTCGTCGCACGATGCGAGTTCAACCCAACGCCCGCCTGCCCGCCGACACGCATTACCGGCGTGCCCGGCGCCGGAGCCGAAACACGCACGGCAAACGAGCTTCTGGCGGGCGCGCAGCGCGAACTTGACAACGCGCTGGCCACCCGCGACCGCCTGGCCCCCGAATTGGATGCGCGGATCGGCGCCGACGAGCAGACCCTCGCCAGGGCGCGCGAGGCCGCGATGGCCGGGGCCGATCGTGGCCTCGGTGCGCGCTGGGTTGCGATGAACGACCTTGCCGGCACCGGCGCGCTGCTGCTGCGGCTTCTTTGTCTTGCCTTCTTTGCGCTGCTGAGCCTGCTGCCGCTGATCCTCGCCGTGTGGCGGGGCGAGACGAGCCACGATCGCCAGGCGGCCGCCCGCGCCGAGCGCGATCGCGCCGAACTCGCTGCGGACACCGCGATCGCGATCAAGCGCGCCGAGATTCGTGCGTCGACCGAGACGATGCGGGCCCAGCAGCAACTCGAAGAGGCCCGGCTCGCCGTCGAGGCCGAAACGGAGATCGCCCGCGCGCAGCATCGTCGGCGCGTCGTTGAGGCGCTCGACGGACCGGTCCGCGTTGGGTCGCAGCGGCAGTTTTCGGCCGGTGTACCAGACCAGCTGCCGAGCGCCGACGCGGAAGCCGCCGACGAGGTTGACAATCTGCCGGCCCGGGTCGAAGCGGAACCGCGCCGCGAGCGCGGCAGCCTGGCCGTCCCAACCATTCCGGACGTCACGAAGGCCGCCGCCCGCTGGATCCGCCCACTCGTTCCCCCGCTGATCGCGCGCGCGATTGACACCACGACCCATCCGGTGCGGAGCGTGCGCCAGGTTTTTGAAGAGACCGAGGAAATAACGTTCCGGCTCAAGCGGACGCGCAAGGTTACCGTCTCCGACGAAAGCCCCGAGCTGCCGCGGCAGCACGGGTCGGCAGTCACCAACACCGGGGCCGACCCGCGCGAACTGCCGCCTGCCGACTAGGCGGCGCCGGTTTCTGGAGGGCTAACCCCGGGTAGGTGCTCAGTGTGCCGGCGAGGGATCGGATCGCGCAGCCCTGGGGCGCCCGGACCCCCTATGACCAGGGTGGGCGCTGGCCGGAACGCGTCGACATGTACCTCCGCGACGACGTGACGCCCCAGGCGGTGGACCGGTGGGTCCAGTCGGCGTCCGTGCTGCACTCCAACGGAGACGCGCTCCGCACTGCTGCTGCTGGCCGACCTGCGGCGGTTGCACCGCATGGCGGCCGGTGTCTCGCTGGATTGGGAACTGATCGCCCAGGGCGCACCGGCGGCCAGGAATTCGCAATTGGTCGAGGTGGCCGCACGCTGCCATCCCGAAACACTGCGACAGATGCGATCGGCGAACGCAATGCTGAAGGAGTTGTCGCCGCAGGTGCTGATGAACTGACGGCGAATTGTGTTGGCCTCCAGTTCTTCCGCTGGCCGAATGCACGACCCTGGGGCTTTGCCTGACGCACTCATTGTGGAGTCGCATCACTCAATGCCCACCTGGAGGAATCATGAACAAGCTTCCGGTTCAGCGTCAGTCACGGTCCTTGATCCCGGAGCTCTCCGACTTCTTTACCGGCTTCCCGGCCTTCGGCGGCTTTCCGGCGTTCGCGGGCCTGCGTCCGATCTTCGACAATCACCTGTTGCGCCTCGAAGAGGAATTGTCGGAGGGCCGCTACGAGATTCGTGCCGAACTTCCTGGCGTTGACCCGGCCAACGATGTCGACGTCACCGTGCGGGACGGGCAACTGACGATCAAGGCCGAGCGCACCAAGAAGATCGAGACCAACGGACGCTCCGAGTTCGCGTACGGCTCGTTCGTGCGCACGGTGTCATTGCCGGTCGGGGCGAACGAGGACGACATCACGGCCACCTACGAAGACGGCATCCTCACCGTCTCGATACCGGTCCCGGGGACCGAGGACGCCGGGAAGCACATCGAGGTTCAAGCCGCGAAGTGACATGAACGAGCCGACCAGCCGGCGCCTACGCTCGTAGGCGTGGATGCCCCCGAACTGGTAGCGGCGCTGGTCGGCCGTCCCATCGTGGTGCTGACCGGCGCCGGGATCTCGACCGATTCGGGGATCCCGGACTATCGCGGCCCGGACTCGCCGCCGAGCAATCCGATGACGATCCGCCAGTTCACCTCCGATCCGGTGTTTCGGCAGCGGTACTGGGCCCGAAATCACGTCGGCTGGCGGCATATGGAGAACACGCTGCCCAACGCCGGGCACCGCGCACTCGCCGCGCTGGAACGTGCCGGTGTGGTCTGCGGGGTGATCACCCAGAACGTCGACCTGCTGCACACCAAGGCCGGCAGCCGCACGGTGGTCAACCTGCACGGCACCTACGCCGAGGTGGCGTGCCTGGATTGCGGCGACACAATGACCCGCGAGCATCTCGCCGGCTTGTTGCAGGCCGCCAATCCCGGCTTCGCCGAGCGAGCGGACGGATCGGCGGTGGCGCCCGACGCCGACGCGGTGGTCGCCGACACGTCGTCGTTTCGGATTGTCGACTGTCCCTGCTGTGGCGGGATGCTGAAGCCCAACATCGTGTATTTCGGCGAGAATGTCCCGAAAGACCGCGTGGAGCACGCATATTCGTTGGTCGACGCCGCGGATGCTCTGCTGGTGGCCGGGTCATCGCTGACGGTGTTCTCCGGCTACCGGTTCGTCCGCCATGCCGCCGCCCGCGGCATCCCGATCGCGATCGTCAACCGCGGTCCGACACGCGGTGACGACCTGGCGACGGTCAAGGTCGACGGCGGCTGCTCGCCGATTCTGACGCTGCTTGCCGACGAGCTCGCGCCTGCGCCGAGCCCGACTGTCCCCGTTACGGCTAGCCGGTAACCGGATACCTCGGCAGCGTCTCCGCCGCCACCCCAAGCGCACCGCCCGGCACAATTCAGTCGGGACCCTGCACCGGCGCGTATTACTGCATCTAGCGCGTCCGCCACGGCAAACGCCCAAGCGTACTTTTGCGGGGATGACGACAGAATCCGTGCTCGAGCCAACCCCCGAACAGCTCGCCGCGCTGGCCGCTCGGCCTGCCGACTCCCCGGTATTGATGGTCAACTTGCTGCAATTCCGCAAGCCCGGCGGTGAGCAGCGCTACCTGCAGTACGGCGAGGCGGTGGCACCGCACCTCGAACGCGTCGGAGCGAAGATCCGCTATGCCGCAGCCGCTCCGCAGTTTGTCATCGGCGATGCCGACCGGCCCTGGTGGGACGCCATCATCGTGGTGGAATACCCTTCGCCGTCAGCTTTTCTCGAGATGGTGAGCGCCGACGATTACCGGCAGATCCATGTTCATCGCGCCGCGGCCCTGGTGCGCGGGGATCTCATCGCGACGTCGGCGTGGCCGCCCGCGGCCGACTAGGCCCGCACCGGCACCAAGTCGTCCGCATGCACCGCCGGCCGACGCAGCTCGGCGGGCAGCTCGGACGTCGAGCGGCCCATCATCGTCGCGAGTTCAGCGGCGTCGTAGGCCACGACACCGCGGCCGACCATCACCCCGTCGGGGCCGCGCAGTTCGACGACGTCCCCACCGTGGAACCGGCCCGACGCCGCGGTGATACCCGCCGCCAACAGTGAACGGCGATGCCGCATTACGGCCCGCACCGCACCCTCGTCGAGGGTCAGCGCGCCCGCCGCTTCCGCCGCGTAGCGCATCCAGAATCGGCGCGCCGACATCCGGTCGGGGCGCGCCGCGAACACCGTACCCACCGACGCGTCGCCCAGTGCGGCGGCCACGTCCGCCGCGGCGGCCAACAGCACCGGCACCCCGGCGTCGGAGGCCAGCAGCGCCGACGACAGCTTGGACGCCATCCCGCCGGTGCCCAGGCGACTGCCGCGGCCGGCCACGACGCCGTCGACGTCGGAAGGCCCCGACACCTCTGGAATGAATTCTGCGTCGCCCTTTCGCGGATCCGATGTGTAGAGCCCGTCGATGTCGGAGAGCAGTACCAGCGCGTCGGCGCCCACCAGATGTGCGACCAGGGCCGAGAGCCGATCGTTGTCGCCGAAACGGATCTCGTTGGTGGCCACGGTGTCGTTCTCGTTCACGATCGCGACCGCATGCAGCGCGCGCAACCGGTCCAGCGTGCGCTGGGCGTTGGTGTGTTGCACTCGCATCGAGATGTCGTGCGCGGTCAACAGCACCTGGCCGACATTGCGGTGGTAGCGGGCGAAGGCCGCGCTCCAGCAGTTGATCAGCGCCACCTGCCCGACGCTGGCCGTTGCTTGCTTTGTGGCCAAATCGGCTGGGCGCCGGGTCAGTCCGAGCGGCTCGAGGCCTGCGGCGATCGCGCCCGAGGACACGATCACGACATCTGAGCCGGCCTTCATCCGCGCCTCGAGGGCGTCGGCGAACGTCTCCAGCCGGCCGACGTCGAACATTCCGGTCGGTGCCGTCAGCGCGGTGGTACCGATCTTCACGACGACGCTGCGCGCCGTGCGAATCGCCTCGCGGTGCGGAGACACCGGCCTCATGGCTGTTCCCCACGACCGCGTCGTTCGCGGCGCGCGGCCTTGCGTTCTGCGGCCGACACCCGCTCGGTGCGGTCCAGCCGCGCATCGGTGCCCCGCCCGGACAGCGTGTGGTCAACACCGGCGGGCGTGGACGGCTCCCAGTCGAAGGTCACGTCGCCGATTGTCACCTCGCAGCCGGGCCGGGCGCCCAGCCGAAGCAGCGTGTCTTCCACGCCCAGCCGGGCCAGCCGGTCGGCGAGATAGCCGACGGCCTCGTCGTTCTCGAAGTCGGTCTGGCCGACCCAGCGCTCCGGCCGAGCGCCGCGTACAACAAACGCGCCGGGGTTGTGCGGGTCGGGTTCGACCGTGAAGCCCTTATCGTCGACTGGAACCGGGCGGATCACCGGCCGCCGCGCTATCGCGGCAGGTTGCGCCGCCCGGTAGGCCGACACCATCTCCCATAGCGCGAAAGCCAACGCCCGCAAGCCTTCATGCGTGGCGGTCGACACTTCGTACACCGGCCAGCCGAATCGCCGCGCGATCTCGTCGCGCACGAGGTCGGCAAGCTCCCGCGCCTCCGGCACGTCGACCTTGTTGAGCACCACCGCCCGCGGCCGGCCCGACAGGTCGCCCAGCGTCGAATCGCCTTGCAGTGTCGGCGTATACGCGGCGAGCTCTGCCTCGAGGGCGTCGATGTCGGAGATGGGGTCGCGGCCGGGTTCCAGCGTGGCACAGTCAACGACGTGCACCAGAACCGCGCAGCGCTCGATGTGGCGCAGGAACTCCAGCCCGAGACCACGGCCCTGTGACGCGCCGGGGATCAAACCCGGCACGTCGGCGATCGTGAATGAATGCTCGCCGGCCGACACCACGCCGAGGTTCGGTGACAGCGTCGTGAAGGGATAGTCGGCGATCTTCGGCTTGGCGGCCGACAGCACCGAGACCAGCGACGACTTGCCCGCCGACGGGAAGCCGATCAGCCCGACGTCGGCGACCGTCTTCAACTCCAGCGTCAGGTCGCGGGCCTGGCCCTTCTCCCCCAGCAGCGCAAATCCCGGGGCCTTGCGCGCCCGCGACGCAAGAGCGGCGTTGCCCAGGCCGCCGCGTCCGCCCGCGGCGGCTTCGAAGCGGGTGCCCGCGCCGACCAGGTCGGCCAGCAGCCGGCCGTTCTCGTCGAGCACGACGGTGCCATCGGGCACCTTGACTTCCAGGTCCTCGCCCGCGGCGCCGTCACGGTTGCTGCCCATGCCGGGCCTGCCGTTTGGCGCCGTGATGTGCGGGTGGAAGTGGAAGTCGAGCAGCGTGTGCACCTGCGGGTCGACGAGCAGAAAAACGCCGCCGCCGCGGCCGCCGTTGCCGCCATCGGGGCCGCCGAGCGGCTTGAACTTTTCGCGGTGGACCGAGGCGCATCCGTTACCGCCGTCGCCCGCCCTGACGTGGATGACGACGCGGTCGACAAATCGGGGCATCGGACTGCCTTTCACCTGCCGATTGTGAAGCTGTCGCGAAACCGCCGCCGGGAACAACTCGCGGCAGCTTCACATTCGTGGAGGAGTCCTGGAACTCCTAGCTCTGCGGGCGCGCAGCGGGCACGATGTTGACCGTCTTGCGTCCGCGCTTCAGCCCGAACTGAACCGCGCCGGCAGCCTTCGCGAACAGCGTGTCGTCGCCGCCGCGCCCGACGTTGACGCCGGGGTGGAAGTGGGTGCCGCGCTGCCGAACCAGGATTTCGCCGGCCTTCACCACCTGCCCGCCGAACCGCTTGACGCCGAGCCGCTGGGCGGCCGAATCGCGGCCGTTGCGCGAGCTGGACGCGCCCTTCTTGTGTGCCATCGTGACCGCCTTTGCTACTTGATCCCGGTGACCTTCAGCACGGTCAGCTGCTGGCGGTGACCCTGCCGCTTGTGGTAGCCGGTCTTGTTCTTGAACTTGTGGATACGGATCTTCGGGCCCTTGGTGTGCTCGAGCACCTCCCCGGTGACCGAGACCTTCGCCAAGTCCTCGGCGTCGGTGGTCACGTTCGCGCCGTCGACGACCAGGGCGACGGGCAGCTTGACGGACGAGCCCGGCTCGGAGTCGAGTTTCTCGACCTTGACGACGTCTCCGACGGCGACCTTGTACTGCTTGCCGCCTGTCCTGACGATCGCGTACGTGGCCGTTTCGGCTGCCATCGTTACCTCTGTTCGCTCTGCGGGGCGCGCGCTACCCGGGTGGGTGCGAGCGCGGGTCTAGGGGTGCGGGCACCTGACGGCCCGCTGTCGCCGGCGTCAGCCTGGGGACAACTGATCAAGGGTACGTGACCAGCGGCTACAGGGTCAAACCGCCGCCGGCTGTGACCGCAGAAACGCGATCTCCTCGTCGCCGAAAGCCGTCTAATCGTCGTGGATCGGCGGTCCCGCGGGCCGGGCGGCCGCGCGCCGGCGGCGATGCGGCCCGGCCAGCGAAACCGTGCTGATCACAGGTGGCTCGGCTTCTTCGTCTTCGGTGCCGACGACGTCTTCGGCCGAATCATCCTCGTCGGACTCGCCCTCGTCGACGATGTCGAGATCGTCATCAAGTTCGTCATCCTCGTCGAGGTCGACGTCGATCTCGTCCTCGTCGTCGGTGTCTTCCGACTCGTCCTCGTCCTCATCCTCGTCCAAGTCGTCATCGACGAGGTCTTCCTCGGCAAGCTCCTTGGCGGCCTCGGCGATGACCTCGGGTTCGACGTTTGCGACGTCCTCGACGTCCTGGCGCCCGGCCTCGTCGTCATCCGATTCCTCGTCGGTGTGGCGGCCGTTCGCGGCGGCCATCGCCTTGAACATCGGGTGCTCACCGGGTGCATGGGCGGGCACCCGTGCCACCGGGAGGTCTTCGCTGCGGTTCTTGCGCGAACGCTTGCCGCGCCGACCGCCTGCTTCCGCTTTCCGTCCGGCCGCCTGCGCCGAGTCGACGGGATCGGCGTGCAGCAGGATGCCCCGGCCGCCGCAGTGCGGACAGGCCGTCGAGAACGCCTCGATCAGCCCGGTGCCCAACCGCTTCCGGGTCAGCTGAACCAGCCCGAGCGAGGTCACCTCGGACACCTGATGGCGGGTCCGGTCGCGGGCGAGCGCCTCGGTCAGCCGCCGCAGCACCAGGTCACGGTTGGATTCCAGCACCATGTCGATGAAGTCGATGACGACGATGCCGCCGATGTCGCGCAACCGCAGCTGGCGCACGATCTCCTCGGCGGCCTCGAGGTTGTTGCGCGTCACGGTTTGTTCGAGGTTGCCGCCCGAGCCGGTGAACTTGCCGGTGTTGACGTCGATGACCGTCATCGCCTCGGTGCGGTCGATCACCAGGGTGCCGCCCGACGGCAGCCACACCTTTCGGTCCATCGCCTTGGCCAGCTGTTCGTCGATGCGATGCACCGCGAACACGTCCGGCCCGTCCGGGCTGGCCGGCTCGTATTTCTGTAGTTTCGGAACCAGGTCGGGCGCAACCGAATTCACGTAGCCGTTGATGGTGGTCCACGCCTCGTCGCCGGAGATGATGAGCCCGGAGAAGTCCTCGTTGAACAAGTCGCGGATCACCTTGACCAGCACGTCGGGTTCCTCGTAGAGGGCGATCGCGGCACCGGCCGCCTTCTCCTTGGTCTCGGTAGCCTTGGCATCGATCTCGGCCCAGCGTGTCTGCAGGCGCTCCACGTCGGCGCGGATGTCTTCTTCCTTGACGCCTTCGGACGCGGTGCGGATGATCACGCCGGCGTCCGACGGCACCACTTCGCGCAGGATCTCCTTGAGTCGCTGGCGTTCGGTGTCGGGCAGCTTGCGGCTGATGCCCGTGGACGACGCGCCCGGCACATACACCAGGTACCGCCCGGCCAGCGACACCTGGGTGGTCAGTCGAGCGCCCTTGTGGCCCACCGGGTCCTTGCTGACCTGTACGACGACGTAGTCGCCGGGCTTGAGGGCCTGCTCGATCTTTCGGCTCGCCCCGCCGAGCCCGGCGGCCTCCCAGTTCACCTCGCCGGCGTACAGCACGCCGTTGCGGCCGCGGCCGATGTCAATGAACGCGGCCTCCATCGACGGCAGCACGTTTTGCACGATGCCGAGATAGATGTTGCCGACCAGCGACGCCGACGCGGGGCTGGTGACGAAATGCTCGACGATGACACCGTCCTCGAGCACGGCGATCTGCGTGTAGCGAGCGCCCTCGTGCGGCGGTTCGGTGCGCACCTTGTCTCGCACCACCATTACGCGTTCCACCGCCTCGCGCCGAGCCAGGAACTCGGCCTCGCTCAGGATCGGTGATCGACGCCGGCCGGCGTCACGGCCATCGCGACGGCGCTGCCGCTTAGCCTCCAGCCGGGTGGACCCGTTGATGCCCTGGATCTCCCCGTCGTCTTTTTGCTTGTCCTTGTCCGACTTGTCGCCGCTGCGCGGGACCCGCTCGTGCACGACGGTGTTCGGCGGATCGTCGGGCGATGCTTCGACGTCGTTGTCGTCACCGGCACCGGCCTTGCGGCGCCGCCGCCGGCGGCGGCGACGGGTGGCGCCCTCTTGTGCGCCGGTGTCCTCAGCGTCCTCGTCGCCCTCGTCGGAGTCGTCGGACTGGTCGTCCCTGTCGGCCGCGGCGTCGAGGTCGCCGTCGGATTCCCCCGGCTCATCGACGTCGCCTCCGCCCTGCTCGCCGCGCCCGCGGCCGCGGCCGCGACGTCCCCGCCTGCGACGCCGGTTCGCCGGCCGGCTCGGCTCCTCGTCGCCCTCATCCATCTCGGCGGAGTCGTCATCCTCGGAGCCGTCCGAGTCGTCCGAGTCGTCCGAGTCGTCGCGGCGGCTCGGCGCAATCGGCGTCGGTTCGACGAACAGCGGCATGTAGTCGGGACGGGTTACCGCAACGGCCACCTCGATCGAGGCGTCGACCACGGTGTCGTCGCCGATGTCGCTATCGGCGCCACCATCGGAATCCGCGGCCAGCACCGCCCGCACCCGTGCGGCAATGTCCTGTCCGACGGTGGCATCCGGATCCCGAGGCCGACCCTCCAATTCGGTCAGCGCGTCCAGGATTCGTTTGCTGGTGGTGCCGAGCTCCTGAGCCAGCGTGTCCACGCTCAGCGCGCTTGGCGAAACCTCGTCGCGCGGTGTCGAACTCTCAGGTCGGTCATGTGATAGGTCATCGTCGGCCACGTATTCTCCTAGGAGCCCCCGGGCGCGTCGCGTACGACGCGGCCACGCGAGGACTATCGCTATACGCTCGGCTCACGTGCGCCGAGCTTGTATGGTCTCGCTCCGGGCGACTCGTGAAGAGCCCACCCGGTGCCTGGCTGAATGACGGCTGGACGGTCGGCGCCGCATCGCTTTCGTGGCGGTGGTCGCGCTCCCGTCGAAGTCTTCATTCGGGTCTCCGACACCTTGCGGCAAGCGCCGTGGCGTCGGCTACCCGACGTCAGTATCCCACATCGGGCTACGGGTTTGCTTGCAGCGCTATTCGCCGGGGAACCACAGCGCGATCTCGCGCTCGGCGGATTCCAGCGAATCGGACCCGTGCACGAGGTTGTCCTGGATCACAAGTGCCAGGTCACCGCGGATGGTGCCGGGTGCTGCCTTGTCCACCGGATCGGTCGCACCGGCGAGCTGCCGGAACGCGGCGACGGCTCGTGGCCCCTCCACGATCGCGGCGACCACCGGACCCGACGTGATGAACTCCAGCAGCGACGGAAAGAACGGTTTGCCCTCGTGCTCGGCGTAGTGCCGGCGGGCCAGCTCCTCGCCGACATTTTTCAATTCGAGCGCGGCCAGCGTGAGGCCCTTGCGCTCGATGCGGCTGATGACCTCGCCAACCAGCTTGCGGCCGACAGCGTCGGGCTTGATCAGAACAAGGGTCCGCTCAGTCACGGCGCACAGCGTACCTGCGAGATACCTCGCGGCACTTCCCGCTCGGAATCGGCATGCTGGTGCCGACAATCGCGGTGGGCCGATCCGAACTCGGTCGGCGTCGCTAATCGGGCGGCTGTTGGCCGGGCAGCAGCCCGCGCTTCTGCCTGCGAAGCACCTCGAAGCGCAGGTAGAGGATGAGTAGCCAGACTGCGGCGAAGATCGCACCGATGAAGCCGATCGACGGGTGCATTACAACGCCGGCGATTACTACCAGTTGCACCGCGAGGTTGACCCAGATCGCCCACGGCCTGCGCTGTAGCCCGGCCAGCCCGATCAGCGCGACCGCCAGCCCGACCAGGTAAATGCCGGACGCCGCCGTCAGTCCCCGGCCGACGACCGCAACGACCGGCAGCGCAAGCAGGACCACGATGGCCTCGAGCACCAGCGTGCCGGCCATCACGCCGCGGAAGCTCTTCCACGGATCGGGGACCGCCGGCCGGGGTGACGTCGGCGGTTCAGTCATTCCGGATCCTTGCCGAACAGTGTGCGGGCCGCGCCCGCTGTCACCACCGACCCGGTAACCACGATGCCGGTGCCCGAGAACGTCTCCGACGACGCCTCCACGAGCGCCGTCGCCGACTCGATCGCATCGGGCAGCGTCGCCGCCGTGACGACCCGTGCGGCCCCGAACCGTTCGGCGGCCACCTCGGCGAGCGCCTCGACGTCGAGCGCGCGCGGTGAGCCGTTGTTGGTAACCACTACCTCGTCGAACACCGGCTCGAGCGCGGCAAGAATGCCGGCAGCATCCTTGTCGGCCATCACCGAGACCACGCCGACCAGATGCCGGAACTCGAACTCACTGGACAGCGCCTGGGCAAGCGCGGCGGCCCCGGCCGGGTTGTGCGCGGCGTCGAGAAACACTGTCGGCGCGCTGCGCACCCGTTCCAGCCGGCCGGGACTGGTCGCGGCGGCGAACCCGGCGCGGACCGCGTCGAGGTCGAGTTGCCGCTGTGCGCCCGCGCCGAAGAACGCCTCCACCGCGGCCAGCGCCAGCACCGCGTTGTGCGCCTGATGTTCCCCGTGCAGCGGCAAGAAGAGATCCGAATAAACCCCGCCGAGGCCCTGCAGTTGCAGTACCTGACCGCCGACGGCGATTCGCCGGTCCAGCACCGCGAACTCGGAACCCTCACGGGCGACGGCGGCGTCGGCGCGCACGGTCTGTGCCAGCAGCACCTCCATCGCCTCGGGCACCTGTCGGCCGATGACCGCGACGGTGTCGACCGGCACCGGCGAGTCGGGTGATTTGGTGATGATGCCGGCCTTTTCGCCGGCGATGTCGGCGATGTTGTCGCCGAGGTACTGGGTGTGGTCCACCCCGATCGGGGTGATCACAGCGACCGGTGCGTTGACGACGTTGGTCGCGTCCCAACGGCCGCCGAGCCCGACTTCGACGACGGCCACGTCGACCGGTGCGTCGGCGAACGCCGCGAACGCCATCGCGGTCACCACCTCGAACTTGCTCATCGCCGGCCCGCCGTCGGCCTCCGAACGCCGGTCGACCAGCTGCACGAACGGCTCGAGCTCGCGGTAGGTCTCGACATACTGCGCGGGCGTAACCGGTACACCGTCGACGGCGATCCGCTCGACCGCAGACTGCAGGTGCGGGCTGGTGGTGCGGCCGGTTCGCCGATGCAACGCGGTCAGCAGCGAGTCGATCATCCGGGCCACCGACGTCTTGCCGTTGGTGCCGGCGATGTGGATGGACGGGTAGCTCAGCTGCGGCGAGCCGAGCAGGTCCATCAGCGCCGCGATGCGAGTCAGGCTTGGTTCGATGCGCGTTTCCGGCCAGCGTTGGTCGAGCAGATGCTCGACCTGCCACAGCGACGCGATCTCGTCGGGGGTCGGCGCGGCGCGCGGAGAATTCACAGGACAGCCAGGCGGCCGGTGATCCGCTCGACTTCCTCGCGGGCGAACTGGTGGCGGGCGCGGATCTTGTCCACCACCGCGGCGGGCGCCTTTTCCAGAAACGCCGTGTTGTCGAGTTTTGCGCTGGTGCCGGCGAGTTCCTTGTGGGCCGCGGCCAAATCCTTTTCCAGACGGCGGCGTTCGGCCTCGACATCGACGCTTCCCGACGTGTCGAGTTCGACGATGACGGTGGCCGTGCTCAGCCGCACCTCCACCGACGCGGTCGGGCTGAAGCCGTCCGTCGCATCCGTCAGCCAGGCCAACGACGTGACGGCCGGGATGAGGCCTGCCAGGTCGGCGGTGTCGATGCCGGAGATCCGCGCGGGAACTTTCTGGCGGTCGGCCAGCCCCTGATCGCTGCGGAACCGGCGGACCTCGGTCACCAGCTTCTGCATATCCGAGATGCGTCGGGCCGCAACTGGATCCCGTGCGAACCCGGATGGCGTCGGCCAAGCGGCGATCACCAGCGACTCGCCGCCGGTCATCTCCTTCCACAACGCCTCGGTGACGAACGGCATCACCGGGTGCAGCAGCCGCAGCAGCGTGTCCAGCACGGCGGCGAGCACCGCAGTGGTGTGCTCCACTCGGTTGCTCAGCTGCACCTTGGCCAGTTCGACGTACCAGTCGCAGAACTCGTCCCAGGCGAAGTGGTACAGCGCCTCGCAGGCACGGTTGAACTCGTAAGCGTCGAAGGCCGAATCCACTTCGGCGCGAACATCCTCAAGACGGCCGAGCATCCAGCGGTCGGCGTCGGTCATCGCCGCAAGATCGGGTAGCGGCGCCGGCCGCGTGCCGTTCATCAGCGCGAAGCGGGTGGCGTTGAAGAGCTTGGTGGCGAAGTTGCGCGACGCGCGGGCGTGATCTTCGCCGATCGACAGGTCACCGCCCGGGCTGGCGCCGCGGGCCAGCGTGAATCGCAACGCGTCGGCGCCGAACTTGTCCACCCAGTCCAGCGGGTCGATCCCGTTGCCGCGCGACTTGCTCATCTTGCGGCCGAACTCGTCGCGAATCAGTCCATGCAGGAACACGTTCTTGAACGGCACCTGAGGACCGCGCTTGCCATAGTTGGTGATCGCGTCGTCGTCGGCGACGAACATGCCGAACATCATCATCCGGGCCACCCAGAAAAACAGAATGTCGTAACCGGTGACCAAAACGGTTGTTGGATAGAACTTTTTCAGTTCAGGCGTGTGCGCCGGCCAACCCATCGTGGAGAACGGCCACAATGCCGACGAGAACC
This sequence comes from Mycobacterium sp., assembly GCF_035640695.1. Lineage (GTDB taxonomy): Bacteria > Actinomycetota > Actinomycetes > Mycobacteriales > Mycobacteriaceae > Mycobacterium. The sequence goes on from NZ_DASQVQ010000111.1 coordinate 90,762, forward strand.
ATGTGTCGAGCACATCGGGATCCTGCTCCCAGCCCTCGGGCGGGGTTTCGTCGGGCCCGACGCAAACCATCTGGCCGTCCGGGCCGTGCCAGATCGGGATCCGGTGGCCCCACCACAGTTGGCGGGAAATGCACCAGTCGTGCATGTTGTCGACCCAGTCGAACCAGCGCGGCTGGAGGCTTGCCGGGTGAATAACGGTCTCGCTGTTGCGGACCGCGTCGCCGGCGGCCTTGGCCAGCGAGTCAACCTTCACCCACCACTGCAGCGACAGCCGCGGCTCGATCACCTCGCCGCTGCGCTCGGAATGCCCGACGCTGTGCAGATAGGGTCGTTTTTCCTCGACGACGCGGCCCTGCTCGGCAAGCGCCTCACGGACTTTGACGCGCGCCTCGAACCGGTCCATACCGTCGAACACGGTCCCGGTGTCGGTAATCCGGGCCTTGGTGTCCATGATGTTCGGCATCGGCAGGCCGTGCCGCAGTCCGATCTCGAAGTCATTCGGGTCATGGGCGGGCGTGACTTTGACCGCACCGGTGCCGAACTCGGGATCGACGTGTTCGTCGGCGACGATGATGAGCTGCCGGTCGACGAACGGGTGCGGCAGCGTCGTTCCGACCAGGTGTCGGTAGCGGTCGTCGTCGGGATGCACGGCGATCGCGGTATCGCCGAGCATCGTTTCGACACGAGTGGTGGCGACCACGATGTGCGGCTCGCTGTCGTCTAGCGAGCCGTACCGGAACGACACCAGTTCCCCTTCAACGTCTTCGTATCTGACCTCGAGGTCCGAGACCGCGGTCTGCAGCACCGGCGACCAGTTCACCAGCCGCTCGGCGCGATAGATGAGCCCGGCGTCGTAGAGGCGCTTGAAGATCGTGCGCACCGCGCGGGACAGGCCGTCGTCCATCGTGAACCGGCCGCGGCTCCAGTCGACGCCGTCACCGAGGCGGCGCATCTGGGCGTCGATGGCGCCACCGGCGTCATGCTTCCAGTCCCACACCTTCTGGATGAACAGTTCCCGGCCGAAGTCTTCCTTCGTCTTGCCGTCGACGGCGAGCTGCCTTTCCACCACCGTCTGCGTCGCAATGCCGGCGTGGTCCATGCCGGGAAGCCAGAGCACCTCAAACCCTTGCATGCGCTTGCGCCGGGTCAGCGCGTCCATCAGCGTGTGGTCGAGCGCATGGCCCATGTGCAGAGTGCCGGTGACGTTCGGCGGCGGCAGCACGATGGAGTAGGCCGGTTTGTCGCTGTGCGGATCGGCCTTGAAGTAGCCCGCGTCCACCCAGCCCTGATAGAGCGCGCTTTCCGCCGCGCCCGGGTCCCACGTTTTGGGAAGGGCGTTAGCCGGGTCGGTACTCGAACGGGCGGGCACCAGTCAATTCTAGGAACGACGGCGCCGCGCGACGAACGGGCTACTTCTTGCCGCCGAGCAGGCCACCGAGGATCTCGCCGACCGCGTTGCCCTGGCTGCCGCCGAGCACGCTGCCCAGGATGCTGCCGAGCGGGTTGTTGCCTCCGCCGCTCGACGAGCCGCCAAGGATGCTGCCAAGAACGTCGCCGAGCCCACCACCGCCGGCGGACTGCTGTTGCGGCGCGGGCGCCGGTGTGGGCGCCGGGGCCTGGGTCCGCTGCGTGAGCTGCTTGCCAATGTAGGCCAGCACGATCGGCGCGAGGATCGGCAGCAGCTTCTTGAGCAGATCGCTATTGCCGACGCCGCCACCGGAAAGCGCCGATGCGACCTGGTTGGTGTCGTTGCCGCCGAAGATTCGCGCGACCGCCTGCCGGCCTTCGTTCTCGTCGACCTGGTCCACGCTGACCCCGCCGTCCAGCAGGCCGCTCGCGGCGTGATTGTTGGCAACCGACTCGATCTTCGAAGCGTGGTCGGGATCCTGGGCGTTCTGCTGCAGCCCGCCTACGAGCACCGGCACCAGCGTCTTGATGGCGTTGTCGACCTCGCCGGCGTCCGCGCCGAGCTTGTTCGCGATTTCCTGGGTCGGAATTTCGGCAAAGAGTTCGTCGAGATTGGCCATGACTGCTCCACCTTCGTTGCTGGGATTCGAGACCATCGATGATGACGATAATCGAGTTCGAACCCGGTGTATCCGGTTCGATCACAACGAGATTCTTCTAGCTCGAACGCTCTTGCAGCCGCCTCGTACCCATCGACACGTCGGCGGCCGGTAGCCGTTCCGACAGCACGTCGCCCATCGCCGCGGCCGGAGTGAGCACGCCACGCAGATCGGACAGCCGCTCGCGGTCGAGCGCGAGAGCCAGCGCGCTCTCCCCCAGCAGCACCGACGTCGCCTTGTACCCCGGATCGCCTCGCTGCGCCATCGTGGCGACGTAGCGCGCCCCGGTGGTCGTGGTGGTGTATGTCTCGACTTTGTAGTAGCCGCGCTCGCGGGTGTTTTCGCTGGGCCCGCTGCCAGGAGCCGGCGCGGCCCTTTCCACGAGCTGGCGCGGCAAATACTTCAGGAATCGGTTCCCAAGCCCGAAAAACGCCGTCAAGCCGCCCGTAGCCATAGCCGCGCCGACCGGCGCGACAAACGACGAGCCGAGACTCATCGTCTCCGTATAGCGGAACTTCCTGCCGTAGGCCCACTCTTGTAATGCGTTGCTGCGCCGGACAATACGAGTGTTGTGCGGCGCCAGTAAGAATCCGCCCGTCCAGATGCCAGTCAGCTCAGGGGCAATCTCGCTGCCACGGCGCAGGGTCAGGTCACGCTGAGAGCCCAACTCCGGTTCGGCGACACGGTCTGGGCTCAGGGTGTATGGGTCGCCCACCACACGTCGTACCTCCGGGTCGCTCGACGCGGCGCGCATCATCTCCATGCCGGACGCGATCGTGCCGCCGGACAACGCGCCGGCGAAGCCACGCACCACTAAGGTGGTGTCGGTAAGTTCGCCGGCGCCATCGTCTTTCGCGTGGCGGTGGAGTTGATAAACAGTCAGATCCGAGGGGATGGAGTCGAACCCGCACGAGTGCACGATTCGCGCGCCGCTAGCGACGGCCTGTTTGTGGTACAGATCAATGCTGTTGCGGACGAACATCGGCTCACCGGTGAGGTCCGCATAGTCGGTGCCGGCCGTCGCGCAGGCCTCGACCAGCGGCAGCCCGTAGCGCGTGTAGGGCCCGACCGTCGTCACCACCACCTGGCCCCGCTGGGCCATCGCATTGAGCGTCGACGGCTGCGATGCGTCGGCCACGATTACCGGCCAACCCTTCGCAGTGTCGGCAAGGCTGTCCCGGACCGCCCGGAGTCGCTCGGACGAGCGGCCCGCCAAGGCGATACGGGCCTCTCCGCCGGCGCGGGCCAGGTATTCCGCGGTGAGCTTGCCGACGAAGCCGGTCGCGCCGTACAGGACGATGTCGAACTCACGCTGCGCGGCGTTCATGGCGGTCGACGCTACCCGAGCAGTTCGGGCAATTGGATGTCTTGGCCGAGTACGTGACGTGCGAGGAAACCGATCACCGCCTGATACCAGATCTTGGTGTGCTGCGGAGCGAGCACCCAGTGGTGCTCGGTAGGAAAATGCAAGAACCGGTGCGGACTGCCACCGTGCTCGTCCGCGGGTAGCGCCGAACGGGCCAGCAGTTCGTACCACAGCCGCAGTCCCTCGCCGATCGGCACGCGAAAGTCCTTGTTGCCGTGGATCACCAGCATCGGCGTGGCGATCCGGTCGACGAAGCGGTGCGGCGAGTTCGCCTCGGCCATCTCCGGCGTCATCTCGCGCCGCCAATAGTACGCGGTGTCGGTCGTCGACCCGAACTGATCCAGTGCCCACAGGCCGGCATGCGAGACGATTGCCCCAAACCGATCGGTGTGGCCCGCAATCCAATTGGCCATGTAACCGCCGAACGAACCGCCCATGGCCGCGGTACGGGCGGCGTCGATCCGCGGGTGTGCGACCGCCGCGTCGGTGGCGGCCATCAAGTCGTCGTATGGCGCTTTGCCCCAAGCACCCCAGCCGCGCTGGACGAAGTCTTGCCCGTATCCGGTGGACAGCGCGGGGTCGGGAAGCAGCACGGCGTAGCCCTGGGCGGCGAACAGCCACGGGTTCCACCGCCAGTGCCAGCTGTTCCAGCTACCCAGCGGTCCGCCGTGTATCCACAGCAGCAGCGGGGCAGGGTCAACGCGGTCGGGCAGCACCAGCCAGGACCGCACCGGCGGCCCATCGGCTGCGGCGGCCGTGATCTCGGTCAATTCGCCGGGCAGAGCTGGCAATTCGATGCATCTCAGCACGGTGACGGCTCCGTCGGCGTCGATACGCACGGGGTGCGGCGGAGTTCGGTACGAGCTACGCAGCGCGTAGAGCACGCCGTCGGGCGCCGGTGTGACATCGGTGTATGCAAACTCGTCGTCGGTGAGTTGGGTGATCGTCGAAGTGCCCAGGTCGATCCGGAATATCGGTGTGCGCCCCGCCTGGTCGGCGGTGACGATCAACGCGGCGCCGTCGTGCGACCAGGCCACCGACGCGGGCCAGCGGTCCCAGCCCGGTGTGGCACACACCGCGTCGTGGCCGAACGCCAGCCGGCACAGGGTGATTCGCGGTGACTGTTGTGGTGTCGAGACGGTTTCGCGGGTGAACGCGACGGCGGAACCGTCCGGTGCGATTGCCGGATGCTCCAAGTCCGCACCGGGATCGCCGGCGATCACGTAACGCTCACCTGTCTCGAGATCGATGCGGAGTAGCACCGAGCGCACCGATGCACCCGGTGCGGGCGCCCGCCAGGTGGTCACGACGAACTGTCCGTCGGGGCTGATGTCGTAATGGGCCTCCCGCAATGCATCTCCGGGCTGCGGGGTGAGGTCGCTTCTGACGTTAGCCTCGACCAGATGGGGCTGATCGGGTCCGAGCTCGGAGTCCCAGAACCGTACCGGGTAGCCGGTGTGCAAAATCGCTGTCACCTCGTTGTCCTTGCGCAGCCGCCGCAATCGCCGGTCGTCGTCGATGCTCTCGGCCGAGGGCAGGATTGGCGTGGCGACCACGGCGGTACCGGCGTCCCTGGCGGTGCGCACCGCGGTGATGCCGCCGGGCGTGTTCAGTACTTCGACCGCCTCTCCGCCGTCGGCGGGTAGCCGCCACAGCGCGGCGGGTGGTTTGTCGTCGTCGGGTCTCGGTCGCGACGCGATGAACAGCACGTCCCCGTCCGCGGTGAACGACGGCGAGGATTCACCCCTGGCGCCGCGGGTGAGGCGGCGCGCGGGCCGTCGGCCTTGCGGGTCGACTTCCCAGATCGCAGCGACGAATTCCGTACGTTTTTCGTTCAATTCGGCGATCGTCGTCACCATCCGTGATCCGTCAGCCGACATGGCCAGGCCGGACACCCGCGGCAGTGCGAGATAGTCGTCGAGCTCACCGAACGGCGTTGCGTCCATTCCCCGTTGGTAGCACAGTCGACCCATGGCGCGGGGCATCGTCGTGGTGGGGGCCGGGATCGCCGGGCTGGCGACCGCGGTTGCGCTGCAGCGTCGCGGTCACGACGTCACGGTGCTCGAGGAGCGCACCGACACGTCGTCGGGTGCGGGCATCACCATCTGGCCCAACGCCCTGGCCGCACTTGATCAGATCGGGCTGGGCGACGCCGTGCGTGCGGCGGGGGGCCGTGTTACGGCGGGAGCGCTGCGCTGGCGCGACGGCACGTGGTTGCGCCGGCCGCAGCGCGACCGCATCGTCAGCGCGCTGGGGGAACCGTTGGTGGTGATACGGCGCTGCACGCTGACCGAGATATTGTCCAGCGGACTGGCCGCAGACGGCATCCAGTACGGCATTGCGGTGCGGGATCTGACGGCCACCACCGACGGGGTCCGGTTGCGGCTCTCGGACGGCAGCACGCGCGCGGCCGCGGCGGTTGTCGGCGCCGACGGCGTCCGCTCTGTGGTGGCCCGGCACCTCAATGGACCGCTGCCCGTCCGGTATGCCGGCTACACCGCGTGGCGTGGCGTCGCCGACTGTGACATCGACCCGGATTTGGCCGGCGAGACGCTCGGCGCCGGCGTGGAGTTCGGACACGTGCCGATGGGAGCCGGCCGCACCTATTGGTTCGCCACCGAACGCACGCCCGAGGGATCCGCCGCAGCCGAAGGCGAGCTGGCATATCTCCAGCGGAAGTATCTGAGCTGGGCGCAGCCGATGCCCGCGATCCTGACAACCACCGATCCGGCGGCCGTGCTGAGGAATGACCTCTATGACCGCGCCACCGCACGGCACTGGTCCAGCGCACGGATCGTGCTCGTTGGCGATGCCGCGCATCCGATGCGGCCGCATCTGGGTCAGGGTGGCTGCCAGGGGCTGGAAGACGCGGCGATACTCGCCGCGTTCGTCGGCGACGGCGATGACCTGCCGACCGCGTTTGCGAGTTTCGAGGCGTTCCGTCGTCACCGGATCCAGCCGCTGGTCCGCGAGTCGGCGCTGATCGGTCGCATCGTGAACCTGCGTCCGGCGTTTCTCGGCGCCGCCGCCAGCCGCGTCACAGTTCTCGTGCCCGAGGCGGTGCTCACCCGGCATCTGGCCGCCGTCGCTTCCTCGGCGGCCTTCACGATGCCGGCCGACCGCGACCCCGAGCCGGCGTGACCGCCGGACTCGCCTGGGCCGGGCTGCTCGTGCGGGGCTCTACAGGCCGAGCGGGCTCAGCACGGAAGAGCACAGGCGCTGCAGGTTCACCACGGGTAGCAGGCCGCCCGGTAGCAGTTGGCAGCTCGACGGGGCCGAGGTGCTCCACAGCGAAGGACCTCCGCCACTTGTGCCGCACCGTGGCCAGGCGCCCACCCCCTGTGTGTGCAGCACGTTCTCGGCGACCCGGATCTGCTCCTCACGCGTCGCGTTGGCCGGCGAGCCGACGCCGCCATTGGCGGCCCAGGTGGACTGCTTGAACTGCAGGCCGCCGTAACGGCCATTGCCAGTGTTGGTTGCCCAGTTGCCGCCGGATTCGCACTGTGCGATCGCGTCCCAGTCGACGCTGTCCGCCTTCGCCGTGGCGGTCGATAGCGCCATCGGGACGGCAATGAGCGCAACAGTGAACGCGGCCATGCCAAGAGGCGCGCGCATGCTCCTCACTTCGATCCTTTCGCCGAGCGCGTCGCCGACGCGCCAAAACAAAGGCCGCGAGTGAGGAGGCGCCTTCCCAGGGTGCGGTCGTGGTGTAGATCGTGTTATTTGAGGCAGCCGTTACAGCCGCGTTCAGAGTTATCTGAGATAGCAGATGTGTTTGATGGAACTGGTGAGGTCTAGCAGGTCGACGGCGCCGGGCAAAGCACGACGGCACCGGGCAAAGCACGACGGCGCCGGGCAAAGCACCCGACGCCGTCACACTCCCGTCGGACGCTGTGGTTAGCCGCGCCTGCCGCAAACCGGCCAGGCGCCCAGCCCCTGTGTGTACAGCACGTTCTCGGCCACCCGGATCTGCTCCTCACGCGACGCGTTCTCCGGCGTGCCGGCGCCGCCGTTGGCGCGCCACGTGCCCAACGTGAACTGCAGGCCGCCGTGGTAGCCGTTGCCGGTGCTGGTCGACCAGTTGCCGCCGGACTCGCATGCGGCGATGGCGTCCCAATTCACGCTGTCTGCGTGCGCGGTACTCGTGGACATCGCCAGGGGGGCGACGGCGAGCGCGCCGCCAACGCCGGCAAGCGTGAGCGCCCTGGTGAACGGCTTACGGATCTTCGTCACTTCATTCCTTTCGCCAAGCGCGCGCCGCACACCGCCCACATCCGGCTTTGACTGCCTTCCGTCGGCGGGTAGTTGATCGGATCGGGCCGTCTCGGTCAGGCCCGACGGGGAGGCACCACCGGCCTCACCGGGCCTCGCACCCGGCGGCCACCGAGGGCCGTTCGGCCCTCCGCAGCCCCAACTCACACGCAGGTTCCGCGATTTGAATTTGTTTGCCCATTGCGGGACGAAGGGGACCGTACAAACCAGTTCGCGGTAAGTCACATCGGCGACGCACAGATCGCAAGCAGGTAACGGAACGATCACGGCGAGGGAAACTTATGGTTCCCGCAGGTCACCACGTCAATTTGCGTTCGGTACGACACGCGGCTTCACGGAGCGCAGCGTGACTCAAATCACCCGGAATCTGTGACGTGGGCCACCCCAATCAGCATCGTCAAGATTGTTCGGCGACACCGACATTGGTCGCCAAGCTGCCCATGACCCTCGTAGGATGCTGCACAGCCGGTTAATTCGTGGTCAATACACCTAAACTGATTGTGCCACAGCCTGTTTCAGACACGTTGGCTCGCATGTGAGCACAATTCGGCGGTAGTCACCTGCGGAACTCAAATCGCCTTCAGCGCAACGGATTATGGAGATAACGTGCACCGTGGGACGTACCCTCGCCTCAACGGACACGGCGCTAGGTTAACTCGATGCTCGCCGAAAGTTATTATGAAGGCCCCACTTTGGCGGCCGAGCATCCAAATTGCGATCTTGGTCGGACGGACGGGGTTCCCGCCCACCGTCGGTTCAATCGTCAATGGTTTTAAGGTGTTTCGGCAGAGACACCTCGCCACAAGTAGCGATAAGATAACGATGCGCGTGATAAGCCACAACAGCTATTAGCCTGACGGACATCAAATAATGTTGCTAAGAGAATTTGCTGATTTATTTGGGGCTAGGAGCTGATGGCGCTCAGGTCGGTGGCGCTGTTGACGTTGGTCAGCGGTATGGAGCGGTCGGTCACGATGCGCTGCGCGTCGACGACATTGACCAACGCGGCCATGCTGCGTTCGCCGTCGGCAACGAGCGCGTCGATGCGCTCTGCCAGCGTCGTACGATACAGCGCGGCCAGGTAGTGGTCTCGCCCGTCCCAGGGCAGCACCACGTCGGCGGCCAGGTTCCGCGAGCAGCCCAGCAACATGTCGAGGTATTCAGTGTCCAGGAACGGCATGTCGGTGGCGCAGACAAACGCCCATTCGGCGCCGACCTGTCGGGCGGCGCGCAAGCCAATCCCCGTCGCGGCCAGTGGTCCGACGCCGCGCACCTCGTCACGCAGGATCTTGGCCTGGACCGCCGGTAACCGCTGGCCCGGCGCGGCGACGACGAAAACGGGATCGAAGCGGTGCTTCACGACCCCGACCACGTATTCGACGAGTGTCGCGCCGCGGTACGGCAGAGTGGCCTTGTCGCGGCCCATGCGGCGCGACGCTCCACCCGCCAGCACCACCCCGGCGAGCGGAGCGGCGGCGGTCACGTCAGTTGACCGTCCATGTGTCGCGGCCGCTCAGCAGCTGCTGCAGCGCCGCGCTGTCGTGTGCCTTCGCCTCGACGGCGCCGTGGACCTGGGCCCGCGCCGCATCGTCGTACGTCGGTCTGGTGATGTTGCGGAAGATACCCATCACGGAGTGCTCGAGATTCTGCTCCGACAGCCGCGAGAGTGCGAATGCGTAGGCCGAGTCCTCGAGGGTGGCGTCGTGCACGACGATCTCGCCGACCGAAACGTCCGCCGTCTTGGCCACCTCGAGCCCGAACCCGGACGGCACCACGCAGTACTCGCCGTTGTTGCCGAAGGTGATCGGTTGGCCCTGGGCGACGTTGATCACGCGCTCCTCCGCGCCGTCCTTGCGCAGCAAGTCGAACGATCCGTCGTTGAAAATGGGGCAATCCTGCAGGATTTCCACGAGCGCCGAGCCGCGGTGGGCGGCGGCGGCGCGCAGCACCTCGGACAACCCCTTGCGGTCGGAGTCCAACGCACGGGCCACGAACGTCGCCTCCGCGCCCAGTGCAAGCGAGACCGGGTTGAACGGATAGTCCAGTGAACCCATCGGCGTCGACTTGGTGATCTTGCCGACCTCGGACGTCGGCGAGTACTGGCCCTTGGTAAGGCCGTAGATCCGGTTGTTGAACAGCAGAATGGTCATGTTGACGTTGCGGCGCAGCGCGTGGATCAGGTGATTGCCGCCGATCGAGAGGGCGTCGCCGTCACCCGTCACGACCCAGACCGACAGGTCCTCCCGCGCCACGGCAAGCCCGGTAGCGATGGCCGGCGCGCGACCGTGAATGGAGTGCAGGCCGTAGGTCTCCAAGTAGTAGGGGAAGCGGCTCGAGCATCCGATGCCGCTGACGAACACGATGTTCTCGCGGCGCAACCCCAACTCGGGCAGGAAGTTGCGGATCGTGTTGAGGATGACGTAGTCGCCGCAGCCGGGGCACCAGCGGACCTCCTGGTCGCTGGTGAAGTCCTTGGCCTTCTGCGGCTGGTCGGTGGCGGGCACACCGCTGGTAGCGGTCAGGCCCAGATCCGTACCTATCGCGTCAGTCATGCACTAGCTCCTATGGTGGCCGCCGCCAGCCTGGCGAACTTGGCCTTGTCACTTTCCTTCCCGGCAAGCGTCCCGTCCAGGGCGGCATCGATGATGCCCTCGACCTCGTCGGCCAGAAACGCCATCCCGGCCACCTTGGTCACCGATTGCACATCGACCAGATACTTCCCGCGCAGCAGTAGCGCCAACTGACCGAGGTTCATCTCCGGCAGCACGACCCTCTGGTAACCACGCAGCACGTCACCGAGGTTGGCCGGGAAGGGGTTCAGGTGACGTAGATGCGCCTGAGCCACCTTCAGGCCTTTGCGGCGCGCGCGCCGGCAGGCTTCGCCGATCGGACCGTAGCTGCTGCCCCAACCCAGCATCAGCAGGTCGGCGTCGCCGGTCGGGTCGTCGACCTCGAGGTCGGGAACCGTAATACCGTCGATCTTGGCTCGGCGCAACCGGACCATCAGGTCGTGGTTGGCCGGCTCGTAAGAGATGTTTCCGGAGCCGTTGGCCGCCTCCAGTCCACCGATGCGATGTTCGAGACCGGGCGTGCCGGGAACGGCGAATTGACGCGCCAGCGTCTCGGGATCCCGGGCATAGGGCTGGAAGGGCGTGTCGGGCTGGGCCAACGTGTGCTCGATCGGTTCGAACGTGCTGACATCCGGGATGCGCCACGGCTCGGAGCCGTTGGCGATTGCTCCGTCGGACAGCAGCAGCACCGGTGTGTGATAGGTCAGCGCGATACGCACCGCCTCCAGGGCGGCCCGGAAGCAGTCCGACGGCGACCGCGGGGCCAGCACCGCGACCGGCGATTCGCCGTTGCGCCCATATAACGCCTGCAGCAGATCGGCCTGCTCGGTCTTGGTGGGCAGACCCGTGGACGGGCCACCGCGTTGCACGTCGATAACCAACAGCGGCAGCTCGGTCATCACGGCGAGGCCGATCGCCTCGGACTTCAGCGACAGGCCGGGGCCCGACGTACTCGTCACGCCGATCGCGCCGCCGTAGGACGCGCCCAGCGCCGCGCCGATGCCTGCGATCTCGTCTTCGGCCTGCAGCGTGATGACGTTGAAGTTCTTGTGCTTGGACAGCTCGTGCAGGATGTCGGACGCTGGCGTGATCGGGTAACTACCGAGCACGACCCGGATGCCCGCAAGCTGGCCGGCCGTGATGATGCCGTAGGCCAGCGCGGTGTTACCGGAGATCTGCCGGTACTCGCCCGGTTGCAGCTTGGCCGGAGGTACCTCATAGGTGGTGCCGAACGCCTCGGTGGTCTCGCCGTAGTTCCAGCCGGCGCGCAGCGCCAGCACGTTGGCCTGGGCGACGTCGGGCTTACGGCCGAATTTCTCCCTGATGAACGCCTCGCTGTGCTCGAGCTCGCGGCCGTACATCCACGAGAGCAGCCCGAGCGCGAACATATTCTTGGCGCGCTGGCCGTCCTTCTTAGAGGCGCCGATCGACTCGACCGCGCCAAGCGTCAGCGACGTCATCGGTACGGATTGCACGACATAGTCCGACAGGCCGTCGGATTCCAGCGGGTTGGACTCGTAACCGACCTTGGCGAGGTTGCGCTTGGTGAACTCGTCGGAGTTGGCAATGATCAATCCGCCGCGGGGCAGGTCGGCGACGTTGGCCTTCAGCGCGGCCGGATTCATCGCGACCAAGACGTCGGGGCGGTCGCCGGCGGTGAGAATGTCGTAATCGGCGATCTGAATCTGGAACGACGACACGCCGGGCAGCGTGCCCTGCGGGGCGCGAATCTCGGCGGGAAAGTTCGGTTGGGTGGCCAGGTCGTTGCCGAAAAGCGCTGCTTCAGACGTGAATCGGTCGCCGGTCAGCTGCATGCCGTCGCCGGAGTCGCCCGCGAATCGGATAACGACCTTTTCCAGTTTCTGGCGCCCCGGCGCCGAGCCTGCGGAGCCGCCGCCTACCTCAGTGTCTGAACTGTCTAACTTGGCGCCGTTGCCGCTGAGGCCCACGGACAACCCACCTTTCACCGCTGCTCGCTGGCGTGCCACCAATTTTCTGTCACTGTCAGTACCATTATTGCACTTTCCTTAGGTATCCTTCGCCGCCCTCGCGTATAGCTCCACACTCAGGGTGCACCAAAATAGGGAGGTCACCGAGCGTGACACGCGCCCCGCACGCTGGAACTGTGGTTTTCGTCACTGTTGTGTCGTGCGAATTCTAAGGACGCTTGCTAGCTCAGCTAGCACTTCTCAGCCGAGCTGGCTCGTTGCGGGGCGGGCACTAGCCGGGCATGTGCAACGGCGTCACCACCTGAACCGGCGACGGTCGAAGCGGCTCCGCAGGCAACACGGCGGCGGCACGCGCCGGTCCAGCAGATCGGGCAGTGAAATCGCCGGGGCCGCCGATCTCCTGGGGTGTGCGAGGCGCTCGGGCGAGGTCAGGCCAGCGTGTAGTTCACGCACGACATGTGCCGTGGCGCCGCCGCCGCTCGGCACCGCCGACGCGGCCCACCAGTGGCTGGCATCACCCTGGCTAGTTTGAAGCAGTTGAATTCGAAGGCGCGCAAATTCGGGTAGTGCATTACGCATGCCGTACGCATGTGTCGAACATATGCTCAATAACCATGGGTCGGGATTTGCCAATCCGGGCGGGGCCCATGAGCTTCGTGCCGCCAGCTATTGCTAGCGCCGTCGCGTCAGCAACGCCGCCGCCGGTGCTCGATCGGGTCGGTGGGACGTTTCGCCGCACACCGCACCGCCACGCCCGTCGGCGGCAGACACTCGTCAAACCGGCGACTGCCGAATCCGTCGACTACGCCGAAACCCACAGAAATTTCAAGATCTTGGGCGCAGCCGTGCCAGTCGGCGCCTTCCCCACCGCGATTACGCTCGACCCCGCCGGTACCCGCGCATACGTGGTGAATAGTGCCGATGCATCGGTGTCGGTTGTCAATACCGCAACCAGAACAGTCACGGCAACGATCCGCGTTGGCAGCGGCCCGTATGGCATAGCGATGGACCCGGATAGCACCCGTGGATATGTTGCTAACGCCGCCGATAATTCGGTCTCGGTGATCGACACGGCCAGCCGCGTCGTCACGGCCACGGTTCCGGTAGGAAACAACCCATTCGGGGTTGTCGTCAGCCCGGACGGCGCACGTGCGTACATCACTACTCAGTCCGACAACTCGGTTTCAGTGATCGACACCGCGCTCGGCGCCGTGTGCGACACCGTTGCGGTCGGCGCCGGCCCGACGGGTGTGGCGATCACCCCCGACGGCAAGTACATCTACGTCGTCAACAACGACGACGACTCCGTTTCGCTCATCGAGGCCACCACACATTCCGTGACCACGACGGTGCGGGTCGGCAAGAATCCGGGCCGCGTGGCCGTCGGCCCCGACGGAGATCGCGCGTACGTGACCAATGTTGGGAGCGGCTCGGTGTCGGTGATCGACCTGTTCACCGGAACGGTTGACGAGACCATCCTGGTTGGTGCTCACCCCATCGGTGTCGCGATCGGCAGCGATAACAGGTTCGCCTTCGTCACCGAGCTGGACACGTCGCGACAAGCGGGCTCGATCTCGGTGATCGATCTCGCAACGGCAGCCGTCACAACCATCTCCGCCGGTGCGCCGTACGACATCACGGTGGACCCGCGCACCGGCTGGGCCTATTTCACTGACTTCTCGTCGAACGCCGTCTCGGTGATCGCGCCGGACCGGCGGCGAACGGTCACCCAAGGCTGGCGTCCGAAGCAAACAGTGCGAACGGTCGACGTGGACAGGGCCGTCTGCGACGTCACGCTCGATGCGAACGCCGACCGCATTTACACCACCGACACCGACAACGAGTCGGTCACGGTGCAAGATGCGTCGGCCGAGCCGGTCAGCGTAGCGGTCGGCGCGTATCCGTCGGCTGTGGTGATCAGCCCCGACAGCACCCGCGCTTACGTCAGTAACTACCACGACGGGTCGATTTCGGTCATCGACACGGATCGCCGCAGCGGCACCTACCGCACAGTGATCGCCACCATCGATGTGGGTGCCGCATGGTGCACCGGCGTGGTGCCGGGTCTCGGTGGCACTCGCGCGTACGCGATCAACGAGAACGAGGCCTACATTTCGATAATCGACACCGACCCCCGCAGTCCGAGCTGCAACACCGTCATTACCCGGATCGACCTCACCGATTCGCCCGCGGACGTGCGGTTGACGCCGGATGGAACGCGGGTCTACGCGATCGGTCGCGGCAACAACGCCGTGACCGCGATCGAGATGGATACGAACGCGATCGCGACAATCCCGGTACGCGGTCGCCCGTACCGCGTGGCGGTCAGCCCCGACGGTCACCGCGTCTACGTCAACACCACTCACCACGGATCGCTGCATGTGATCGACGCGGACCCGCGCAGCGACGCGTACCACAACGTGATCGCAACCCTCAGGTTCGGTGATGAGCTGTCTCCCTTGGTGTTTAGCCCGGACAGCGCCCGTGCGTACGTCACGTCTACGAATCGCCATGCCGTGTCGATGATCGATACCGAAACCAGCGTGGTCACCACGATTAAGGTCGGCCGCCACCCCTGGGACGTCGCGGTCAGTCCGGACAGCAGTCGGGCCTACGCCGTCAACCTCCGTGACGACTCCGTCTCGGCGATCGAGACCGACAACGGCACCGTCACCGCCACGATCGCGGTCGGTGGTCAGCCCTGCCGCATCGCGGTCAGCCCCGACGGGTCACGTGCGTATGTCGCCAACACCCGCGACGACTCGGTTTCGGTAATCGACACCGCCGGCGGCACCGTCGCATCGACGATCGCGGTCGGCGCCGACCCGTTTGACCTGACCCTCAGTTCCGACGGATCACGGGTCTATGTGCACCACGGCGACGGCGTGTCGGTGATCTCGACCTGATACCCGGACGGCGCGTCGTTGGCGCGACACGCACGCTCGAGCGCAGGGCGATCTACCCTTGGCCGCCGCGCAGTTCGTGTGACAGCGCCTCGAGTTCGTCGCCGCCGGCCATCTCGGCGGTCAGATGCTCCAGCGTGATGTCGTCGTAGGTGCAGTCAAGCCGCTGCCTGCCGCGGTTCAGCAGCACGAAGTGGTTGCCCACCATGTGCGCGTGGTGCGGGTTGTGGGTGATGAACACCACGCCGAAACCGGCTTCCTTGGCCGCGGTGATGTACTTGAGCACAACCCCCGATTGCTTGACGCCCAGTGCGGCGGTCGGCTCGTCGAGGATCAACACGCGCGCTCCGAAGAACACGGCCCGCGCGATCGCGACGCACTGCCGCTGGCCGCCCGAGAGCGACTGGATCGGTACGTCGACGTCGGGGAGGTCGATGCCCATCTTCGACAGCTCCGACAGCGTGGTTGCCCGCATTGCATTGGCGTCCAACGAATACGGGAAGCTCTTCTTCCGAATCTCCTGACCCAGGAAGAAATTGCGCCACACGGGCATCAGCGGGACCACGGCCAGGTTCTGGTACACGGTCGCGATGCCCTTGGCCAGCGCCTCGGCCGGCGAGTTGAACCTCGTCGCCTCGCCGTCGACGAAGAACTCACCCTCTGTCGGCTGGTGCAGGCCGGCGATGATTTTGATCAGCGTGGACTTGCCCGCCCCATTGTCGCCGAGGATGCACGTCACCTCACCGGCGTGGCACCGCAGCGAAATATCCTTCAACGCAACAATATTGCCGTAAGTCTTGCCCACACTCTTCATCTCGACCAGCGGCACCTTGCCCCCGGACGGAGCTTCCTCCACGGGACGATCGACGGTTGCGGTCACGGGGTCACCTCTTCGCGGCGTAGGCACGGAAGGCGTTGTTGGCGATCACCGCGAACAGCAGCATCGCGCCGAGGAAAAACTTGAACCAGTCGGGGTTCCAGCCGGCATAGACGATTCCCTGATTCGTCATGCCGAAGATGAACGCACCGATCGCTGCGCCGATCGCGGTGCCGTAGCCGCCGGTGAGCAGGCAGCCGCCGATGACCGCGGCGATGATGTAGAGGAACTCGTTACCGACGCCCTGACCCGACTGCACGGTGTTGAACGCGAACAACAGGTGCATGCCGACGAACCAGGCGCAGACGCCGACGAACATGAACAGGCCAATCTTCACCTTGTTCACCGGCACACCGACAGCGCGGGCACTGTCCTGATCGCCGCCGACGGCAAAGATCCAGTTGCCGATGCGGGTCTTGAACAACACGTACGACGCAACGGCGGTAAACAACAGCCACCACAACACGGTGATTCGCACCTGCACACCGACGAACGTGAACGTCGACGAGAACACCGCCCGCGCGGAATCCCAGCCCTGCATGTCGGACACGCTCGGTGTGGCCACCTGGCCCGAAATCAGTTTGGTGACAGCGAGGTTGACGCCCGTGAGCATCAGGAACGTGCTCAGCGTGATCAGGAAGCTGGGGATTTTCGTCTTCATCACCAGATACCCGTTCAAGAACCCGATCGCCAGCGCCACGATCAGTGCCAGACCCGCACCGGTCCACAGATTCAGGTGCAAGTTGTAGGCAAGCATCGACGCGGCGAGCGAGCTGGTGGTCACCGCGACGCCGGCCGATAGGTCGAACTCGCCGCCGATCATCAACAGCGCCACGGCACACGCCATGATCCCGATCGTCGAGCTGGCGTACAGCACCGTGGCCAGCGCCTCTGGGCTGCGGAACGGCGGTGCCACGATCATGAAGAAGACGAAGATCGCGACAGCCCCGATCAGCGCACCCATCTCGGGGCGAATCAGCAGACGCTGCAGCTTGTTTCGTTCCTTGACTCGCTCGTCGCGGACGACTTCATGGGAGATCTCGACCTGAGTAGTCATTAGCGCGTTCCGTTCTTGGCGTAGTCGGCGACGGCGTTGATGTTCGACTTGTCTATGAAGGCCGGTCCGGTCAGCGTGGGCTGTCCGCCACCGATCACGTTGCCGTTGTTCAGGTACAGCCACAACGAGTCAACGGCGAGATAACCCTGCAGGAAAGGCTGCTGATCGACCGCCCACTGAACTTCGCCATTCTTGATGGACTGCACGAGCGCGGCGTTCGTGTCGAAGGTTTCCACCTTCGCCGAACTGCCGGCGTTCTTGACCGACTGCACGGCGGTCAGCGCGAATGGTGCGCCCAGCGCCAGAACGCTGTCGACGCCCGGATCCTGCTGCAGCTTCGCGGTGATCGTCGACTCGACCGAAGGCATGTCCTTGCCGTTGACGTTGAGGTTCTCCGTTTGCGCGAAGCTGCTCTTGACGCCCGCGCAGCGGGATTCCAGTCCGACGTGGCCCTGCTCCTGGATCACACACAGCGTCTTCTTGATGCCGTCCTTTGCCAGCCGGTCGCCGGCGGCCTGCCCGGCGATGAACTCGTCCTGGCCGAAGTACTCCTTCACGCCCATCGCCTGCCAGTCCTTCAGCCCGGAGTTGAAGGCCACGACCGGAATTCCCTTCGACTCGGCGGTTGCGACGGCGGCCCGCATCGCGTCGGGTTTAGCCAATGTGACCGCGATTCCCTTGACGCCGCTGTCGATGGCGGTCTGCACAAGGTTGGCTTGGTTGGGAGCCTCGGGGTCGTTCGAGTAGCGCAGTTCGATGTTGTCCTTCTTCGCGGCGGTCTGGGCACCCTTGCGGATCAGATCCCAGAACGAGTCGCCGGGCGCTTCATGCGTGATCATCGCGACCGTCATCCGTGGGGTGTCCGCGGTCCCCGCGCCCATCCCGCCGCCCGTTTCGCGGGGTTTGCCGCCCGTGCTCGAACACGCCGCGAGGCCGACGATGAGAATGCTTGCTCCGGCGATCGCGGCGAGTGGACGAAACCTCATCGTTACTCCTTGCCCTTCAGGGCCGACGACACCCGATAGGAATCGATGTAATACGGCTTACAGCTGAAAGTCAAGACTTTGTTCGGACATTAAGACTGCATGTCAAATGCTCGTCTGCATCGTTGCAGTGTGCACGCAGATGGTGTTCGGCGACCCGCCGATCCTCGAGCGCGTCCGGCGGATCGACGGGCGACAGCGTGGTGGCGCCGCAGAGGTTCTCGCGACGCGTTCACCGCGCGCCTTGCAACGCGGCGAGATTGGCAACCGACTTGCGCACATCCGCCTCGATGATCTTGGCCACTAACCGGCCGATGGGCCCGGCGAGAAGACCGCCCGACAGATCGGCAATCAGATGAAACGCCGAGCCCGGCCGGCAATCCGTGATGATCATTCTCAAGGCGATACGGATGCCGCCGCGGCCTCGCCCGGTCAACTCGATTAGGTGCGGTTCCTCGTACCGGGTGATCGTCCAGTGAATGACGTTGCGAAAACCCTTGACCTTGATGCAGGAGGACACGCAAGTGCCTTCGCCGATCGTCGTCGGCACCTCGCCTCGCCAGCCACCGAAAATCGTCATCCACTCGCCGAAGCGCTTGAGGTCCGACGCCAATGCCCACGCCTGGGAGGGCTCGATGTCCGAGCGCACCGTCACATTGACCGTTGCCATGCCGAGGGACGTACCCGGTGCCGTGGGCGCGATAACGGATGCGCGCCAGGCGTCGGCCACTACCGGTCGACGAGCGTGGTGTCGAAGTAGTAGCGGGACGCGCGATAGCAGTGCGTACCGTACTCGACGGCGCTGCCCGAGTCGTCGAACGCGGTGCGGTTCATGGTCAGCAGCGGCGCACCGGGCTTCTCTTCCAGCAGACGAGCCTCGGCCCTGGTCGCGCCGCGGGCGCCGATACGCTGGCGGGCCAGCCGGATGTGCACGCCGCGCCCGCGCAGTGACTGGTAGAGCCCGGTGTGCTCCAGCTCGGTTGGCTCCGGCGCGATCTCCACGGGCAGGTAGTTCATCATCAGCGCCAACGGCTCGCCGTTCGCGCGGCGCAACCGGTGGATCGCCACCACGTCGTGGTCGCCAGACACGTTCAGTTCCCGCGCCACCTCTTCATCTGGCCTTCCGACCTGGTAGTCCAGCAGCTGGGTGGTCGGCTCCTGGCCGGCCCGGACGAGGTCGTCGAACAGGCTGGTGAGTTCTACCCGCCGGTGCACGGAACTTTGCACCACCTGCGTGCCGACACCGCGCTTGCGCACCAGCAGACCCTTGTCGACGAGTTCCTGGATCGCCCGGCGGGTGGTCGGCCGCGACAGCGTGAG
Organism: Mycobacterium sp.; assembly: GCF_035640695.1. Taxonomy (GTDB): domain Bacteria; phylum Actinomycetota; class Actinomycetes; order Mycobacteriales; family Mycobacteriaceae; genus Mycobacterium. The sequence goes on from NZ_DASQVQ010000111.1 coordinate 110,125, forward strand.
CCGCTTCGCCAGCGCCAGCTCGTTCTCGAAGCGATCGCCCGGCGACAGCTCCCCGTCGCGGATGGCCGCCTCGATCGCTTGTGCCAATTGGTAGTAGAGCGGCACAGGGCTTGACCTGTCGAGTTCAACCGACAGCGGCACGTCGTCTCCGATCTCGTACTCGGACCAGATAAGAGTAGCTGCATCGTAACATCGTCATGATTGAAAGTCCGAATGTCAGGACAAATGGTTGACACGATCGGGTGACACAGTGCACAGTCGTAATCAATCACTCGCCACAATGCCCGGGAGCCGATTTGACCAGCACGCAGGCACTGGACGTCCTCGCCATCGGCCGCAGCGGTGTCGACATCTACCCGCTTCAGGTCGGCGTCGGCCTGGAAGACGTGACGTCGTTTGGCAAGTTCCTCGGCGGCACCGCGGCGAACGTGGCCGTTGCCGCCGCGCGGCTGGGCCGGCAGGTGGCGCTCATTTCCGGCGTCGGTGACGACCCGTTCGGCCGTTTCGTGTCGCGCGAGCTGGCGCGGCTCGGCGTCGACAACTCTCGTCTGGTGACCGATACCGAGAACTCGACGCCCGTCACGTTCTGCGAGATCTTCCCGCCGGACAACTTCCCCCTGTACTTCTACCGCAAGCCGACGGCGCCCGACCTGCAGGTGCGTGCCGAGGATATCGATATGCGTGCGGTTCACGACGCGCGGCTGTACTGGTCCACCGTCACCGGGTTGTCCGAAGAGCCAAGCCGCAGCACGCATCTTGCGGCGTTCCAGGCGCGCGCACGCAAGCCGTTCACCGTACTGGACTTGGACTGGCGGCCGATGTTCTGGGCATCCCCCGCCGCGGCCGGCGAACACATTCGCCGCGCGCTCGGGCACGTCACCGTCGCGGTCGGCAACCGGGAGGAGTGCGCGGTCGCGGTCGGCGAGTCCGATCCGGGTCGCGCCGCCGACGCGCTGCTAGACCTCGGCGTCGAGCTGGCGATCGTCAAGCAGGGCCCCAAGGGTGTCCTCGGTCGCACCCGCAACGAAAGTGTCACCGTCGCACCGGTTCCGGTGAAGGTGGTCAACGGCCTCGGCGCGGGCGACAGCTTCGGCGGCAGTCTGTGCCACGGTCTCCTCGGTGGCTGGCCACTCGAGAAGACGTTGCGCTACGCCAACGCTGCCGGCGCGATCGTCGCGGCTCGGCTGGAGTGCTCGACGGCGATGCCAACCGCTTCCGAGGTGGCCGATCTCGCCGAATCTGCCACGGAGGCGGCCAATGCCTGACCGCGGCTTCGCCACCACCTACGCCGAACTGACCGATCTCCGCATGGCGGATCCGGCCGCCATCGCGCGGGCCTGGGCCGCCCGTCGCACCCGGCCGACCGTGTGCGGCGACGGCCGGCTGATGATCGTCGCCGCCGACCACCCGGCGCGCGGCGCGCTGTCGGTCGGCGACCGCCCGACCGCGATGAACAGCCGCACCGACCTGCTCGACCGGCTGCGCACCGCGCTGGCCAATCCGGGCGTCGACGGCGTGCTGGCCACCAGCGACATCCTGGAAGACCTGTTGCTGCTCGGCGCGCTGCAGGACAAGGTCGTCATCTCGTCGATGAACCGCGGCGGCCTGGCAGGCGCCAGCTTCGAACTCGACGACCGGATGACCGGCACCACCGCGGCCGCCAGCGCGCGAGCCCGCATGAACGGCGCGAAGATGCTGTGCCGCATTGATCCGCAGGACCCGGGCACCCTGTCGATGCTCACCGAATGTGCCCGCGCCGTCGACGAACTGGCCGAGCACGGGCTGATGGCGATGCTCGAGCCGTTCATGTCGAACCGGGTCGACGGTAAGGTGCGAAATGACCTGAGCCCAGACGCGGTGATCAAGTCCATCCACATCGCGCAGGGTCTCGGCTCGACGTCGGCGTATACCTGGATGAAACTGCCCGTGGTCGACGAGATGGAGCGCGTCATGGATGCGACGACGCTGCCGACGCTGCTGCTCGGCGGTGACCCTACCGACGCCGACGCAACGTTCGCCAGCTGGGCCAAGGCGCTGACGCTCCCGTCGGTTCGTGGACTGGTCGTCGGTCGGACCTTGTTGTACCCCGCTGACGACAACGTCTCCGCCGCGGTCGACACCGCGGTGTCTTTGGTGCGCTGAGGGATTCAAACGTGAACGGCAAGCTGTACGTGCCCGCGGAGTCGAGCGGAACCCACCCGTTCACGGTGTCGATCACGCCGGAGTCGGCGGGTTGGGCCGAATCCAGTCTGTGGGTGGTCGAACTGGGCCCGAGTGAATCGATCGATCGCCAGTCGGGTGATGACGAGATTCTTGTCGTGCCGCTTTCCGGCTCGGCCGACGTTTCGTGCGACGGCGACGAGTTCGATCTGGCGGGAAGGCAATCGGTGTTCCACGGACCGACGGACTTCGCCTACGTCGGCCGCGACAACGACTTCCGCATCTCCAGCGCAACCGGTGCTAGGGTCGCGTTGTGCGGCGCGCGGGCCGGCCGGCAGCTGCCGTTCCGCTACGGTGCCGCGGCCAACGTGGCGGTCGAACTGCGCGGTGCCGGCAACTGCAGTCGCGAGGTGCACAACTTCGCCACCGCCGACGTCTTCGAGGCCGACTCGATCATCGCGTGCGAGGTGATCACGCCAGCGGGCAACTGGTCGTCCTATCCGGCTCACAAGCACGACGAGAACACCGCGGTCGAGACACAGCTCGAGGAGATCTACTACTTCGAGATCCACGACGGGCCAACCGGCACACCGGGGTTCGGCTATCACCGGGTGTATGGCACGCCCGCACGCCCGATCGAGGTGCTCGAGGAAGTGCGGTCGGGGGACGTCGTTCTGGTACCGCACGGCTACCACGGCCCGTCGATCGCCGCACCGGGCCACCACATGTATTACCTCAACGTGATGGCGGGCTCCGGCCCGAAGCGGGCCTGGCTGATCAGTTTCGACCCGCATCAGGATTGGCTCCGCGATACCTGGGACCACCAACAGGTCGACCCGCGACTCCCGTTGCGAGCAGGAGACTAGCCATGGCAACAGAACCCACTGTCCGGCTCACCGTAGCGCAGGCGACCGTCAAATTCCTTGCCGCCCAGTACGTCGAGCGCGACCGCGAACGACACCGCTTCTTTGCCGGCTGCTTCGGCATCTTCGGCCATGGCAACGTGGCCGGCCTCGGGCAGGCGCTGTTGCAGGAAGAACTCGAGGACCCGACGACACTGCCCTACGTGCTGGGTCGTAACGAGCAGGCGATGGTCCACTCCGCGGTCGCGTATGCGCGGATGACGGACCGGCTGCGGACGTGGGCCGTCACCACGTCGATCGGGCCGGGCGCGACGAACATGGTGACCGGGGCCGCATTGGCCACCATCAACCGGCTCCCGGTGCTGCTGCTGCCGGCCGACACGTTTGCCACTCGGGTCAGCGCTCCCGTGCTGCAAGAACTCGAGCGGTCCGACGCGGGCGACGTCACGGTCAACGACGCGTTCCGGCCGGTATCGCGGTTCTTCGACCGAGTCTGGCGGCCCGAGCAGTTGCCGGCCGCGTTGATCGGAGCGATGCGGGTGCTCACCGATCCCGCCGATACCGGCGCCGTCACGATCGCGATGCCTCAGGATGTGCAGGCTGAGGCATTCGACTGGCCAGAATCGCTGTTCGCCGAACGTGCTTGGCACATTCGCCGACCGGTGCCCGAACGTGCGGAGGTCGAGCGCGCCGCGTCGATCGTCGCTTCGGCCAAACGGCCGCTGATTGTCGCCGGCGGCGGCGTGATCTACAGCGGCGCCACCGAAGCGCTCGACCGGTTCTGCACCCGCACCGGCATCCCCGTCGGGCAGAGCCAGGCCGGCAAGGGTTCGCTGCCGTATGACCATCCCAGGTCGCTCGGCGCAATCGGGTCGACGGGCACCACGGCCGCCAACGCGGTGGCCGCCGATGCCGATGTCGTGGTGGGGATCGGAACTCGGTACAGCGATTTCACGACCGCGTCGCGCAGCGCGTTCACGAACCCTGACGTGCGGTTCGTCAACATCAACGTTGCTCCCCTGGATTCGGTGAAGCACAGCGGGTTTTCGATCGTCGCGGACGCCCGCGAAACGATCGAGGCGCTCGACGCCGCGCTGCCCGATTACGCCGTCGCCACCGACATGCTTGACGAGGTCGCGCGGCTGAACGCGGAGTGGGACAACACCGTCGCCACGGCCTACCGCGTCGACGACGACAGCGTCGGCCTGAACCAGAACCAGGTCATCGGATTGGTCAACACGCTGTCCGACCCGCACGACGTCATGGTATGCGCGGCGGGCTCGATGCCCGGGGACCTGCATAAGCTGTGGCGCACCCGAGACCCCAAGGGCTATCACGTCGAGTATGGCTACTCCTGCATGGGCTACGAAGTTGCCGGCGGACTCGGCGCGAAGATGGCCTCGCCCGACCGCGACGTATTCGTGCTCGTGGGTGACGGTTCCTACTTGATGATGGCGACCGAGCTGGTCACCGCCGTGCAGGAAGGCATCAAGCTGATCGTCATCCTGGTGCAAAACCATGGGTTCGCCTCGATCGGATCCCTGTCGGAGTCGCTGGGCTCCCAGCGTTTTGGCACCGCATACCGCTATCGAGGGCCAGCCGGGCGGCTCGACGGCGACAAGCTGCCGGTCGACCTGGCGGCCAACGCGGCCAGCCTGGGCGCCGAAGTGATCCGGGTCGCCACTGCGGCGGATTTCACCGACGCGCTCAAGGTCGCAAAGGCCAACGAGAACACCACGGTGATCCATGTTGAAACGGATCCGCTGATCAGCGCTCCGTCCAGCGAATCGTGGTGGGACGTACCGGTTTCCGAGGTGTCGCAACTCGAATCCACCCGTGCGGCGCGAGAGATCTACGAAAGGCACAAAGCCAACCAGCGCAGCCACCTGCGTCCCACCTGGTCAGGAGGCAACTCATGAGCACCGCCATTCACGTCGGCACCGCACCCGACTCCTGGGGAGTGTGGTTCCCCGACGACCCGCAGCAGACGCCCTACACCCGGTTCCTTGATGAGGTAGCCGCCGCCGGCTACACGTGGATCGAGTTGGGGCCGTATGGCTATCTGCCGACCGACTCCGAGCGGTTGCGCGACGAATTGGAGTCGCGGGGGTTGCGACTCTCCGCGGGCACGGTGTTCGAACGGCTGCATCAGCATGACTCGTGGACCACGACATGGGAGGAGATCAAGGACGTTGTCGAGCTGACCGCGGCCGTAGGCGGCACCCACGTCGTCGTGATCCCGCAGATGTGGCGTGACGCCGTAACCGGCCGGATGCTGGAACCGCGGCGTCTCACCGACGAGCAGTGGCGGCGCAAGACCGACGGCATGAACCACATCGGTCGAAAGATGTACGAGGAGTATGGTATTCGCGCCCAGTACCACCCACACGCCGACAGCCACGTCGACACCGAGGAACACATCTCCCGGTTCCTGGACTACACGCGCTCCAAGCACGTCAGCCTCTGTTTGGACACCGGACACATCTCCTATTGCGGCGGTGACAACCTCAAAATCATCGCGAAATACCCCGACCGGATCGGCTACCTGCATCTCAAGCAGGTCGACCCGTACGTGCGACCGAAGGTGGCGGCCGAGGACCTGCCGTTCGGTGAAGCGGTGCGGCAGGGCGTGATGACCGAGCCGCCACGAGGCATCCCCGACTTGCCGCCGGTGCTGCGGGCCATCGAACGCCTCGGCATCGAGCTGTTCGCGATCGTCGAACAGGACATGTATCCGTGCCCGCCCGATACGCCGCTGCCGATCGCACGGCGTACCCGCAAGTATCTGGGCGGCTGCGGCGCCCGCAACGTCCGATTCGTTTGACAGGAACAACCGGTGAGTGATCAAGAACTACGAGTAGCCGTGCTCGGCGTCGGCATGATGGGCGCCGACCACGTAGACCGCGTCACCAACCGCATCAGCGGTGCCCGCGTCGCGGTGGTCAATGACCACCTGGCCGACAAGGCAGAGCAGGTCGCAGCGACAGTGCCGGGAGCACGGGTGGCCGCCGATGCACTCGACGCCATCGCGTCTGACGACGTCGACGCGGTACTGCTGGCGACCCCGGGTGCGGTGCACGAAAAGCAGCTGCTGGCGTGCCTCGAACAACGCAAGCCTGTGCTCTGTGAGAAACCCCTGACCACCGATGTGGGCACCTCGCTGGAGGTGGTGCGGCGCGAGGCCGAACTCGGCACGCCGCTGATCCAGGTCGGCTTCATGCGTCGGTTCGACCCGGAATACATGGAACTCAAGGCGTTGCTAGATGGTGGTGAATTGGGTCAGCCGCTGGTCATGCACTGCGTGCACCGCAACCCGGCCGTGCCGGCGGGCTTCGATTCGACGATGGTTGTGAAGGACTCGCTGGTGCACGAGGTCGACGTGACCCGGTTCCTGCTCGGCGAGGAAATCGCCGCCGTGCGAATCCTTCGCCCCCGGATCAACTCTCGCGCACCGGAAGGTTTGCAAGATCCCCAGATGGCGATCTTTGAGACCACCAGCGGGCGGTACGTCGACGTCGAGGTGTTCGTCACCACCGGTGTCGGCTATGAGGTACGCACCGAGGTGGTCGGCGAAAATGGTAGCGCAACAATCGGTCTCGATGTCGGCTTGGTCCGCAAGTCCAGCCCCGGAACGTGGGGCGGCCGCATCACGCCAGGCTTTCGCGAACGCTTTGGTGTCGCCTATGACATCGAAGTGCAACGGTGGGTCGATGCGGTGCGCGCTGGGACCAACGTCGCCGGTCCCACCGCATGGGACGGCTACGCCGCCACGGCGGTGTGCGCGGCAGCGGTGCGGTCGCTGCAGAGCGGCGAGCGGGTCGGTGTAGAGCTGGCCAAGCACATCGAGGCGTAGTTCGGTGAAAATTGCATTGGATCCCACGCCCTTTCACCATGACTACGGGTTGCTCGACTTCCCGCGGCTCGTCGCGGATTTGGGTTATGAATATCTGCAGCTGACGCCGCACCGCGACTTCATCCCGTTCTTCAACCACCCCGGGCCGACGACGAGCTCGTCGCCCAGTTCCGCAAGGCATGCGCCGACGCCGGCGTCGGCATTGCCTCGGTGCTGCCGGTGCTTCGCTGGTCGGGTCCCGACGCGGATGCCCGCGAGGCCGTGGTGCGCAACTGGAAGCGCGTCATCCAGATCACCGTCGACCTCGGAGTCAACGTCATCAATACCGAGTTTTCCGGGCGTCCCGAGCGTGCGGAAGAGTCCGAAAGGGCCTTCTTCCGCTCGATGGAGGAACTGCTGCCGACCTTCGAGCGGGAAGGTATCGACGTGCGCATCGACCCGCAACCCGACGATTTCGTCGAGGACGGCATGGAGGCGCTGCGCATCATCCGGGGCGTCAGCTGGCTCGACCCAAGCCACGGCGGCATTGAACTCGGCTTCCCACAAAACGGCTGACGCTTCACCACCCACACACTCGGGGACAGGATCGGCGGTGCGTGGGTCATCCCCGCCTTAGCCTCCCCGCACTCGTCCTAGGCTGGGGCGCATGGGGATGGCCATCGTGATACGACTGGAGCCCGCGTGGGCCGCGTGACGGCGCGACGGCCTGCACACCATCTAACCGCCGACGACACGGTTACCCGGCCCGAGACGCTTGCCGTCGAGGAGCCCTTGGAGATCCGCGTCAACGGTACACCGATCACGGTCACGATGCGCACACCGGGCTCGGATATCGAACTGGCGCAGGGCTTTCTGCTCACCGAGGGTGTGATCGGCAACCGGGATGACGTAGTCACCGTGCGTTATTGCCGCAGTGCCGAGGTCGGCGTTGCCAACACATACAATGTGCTCGATGTGACGCTCTCACCAGGCGTCCCGATGCCCGACGTCGATGTCACCCGCAACTTCTACACGACGTCGTCGTGCGGCGTGTGCGGCAAGGCGTCGCTGGAGGCGGTGCACACCATCAGCCGCTACAGCGCGGGCGACGACCCGTCTGCCGTGGCCGCCGACACCCTGAGCGGCATGCCGGCCCAGCTGCGAAGTTCGCAAAAGGTCTTCGCGAGCACCGGCGGGTTGCACGCTGCGGCGCTGTTCGCCGTCGACGGCACGATGCTGGCCGTGCGCGAAGACATCGGCAGGCACAATGCGGTCGACAAGGTCATCGGCTCGGCGCTGGAGAACGACCGGATTCCGCTGAGCGGTACGGTGCTGCTGGTGAGCGGGCGGGCGTCGTTCGAGCTGACGCAGAAGGCCGTGATGGCCGGGATCCCGGTGCTCGCCGCGGTGTCCGCGCCGTCGTCGTTGGCGGTGGATCTGGCCAGCAAGTCCGGCGTCACGCTGGTCGCGTTCCTACGCGGCGACTCGATGAACGTCTACACCCGCCCGGATCGGATCAAGCGCTAGCTGGCCAAACGCGGTCTACCTGCGATCTCCAGCAGATCTCCACGCAGACTCCAAGCACGACGTACCGCATCACCGACACCATCGACTCTCGTTGGCCCACGACCAAGGGAGAACAACGATGGCTGAAATTCTGATTGGATCGGTGCCACCGATTGGGCATGTCGGTCCACTGCTGACAGTCGCGGCGACATTGGTGCAACGCGGCCACACGGTGATGTTTTTGACCTCATCCCGCCATGCCGAGAAGGTGCGCGCGGTCGGGGCAGAGCACCGCCCGCTGCCGCCCGAGGCCGACATCGACGAGTCCCGCCTGCACATCGACTACCCGGAACGCCAGCAGACCGGCGGCATGAAGCGGCTCAACTTCGACGTGACGCGGCTGTTGGTTGAACCGCTGCCCCACCAGGCCAAGGCGCTGCGGGACCTGTTCGCGCAGAGGCGGTTTGACGCGATTCTCGTGGACACCGCCTTCATGGGTGTGCTGCCGATGCTGCTGGGCAATCGCGCCAACCGGCCCCCGGTACTGGTGTACTCCACCACGCCATTGGCACTCAGCAGCCGCGACACCGCGCCGTTCGGGCCGGGACTGCCGCCGGTGAACACCATCACCGGCCGGCTACGCAACCGCGGGCTACGCGTACTCAACCACAAGGTCATGCTGGGCCCGTCGCAGCGCGCCGCCAATCGCATGTTGGCACAAGCGGGTTCGCGGCCGCTGCCCGCGTTCTGCTTCGACGCGATGGCGCTCGCCGATCGGTACCTGGTTCCCACCGTGCCGGCGTTCGAGTATCCCCGGTCGGATCTGCCCGCGAATGTCCGGTTCGTCGGGGCGGTGCAGCCGCCGCGGACCGAGAACTTCCGTGCGCCCGACTGGTGGCCACAACTGGATGCCCGCAGACGTCCGGTCGTCCACGTCACGCAAGGCAGCGTCGACAACGCCGACCTCACCCGCCTGCTGCGACCGACGATCGACGCGCTCGCGGACCATCACCTCACAGTGGTCGCCACCACCGGCGGCCGTGACGTCGACGACATCGGTTATCCCATGCCCCTGAATGCGTTTGCCTCCGAATACGTTCCGCACGACATGTTGCTGCCGAAGGTCGACGTTCTCGTCACCAATGGTGGGTATGGCGCCGTTCAGCGGGCGCTGGCCTACGGCGTGCCGATGGTGGTGGCCGGTGACACCGAAGACAAGCCGGAGGTGGCCGCGCGCGTCGCGTGGTCGGGCGCGGGCATCAACCTGCGCACCGGCACGCCGACGATCGCTGCGATCCGCACCGCGGTGATGGAGGTACTCAGCGACCGGCGATACCTCGACCGAGCCCGCAGCCTGGAGTCACAGTTCGCCCAACGGGACGGCGTTGGCGAGATCGCCGAGATCATCGACGAACTCACCGACGCCCACCTACCGCTTAGTTCTCACCGATGAGAACAACAGCGCTCACACATGCCCCGCAAGTGGGGGAGTCGTCGTGGAGTACGGGTTGGTCAATGTCGTTGTACCCGTCGTGGTCGGGGTTTCGGCTGTCTCGAGCGTCGGCGTCTCAGTGGCGCTGGGCGGCTGGGCAGGCGTGCTTTCGACGGTCGTGCTGGTTGTCGGCATCGGCGTGGGCGTGGTGGTGCTGGACCGTGCCGTGGGCTTCGTCGTGGTCGTGGCCGAGGGCGCCGGAACGGGGATACTGGAAGGCTGCCGCGCGTGCTGGGCCGTTTGCATCACGGCAAACACGATCAACCCGAGCGCGAGGATGACACCGAGGCCAGCGGCGACGGCAAGCCCGGGTCGTTCATGCCACTGCGGCGTCTCCGGTTCGGACGTCCGCTCGTCGACCTGGGTCACGCTGCGCTTGATATCGCGGATAGGAAAACGAAAGTCAACGTAGGAGTGAACGGTGGTAGCGGCTATGCGATGACGCGGCGCGTCGCGGTCGGGCGGTTCATCCGTATGCGACAGTAAAGTCATCGCACCTGACGAGTCGTCCCCTTCCCGCGGCACCCCGCCGTGGCGGGACCCCTTCACGCTTTCGTTCGGGTTGCACCGGCGGGTTCTGCTGCTGCGGCTCCGCTGGCACCGACGGGTCGCCACCCGAAGCCGCTGACCGATCGCTGCATCGCTCCGATGCAGCGATCGGTCAGGAGAACGGCGAAATCACCACCACCGCGTGACGCGCGGGTGGAACATGACCATACCAACGGAAGGACGCCGATGTCCGAACTGAAAACCCCTACCGCCGTCCTGCGCGAGGGACCGCGCAGCCTCTCGGACGCCGAGACCGCCGAGATCGAGCGACGAGATCTTCACGCGATTCGCCAAGTGGACATCGACGATGTGATCGAGTATGTCCACCGCGGCCTGAGGCGATTGCCCGATTTCGTCACGCTGTACCGCAAGTACCTCAAGCAGCGGTGGGACGTCTACGAACTCGACTTCACGCAGGACCGCATCGACTGGACCGAGAAGATGACCGAGGACGAACGGGAGTCTTTCGTCGGGATCGCGTCCGGATTCCATCACGGCGAGCGGCAGGTGGAAATCGAGTTGCCGGTGTTCATGATCGGCGCGACTGAAGAGGAGAAGCTCCACATAGCCGCCCAGATCGAGGACGAAGCGCGGCACACCGTTTTCTTCGACCGGTTCTATCGAGAGGTGGTGGGCCTCGAGGGCGACGACATCATGGCGGTGCTCGACCGGTCGTTCCCATGGGTACAGGAAACGTTTGTCGGCCCATTCGGCTTGCTCGCCTACCAGGCGGACGAACTGCGCAGGAATCCGTATGACCAGCGGGCTCGCGTGCGCTACGGGACCACGTACTTCCTCTGGATCGAGGGTGTGCTCGCGCTGTCGGTCATGAAAGTCACGCTGTCCTATGCGCGCTGGCGGGGCTTCCTTCCCGCCTACTACACCGGGTTCACTGCAACGTGCCGAGACGAGTCGCGGCACGTGCAGGGCGGGATGCGGTACCTGCAAGACGCGGTGCGGCGGGATCCCACGATGTTGAAGGACATCCACGACACTCTTCGCACGATCCTGACGATCAGCGGGGTTTCCAGCCGCAAGCTGTACTACGAGCCTTTGGGCTGGACGGAGGACGAAGTACGCGTGCTCTTGATCCAGCAACTGCGACGAAAGTGCAACGACGTCGGCATTTCCCTGTCCCAGGAACTGCAGGAGTTGCTCGTGCAGATCGAGCCGGTGCTGGCGGGCGGCTGACCCATGACGTCGACGATGTTCTTCAGTCCGGGCTGGGCCAACGCTGTGCGGTCCGCGCTGGACGCCGGCCCCGACGAAAATACCCGCGCGGGAAAACTGCCCGAATATTGGGACTTCTACCAGCTGGTTCGATTCGCATACCAGTCGTCGTGGGCCCTCGGCGTCCGCGACTTACCGGCGGAGCTGGGCGGTGGCGAGCGCTATCTCCTGGTGGCGTGGGGCGACAATCGCGTCACCGATTGCCGCATCCTCGACGCGTCCGAGCCGGTGCGCGCGACGTACGTGCTGGCGGCCGATTACCAAGACTGGAAAGCATTGCTCCAGGGGTACGACGCACTCCGGACGGTCATGTATCGGAAGTTGTTGCTCGAAAAGGGAGATCTGCTGGAGTTCTTTAAGGCGATCTACTTCTTCGTGGAGTCGCTGGCGCAAATCGCAGCGGTGCCCACCAGCTTTCCCATGGCCGCCGAGCTTGTCACGCCGGTCTGACCGAGACGTTTTCGCCCAGCGCTAAGAACCCGTAGGCGTCTATGCGCTCTTGTCGCGACGCTCGGTGCGCGACGGTTTGCGCGGCACGATGGTCGGGAGGACATTGTCTGACACCGTCTCCTTGGTCACCACGACCTTGGCGACGTCGTCGCGGCTGGGGATGTCGTACATCACCGGCAGCAGCACTTCCTCCATGATCGCGCGCAGCCCGCGTGCGCCGGTGCCGCGGAGGATCGCCTGGTCGGCGATCGCCTCCAGCGCGTCATTGGTGAATTCCAGCTCGACGCCGTCCATCTCGAACAACCTGGTGTACTGCTTGACCAGGGCGTTCTTGGGTTTGGACAGAATTTGCACCAGCGAGTCCTTGTCCAAGTTCGTCACCGACGCGACGACGGGCAGCCGGCCGATGAACTCGGGGATCAGTCCGAACTTGATCAGATCTTCGGGCATGACCTCGGCGAAGTGGTCCTGGGTGTCGATCTCGGCCTTGGAGCGCACCTCGGCGCCGAACCCCAGGCCGCGCTTGCCGACCCGGTCGTAGATGATTTTCTCCAGCCCGGCAAACGCGCCCGCGACGATGAACAACACGTTTGTGGTGTCGATCTGGATGAACTCCTGGTGCGGATGCTTGCGTCCGCCCTGCGGTGGCACCGAGGCCTGCGTCCCTTCGAGGATCTTCAGCAGCGCCTGCTGGACGCCCTCACCCGAGACGTCACGGGTGATCGACGGGTTTTCGCTCTTGCGGGCGATCTTGTCGACCTCGTCGATGTAGATGATCCCGGTCTCGGCGCGCTTGACGTCGTAGTCGGCGGCCTGGATCAGCTTAAGCAGAATGTTTTCGACATCCTCGCCGACGTAACCCGCCTCGGTGAGCGCGGTCGCGTCGGCGATCGCGAACGGCACGTTGAGCATCTTGGCCAGCGTCTGCGCCAGGTAGGTCTTGCCGCAGCCGGTCGGCCCGAGCATCAGGATGTTGGACTTGGTCAGCTCGACGGGCTCGGAGCGCGAGTCGCGGGCCTTCTCTCCCGCCTGGATGCGCTTGTAGTGGTTGTAAACCGCTACAGCCAGTGTCCGCTTGGCATTGTCCTGGCCGATGACATAGCTCTCGAGGAATTCGCGAATCTCCGCGGGCTTGGGCAGCTCATCGAGTTTTACCTCGTCGGCGTCGGCCAGTTCCTCTTCGATGATCTCGTTGCACAGGTCGATGCACTCGTCGCAGATGTAGACACCCGGACCCGCGATGAGCTTCTTGACCTGCTTTTGGCTCTTGCCGCAGAACGAGCACTTCAGCAGGTCACCGCCGTCTCCGATGCGCGCCATGGTCGTCGGGTCCTACTTCCTGTTCGCCGTCGTCGTCTCTGTCTCATCCGGTGAGAGTCGGGCCGTAGTTCCCGACGCTACCCGCTTGTTCCGGCGCGGTGCGACCGATAAAGCCGAATCGCGTCGGTGGTATTTGTTCGTGTTTGCAGAACATATCCCCTGACTGCGCCCGCGGCCACGTGGAACGCGCCACCGTGTCCTTGGCGTGTCGCCGCCGTTACTGGACCGAGAGGCCCGTCCCGCCGCCACCCTAGAGTGAACTCGTGGGCTTCGTCCTGCCCGACGATACCGTGTTGATCACCGATGGCGGCCTCGCCACCGAGCTCGAAGCGCGAGGCCACGACCTGTCCGACGCGCTTTGGTCGGCCCGATTGCTGGCGGACGCGCCCGAGGAGATTGCCGCGGTGCACGCCGCCTTCTATCGCGCCGGGGCAATGATCGCCACAACCGCGAGCTACCAAGCCTCGTTCGACGGCTTCGCGGCGCGCGGAATCGAGCGAGACGATGCGGCGAAGCTGATGCGGCGCAGCGTGCACCTGGCCGAGGCCGCGCGCGACGACGTCGGTCTCGACGGCGGATGGGTCGCCGCCTCGATCGGGCCGTACGGCGCCGCGCTGGCCGACGGGTCGGAATACCGCGGCCGATACGGCCTGTCCGTCGCGCAGCTGGCTGAGTGGCACCGTCCGAGGATCGAGGTGTTGGCCGAGGCGGGCGCCGACGTGTTGGCCCTGGAGACAATGCCGGACGTCGACGAGGCCGAGGCGCTGATGGATTTGGTTCGGGGGCTTGGTTTGCCCGCCTGGCTGAGCTACACCATCGACGGCGCGTACACCCGCGCCGGGCAACCACTCGCCGACGCGTTCGCGGTCGCGGTCGGGGTGTCGGAGGTCGTCGCGGTCGGAGTCAATTGCTGCGCGCCGTCCGATGTGTTGCAAGCGATCGAGGTCGCGCGCGCCGTGACCGACAAGCCGGTGATCGTCTACCCGAACAGCGGCGAGCTTTGGGACGCGATTCGCCGGACCTGGATGGGGCCCCCGCTGTTCTCGCCGCAACTCGTGCCGCAATGGATTCAGGCGGGTGCGCGCATCGTCGGCGGGTGTTGTCGGGTGCGGCCGGCCGACATCGCCGAGATCGCCGCGGTGGCGTGAGGCCAACCACGCCGGCCCCAAGCGGAGGCGGGAAATCAAGCCGGCCCCGCGGAGCGGGAAATCAAGCCAGCCCCCCGCGGAGGCGGGAAATCAAGCGGTCTGCGTGGAGAGCTTGCGGTACTCCAGCACCGTGTCGATGATGCCGTAGTCCTTGGCTTCCTCGGCCGTCAGGATCTTGTCGCGGTCGGTGTCCTTGCGGATCACCCCGGGATCCTTGCCGGTGTGCCGCGCCAGCGTCGTCTCCATCAGCGTGCGCATCCGCTCGATCTCGGCGGCCTGGATCTCCAGGTCGGAGAATTGGCCCTGGATGACACCGGCCAACGCCGGCTGATGGATCAGCACCCGGGCGTTGGGCAGCGCCAACCGTTTGCCCGCCGTGCCGGCAGCCAGCAACACCGCGGCGGCCGAAGCAGCCTGACCCAGGCACACGGTCTGGATATCGGCGCGCACGTACTGCATGGTGTCGTAGATGGCCATCAGCGAGGTGAATGAGCCGCCCGGTGAGTTGATGTACATCGTGATGTCGCGGTCCGGATCCAGCGACTCCAGCACCAGCAGCTGGGCCATGATGTCGTTGGCCGACGCGTCGTCGACCTGCACACCGAGGAAGATGATGCGTTCCTCGAAGAGCTTGTTGTAGGGGTTCGACTCCTTGACACCCCAGCTGGAGTGCTCGATGAACGACGGCAGGATGTACCGCGCCTGCGGCTGGATTTCAGGATTCATTTTGGTGCCACTCCGTTGAGATGGGCGCGGGTGATGATGTGGTCGACGAAGCCGTACTCGAGCGCTTCTTGCGCGGTGAACCAGCGGTCGCGATCGGAGTCCGCCATGATCCGCTCGACCGGCTGGCCGGTGAACTCGGCGTTGAGTCGGAACATTTCCTTCTTAATGACTGCGAACTGCTCGGCCTGAATCGCGATGTCGGCCGCGCTGCCGGTGACGCCGCCCAGCGGTTGGTGCATCAGGATCCGAGCATGCGGCAACGCATAGCGCTTGCCCTTGGTGCCAGCGGCCAGCAAGAACTGACCCATCGACGCGGCCATGCCCATCGCGTAGGTCGCGATGTCGCACGGCGCCAGCACCATCGTGTCGTAGATCGCCATTCCGGCGCTGATCGAGCCCCCCGGCGAGTTGATGTACAGCGAGATGTCCCTGGTGGGATCCTCGGCAGCCAGCAGCAGGACCTGAGCGCAAAGCCGGTTGGCGATGTCGTCGTCGACCTGGGCGCCAAGGAAGATGATCCGCTCCGAGAGCAAGCGCTCATAGACCGAGTCGACCAGGTTGAGCCCCTGCCCGTTCAATCGCATCGAAGTCACGGGATACCTGCTTTCTGACGTTTGTACTCACCGACACTAACCAACCTGCGACGCCGCGCACTCCCCAACAGGCTCGCGTTCGCTCACAGCGTCAATTCGCATCGCTGTCTTTAGTCTCCGACGCCCCCGGCTCGGTCGCAGCCGTCTCCGACGCCTCCGGCTCCGACGCTGCCGGACCGGTCGCAGCGGCTTCGCCCGCTGGCTGCGTTTGGGCACCCTCTGGCTCGGCGCCCTCAGGCTGCGGGCGGGTGCCGAAGAACTCGTCCGTGTCGATCGGGTTGCCGTCGGTGTCGGTGACGGTGGCGCCCTGCACCACGGCGGCCAACGCCTTGCCACGACGCACGTCGGCGAACATCGCCGGCAGCTGGTTGTTCTCCTGCAGGTACTGCAGCAGCTGCTGCGGCTCGATGCCGTACTGCCGCGACTGCACGACCAGCCGCTCGGTCAAGTCGTCCTGGCCGACCTGAATGTTGAGCTCG
>NZ_DASQVQ010000112.1:0-46882 GCF_035640695.1 Mycobacterium sp.
CCGCCCCTGGGCGGATTCTGAAACGTCGTCTTGTGGAATCCCTCGACATCGGCACCGAACGTCTTCGTTTCCTCGAATATCCAGCCGCATTGCGGCGGCGCGTCCTTGGCGAACTGTTCGATGTCGACCGGAATCTTGCCGTCCATGCTGGGGATGATGTTCAGGTCCTCGCCGGCACCGGTGATCGCCCGCATCCGAGCCTTGTCGAGCATCACGGTCTCGACGTCGACCGGGGATTTCGACCCGACGTCGAGAGCGCCGCCAGGCGGCGACACCCTGCCCGCGACCATGTGCGTGCACCCCGAGACCAGAACGGCCGCCGCGCACCAGAGCAACGCGCGTGCGGGCATGGCGGCGACCCCCTTCCGTGTTTGGAAGACTAATCCAGTGAGCGTTTTCGCTGTCGCGACCGGTATCGGATCATGGCCCGGTGAGAATCCCCGCGAGGCAGCCGAGGTGGTGGTCGGCGAACTGCACTCGTTGCCCCATCTGGTCGAATTGCCCGCCCGCGGGGTTGGCGCCGATCTCATCGGGCGCGCGGGCGCACTGCTCGTCGACATCGCGATCGACACGACGCCGCGCGGCTACCGGATCACCACCCGTCCCGGCGCGGTGACGCGGCGCGCGGCGAGCCTGCTCGACGAGGACGTCGACGCGTTCGAGGAGGCCTGGGAGAAGGCCGGACTGCGCGGCGGCGAACGCACCGTCAAGGTACAGGCGCCCGGACCCGTCACGCTGGCCGCCCAACTCGAACTGCCGGGCGGCCACCGCGCCATCACCGATGAGGGCGCGCTGCGCGATCTCGCGGCGTCACTGGCCGAGGGCGTCGCGGCGCATCGCGCGCAATTGTCCGGCCGGCTGGGAACGCGGGTCGTCGTGCAGTTCGACGAACCGTCGCTTCCGGCCGCGCTGGCCGGCCGGCTGACGGGTGTGACCAGCCTGACGCCGGTGCATCCCGTCGACGAGACGCTGGCCATCGCGTTGATCGACGACTGCGTCACCGCCGCGGGCACCGAGGTGGCAGTACACAGCTGCGCCGCTGGACTGCCGTGGGACATGCTGCGGCGCACTTGCATTCACGCCGTCTCCGTCGACCCGTCGACGTTGCAGCAGCCCGACCTCGACGGTATGGGCGAGTTCGTCGACACCGGCCGCACGGTGCTGCTCGGCATCGTCGCGTCGACGCCACCCGCGAAGACGCCGGCCGTGGCGGAGGTGGCCACCGCGGCCGCCGCGGTCACCGACCGGCTCGGCTTTGCACGGTCGGTGCTGGCCGAGCGGATCGGCGTTGCCCCGGCGTGCGGGCTGGCGGGCGCAACTCCGCAATGGGCGCGCACCGCGATCGAGCTCGCGCAAAAGACCGCCGACGCGCTCGCCGACGACCCCGAAGCGGTCTGACTACGACGGACCGACCGGCGCCCCGCCCGCCCCGCCGAGCTGGTCCAGCCGCTTGACCAGCATCTTCGGCGCGCAGAACACCGGCCGGCCCCACGAGATCTTCTCGAACGCCTCCGGGAAGGCCAGCGCGATCCGCCCAAGTCTCTTCAGCGCGCGGCGTGCTGTCGGCGGCGTCGGCTAGCCTGCGGACGTGGGGCTTGACGAGGCGACGGCTTCGGCGGCGGATCCGATCGATCCCGACGTTCGGCGACGCTGGCGGCAGCTGGCCGACGAGGTGCGCGAGCACCAGTTTCGCTACTACGTCAAGGACGCGCCGATCATCTCCGACGCCGAGTTCGACAAGCTGTTCAACGAGCTCGCCGGGCTCGAGGACGCCCATCCCGAATTGCGCACCCCCGACTCGCCCACTCAGCTGGTCGGCGGCGCCGGCTTCGCGACCGACTTCGCGCCGGCCGAGCACCTTGAGCGGATGCTGTCCCTGGACAACGTGTTCAGGCCGGACGAGCTCGCGGCCTGGGCGGCCCGGGTCCGCAACGAGATAGGCAACGAGACAGGCGGTGATCCCCGGTACCTGTGCGAGCTGAAGATCGACGGCGTCGCGATGTCGCTGGTGTACCGCGACGGCAAGCTCATCAGGGCGGCCACCCGCGGTGACGGCCGCACCGGTGAGGACGTCACGATGAACGCGCGCACGATCGACGAGATCCCCGAAAGGCTCGGCAAGGCAAACGAATACCCGATCCCACGCGTGCTGGAGGTCCGCGGGGAGGTGTTCTTCCGGGTCGCCGACTTTGAGAACCTGAACGCCAGTCTGGTCGAGGAGGGCAAGGCGCCGTTCGCCAACCCCCGTAACAGCGCCGCCGGGTCGCTGCGGCAGAAGAACCCCGCCATCACCGCGAAGCGCAAGCTGCGGATGATCTGTCACGGGCTCGGCCACACCGAAGGGTTCCGTCCAAAGAGCCTGCACGACGCCTACATCGCGCTCAAGGCCTGGGGCCTGCCGGTGTCGGAGCACACCAAGCTGGTTGATGGCATCGACGCCGTCGAGGGTCAGATCACGTATTGGGGCGAGCACCGCCACGACGTCGAACACGAAATCGATGGGCTCGTGATCAAGGTCAACGACGTCGCCCTGCAACGCCGGCTGGGCTCGACGTCGCGGGCCCCGCGCTGGGCGGTGGCCTACAAGTATCCGCCCGAGGAGGCGCAAACCAAGCTGCTCGACATCCGTGTCAATGTCGGGCGCACCGGGCGGGTCACGCCGTTCGCGTACATGACGCCGGTCAAGGTCGCCGGGTCCACGGTCGGGCTGGCGACGCTGCACAACGCGTCCGAAGTCAAGCGCAAGGGTGTGCTGATCGGCGACACGGTGATGATCCGCAAGGCCGGCGACGTCATCCCGGAGGTGCTCGGCCCCGTCGTCGACCTGCGCGACGGCACCGAACGCGAATTCGTCATGCCCACCCACTGTCCGGAGTGCGGCACACCGCTGGCGCCCGCCAAGGAGGGCGACGTCGACATCCGATGTCCGAATGCCCGCAGCTGTCCGGCGCAGCTGCGGGAGCGGGTATTTCACCTCGCCGGCCGGGGAGCCCTCGACATCGAGGGGCTCGGCTACGAGGCGGCGATCGCACTGTTGAAGGACCACATCATCACCGACGAGGGCGACCTGTTCTCGTTCGGACGCGACGACTTGTTGCGCACCGAGTTGTTCCGCACCAAGGACGGCGGCTTGTCCGCGAACGGCGTGCGGCTGCTCGACAACCTGGAGCGAGCGAAGTCGCGGCCACTGTGGCGGGTGCTCGTCGCGTTGTCGATTCGGCATGTCGGGCCGACCGCGGCACGCGCGCTGGCCACCGAATTCGGCAGCCTCGACGCGATCATGTCGGCGTCCGAAGAGCAGCTCGCCGCCGCCGAAGGCGTGGGGCCGACGATCGCGGCGGCCGTCACCGAGTGGTTCGATGTCGACTGGCACCGCGCGATAGTCGACAAGTGGCGTGCGGCCGGGGTCCGGATGGCCGACGAACGCGATGCCGGTGTCGAGCGCACCCTCGAAGGGCTGTCCGTCGTGGTCACCGGCTCGCTGACCGGGTTCTCCCGCGACGAGGCCAAGGAGGCGATCGTGGCCCGCGGCGGCAAGGCCGCCAGTTCGGTGTCGAAGAAGACCGCCTACGTCGTCGCGGGCGATTCGCCCGGTTCGAAATACGACAAGGCCGTCGAACTCGGCGTTCCGATCCTCGACGAAGAGGGCTTTCGATCATTGCTGGACGACGGGCCACCGGTTGCTCGGTAGCACGAGCACCCGAATCCATACCTCGCCCGCGGGCGGCCGAGCGGCGTGACCGGTGGTGCGTTATCCCAGGATCGTTGCGACGATGCCGGCGAGGTAGCCCAGCCGGGCGACCTCCGATGGCCGGAAATCCGGGCCGCCCGGCCGCCCGAGCAACACCGCGCAACGGGGGTCACCCAGCGGTGCGGCGGCCAGCGTGGTGTCCATGTCGCGCCACACCGCGGGCACCCAGTCCGCGTCCGCGTCCAGCGCCACCGCATGGTCGAGGGGGAGCCACGGCGCCCGCTCGGCCACCGTCTCCGGCGCGCCGGGGCTACCGACGATGCGCTCGAACCCCGAGTCGGACAGCCGCACCACGGTGCACCAACCCACCCGCAGCACTCGCGGTGACTCGTCGGCGAGCACCTGCAGCTTGTCCAGTCCGCCGCCGCCGCCCGCGACGTGGTCGATCAGCTCCAGCTCACGATGCGCCTCCAACAGCCCGGTGTGCGGGCGGATGGCGTCGACCCTTACCCCGTCGAGCGCCTCGGCTGCGGTGATCAACATGTCGGGCATCGAGCCGGCCGGCAGATCGACCACCAAGTCGTCGATCGCGGTGCCCGACGCCCGCTCGACCACGTCGAGCGACAGGATGTCCGCGCCCACCGAACCCAGCGCCACGGCCAACGAGCCGAGGCTGCCCGGACGGTCGACCAGTTGAACCCGCAGCAGATACGAAGGCACGCCCACACTGTGGCACAGCACCCGCCGGTGAGCATTCCGGCGGAGAGCACCGCCTGGCGACCACTAGGCTTGTGCCTCGTGCCGCAGATCTCCCGAGACGAGGTCGCCCACCTGGCGAGGCTGGCCAGGCTGGCGCTGAGCGACGACGAGTTGGACAGCTACGCCGGTCAACTCGACGCGATCCTGGGCTATGTCGGCAAGATTCAGGCCGTCGACGTCGGCGACGTCGAACCGACCGGCAATCCGCTCAAGGATGTCAACGTCACCCGGCCCGACACCGTGGTGCCCGGCCTGACCCAGGAACAAGCGCTGGACCAGGCACCCGAAGCCGTCGACGGCCGGTTCGCGGTCCCGAGGATCCTCGGGGAACCGGAGTGACCACGAGCGACCTGATCCGGCTCGACGCGGCGACGCTGGCCGGCAAAATCGCGGCGGGCGAGCTGTCGTCCACCGAGCTGACCCGGGCGTGCCTCGACCAGATCGAGGCCACCGACGGGCGCTACCACGCCTTTCTGCACGTCGCCGCCGAACGGGCGGTTGCCGACGCGGCGCGGGTCGACGATGCGGTGGCCGCCGGCGAGCAGCCGGCATCGCCGCTGGCCGGTGTCCCGCTGGCGCTCAAGGACGTCTTCACCACCACCGACATGCCGACCACATGCGGGTCCAAGATTCTCGACGGCTGGCGATCGCCGTACGACGCGACGGTGACGGTGCGGCTGCGCGCGGCCGGGATCCCGATTCTGGGCAAGACGAACATGGACGAGTTCGCGATGGGTTCGTCGACGGAGAACTCCGCGTACGGGCCGACCCGCAACCCGTGGGACGTGGACCGGGTGCCGGGCGGGTCGGGCGGCGGCAGCGCGGCCGCGCTGGCGGCGTTTCAGGCGCCGCTGGCGATCGGCACCGACACGGGCGGATCGATCCGACAGCCCGCCGCGTTAACCGCGACCGTCGGCGTGAAACCCACGTACGGCACGGTGTCCCGCTATGGGCTGGTGGCGTGCGCGTCGTCGCTGGACCAGGGTGGGCCGTGCGCGCGAACGGTGCTCGACACCGCGCTGCTGCACCAGGTGATCGCCGGGCACGACCCGTGCGACTCGACGTCGGTGAAGGCCGGCGTGCCCGACGTCGTCGGGGCGGCGAGGCTCGGTGCCGGCGGCGACTTGCGCGGCGTGCGGATAGGTGTTGTCAAGGAATTGCGCGGCGACGGCTACCAGCCCGGCGTGCTGGCGTCGTTCAACGCCGCGGTCGAGCAGTTGATCGCGCTGGGCGCCGACGTCAGCGAGGTGTCGTGCCCGAACTTCGATTACGCGTTGCCCGCGTACTACTTGATCCTGCCGTCGGAGGTGTCGTCGAACCTCGCGCGGTTCGACGCGATGCGCTATGGGCTGCGTGTCGGCGACGACGGGACCCGCAGCGCCGAGGAGGTGATGGCACTGACACGTGCGGCCGGCTTCGGCCCGGAAGTCAAGCGCCGCATCATGATTGGCACTTACGCGCTGTCGGCCGGTTACTACGACGCGTATTACAACCAGGCCCAGAAGGTGCGCACGCTGATCGCGCGTGATCTCGACGAGGCGTATGGCAGGGTCGATGCGCTGGTGTCGCCGGCCACCCCGACGACCGCGTTTCCGCTGGGGGAGAAGGTCGACGACCCGCTGGCGATGTATCTGTTCGACCTCTGCACGCTGCCGCTGAACCTGGCCGGGCACTGCGGAATGTCGGTGCCGTCGGGTCTTTCGCCCGACGACTCGCTGCCGGTGGGCCTGCAGATCATGGCGCCCGCGCTGGCCGACGACCGGCTGTATCGGGTCGGTGCCGCCTACGAGGCCGCCCGGGGCCCGCTGCCGTCGCCGATCT
The DNA here is from genome assembly GCF_035640695.1 of Mycobacterium sp. Lineage (GTDB taxonomy): Bacteria > Actinomycetota > Actinomycetes > Mycobacteriales > Mycobacteriaceae > Mycobacterium. Next base: position 6,272 of record NZ_DASQVQ010000112.1, read on the forward strand.
GACCTGCCCGGCGCTGCGCGAGGGGGCAAGATGAAGGCATGCGGATCGGCATCCTCACCGGCGGCGGCGACTGTCCAGGCCTGAACGCGGTCATCCGCGCCGTGGTGCGAATCTGCGACGCGCGATATGGCTCTTCGGTGGTCGGATTCCTCGACGGGTGGCGCGGCCTGCTCGAAGACCGGCGCATCCAGCTGCGCAATGACGACCGCAACGATCGGCTGCTGGCCAAGGGCGGCACGATGCTGGGCACCGCCCGCGTCCATCCGGACAAGCTGCATGCCGGACTGCACCAAATCATGCAGACGCTCGACGACAACGGCATCGACGTGCTGATCCCGATCGGGGGCGAGGGCACGCTGACTGCCGCGCACTGGCTCTCCGAGGAGAACGTGCCGGTGGTCGGGGTGCCGAAGACCATCGACAACGACATCGACTGCACGGACGTGACTTTCGGCCACGACACCGCGTTGACGGTCGCCACCGAGGCGATCGACCGGCTGCACAGCACCGCCGAGTCGCACCAGCGGGTGATGCTGGTCGAGGTGATGGGCCGCCACGCCGGCTGGATCGCGCTCAACGCCGGCCTGGCCTCCGGTGCGCACATGACGCTGATCCCCGAGCAGCCGTTCGACGTCGAAGAGGTCTGCCGACTCGTCAAGGGCCGCTTCGTGCGCGGCGACTCGCATTTCATCTGCGTGGTCGCCGAGGGCGCCAAGCCCAAACAGGATTCGATGCAATTGCGTCAGGGCGGCATCGACGAGTTCGGCCACGAGCGCTTCACCGGCGTCGCGCAGCAGCTCGCCGTCGAGGTCGAGAAACGGATCAACAAGGAAGTGCGGGTCACCGTGCTCGGCCACGTGCAGCGCGGCGGCACGCCCACCCCTTACGACCGCGTGCTGGCCACCCGCTTCGGCATCAACGCCGCCGACGCCGCGCACGCCGGCGAGTACGGGCAGATGGTGTCGCTGCGCGGCACGGAGATCGGCCGTGTCCCGCTGGCCGACGCGGTGCGCCAGCTCAAGCTGGTGCCGCAGAGCCGCTACGACGACGCGGCGGCGTTTTTCGGCTGAGCCTCGTCGCTCTTGAACGCCTCCCGGCGGATCATCTGCCACACCGTGGGTGTGTGCTCGGTGGTCGAGATGATCACCGACTTGCCGACCGCGTCTCGGTCTTGGGCCAGCGCTAGCAGGTAGTCGGCCAGGTCGACGCGCGCGGTGAACGCGCCCACCGGATCGACTTCTCCGGCAACGTAATTGGTGGGTTCGGGCAGGTCGAACAGTCCGGACGGCCGCACGATCGTCCAGTCCAGGCCGCTGTTGCGGACGGCGGTCTCCATCCGCCTGATGTCGTCGTAGACCGTCTTGCCGATGGTGCGGGTGATGAGCGGTTCGAAAAGCCGCAACGCCAACGGCACGTGCCGCCGGCCGGGGGCAGGGTAGGCCGCCGAAGAGCTGACCACGACCAGTCGCCGCGCCGAGGTCTGGCGCATCGCGTTGACGATGTTGGCGGTGCCGACCGAATACGTGTCGACGGCCTGCCGGGTGAACGCGACACCGAGCGTCGAGAGCACCGCGTCGGCGCCGTCGATGACGGGCGCGAGCGCCGATTCGACTCGCACGTCCGCGCCCGCGACCGTCAACCGGGGGTGCTGCCACGGAAACTCGCCGGGCCGCCTGGTCACGGCGACCGCCGAATGCCCAGCATCGACGACGTGCCGGGTCAGCAGCCGTCCGGTCTGCCCGTTCGCGCCGAAGATCACGATTCTCATGCTCACTCCTCCTGATAGTCACCTGTAGTGACTATCACTCTACCGGATCGGCTGGCGGCTTGACGAGGCTCTGCCCCCCGAGGCCTGCCCCGGCCGGTCGGCGAGCCGGTCGTGCCGCGAACCGTCGGCTCAGGCCACCTAAAATCGGGGCCATGACGCTTGCCCCCGCGGCCGAACTACTCGACTACGACGAGGTCATCGCCCGCTACGAACCGGTGCTCGGCCTCGAGGTCCACGTCGAGCTGTCGACCGCAACCAAGATGTTCTGCGGCTGCCCGACCACGTTCGGCGCCGAACCCAACACCCAGGTGTGTCCGGTGTGCCTGGGCCTGCCCGGGTCGCTGCCGGTGCTCAACGCCGCCGCCGTTGACTCGGCGATCCGCATCGGCCTGGCGCTGAACTGCGAGATCGCGCCGTGGAGCAGGTTTGCCCGCAAGAACTACTTCTATCCGGACATGCCGAAGAACTATCAGATCTCCCAGTACGACGAGCCGATCACGGTCAACGGCTACTTGTGCTTTCCGCTGGACGACGGCACCACGTTTCGCGCCGGAATCGAGCGCGCGCACATGGAGGAAGACACCGGCAAGCTGACCCATCTGGGCAGCGTGACCGGCCGCATCGAGGGTGCGACGAAGTCCCTGCTGGATTACAACCGCTCCGGTGTGCCGCTGATCGAGGTCGTCACCAAGCCGATCGAGGGCACCGGCGCGCAGGCTCCGGAGATCGCCCGCGCTTATGTGACGGCGCTGCGCGACCTGTTGCGCGGCTTGGGCGTTTCCGATGTGCGGATGGACCAGGGTTCGATGCGCTGTGATGTCAACGTGTCGCTGAAGCCGATCGGGGCAAAGGAATTCGGCACTCGCACCGAGACCAAGAACATCAACTCGCTCAAGAGCGTGGAGGTTGCGGTCCGCTACGAGATGCGCCGCCAGGCGGCGGTACTCGCATCCGGTGGCCGAGTCACGCAGGAGACCAGACATTTTCACGAGGACGGTTACACCTCGCCCGGGCGAAGCAAGGAGACCGCGCAGGACTACCGCTACTTCCCGGAGCCCGATCTGGAGCCGGTCGCGCCGAGCGGCGAGACGATCGAGCGGCTGCGGCAGACGATTCCTGAGCTTCCGTGGCTGCGCCGCAATCGGATTCAGCAGGAGTGGGGCGTTTCCGAGGAGGTGATGCGCGACCTGGTCAACGCCGGGGCGGTGGAATTGGTCGCCGCCACCGTCCAGCAGGGGGCGTCCAGCGACGCGGCGCGGGCGTGGTGGGGAAACTTCCTGGTGCAGAAGGCCAACGAGGCCGGTGTCGAGCTCGATGCGCTGCCGATCGCGCCGGCGCAGGTGGCCGCGGTGATCGCGTTGGTCGACGAGGGCAAGCTGTCGAACAAGTTGGCCCGCCAGGTCGTCGAGGGCGTGCTGGCCGGTGAGGGCGAACCCGGGCAGGTGATGAAGGCGCGCGGCCTGGAACTGGTGCGCGACGATTCGGTGATCAGGGCCGCCGTCGACGAGGCGCTGGCCGCCAATCCGGATGTGGTGGAGAAGATCCGCGGCGGCAAGGTCGCCGCGGCGGGAGCGATAGTCGGCGCCGTGATGAAGGCGACCCGCGGGCAAGCCGACGCGGCCCGGGTGCGCGAACTGGTGCTGGCGGCCTGCGGCCAGTGACTCGCACGACCGCTACGTCAGATCGACGACGCTACGTCAGATCGTCGGGGGCGCGCGGGAAGCCGCCCGAGGGGAACACCGGGAAGACGACGTCGTCGAGCTTCTCGGCATCGCCGAAGGTCTTGTTCACCGTCGCGGCCCACACGTTGCCATCGGGGGAAACCTCCAGCGCCCAGGCGTGACCATGAATGTCCTGGCGCACCACCTCGGGCTGGCCGGTCACCGCCGCGCTTCCCGGCGCCAGGCGCACCGCAACGGTCTGCTTGGTGTTGACCAGGTTCACCAGCACGGTGCCCTCCATCGCCGCACAGCCGGCGACGCCGGGCCGATCGGGCCACGTCCACACCGTCGACTGCTTCGAGTCGGGGGCGATGCGCTGCAACCGGTCCGCGGTCGGCGTGCGGTCGGTGATGTACAGCGAATTGTCGGCGGGGTCGATGCACATTCCCCCGCCGGCGCCCATGCCCGTCATCGCGGTGGTCAGCGGCGCCTGGTTGACCGTAGTGGGTTGCTCGATGCGGACCACCTTGCCGGCCAGCGAGGCCGGGTCGGCCGCCGCGCCGGGATTGCCGGCGTCGCCGGTGAGCACGACGAGCGTCGTGGGGCTGGTGAAGATCATCGCGCCGGTGTTGCCGGTGGCGCCCTTCGGAATCCCGGTCAGGATGTTCTTGGGGATGTCCCCGTCGGCGATGCGGATGACCCGGTTGTCGGTGGGGGTGCTGACGTAGGCGTACATCAGCCGGTCCTGCGAGTACTTCGGCGACAACACGATGTCGATCAGTCCGCCGTCGCCGGCCGGGTCCACCGGTATGACGGTCTTGACCTTCGGCTCGGCGTTGACCGACACCTCCTTGACCGCGCCGGTCACCCGCTCGGCGACGAGCGCCGACTTGCTGTCCGGCAGCATGATCAGGCCGCTGGTGGTCTCCAGGCAGCCCTGCATCACGTTCGGCGCCGGGCACTGCTTCGGAAACGGGATCGGCGGCAGTGGCGGCGGTGGCGGCGGGCTGCTGCTGGGCCCGGACTTGATTTCGGGCTGGGTGGTGAACGGTTGCGACACCGCGTCGTTGAACCGCGCGCATCCGGTGCCGAGGAGCAGCGCGGCGGACAGCACCGCGAGCGCGCTCGTGACCGGGCCCCGCATTCGCATGCCAGCCAGGTTACGGACAGTACGGCTCCGCTCGCCACGTTGCCACGCCCCGCCCGGGCAGCCGACGGCGTAGGTAGGCGTAGGTAAAGGTGCGGTGACGGCGGGCCGCAAATCCTCGATTCGCGGGTTGCTTGCACTTACCCTGGCAGCGTGACCAGTCACCCGGATGACCCGCGCACCTGGCAACGGCCCGACGACACCAGCACTGTGCGGCCCGGCTCGGCAAGCCTGGTCGATCCGGAAGACGACCTGCCCTCGGCGAACTACGCAGGGGATTTCACGACTACCGCGATCCCGCGGTACAACTCCGGCAACCAGACATCCAGCAGTTCCGGATTGGGGCTGCTCGGTGAGCCCGAGCCGTTGCCGTACGTGCAATCGGGCCCCGGCCGACACGCCGCGGTGGGTCCCGAGGAAGTCGGTCCCGACGAGATCGTCGACGAACGCGTCCGCGCCGCCGGCCGGCGTGGCACGCAGGACCTCGGCCTGCTGCTGCTGCGCGTCGGCGTGGGCGCGGTGCTCGTTGCCCACGGCGTGCAGAAGGCGTTCGGACTGTGGGGTGGGCAGGGCCTCGCCGGCTTCGGGAACTCGCTGTCCGACGCGGGCTATCAGCACGCGGGCATGCTGAGCTATCTGGCGGCCGGCACCCAGATCGCGGCCGGGGTGCTGTTGGTGCTGGGACTGTTCACGCCGCTGGCCGGCGCCGCCGCCCTCGCGTATCTGACAAACGCGCTGCTGGCCAACGTCGCGGCCCAGCACCGCAGCGGACGCCTGTCGTTCTTCCTGCCCGACGGCATCGAATACCAGGTGGTGTTGATCGTCGCGGTGGCCGCGGTGATCCTAGCCGGTCCGGGACGGATCGGTTTCGACGTGGGGCGAGGATGGGCCCGGCGGCCGTTCCTCGGCTGCTTGGCGGCGCTGCTGATCGGCATCGGCGGCGGGGTCGGGGCCTGGATGCTGTTGAACGGCGCCAACCCGATCGGTTGAGTCAGGCGTACGGGTTCGGTACGCGTCCCTGACTGGCCGCGGCCAGCTGCGGCAGCGTCGAGAACGTCACGGCTGGTAACCGCAACTGGTCGCCGTTGCGCAATTGCGCACGGCCCCATCGTCCCTTGATGAACCGCAGCCCCGCGACATCGGACCACGGCACGGTCCGGCTGCCCAACAGTGTGCGCGCGGTCACGGTCTGCGCATCCGCCACCGTGCGCAGCCGCACGATCATTGCCGACAGGATCACCGGAATGATCAGCAGCGGCGCGCCGATCGACGGCCACGTCAGCACCGGCACCAGCAGGCCGAGCGTCAGGAATCCGACCGCGATGTGCGCCACCGGCGAAATCCGGATCACCACGGGCGGGTCCGACGACGATTGGTCAGCCACCTCAGCCATCATCGAATCATCGCAAATTTGACCTTGACCTGTGCGGAGGCTACCGTCGATTGTCATGCGGACCAGGTTGCTCGTAGTAATTAGTCGGCGCGTTGGTGCCGCGCTAGTCCCCGCACGGGCATAGCCACTGCACCGACGCGCAACCCTCGTACAGCAGCCAACGCTGACGGGGGTTTTTTGTTGCACAGACCGAAAATTCGACAAACCCGACAAGACACCGACAACGACCAAGAGGACACCGTGAGCGCACCAACGACGCGACCACCGGAGCGGTCGACGCCGCCGGCCACCAACGGCGGGCAAAGTCACGCTAAACGGATTGCGCCACAAGAGGTTACCGGCGCACAGTCGGTTATCCGGTCACTGGAGGAACTCGGCGTCGACGTGATCTTCGGAATTCCCGGCGGCGCGGTGCTTCCGGTCTATGATCCGCTGTTCGATTCGCGCAAGCTGCGCCACGTGCTGGTCCGCCACGAGCAGGGCGCGGGCCACGCCGCGAGCGGCTACGCCCATGCGACCGGACGTGTCGGCGTGTGCATGGCGACCTCGGGACCCGGGGCCACCAACCTGGTGACCCCGCTGGCCGACGCGCAGATGGATTCGATTCCGGTGGTGGCGATCACCGGCCAGGTTGGGCGGTCGCTGATCGGCACCGACGCGTTCCAGGAGGCCGACATCTCCGGCATCACCATGCCGATCACCAAGCACAACTACCTGGTCCGCAGCGGCGAGGACATTCCGCAGGTGCTGGCCGAGGCGTTCCACATCGCGGCGTCCGGGCGCCCCGGCGCGGTGCTCGTGGACATCCCGAAGGACGTCCTGCAGGGTCGGTGCACGTTCAGCTGGCCGCCGCGGCTCGAACTGCCCGGCTACAAGCCGAATACCAAGCCGCACGCCAAGCAGGTGCGCGAGGCCGCCAGGCTGATCTCGGCCGCGCGCAAGCCGGTGCTCTACGTCGGCGGCGGTGTGGTCCGCGGCCAGGCCAGCGCGCAGCTGCGGGAACTGGCCGAGCTGACGGGCATCCCGGTGGTGACGACGTTGATGGCCCGCGGCGCGTTCCCCGACAGCCACCCGCAGCAGCTCGGCATGCCCGGCATGCACGGCACCGTCGCCGCGGTGGCAGGGCTGCAACGCGCCGACCTGATCATCGGGCTCGGCGTGCGGTTCGACGACCGGGTCACCGGCCGGCTGGATTCGTTCGCGCCCGAGGCGAAGGTGATCCACGCCGACATCGATCCGGCCGAGATCGGCAAGAACCGCAACGCCGACGTGCCGATCGTCGGCGACATCAAGGCCGTCATCACCGATCTGATCGAGGCACTGCGGAAGACCGGCTCCGCCGGCGCAAGCCTGGACGGCTGGTGGGAGTACCTGCGCGGCGTGCAGTCCACCTACCCGCTGAGCTGGTCGCCGCAGCACGACGGCAGCCTCAGCCCGGAGTACGTGATTTCGACGATCGGCAAGATCGCCGGACCGGAGGCGGTTTACGTCGCCGGGGTGGGACAGCACCAGATGTGGGCCGCGCAGTTCATCCAATACGAGAACCCGCGGACCTGGATCAACTCCGGCGGCCTTGGCACCATGGGCTATGCGATCCCGGCGGCCATGGGCGCCAAGCTCGGTCGGCCGGGCGCCGAGGTGTGGGCGATCGACGGCGACGGCTGCTTCCAGATGACCAATCAGGAGTTGGCCACCTGCGCGATCGAGGCAGCGCCGATCAAGGTCGCGATCATCAACAACGGCAATCTCGGCATGGTGCGCCAGTGGCAGTCGCTGTTCTATCAGGAGCGGTATTCGCAGACCGACCTGTCCACGCATTCACATCGGATCCCGGACTTCGTCAAGCTGGCCGAGGCGCTGGGCTGTGTCGGATTGCGTTGCGAGCGTGAGGAAGACGTCGTCGACGTGATCAACGCGGCCCGGGCGATCAACGACCGGCCGGTGGTGATCGACTTTATCGTCGGCGCCGACGCCCAGGTGTGGCCGATGGTCGCGGCGGGCACCGGCAACGACGAGATTCAGGCCGCGCGCGGGATCCGCCCGCTGTTCGACACCGAGGACCTGGTCTAGTGACGCTTACGACACACACCCTGTCGGTGCTTGTCGAGGACAAGCCGGGCGTGCTGGCCCGCGTCGCATCGCTGTTTTCTCGGCGGGGCTTCAACATTCAGTCACTTGCCGTCGGCGCCACCGAGCAGAAGGACATGTCGAGGATGACGATCGTCGTCACCGTCGAGGACTTCCCGCTCGAGCAGGTCACCAAGCAGCTCAACAAACTCGTCAACGTCATCAAAATCGTCGAGCAGGAGGAAGAGAACTCGGTGGCCCGCGAGCTTGCGCTGATCAAAGTGCGGGCCGACGCGGGGACCCGCGGCCAAGTGATCGAGGCGGCCAACCTGTTCCGCGCCAAGGTCATCGACGTCTCCCCCGATTCGCTGATCATCGAGACCACCGGCATGCCGCCGAAGATCGAGGCGCTGCTGCGCGTACTCGAGCCGTACGGCATCCGCGAGATCGTGCAGTCGGGGGTGGTGTCGGTGGCGCGCGGACCGCGCGGCATCGCAACGGCGAAGTAACGGCGAAGTAACGCAAAGTAGTGAGAACTCTCGAAGAGAGCCTTGAGAGAAAGAGAAGTTCACGTGGCAGTTGAGATGTTTTATGACGACGATGCAGACCTGTCGATCATTCAGGGCCGCAAGGTCGCCATCATCGGCTACGGCAGCCAGGGGCATGCGCATTCGCTGAGTCTGCGCGACTCCGGCGTGCGGGTGAAGGTCGGACTGCGGGAGGACTCGCGGTCCCGGGCCAAGGTCGCCGATCAGGGACTGGAGGTCGACACGCCCGCCGAAGTCGCCAAGTGGGCCGACGTGATCATGTTGTTGATCCAAGACACCGCCCAGGCCGACGTCTTCAAGAACGAGATCGAACCTCATCTAAAAGCAGGCGACGCGCTGTTTTTCGGCCACGGATTGAACATCCACTTCCATCTCATCGAACCACCGGCCGACGTCACCGTCGGGATGGTGGCGCCCAAGGGGCCCGGGCACCTGGTCCGCCGCCAATTTGTCGACGGCAAGGGCGTGCCGTGTTTGGTTGCGGTGCAACAGGATCCTCGCGGAGACGGCATGGACTTGGCGCTTTCCTACGCGAAGGCCATCGGCGGCACCCGCGCCGGTGTGATCAAGACCACGTTCAAGGACGAGACCGAGACCGACCTCTTCGGCGAGCAGGCCGTGTTGTGCGGCGGCATCGAGGAATTGGTCAAGACCGGCTTCGACGTGATGGTGGCGGCCGGATATGCGCCGGAGCTGGCGTATTTCGAGGTGCTGCACGAGCTCAAGCTGATCGTCGACCTGATGTACGAGGGCGGCATCGCGCGGATGAACTATTCGGTGTCCGACACCGCGGAGTTCGGCGGCTACTTGTCGGGTCCGCGGATCATCGACGCGGCCACCAAGGAGCGGATGAAGCAGATTCTGGCCGAGATCCAGGACGGCACGTTCGTCAAGAAGCTCGTCGCCAACGTCGAGGGCGGCAACCGCGAGCTCGAGGAGCTGCGTAAGCGCAACGCCGAGCACCCGATCGAGGTCACCGGCAAGAAGCTACGCGCGCTGATGAGCTGGGTGGACCGCCCGATCACCGAAACCGCCTGAGCTCTCCAGCCCCCACGACGACGGCGCTGTCCACGCTCACAGCCGACCCCATTACGCTGGTCGGGTGAGCTTGCCCGTTGTTCTGATCGCCGACAAACTTGCCGAATCCACCGTCGAAGCCCTCGGTGACCAGGTCGAGGTCCGCTGGGTCGACGGCCCCGACCGCGACAAACTGCTCGCGGCCGTCCCCGAGGCCGACGCGCTGCTGGTGCGCTCGGCCACCACCGTCGACGCCGAGGTGCTCGGCGCCGCTCCCAAGCTCAAAATCGTCGCCCGCGCCGGCGTCGGCCTCGACAACGTCGACGTCGACGCCGCGACCGCGCGCGGCGTTCTGGTGGTCAATGCGCCGACGTCGAACATCCACAGCGCCGCCGAGCATGCCCTGGCGCTGCTGTTGGCCGCCGCACGCGAGATCCCGGCGGCCGACGCGTCACTGCGGCAGCACGCCTGGAAGCGGTCGTCGTTTTCCGGCACCGAGATCTTCGGCAAGACAGTCGGCGTCGTCGGGCTTGGCCGCATCGGGCAGCTTGTCGCTCAGCGGCTCGCCGCGTTCGGCACCCAGCTGATCGCCTACGACCCGTACGTGTCGCCGGCGCGCGCCGCCCAGCTCGGTATCGAGCTCGTCAGCCTGGACGAGCTGTTGACGCGGTCCGATTTCGTCTCGGTGCACCTGCCGAAGACACCGGAAACCGCCGGGCTGATCGGCAAGGAGGCGCTGGCCAAGACCAAGCCCGGGGTCATCATCGTCAACGCCGCCCGCGGTGGACTCGTCGACGAGGAGGCGCTCGCCGAGGCGGTCGGCAGCGGACATGTCCGGGCCGCCGGGATCGACGTGTTCACCAAGGAGCCGGCCACCGAAAGCCCGCTGTTCGAGCTGCGGCAAGTGGTCGTCACTCCGCATCTGGGTGCATCGACGGCCGAGGCTCAGGACCGGGCAGGTACCGACGTGGCCAAGAGCGTGAAGTTGGCGCTGGCCGGCGAATTCGTGCCCGATGCGGTCAACGTGGGCGGCGGCGTCGTCAACGAGGAAGTGGCGCCGTGGCTGGACCTGGTGCGCAAGTTGGGTCTGCTGGTCGGCGTGCTGTGCACCGAGTTGCCCTCGTCGCTATCGGTGCAGGTGCGCGGCGAACTGGCCTCCGAAGAGGTTGCGGTGCTGCGTCTTTCGGCGCTTCGCGGATTGTTCTCGGCGGTGATCGAAGACCCGGTGACGTTCGTCAACGCGCCCGCGCTGGCCGAGGAGCGCGGCGTGGCGGCCGACATCAGCACCGCCAGTGAGAGCCCGAACCACCGCAGCGTCGTCGACGTGCGGGCGGTGTACTCGAACGGTTCGGTCGCCAATGTCGCCGGCACGCTGTCCGGCCCACAGCTGGTGCAGAAGATCGTCCAAATCAACGGCCGCAACTTCGATCTGCGCGCCGAAGGGGTGAACCTGATCATCAACTATGTCGACCAGCCCGGCGCGTTGGGCAAGATCGGCACGCTGCTGGGCGGGGCGGACGTCAACATCCACGCCGCCCAACTCAGCGAGGATGCCGAGGGACCGGGCGCGACGATCCTGTTGCGGCTCAACCAGCGACCGCCCGAAGACGTGCTGGACGCGATCCGGCCCGCGGTCGGCGCCGCCTTGCTGGAAGTGGTCGATCTGTCGTGAGGCTGGCGATCATCGCCGGTGATGGCATCGGCCCCGAGGTGATCGGCGAGGCCGTCAAGGTGCTCGATGTGGTCCTGCCCGATACCGAGAAGACCAGCTATGACCTTGGCGCGCACCGCTATCGGACCACCGGCGAGATCCTGCCCGACTCGGTGGTCGAGGAGCTGCGCGCACACGACGCGATCCTGCTCGGCGCGATCGGCGACCCGTCGGTGCCCAGCGGGGTGCTGGAACGGGGCCTGTTGCTGAAACTTCGCTTCGTGCTGGATCACCACATCAACCTGCGTCCAGCACGGCGCTATCCTGGCGTGAAAAGCCCGCTGGCCAACATATCGGAGTTTGACTTCGTCGTCGTCCGCGAGGGCACCGAGGGTCCCTACACCGGCACCGGCGGCGCAATCCGGGTCGGTGGCCCGCACGAGATCGCCACCGAAGTCAGCGTCAACACCGCCTACGGCGTGCGGCGGGTCGTGCAGGACGCGTTCCAGCGAGCGCTGCAGCGGCGCAGGCACTTGACGCTGGTGCACAAGACCAACGTGCTGACCTTCGCCGGCGCGCTGTGGTCGCGCACGGTCGACGACATCGCGCACGAGTACCCCGAGGTCGAGGTGTCATATCAGCACGTCGATGCCGCGACGATCCATCTGGTCACCGATCCGGGCCGGTTCGACGTGATCGTCACCGACAACCTGTTCGGCGACATCATCACCGATCTCGCCGCCGCGGTGTGCGGCGGTATCGGCCTGGCCGCCAGCGGCAACATCGATGCCACTCGGGTCAACCCGTCGATGTTCGAGCCGGTACATGGCAGCGCTCCCGACATCGCCGGGCAGGGCATCGCCGACCCGACCGCGGCGATCATGTCGGTCGCGCTGATGCTCTCCCATGTCGGCGAGGACGCCGCGGCCGCGCGGGTGGACAAGGCCGTCGAAAAGCACCTGGCAACCCGCGGTGACCAGAAGCTGTCGACCACCCAGATCGGCGACCGGGTCGCTGCGGCCCTGTGAGTCCGGCGTGCACCGATCCGCAGCGACGCTGAGCACCGGACCGCGATGGCGACCATGAGACGGATGGCGGCGCGGTGGCATCCAAAGTACTGGGGCATCCCGGCGCGTTCGGCGTTCGTCTCGGCCGCGGTGGTGTTGGTCGTACTGACCGTCGCCGGGGCGCTCCTCACCGGAGTGCTGTATGGCTCGCTGGTGTCGGGCCTCGACGCGGCCGCGGCCGGCCGCGTGCGCGACATTGCATCGGGGTTGCAATCCGACCCTCCCGCCGAGCTGGACGCGGCGCTGGTGACAACCGACGAACGCATCGCCGCCGTGCAGGTCATCGACTCCTCGGGTGCGCTGATACGGGGCTCGGCGACCGCACCGCACGCACCACTGGTACCCGCCGAGACGGTGGGCGCGACCCTTCGGTCGGGTCTGCCCGGCCACGGCGCCTCACCGGCAGATCTTCGGGTGGCCGCGCAAAACGTCGATACCCCTACCGGGCGCTACACGCTGATGGTCGGCGCCAGCAGCGCGGGCATCGAATCCGCCACCGCCGCCGTGGGGGTCGGGCTGATGGCGGCGGCACCGATCGTCGTCGTCGGCGCGGCGGTGGCCACCTACCTGCTCGTCCGCCGGTCACTGCGCTCGGTCGAAGCGATCCGGGCCCGCGTCGCCGACATCAGCGCCTCCGATCTGACCCAGCGGGTGCCGGTCCCCAATCATCGCGACGAGATTTCGGCGTTGGCCATGACGATGAACGAAATGCTCGCACGCATCGAATCCGGCCAGCTCGCCCAGCGCCGCTTCGTTGGCGATGCCTCTCATGAACTGCGCAGCCCGCTCGCGACGATCATCTCCGCCCTGGAGGTCGGAGTCGCTCATCCGGAGTTGCTCGATGAGGAGCTGGCCAACACCGCGCTGCTGCCCGAGGCCCACCGCATGCGCGCACTTGTCGAAGACCTGTTGCTACTGGCCCGCGCCGACGAACACGCGTTGACGCTGCGGCACGCCGACATTGACCTCGATGACTTGGTGGCCACCGAAATCGCGCGGCTACGACGTGATACCGGGCAACGCATTGAATGCGACCTCACCCCGACGCGGGTTGCCGGCGACGCCGGCGCGCTGTCTCGGGTGCTGCGCAATGTCCTCGACAACGCCGCGCGTCACGCGGCCTCGCTGATCGAGGTCACCCTGCAACCCGACGCCGGCCAGGCTCAGCTGCGCATCGCCGACGACGGACCCGGAATACCCACCGGCGACCGGCTTCGGGTATTCGAGCGGTTCGTTCGGCTGGACACCGGCCGGGCACGCAGCGGCGGGGGAACGGGGCTCGGCCTGGCGATCGTCGCCGAAATCATTGCGGCACACCGCGGTAATGTGCGGATCACCGACCGCGTCGGCGGTGGCACCGCGGTGATCGTTCAGCTGCCACTGGCCGAGTCACCGGCCGAAGCGTCGACGATTTCGCCGCCTTCCAGCCGGTAGCCGACGCCGCGGATCGTTTCAATGGTGTTGGTACCGAACGGGGTATCTATCTTTCGGCGTAGATAGCCCATATAGACCTCCACGACATTGTCGGCTCCGCCGTAGTGCGGGTCCCACACGTTGTGCAGGATGTCGGCCTTGGTGACAACGACGCCCTTGTTGCGCATCAAGTACTCCAGCAACCCGTATTCCCGCGGCGTCAGCGTGATCGGCTCATTGTTGCGTCGCACACTGCGACGGGCCGGATCCAGCGACAGCGTCCCGGCGGTGAGCACCACCGGTCGTTGCGGTGCGCCGCGGCGCACGAGCGCCCGCAGCCGCGCCACCAGCACGATGAACGAGAACGGCTTGGTCAGATAGTCGTCTGCGCCCAGGTCGAAGGCGTCGGCCTGATCGTAATCACCATCCTTGGCGGTCAACATCAGCACCGGCGTCCACACCTGCTTGGCGCGCATCTGCCGCACCACCTCGTAGCCGCTCATCCCCGGAAGCATGATGTCGAGCACGACGACGTCGAATTGATTTTCGCTGGCCTCCCACAAGCCGTCCACGCCGGTGTTCGCCGTGACCGCCAGGAACCCCTCGGCGCGCAAACCCATCGCCACGGTCGCCGCCAATCGCGGCTCGTCCTCCACGACGAGGACCTTCACCTCGGCCCCATCTCCACAGCCAATTGACCTGGCTGATTCATCCGACCATTCCTCTCTGGTCAGTGCCGTTATGTGCTGACCCACCGTGGCACAAGGCCGCTGTGGAAACGCTGAGCCCGGGCCGGTACCGCGCCTGCTTGGAATCGACCTCCGCCGTTCCCGCGTGTCGCCACAGTGTGGCGCACGTCGCTGAGAGGACGCTGATAAGGCTTACCGCCCAGCCGGAGTCGCGGCTAGCATCACCTGCGGTCGGCGAGCCGGCGGTCGTCGTCGGATCTGATCTCACCCTGTGGAGGCTTTTGCGGATGACCGCGCACCTGACCTATGCCGAAGCGCTGATCGTCGGCGCGTTGCAAGGCGTCACCGAGCTGTTCCCGGTTTCCAGCCTCGGCCATTCGGTGCTGGTGCCCGCGCTGGTGGGCGGCAGCTGGGCCAGCGACTTGAATGTGTCGGCGCCGGAGTCGCCCTATCTGGCGTTCATCGTCGGGCTGCACGTCGCGACGGCCGCCGCGCTGCTGGTGTTCTTCTGGCGGGATTGGGTGAGAATCGTCGCGGGCTTCGTTTCATCGCTGCGGTACCGCCGGATCGAGACGCCCGCGCAACGGCTGGCGTGGTTAATCGTGTTGGCGACGATCCCGGTCGGATTGTCCGGACTGGCGTTGGAGCATCTGTTCCGAACCACCCTGGGCAGACCGGTTCCGGCGGCGTCATTTCTTTTTATAAACGGGCTCATCCTCTATGCCGGGGAGAAGTTGCGTCGCCGGACCGCTGCCGTTGTCCCCGCCGGCGCTGAGCCGTCGGCATCGGAGGCCGAACCGATCACCGGCAACGCCGCCGATGACCGCATCGCGAAAATACCTATGCCCCAAGGGGTTCTGATCGGCTGCGCGCAGATTCTGGCCCTGCTGCCGGGTATCAGCCGCTCGGGAGTCACCATGGTGGCCGGCCTGTGGCGCGGGCTCTCACATGAAGACGCGGCACGGTTCTCGTTTCTGCTCGCTACCCCGATCATCCTGGCCGCGGGCGTGTTCAAGATCCCGGACCTGTTCGGCCCGCTGGGTGACGGCATCCACGGCCAAGTGCTGGCCGGCAGCGTGGCAGCCTTCGCGTGCGCGTATCTGGCGGTACGGTTCCTGATCCGATACTTCGAAACCCGAACGCTGACACCGTTCGCAATCTATTGCGCGGTGGCCGGAGCGGCCAGCCTGGCCTGGCTCACCCTGCGCTGATGGGCCCGACTGCGACGGCAAGCTACGCCGCGGTCAGGCCCGCGCACGGGCGGCCTGCCACCGGCACCAAAGGTAGTGCGGCCAACGGGAATACCGCACAGACCGCGAACGCCAACGGGTAGCCGGCCGCCGAGATCAGCGCTCCGAATACCGGTGGGGCGATGCCCGCGGTCAACAGCTGGCTGGTGTTCTGCGTGCCCAGCGCGCGCCCGCTCCAAAACGGTCCGGCGATCTCGGCGATCGCCGTGAACGCCAACCCGTTGTCCGACACGGTGATCACCGATGCCGCGATCATCACCGCAACCGAAAGCGGCGAGCGAAGCTGGTCGGTCAGCGCCAGCACGCCCATCGCGATCGCGGCGGCCAGTGCGATGGTGCGGATCGGGCGCAGCCGCGAGCCCACCCGATCCGACCATCGGCCCGCACCCACCCGGCCCAGCGCGCCGAGCACCTGCGCCGCGGTCACCAGCGCGCCCGCCGAAGGGGCCGACCAGCCGCGATCGGTCATCAGCCACACCAGCGTGAACGTCCACACCACCACCTGCGGCACCACGAGCAGCACCGATACCGCATGGATGCGCCACAGCAGCCCCGACGCGCGATAGGGATTGGCCAACTCGGTCGCGGCAGCCTGCGCGCGCGGCGGGCGCGGCGGATCGAGCACCCACAACGCGCAGACCGCCGCCGCCGCAGCGCACACCGCCGCGGGAAAGAGCAGCGCCACCGCGATGCCGTGGCTTCCAGCCAGCCGCGGGATCACCAGCGCGCCGAGAGCGACGCCGAGCGGTTGGGCCATCTGCCGGATGCCCATCGCCAGCCCGCGCCGATCCACCGGAAACCAGCCGACCACCAGCCGGCCACTGGCCGAATTGCTGCTCGCCGCCGCCATGCCGCCGAGAAACAGGAACAAGCCGATCACCGCCACCGAGTCGGCGGCCGCCGCGGCGAAGGCCGCAGCCGCGGTCAGCGCCGAACCGAGCGCGAGCACTTTCCGCTCGCCGACCCGGTCGACCACGTAGCCCCACGCGATCAGCGTGACCACCATCCCCAAGCTCGGCATCGACGACAGCAGACCCGCCTTGGCGAGGTCGAGACCGCGATTCGAGTGCAGCGTGGGGATCAGAAACGCGGCGCCGTTGACGAACACATTCGCGCACATCGTCGCGGTCAGCGCGATCACCAGCATCGACCACCGGCGCGGGGTGCTGATCATGAATCGATCGTCGCACGGGCGTTCCCATCATGCTGAATCCCTGTCTCAATTTGTGGACCCGGACACGGGGCGGTGGGCCGTTTCCGGCGCACTAGGCTTGGCCAAATGCGCCTTGGTCGAATCGCCAGCCCCGACGGGGTCGCCTTCGTCAGCATCGAGGGGTCCGAAGACCAGCAGATCGCCCGCGAGATTGCCGAGCATCCCTTCGGCACGCCCGACTTCACCGGCCGGCAGTGGCCGCTGGCCGACGTGCGGCTGTTGGCGCCGATCCTCGCCAGCAAGGTGGTCTGTATCGGCAAGAACTATGCGGCCCACATCGAGGAGATGGGCGGCGGCCAGTTCGACGACCCGATCATCTTTCTCAAGCCCAACACCGCGATCGTCGGGCCCAACGCGCCGATCGTCTTGCCCGCCGATGCCGATCCCGTTCACTTCGAGGGCGAATTGGCCGCGGTGATCGGCCGGGCGTGCAAGGACGTGCCCGCCGCGCGAGCCGCCGAGAACATCCTCGGCTACACGATCGGCAACGATGTCACCGCGCGCGACCAGCAGCGCAAGGACGGGCAATGGACCCGCGCCAAGGGCCACGACACCTTCTGCCCGGTTGGTCCGTGGATCGTCACCGGCATCGATCCGTCGGACCTCGAACTGCGCACCGAGGTCAACGGCGAAGTGCGCCAGCACAGCCGAACGTCGATGCTCATTCACGACGTCGGCAAGATCGTGGAATGGATCTCCGCGGTGATGACGCTGCTGCCCGGTGACCTGATCCTGACCGGCACACCGCAGGGCGTCGGGCCCATCGAGGCCGGCGACACCGTCACCATCACCATCGAAGGCATCGGCGCATTGGCCAATCCCGTTGTGCGGAAAGGGAAGCCATGACCATACGGGTCCGCTTCTGCCCGTCGCCGACCGGCACTCCGCACGTCGGGCTGATTCGCACGGCGCTGTTCAACTGGGCTTACGCGCGGCACTGCAACGGCGTTTTCGTGTTCCGCATCGAGGACACCGACGTGCAGCGGGACACCGAGGAGAGCTATCTGGCGCTGCTGGACGCGCTGCGCTGGCTCGGGCTCGACTGGGACGAGGGGCCCGTCGTGGGCGGACCCTATGCGCCGTACCGGCAGTCCGAACGCAGCGACATCTACCGCGACGTCCTCGCCCGCTTACTGGCGGCGGGGGAGGCCTACGAGGCCTATTCCACCCCCGAAGAGGTCCAGGCACGTCATCTGGCCGCGGGCCGCAATCCCAAGCTCGGCTACGACAATTACGACAGGAACCTGACCGACGAGCAACGCGCCGCCTATCGCGGGCAGGGTCGCCGGCCGGTGGTGCGACTGCGCATGCCCGACGAGGATCTGGCCTGGCGGGACCTGGTGCGCGGGGAAACCGCTTTCGCCGCGGGCAGTGTGCCCGACTTCGCGCTGACCCGCGCCAGCGGCGATCCGTTGTACACCTTGGTGAATCCGGTCGACGACGCGTTGATGAAGATCACCCATGTGCTGCGCGGCGAGGATCTGCTGCCGTCGACGCCGCGACAGATCGCGCTGTACCACGCGCTGATCCGGATCGGCGCGGCCGAGTCGGTGCCGGAATTCGCACATCTGCCAACGGTGCTCGGCGAGGGCACCAAGAAGCTGTCCAAGCGCGACCCGCAGTCGAATCTGTTCCTGCACCGCGAGCGCGGGTTCATCCCCGAGGGCCTGCTGAATTACCTTGCGCTGCTCGGCTGGTCGATCGCACCGGATCGCGACGTCTTCAGCCTGGACGAGATGGTGGCCGCGTTCGACGTCGCCGATGTCAACCCCAACCCGGCGCGGTTCGATCAAAAGAAGGCCGACGCGATCAATGCCGAGCACATCCGGCGGCTGCCCGAGGACGACTTCGCGGCGCGGCTGCGCGACTACTTCACCGTGCACGGCCACGATCCGGGCCTGAATGCCGAGCAGTTCGCCGAGGCCGCGCGGCTGGTGCAGACCCGCATCGTGGTGCTGGGCGACGCGTGGGGACTGCTGAAATTCCTCGACGACGACGAATACGCGATCGAGCCGAAGGCCGCCGCCAAGGAACTCGGCCCGGACGCCGCGCCGGTGCTGGACGCCGCGCTCGCGGCGCTGGACGGTGTGACGGACTGGTCGGCCGCCGAGATCGAGGCGGCGCTGAAGGCCGCGTTGCTGGATGGACTGGGGCGCAAGCCACGCAAGGCGTTCGGGCCGATTCGGGTGGCGGTGACGGGATCATTGGTCAGCCCGCCATTGTTTGAATCACTCGAACTGCTCGGTCGCGACCGTAGCCTGGGCCGATTGCGCGCGGCCCGCGCGGCACACGTGGACGCTTGAACCGCGCCCCGAAAGGCCGCGCCGAGAATTTGGTAATCTGCACGTCGGCCCGCATTGGGGCCGGTGGCCGCCGCGAAAGGCCCTGACCAGCGGTTCTGGGTGGCCAGTGGGGTATGGTGTAATTGGCAACACAGCTGATTCTGGTTCAGCCGTTCTAGGTTCGAGTCCTGGTACCCCAGCGCGCATAGTGCAGTGGGCTATGCTGCACTTCGGCTCGATCATGCGAGTCGCACGGAGGTCTGGCCCCGTCGTCTAGCGGCCTAGGACGCCGCCCTCTCACGGCGGTAGCGTGGGTTCGAATCCCATCGGGGCTACAAAATCGTCCGCCCGGCGCAAGCTACTGCGCCGGCGCCGTCGAGCCGCCGGCCGGAATGTGGGGCAGTCCCAGCTTGCTGTGGTCCCACGACCGCGTCCGCTTCACCTGCAGGCGCACGCCCACCCGCTTGTTCATCATCATCTCCACCGTGGGCCGCAGCTCCTCGGTGTAGGGGCCGTTGTAGCGCTCCCAGATGCTGACGCCGACCCGGAACAGCGATTCGGGATCGTCGACGATTTCGCCGACGCCCTCGAACGACACCCCGCGCAGCGTGTCATAGGTGATGCCGTCCTCGATCAGAAACGACATGCGGGGATCGCGCCGAAGATTGACCGCCTTCTGGGACTTCGCCTTTGTCTCGAACCAGATTTCGCCGTCGACCACGCCGTACCACATCGCGATTAAGTGCGGCTGACCATCGGCGCCGATGGTGGCCAGGGTGCCCGTGCGGCCGGACGCGACGAACTCGGCGATCTCCTCGTCGGACATGACGATCTGTGCGCGTTGATTAGTGCCCATAACCGAATTCTGTCAGGCCGCCACAGCCGGCGCTTCACAGCCGCCGGGTCAGTGCTTCCGACGCGGCGATCAGGTCGGCGGCCCACCGTGCGCCCGGTCGTCGGCCCATCCGATCGATCGGTCCGGACACCGACACCGCCGCTATCACGTTTCCCAGCCCGTCGCGCACCGGCGCGGACACGCTTGCGACGCCGGGCTCGCGTTCGGCCACGCTCTGCGCCCACCCGCGACGGCGCACCTCGGCCAGCGTGCGGTCGGAGAACTTGGCGCCGGGCAGCACCGCCTGCTGCGTGGCCGCGTCGCTGTACGCCAGCAAAATCTTGGCGCCCGAGCCCGCGGTCATCGGCAGCCTGGTGCCCACCGGCACGGTGTCGCGTAGTCCGGCAGGCGGTTCCATCGCCGCGACGCACACCCGCCACGTTCCCTCGCGGCGGTACAGCTGCACGCTCTCGCCGGTGATTTCCCGCAGCCTCGGCAGCACCGCCGCGCCCGCCGCCGGCAACGGATCGTTGACCCGACCCGCCAGCTCACTCACCGCCGGACCCAGCCGCCAGCGGCCCTGACCGTCGCGGGCCAGCAGCCGGTGTGTTTCCAGGCCCACCGCCAGCCGGTGCGCGGTCGCGCGCGGCAGCCCGGTGCGCTCGCACAGTTCGGCCAGACCGCACGCCGACTCCGCGACGGTGTGCAGCACACCCACCGCTTTGTCGAGCACACCGATGCCGCTATCCTGTCTCATAAAGAGATACTAACGTCCCAGATTGTGAGAAGGCCACCAATGACTGAGCAATCGCGGCCACGCACGCTGGCGGAGAAGGTGTGGGATGCGCACGTGGTAGCGCGCGGCGCGGGCGGCGCGGCCGCATCGCGTGAGCCGGACCTGATCTACATCGACCTGCACCTGGTCCACGAGGTGACCAGCCCACAGGCCTTCGACGGTCTGCGCTTGAACCGGCGCACCGTGCGCCGGCCCGATCTGACCATCGCCACCGAGGACCACAACGTGCCGACGATCGGCATCGACAAGCCGATCGCCGACCCGGTGTCGCGCACTCAGGTCGAGACCCTGCGCCGCAATTGCGAAGAGTTCGGCATCCGGTTGCATCCGATGGGCGACGCCGAGCAGGGCATCGTGCACATCATCGGACCGCAGCTCGGCTTGACCCAGCCGGGCATGACGATCGTCTGCGGTGACAGCCACACCTCCACCCACGGCGCGTTTGGGGCATTGGCGATGGGCATCGGCACATCCGAGGTCGAGCACGTGCTCGCCACGCAGACGTTGCCGCTTCGGCCCGTCAAGACGATGGCGGTCAACGTCGACGGGCAACTGCCGCCGGGCGTGACGGCCAAGGACATCATCCTGGCGGTGATCGCCAAGATCGGCACCGGCGGCGGTCAGGGTCACGTCATCGAATACCGGGGCAGCACCATCGAATCGTTGTCGATGGAAGGCCGGATGACGATTTGCAACATGAGCATCGAGGCCGGCGCGCGGGCCGGCATGGTCGCACCCGACGCCACCACATACGAATATCTGCGTGGCCGCGCGCACGCGCCGGCCGGCGCACAGTGGGACATCGCAGTGGCCGCCTGGGATCGGCTCCGCACCGACGAGGGCGCGGACTTCGACACCGAGGTGTACCTCGATGCGTCCGCGCTGAGCCCGTTCGTCACCTGGGGCACGAACCCGGGACACGGCGTGCCGCTGGACGGATCGGTGCCCGATCCCGAGCTGATGACCGACGACAGCAAACGGCGTGACGCCGAGAACGCGTTGGCGTACATGGATCTTCGGCCCGGTACCCCGATGCGTGACATCGCGGTGGATACCGTGTTCGTGGGCTCGTGCACCAACGGCAGGATCGAGGACCTCCGACTGGTCGCCGACGTGCTGCGCGGTCGCAAGGTCGCCGACGGCGTGACGATGCTGGTGGTGCCCGGCTCGATGCGAGTGCGCGCGCAGGCCGAATCCGAAGGACTCGGCGAGATATTCACTGCCGCCGGAGCGCAGTGGCGGATGGCCGGCTGCTCGATGTGCTTGGGCATGAACCCCGATCAGCTCGCGCCGGGGCAACGATGTGCGTCGACGTCGAACCGCAATTTCGAGGGCCGCCAAGGCAAGGGCGGCCGCACGCACCTGGTGTCGCCGGCCGTGGCCGCGGCCACCGCGGTGCGCGGGACGCTGTCGGCACCGGCAGATTTGAATTAGGAGAGCTAGCGATGGAAGCGTTTGTCACCCACACCGGCATCGGCGTCCCGTTGCGGCGATCCAATGTCGACACCGACCAGATCATCCCCGCGGTCTACCTGAAGCGGGTCACCCGAACGGGTTTCGAAGACGGCTTGTTCGCGGCCTGGCGCAGCGATCCTGCATTCGTGCTCAACCAGGCTCCGTTCGACAAGGGATCGGTGTTGGTGGCCGGGCCAGATTTCGGTACCGGCTCGTCGCGGGAGCATGCCGTCTGGGCGCTGATGGACTTCGGATTCCGGGTGGTGATCTCGTCGCGGTTCGCCGACATCTTCCGCGGCAACGCCGGCAACGCGGGCCTGCTCGCCGCCGAAGTTGCGCAAGATGATGTCGAAATGTTATGGAAGCTGATCGAGCAGCAGCCAGGCTTGGAAGTCACTGTCAATCTTCAAGATCGAACCGTCGCTGCGGCAACGGTGGTGGTGCCGTTCACTATTGACGATTACACCGCCTGGAGGCTGCTCGAAGGACTCGACGATATAGGCCTTACGCTGCGGAAACTCGATCGAATCGAGACGTTCGAAGCGACTCGGCCGGACTACCTGCCGACCACTGTAGAGGTCTCCTAACCGAATCAAGATCAGCCAAATCAGCGGCCGACGAACGGGTTCCGCACCCACCCGATCACCGGCCAAGGGCGCCAACCGGATTGCCAAAAAGTTCGCTAGAACATGGCGAAAATAGGCGTGGCTCTTGGAAATCAGCAGGTGAAGGGTTTACCGTGTCCTCTAGTCGGTCCAAGAAGGACCACCGACTCGGAGGTTTTGCATGAACAAAGCTGAATTGATCGACGCACTGACGAACAAGATGGGCACGGATCGTCGGCAGGCCACCGCCGCGGTGGAGAATGTCGTCGACACCATCGTTCGCGCGGTGCACAAGGGTGACAGCGTCACGATCACCGGCTTCGGTGTTTTTGAACAGCGTCGCCGCGCCGCCCGCGTGGCGCGCAATCCGCGTACCGGCGAGACCGTCAAGGTCAAGCCCACATCCGTCCCGGCGTTCCGTCCGGGTGCACAGTTCAAAGCGGTTGTCTCTGGCGCACAGCGCCTCCCGGCGGAAGGACCGGCAGTGAAACGTGGTGTGGGTGGTCCGGCCAAGAAGGCCGCGAAGAAGGCCGCGAAGAAGACGACGGCCCGCAAGGCCGCCAAGAAGGCTCCGGCCCGCAAGTCTGCGGCCAAGAAGACGACGGCCAAGAAGGCAGCGAAGAAGGCTCCGGCCAAGAAGTCTGCGGCCAAGAAGACGACGGCCCGCAAGTCTGCCGCCAAGAAGACGACGGCCCGCAAGTCCGCCGCCAAGACCGCAACCAAGCGGACGACCAAGCGGTCACCGGCCAAGAAGACGACGGCCCGCAAGGCGCCCGCCCGCAAGGCGCCGGCCAAGAAGGGTCGTAGGTAACTTCACGAAGCCGAGGCGCCGCGGGTAGAGCCCACCCGCGGCGCGCCCGGCTGTCTGCGAAACCCGCGAAACCTGGCGAAACCTAGCGAAACCTTAAGCCAC
Organism: Mycobacterium sp.; assembly: GCF_035640695.1. Classification (GTDB taxonomy): domain Bacteria; phylum Actinomycetota; class Actinomycetes; order Mycobacteriales; family Mycobacteriaceae; genus Mycobacterium. The sequence goes on from NZ_DASQVQ010000112.1 coordinate 30,042, forward strand.
TTGCGCTTCGATCACCGACGGCAGACCGACCGTTGGAACAATGCGGTGCAGTCGCAAGCCGGCCCGTGCCAATAACTCGCGGTACCGGGCTGTGGTGCGCTCGCGGCCCGTGCCGGCGACGAGCATCTCCAGATCGAGCAGGTTCGCAAAATGATCGCCGGTGTCGTCCGGCACAACCGCCTCCACTACCAGCATCTTCGCATCGTCGGTCATCGCGGCGCGTCTCCGCCGGACGGTACGATATCGAAGAACGACCCAGCGACAACGGTGCAACGATCCGCCGACCCGGCCTCGTCGAAAGCGGCTGAGGCACCGGCGATGACCGACTCGAGGTCGAACAAGATTCCGCGGGCCCTCGGCCACTTGCCCAGGATTGCGGCCAGCAGCCGGCCGTGCCCGCCGCCGACATCGACGATCGTGCCGAAGCTGGAGAAGTCGTATGCCGACAGAATCGGCGCGAGCTCCATGTCCGAGATGCTCGTCATGTCTTCGTTGAAAATCGCCGCGAACTCCGGATTCTCAGCGAGGAAGTCGAACATCGGTTTGCCGCGCAGCGCGTCGACGTTCGGCTTGCCCGTCCGCACCGAATACTCCGGCTGGGCCCAGTGCTCGTAATGGATCGGATCACCGAGAAACAAGACGAACCCACGCAGCGGTCATCGGCCCGGCACTGAGCGTGTCGGCGATGCCGAGCTTCGTCGCCACGTAGATCGCGCGCGACACCCAGCTCGCCGTCAACATCTCGCGCAGCGCAGCCTGCGCAGGAACCGGTGGAATTCTCGAACTCGCGTCGCTCACTTGCGCACCTCCTTTCGCGGCGGCAGCGCGCTGTCGAGGTGATCGGCCGCGATCAGCTTGCGTTGCCACAGCGACAGCACCCAGGTGCTGCCCTTTCGGTTGCGGGACTTAACCGGCCGCACGCCGTCGCGCTCGCACCACCACCCGATCAGATCGGGAATCACCTTGCCCTGCGTACAGATCACCGGCGTGCCGCCCGCCGCGGCGATCTCCAGCACCCGTTGCCGCGCTCGCTTGCGGTTTTCCGAATAGGCTTCCTCGGTCAGCACGGGCTCACTGCTGATGCCGACGCCAAGTTCGTCGGCAAGCGGCTCGAGCGTCTGCCGGCAGCGCTCTCGATCGGCGGCATACAGGGAGGAGGCCCCGAACGCCAGCAGCGTGCCGACCAGGGACTCGGCCTGCGCGCGACCGTAGGCGTCCAGCGGGCGCTCTCTGTCGTCGCCCTTGTAACGATCCTTATCCCCGGCCCTGGCGTGCCTGACGATCAACACCGTATGCGTGTCGGCCGGGCATTGACTGAAGCGCCGCAACACTTTTCGGTCATGGGGATAGCTCACCTTCGCCATCGCGTCGGCGACCGGCAGCCACACCAGATCGTCGACTTCGGCACCCGGGGTGAAGTCCCCGTCTAGCGCCCGGGCCGCCCAGAACCGGACGTGTTTGGTGCCTGGTTCGACCGGATACTTCACCGCGGCCAGCCGCCGGCCCAGATGTGACCGGTAACCGGTCTCCTCGCGAACTTCGCGGACCGCGGCGACGGGTTCGGTCTCACCGTCGTCGAGCTTGCCCTTGGGCAGCGACCAGTCGTCGTAACGGGGACGGTGGATGATGGCCACCTCGGGGTCCGGCGAACCGCCTACCGAGCGCCACAACACCGCGCCTGCGGCAAGAATCTTGGTGGCCGGCTTGGTGGCCGGCTTGGACGCCGGCTTGGAGGCCGGCTTGGAGGCCGGCTTGGACGCCGAGGACCCGTCGTTCGACGACATTGCCTTCGGCACCTCAATTCCTGCAGCTGAATTCGGGCAGCCGCTCGGCGACACGGTTGTCACCCGTCGTCGCCGTCATTGGTAGCGGTGCCGCTCCATTAACCATGCCTGATGGTCGCGGACGTTTTCGCCGTCGTGCGGCGACGCAGTCCATGAACCATCGACGCCCAGCTCCCAGCACCGGGTCGCCGGATCCAGCGCGGACTCGAACACCTCGTCGAGGTAGGCGGTCAACTTCGGATCCTTCACCTGAGCCATCACCTCGACTCGCCGGTCGAGGTTTCGATGCATCATGTCGGCGCTGCCGATCCACCACTCGTCAATGGCTAGGAAATCGATGATTCGCGAGTGCTCGAGGAATCTGCCGAGTATCGAACGCACCCTGATGTTCTCGGAATATCCCGGAGCGCCCGGCCGCAGCGCGCAGATCCCGCGCACCACCACTTCGACCCGTACGCCGGCCTGCGAGGCCCGGTACAGCGCGTCGATCACCTGCTCGTCGACAAGAGCATTGGCCTTCAACCGGATTCGTGCTTCCTTGCCGGCGCGACCGGCTTCGGCCTCGCGTTTGATCCGTTCAATGATGCCCGTACGTACCCCGTGCGGGGCGACCAGCAGGTTGCGATAGGTGAACTTGCGCGAGTATCCGGTCAGCGAGTTGAACAGGTCGGTGAGATCGGCGCCGATGTCGGGTGCGGCGGTGAGCAGACCGACGTCCTCGTACAGCCGCGCCGTTTTCGGGTTGTAGTTGCCGGTCCCGATGTGGCAGTAGCGCCGGATCACCGATCCTTCGCGGCGCACCACCAGCGCGGTCTTGCAGTGTGTCTTGAGTCCGATCAGCCCGTACACGACGTGCACGCCGACGTCTTCCAGTGCCCGCGCCCACTTGATGTTGGCCTGCTCGTCGAAGCGTGCCTTGAGCTCGACGAGCGCGACCACCTGCTTGCCCGCCTGCGCGGCGTCGATCAGCGCGTTGACGATCGGGGAATCACCGGAGGTGCGATACAGCGTTTGCTTGATCGCCAGCACGTTGGGGTCGGCGGCGGCCTGCTCGATGAATCGCTGCACGCTGGTGGAGAACGAGTCGTATGGATGGTGCACCAGCACGTCGCCCTCGCGCAGCGTCGCGAAGATGCTTTTCGGCGTTTCGCGTTCGCCGAACGCGGGGGGCGTGGCGGGCACGAACGGCGGATCCTTCAACGCCGGGCGATCCACGCCGTAGATCTGCCAAAGCGACGACAAATCCAGCAGTCCCGGCACCTCGATGACATCGCCGGGATCGACGTCGAGTTCACGCAGCAACAGCTCGAGCATGTGCTCGGTCATGTCGTTCGAGACCTCGAGCCGCACCGGAGAGCCAAACCGCCGACGAGCGAGCTCACGTTCCAGCGCTTGCAGCAGGTCCTCGTCCCGGTCCTCTTCGACCTCCATGTCGGCGTTGCGGGTGATGCGGAACGCGTGGTGTTCGACGATCTCCAGACCGGGGAAAAGCACCGGCAGGAACGCCGCGATCAGCTCCTCCATCGGAAGGAACCGCACCACCCCCTCCACGCCTTCACGCGCGCCGAGTTCCACGAAGCGGTCGACGTTGTTGGGCACCTTGATCCGGGCGAAGTGACTGCCACCGTCCTCGGGCTGCTTCACCGTGATCGCCAGGTTCAGGCTCAAGCCACTGACGAACGGGAACGGGTGAGCCGGATCGACGGCAAGCGGCGTCAACACCGGGAACACCTGTTCGTGGAAATAGCTCGAAAGCTGATCACGCTCGGCCTCGTCGAGATCCGACCACGTGATGATCAAGATTCCCTCGTCGGCCAGCGCCGGCCGCACCGAGTCCAGGAACACCCGGGCATGGCGAATCGACAGCTGCTGGGTGCGCTCGCTGATCCGGCGCAACTGTTCGCGCGGCGACAGGCCGTCGGCCGACCGGACCGACAACCCCATTTCGTCGCGGCGCTTCAGCCCGGCGACGCGCACCATGTAGAACTCGTCGAGATTGGACGCGAAGATCGCCAGGAACTTGGCGCGTTCCAACAATGGCAGCGACGTGTCGGCCGCCAGCGCGAGCACCCGAGCGTTGAAGTCCAGCCAGCTCAGCTCGCGATTGAGATAGCGGTCGTCGGGCAACTGGTCGGCAATCGCCTCGATGGTGGCCGCAGGCGGCGCCGCCGGGGCCGAATCGGCCGGCGGTGCCCACTCGGTCTCGGTGGTTCTAACCTCGGCCCCGGCCTCAGTCTCAGTCATCCTGTGAATCATTCCAAATAGTGCGGCTAGGTTGCTACCCGCCCCGCTGCATGTGGGCAAAAGCTAATGCGGATTCACCATCTCTTGCTGACCGCGCGCGTGGTGGCGCGTCCCACCCCGAGGCGGCGGGCGGCCATCAGATCGTCGGGCGTGTCTATGTCGCAGCGCAGCCCCGGCCACGGGCCGGTCAGCTCGACGGCACCCGAATGTCGATGCCGCCGAGCCGAATCGGGTCCAAATTCGGGTTGCAGCGCAGCGCCTCCAAAAGCAAACAATGCCCCGGTCCCCGATCCGTGCCGGTCCGCCACGAAGCTGCGGGCGTGCGCGCGGGCCGCGGTGATAGCCTCGGTCAGCTCCTGCGATTGCAGCGCCGGCAGATCACCTTGTAGCGCAACGAGATTCGCCGGCGGCATCGGCGCATCTCTGATCGCAGCCTCGGCCGCGATGATGGCATTGTTGAGCGGGTCGGGGTGATTGTCGGGAGTCGGATCGGCAAGCACTTCGGCGCCGAGTTTCCGGGCCGCGTCGGCGGCCAGCTCGTCGGGTGTGACGACGGTGATGCCGCGCAGCGATGAGACTTTTGCCGCCGCGGTGACGGTGTCGACGAGCATCGCGAGCACGACCCGCTCGCGGGTTGGCGCCGAGAAGATCGGCGCCAACCGAGTCTTGGCCGCGGCCAGCCGCTTGACGGCGATGATCAGTCCGACGTCGCCGCTCAGCCCGCCGCTCATGGAAACAATCCTGCCAGTCCAGGCGGTTCTGACGGCCAACCGCGCCGGACTAGGGTTGGGGCGTGGACGGCACCGAGTGGTCTGTGGCGGTGATGGGCGCCGGGGCGTGGGGCACGGCGCTGGCCAAGGTGCTCGCCGACGCCGGCAACGGTGTCACGCTCTGGGCCCGGCGCGCCGAAGTCGCCGAGGAGATCAACGCGACGCATCGCAATCACGAGTACCTGCCCGACACGCAGTTGCCCACCGAGGTTGCGGCCACCGCCGATCCGGCCAAGGCGCTGGCCGGGGCTACGACGGTGTTGCTGGCGGTGCCGGCGCAGTTGATGCGGGCCAACCTCTGTGAGTGGACCGCCCTGATCGAAAACAACGCCACACTGGTCAGCGTCGCCAAGGGCATCGAGCTGGGCACGTTGATGCGGATGAGCCAGGTCGTGGTGCATGTGACCGGTGTCGAGCCGTCACGCGTCGCAGTGGTTTCCGGACCGAACCTGGCCAGTGAAGTCGCCGACGAACAGCCGGCCGCGACCGTGGTCGCATGTGCCGACTCCGGGCGCGCGGTGGCGTTGCAGCGCGCGCTGAAGACCGGCTACTTCCGGCCGTACACCAATTCCGACGTGATCGGGGTCGAGGTGGGCGGCGCATGCAAGAACGTGATCGCGCTGGCATGCGGGATCGCCGCGGGAGTCGGGCTCGGCGAGAACACCGCGGCGGCGATCGTCACCCGGGGCCTGGCCGAGATCATGCGGCTCGGAATAGCGCTGGGCGCCAAGCCGACGACGCTGGCGGGCCTGGCCGGCGTGGGTGACTTGGTCGCGACCTGCACCTCGCCCCGGTCGCGGAACCGCAGCTTCGGCGTGCGGCTGGGCAGCGGCGGGACGATGGAGTCGGCGTTGCGGGCCGCGGGTGGACACATCGCCGAGGGCGTCACGTCGTGCGAATCGGTACTGGCGCTGGCCGACAGCTACGACGTCGAAATGCCCCTCACCGACGCGGTGCACCGCGTGTGCCACAAGGGCTTGTCGGTCTATGAAGCGATCGCGTTGTTGCTCGGGCGAAGCACCAAACCGGAGTGAGCAACAATGGCTTCCTACGGTGATTCCACCCGCAGCCTCAAAGCAGCTGCGCCAGAATCTATTCCCGGTCAGCCGGTCGCGCCCACGCCGGTCCCCGCGTCGACATATCACTTGACCGAGGACGAGTCGGCCGAATACGACACCTACGGCCGAGGCTCGAATCCGACATGGCGGTTGTTGGAATCGGCGTTCGCGCAACTGGAGGGTGCGGCGTCGGCGTTGTCGTTCGGATCCGGCATGGCGGCGATCACCTCGGTGCTGCGGGCACTGTGCAAGTCGGGCTCGGTGCTGGTGGTGCCCGCCGATGGGTATTATCAGGTTCGCCGATATGCCACCGAATACCTTGCGCCGCTTGGCGTAACGGTCGAAGAGGCCACCACTTCCCGGATGTGTGAAGCCGCCATGGGCGCGGACGTGGTGCTCGCGGAGACTCCGGCCAACCCGGGGCTGGACGTGGTTGATCTGCATCGGCTGGCGATGGAGTGCCGTGGCCGTCGCTCGACGCTGATCGTCGACAACACCACCGCAACGCCGCTGGGTCAGCAGCCGCTGTTGCTCGGCGCGGACCTGGTGGTGGCCAGCGCCACCAAGGCATTGTCCGGTCACAGCGACCTGCTCGCCGGTTACGCCGCCGGAAGCAACCCCGACCTGATGGCTCGAGTCGAAGCCGAGCGCCTACTGGCCGGGCCGATACTGGGCGCCTTCGAGGCGTGGCTGGTGTTGCGCAGTCTGGGCACCGCCGGGCTGCGGTTCGAGCGGCAGTGTCAGAACGCACAGGCGCTCGCGACGATGCTGCACGCCCACCCGGCGGTGCGCTGCGTGCGCTACCCGGGGCTGCCCGACGATCCGTCGTATCGGGTCGCCGTCGCACAGATGCGTCGTTTCGGCGGACTGGTTGCGGTCGAATTCTCCGACGCCGCCGCGGTGCACGCGCTGATCGAGCGCAGCGACCTGTTGATCGCGTCGACGAGTTTCGGCGGCATCCACAGCTCGGTCGATCGCCGGGCGCGGTGGGGCGATCCGGTCGGCGGCGGATTCGCCCGCGTGTCGCTCGGCATCGAAGACACCGATGACCTGGTCGCCGACGTCGAGCGCGCGCTCTCCGGCTAGCGCGACCAACCGCCGCGCGGCTCGGGCGGTAGCCTCTCTAGGTTGTGACCGTCAGCCGGCCCGGCGCTACCGGGCGGATCCGCGTCGCCGTGATCTATGGCGGACGCAGCAACGAGCATGCGATTTCCTGCGTGTCAGCCGGCAGCATCCTGCGGAATCTGGACCCACAGCGCTTCGACGTCGTCGCGATCGGCATCACCCGGGCGGGCTCGTGGGTGCTCACCGGTGCAAACCCCGAAACTCTCGCGATCCAGGATGGGAAGCTTCCCGGCGTGACCGCGTCGTCGGGCACCGAGCTCGCGCTGCCGGCCGACCCGTGCCGGCACGGTGCACTGATTTCCCTGGGCGATACCGCGGGGGAGCTGCTGACCTCGGTCGACGTTGTCTTCCCGGTGTTGCACGGGCCGTACGGCGAGGACGGCACCATTCAGGGTCTGCTCGAACTGGCCGGTGTGCCGTACGTCGGCGCCGGCGTGTTCGCAAGCGCGGCCGGCATGGACAAGGAGTTCACCAAGAAGCTGCTGGCCGCCGACGGTTTGCCGATCGGCGACCATGCCGTTCTTCGGCCTCGCCAGCGCACGCTGGAGCCCGAACAGCTTGGGCGACTTGGGCTTCCGCTGTTCGTCAAGCCGGCCCGCGGCGGGTCGTCGATCGGGGTGAGCCGGGTGGCGACGCCCGAGGATTTGCCCGCCGCGATCGCCGAGGCGCGCCGGCATGACCCGAAGGTACTCGTCGAAGCCGCTGTCCGCGGTCGCGAGCTGGAGTGCGGTGTGCTCGAATTCCCCGACGGCACGGTAGAAGCCAGCACCGTCGGCGAGATCCGGGTGGAGGGTGTGCGCGGCCGCGAGGACGGCTTCTACGACTTCGCCACCAAGTACCTCGAGGACATCGCCGAGCTCGATGTGCCGGCCAAGATCGACGACGACATCAGCGCCGAGGTGCGTCAGCTCGCGATCAGGGCCTTCCACGCGATCGACTGCCAGGGTCTGGCGCGCGTCGACTTCTTCCTCACCGAGAACGGCCCGCTGGTCAACGAGATCAACACGATGCCGGGGTTCACCAAGATCTCGATGTACCCGCGGATGTGGGCGGCCAGTGGGGTGGACTATCCGACACTGCTGGCGACGATGGTCGACACCGCGCTGGCCCGCGGCACCGGCCTGCGTTAGCTACCGCGGCGGACCCGGTCGGATCGGCACGGCGGGCATCGTTTGCGTGATCGCGTCGGACACCTCTTGTATCGGCGTCGGGCCCGAGTTCTGCGGCAATGTCAGCGCGACGTAGACCGGTCGGTCGACGGCGAACCACGTGCTGCGGCCACCATCGATCACCGGGAACCACTGCACGGCGTCGACGACCTGGATCGGCGAGCCGACTACGAAGTCGGCGGGCGGGTCAACCCCGCACCGCAGCACCACCGGATCGTCGCCGCCTTGCCGCCAAGCCGCCGCGCCGGGTGGTGCCGGCTCGGCGAGCGTGGCGCGCGGAAAGTCACCGAGCTGCCTCGGCAGCGTCGACAGCAGGCGCCGGCATTCCGGGCCGGCCGCCTGCGGCGCGGGCAGCGCGGGCAGCGCGATCGGCCGCTGTGCGGGCTTTCCGCGCGATGCGACCGCGACAACCAGCACGGCGATCACCGCGGCCGTGGCCACCGCGACGGCGATGATCAGCATCGCCCGCGGCGGCCCGTCGGTCGTCAGGCCTGCGCCTTGCTGGCGACCGGACACGTCAGGGTGCGGGTGATGCCGGGAATCTGCTGCACGCGGGGAACGACGTCGGCCCGCAGCTGCTCGATGGTGTCGGCCGCGATCCGGATGATGACGTCATAGGGACCGGTCACATATTCAGACGTCAGCACCCCCGGCAGCGCGGCGAGCTGCTTGGCGACCACCTCGGCGCGGCCCACTTCGGTCTGGATCAGCATGAATGCCTCGACCACCGGTGGTAACTCCTCGTCTGTCGGTTCGCCCGTTACGCGCGTCCGCATACACTGACGCGGGTTGCTCCCGTCGGCAGGGCCCAAACGTACCGCAGGTGGGGCCCGCGTTCAGCGCCACCGAGGGCGGCCAGGAGGTGCGGATGAGCAACGACGAAGGACAGCCGACACTGGCCGAAGTCGGTGAGTTCGCCGTCATCGACCGCTTGGTCGCGGGCCGTCGGCAGCCGGCCGCGGTTGCGCTGGGTCCGGGCGACGACGCGGCGATCGTGGCCGCCGCCGACGGCCGGGTGGTCATCTCGACCGACATGCTCGTCGCCGGCAGGCACTTTCGGCTGGACTGGGCCACCCCCCATGACGTGGGCCGCAAGGCGATCGCGCAGAACGCGGCCGACATCGAAGCGATGGGCGCGAGCGCGACCGCTTTCGTCGTCGCGCTCGGCGCACCGGCCGACACGCCGGCGCGGGTGCTCAGCGATCTGACCGATGGTCTTTGGGACGAAGCGCGGCCGCTGGGCGCCGGCATCGTGGGCGGCGACCTGGTGAGCTGTCCGCAGTTGGTGGTGTCGGTGACCGTGCTCGGCGACCTGGCCGGCCGCGCGCCGATTACTCGAAGTGGCGCGCGACCGGGTTCGGTGGTCGCCGTGTGCGGCGAGCTCGGCCGATCGGCGGCGGGATATGCATTGTGGCACAGCGGCGTTGCGGGTTTCGACGCGCTGCGCCGTCGCCATCTGGTGCCGGAGCCGCCGTACCGGCAGGGCGCCGTGGCAGCCGACGGCGGGGCGGAGGCGATGACAGACGTATCGGATGGATTGATCGCCGATCTGCGGCACGTCGCCGACGCGTCGGAGGTCGGTATCGAGCTGTCCACCGCCGCGCTGGCCACCGATTACGAGGCGCTTACCGGCGCGGCGGCAGCCACCGGCGGCGACCCGTGGGCGTGGGTGCTTGCCGGCGGCGAGGACCACGCGCTGACGGCGACGTTCCCGGGTGCGGCGCCGGCCGGCTGGCGGATCATCGGCAAGGTGTTCGACGGGCCCGCGCGCGTGCTCGTCGACGGCCAAGAATGGAATGGATACGCGGGTTGGCAGTCCTTTCACTGAAGCATCGCGCTAGGTTGGCATTCCGTGACGGCCAGGCCCTTGCGCGAACTCGTCGAGCAGGGCTGGGCCAAGGCGCTGGAGCCGGTATCCGCCCAAGTCGCCTCGATGGGGGAGTTCCTTCGCGCCGAGATCGCCGCCGGACATCGCTACCTGCCTGAAGGCCAGAATGTGTTGCGCGCGTTCACCTTTCCATTCGACCAAGTGCGCGTGTTGATTGTCGGGCAGGACCCTTATCCGACTCCGGGCCACGCGGTGGGGCTGTGCTTCTCGGTCGGCCCCCACGTGCGGCCGCTGCCACGCAGCCTGGAAAACATTTTCGCCGAATACTGTTCGGATCTGGGCTACCCGCCGCCATCGGGAGGTGACCTGACGCCGTGGGCGCAGCGCGGCGTGCTGTTGCTGAACAGGGTGCTGACCGTGCGGCCCGGCAGCCCGGCGTCACATCGCGGCAAGGGCTGGGAAACCGTGACCGAGCGGGCGATTCGCGCGCTGGCCGCCCGGCCGCGGCCGATGGTGGCGGTGCTGTGGGGCCGCGACGCCGGCACGCTCAAGCCGATGCTGGTCGGTGGCGGCCCGGATGGGCGTGCGCACGTGCAGACCATCGAGTCGGTGCACCCGTCGCCGCTGTCGGCGCAGCGGGGATTCTTCGGGTCGCGGCCATTCAGCCGCGCCAACGCGCTGCTGGCCGAGATGGGCGCCGAACCGATCGACTGGCGCCTGCCGTAGCACTTGTTGCGCCGAGATTGCCGTGACGGCTGTGACCACCGCCGCCTTACGACCTTGGCGGCAATCTGGGCGCAGAAAAGTTCAGCCGCGGCTGACCTTGCCCGCCTTCAGGCAGGAGGTGCACACGTTCAGCCGCTTCTTGTTGCCGCCGGGCCGCGTGACGGCGCGGACGGTCTGAATGTTCGGATCCCAGCGGCGGCTGGTCCGGCGGTGCGAGTGCGACACCGACTTGCCGAAGCCGGGGCGCTTGCCGCAGATATCGCAGACGGCAGCCATGGTCGTTCTCCTTGAAAGCTCTTCTGAACCCGTTGGGCCAGCAACCGCGTAGCGGGTGACCCGACAACCGCTCCAGACTACCGGCCGATGCGGCGATCGCCAAAACTCACCCAACCCACGGCTCGGCGCTGACCTGGGATGTCGCGATCGGTGGATAGGCTTCCAGCCAAGTGGCAACCCGGGGAGGTGGCATGTCCGATCGACGGTTGGACGCCGCCGCCCTGCGCGACTGGGCGCACGCGGCGGTCGAAGACCTGATCGCTCACACCGACGAGATCAACCGGCTCAACGTTTTTCCGGTCGCCGACGCCGACACCGGCACGAACATGCTGTTCACGATGCGCGCGGCGCTGGCCGAGGTCCAGCGGCGGGGTCATGGCAAGGCCGGCGACGTCGACCTGGTCGCCGCCGCGCTCGCCCATGGTGGGCTGCAGGGCGCCCGCGGCAACTCCGGGCTGATTCTGTCGCAGATCCTGCGCGGCCTCGCCGACGTGACCACCGATGCGGCCGCCGACACCGAGGGCCGGCTGGCCGACATCGACGCCGTGCTGTTGGGGGCGGCGCTGCGCCATGCCGTCGGACTGGTGGTGGCGTCGATGGGCGAGGCGGTGCCGGGCACGATCCTTACGGTGCTGCAGGCGGCTGCGGCCGCCGTCGAGGGTGCCGCGGCCGACGGCGACGACCTCGCCGCCGCGGTCACCGCCGGCGCCGACGCGGCGACGGCGGCGCTGGACAAGACGCCGGAGCAACTCGACGTTTTGGCCGAGGCCGGTGTTGTCGACGCCGGCGGGTTGGGCCTGTTGGTGCTGCTCGACGCGCTGGTTGCGACGCTGACCGGGCACCGGCCCGTCCGCCGCGAATACCTGCCGGCTCCCGCGTCGGACCGGCACGGCCACGTGCTGGGCCCCGACGGCGGCCCGCCGCCGCGTTTCGAGGTCATGTACCTGCTCAGCGGCTGCGACGCCGCGGACGTCGACGCGCTGCGCGGGCGGCTCGAGCAGCTCGGTGACTCGGTTGCCGTCGCCGGCGCCGGCCCCGACCGCTATTCGGTGCACGTGCACGCCGACGACGCGGGCGGCGCCGTGGAGGCGGCACTGACGTACGGCACGCCCGGCAACATCCAGATCTCCGCGCTGACCGGTGCCGCGGCACCGGGCCAGTGGACCCGGCGGCGCGCCGTGCTGGCCGTCGTCGACGGCGACGGCGCCGAGCAGCTGTTCGCCAGCGAGGGCGCCGATGTGCTGCGCGCCGACCCGGACAGTCCCGACCCGACCGCGGCGGTAACCGCCAAGCAACTGGTGCGCGCCGTCGTCGACACCGGCGCCGCACAGGTCACCGTGCTGCCCAACGGCTATCTTCCCGCCGAAGAGCTGGTCGCCGGCTGCACCGCGGCGACCGGCTTGGGCGTAAGGGTGGTGCCGGTGCCCAGCGCGTCCATGGTGCAAGGACTGGCCGCGCTGGCCGTTCACGACCCGATACACGCCGTCGTCGACGACGGCTACACGATGGCCCGGGCCGCCGGCGCGACCCGGCACGCGTCGGTTCGCGTCGCCACCGAGCGGGCGCTGACCTGGGCGGGACCGTGCGAGCCGGGCGACGGCCTCGGCCTCGCCGGTGACGAGGTGCTGGTGGTACGCCGAGATGTGGCCGCCACGGCGCGCCGGCTGCTCGACCTGCTGCTGGCGGCGGGCGGGGAGTTGGTGACCGTGCTCACCGGCGCGGGTGCCGACCCGCGTCTGGGCGACAAGCTCGAGGCGCACGTGCACCGCCATCACCTGGGCACCGAGCTGCTGTGCTACCACACCGGCCATCGCGGCGACGTCCTACTCATCGGGGTCGAGTAACGATGGCGACACTCGACGACCGGCTCGACTCGATCCTGGGCAGAAAGGCCGCCACTCGGCTCGACGAGGTCTTCGGCATCCGCACCGTCGACGACCTGCTGCGGCATTACCCGCGCAGCTACAGCGAGGGCATGACCGTGCGCGGCCAGGACGACACCGAGCCACCCACCGTGGGCGAGCACGTCACGCTCGTGGATGTGATCACGCACACCAAGGTCGGTGTGATGAAGCGAGATCCGACCAAGCCCAACAAGAAGAGGGAATGGCTTCGGGTCACGCTCGGCGACCGTCGCCCCCCGGTGACCGCGACCTTCTTCAACGCCCAGTGGATTAAAAACGGGCTGACCGAGGGCACCCGCGTGATGCTGTCCGGCGAAGTCGAATTCTACAAGGGCACAACGCAATTGACGCATCCCGACTTTCTCATTCTCGACGACCCGAGACGCAAGATGAGCGGCAGCAAGTCACTGGCCGCGATTGCGCAGGCATCGCGGGCCGAAACCGGCGAGATCGACCTGTCGGCGTTCGAGCGTGAGTCTTTCCCGATCTATCCGGCCAGCGCGCGGTTGCAGAGCTGGGACATCTATGCCTGCGTGAAGCAGGTCCTCGATGTGCTCGACCCGATCCAAGATCCGCTGCCCGAATCGCTGCGGCGGCAGTGGCATTTGATATCCGAAGACCAGGCGGTTCGGGCGATCCACCTTGCCGAGACGGAGGCCGAGCGCGGTCGCGCCCGCGAGCGGCTGACGTTCGACGAAGCCGTGGGTCTGCAATGGGCCTTGGTGCAACGTCGGTACGGCGAATTGTCCGAATCCGGTCCGCCGGCCTCACCCAGGCCGGACGGGCTGGTACGGGCTTTGCTACAGCGATTGCCGTTTGAGTTGACCGCGGGTCAGCGCGAGGTTCTCGACGTGCTGTCGCCGGAAATGGCCTCGACCCGTCCGATGAACCGACTGCTGCAGGGTGAAGTCGGCTCCGGCAAGACGATCGTCGCCGTGCTGGCGATGCTGCAGATGATCGACGCAGGCTACCAATGCGCACTCATGGCCCCCACCGAAGTTCTTGCCGCCCAACATGCGCGGTCGATCGCCGACGTCCTAGGTCCGCTGGGCACCCGCGGCGAACTCGGCAGCGCCGACGACGCGACTAGGATCGCACTGCTGACCGGCTCGATGTCGTCCCAACAAAAGCGGGAGGTTCGCCACGAGGTCGCAACCGGTGCGGCCGGCATTGTGATCGGCACCCACGCGCTTCTCCAAGAGGCCGTCGAGTTCCGCCGACTCGGCATGGTCGTCGTGGACGAACAGCACCGTTTCGGCGTTGAGCAGCGAGATCGGTTGCGCAACAAGGCCCCTGCCGATATCACCCCGCATCTGCTGGTGATGACCGCGACCCCGATTCCGCGCACGGTGGCACTGACTGTCTACGGCGACCTGGAAACCTCGACGCTGCGCGAGCTGCCCCGCGGGCGCCAGCCGATCAAGACCAGTGTCATCTTCACCACCCAGCAGCCGCAGAAATACATGGACCGCGCCTTTCAGCGCATCGTCGAGGCGGTCGGCGAGGGCCGCCAGGCCTACGTGGTGGCGCCGCGGATCGACGCGTCCGACAAGGAGGCCAAGGACGACAAGCGCAACGCCGAGGGTCCGCCGTCGGCGACCGTCGTCAACCTGTTCGACCGGTTGCGGACTCGCGAGCTCGCGGGCCTGCGAGTCGGCCTCATGCATGGCCGGCTTCCCGCCGACGACAAGGACGCGGTGATGAATGCGTTCCGCGCCGGCGAGGTCGACGTCCTGGTGTGCACCACCGTGATCGAGGTCGGTGTCGACGTTCCCAATGCCACCGTGATGCTGATCGTGGACGCCGACCGGTTCGGCATCAGCCAGCTGCACCAGCTTCGCGGGCGCATCGGGCGCGGCAGCAACCCGAGCCTGTGCCTGATGACGACGAAGGTTCCGGAGAAGTCCACGGCCGGCGCGCGGCTCACCGCCGTCGCGGCCACGCTCGACGGCTTCGAACTCGCCGAGCTCGACCTCAAGGAGCGTCGCGAGGGGGATGTGCTGGGCCGCAACCAATCCGGTCGAGCGATCACCCTGCGGCTGCTATCGCTGGCCGAGCACCGCCACGTGATCGAGGCGGCCCGCGAGTTCTGCCAACAGGTCTACTCCGCCGATCCGGCCAACGCCGGAATGACCCGGCTCGCAACGCAATTCACCGTCAACGACCGCGTCGAATACCTCGACAAGGCATGAGATGCGCCGGTAGGGTTCTCATCCGGGCAGGCGGCGGTGGATGAGAATCGCCGTCAGCGCCGCCAGGGCCAGGGTCAGGGCGGCGAGTCGCAGCCAGCCGGCGCTGGCGTCGCCGGGGATGGTTTCATAGCCGATCTGCTGTTGCAGGGTGGCATAGACGTCGCGGAGCTGGGCAATGGTCGATGCGTTGTAGGCGGTGCCTCCCGAGAGCTCGGCGACCTTCTTCATGGTCTCGTCGTCGACGGGCACCGGTTGGCGCTGGCCGTTGATCTCGACATACCCGTACGGGGTGCCGAAGGAGATCGTCGAGATCGGCACGCCCTGATCCTTGGCGCTGCGCGCGGCGGTGTAGGCGCCCTTGGGACTTTCGGGGTTGGATGGCACGGTTTCCTTGCCATCGGAGAACAGCACGATCCGCGCCGGCGGCGGTGTGTCTCCGCCGCCGATCACCGCGCCGACGGTGGCGATGGCTTGCAGTGCGGTGAAGATGCCCTCCCCGGTGGCGGTGCGGTCGGCGAATTGCAGTGTGCCGATGGCGTTCTTGACCGCGGCCCTGTTGGTGGTCGGCGACTCCAGCACCGCGGCGGTGCCGGCGTAGGCGATCAGCCCGAGGTTGATGCCAGGGGTGAGTTCGTCGGCGAACTGCTTGGCCGCGTCCTGGGCGGCGACCATGCGGTTTGGCTGGATGTCGGTGGCGCGCATCGACTGCGACACGTCGATGACCAGCATCACCACCGCACGATTACGGGGGATCCGGACGTCGTGGGTGGGCCCGGCCATCGCAATCGTGAACAACACCAGTGCGATCACCAGCAGGACGGCCGGCAGGTGACGCCACCGTGTGGATTGTTGCGGCGCAACGCTTTCCAGTAGCTCCATGTTGGCGAACCGCAACACGCGCCGTCGGCGCGACACCTGCACGATGATGTAGAGCGCGACAATCCCGGCGACCACGAGCAGGAACAGAAAGAACCACCCGTTTTGAAAACCCTTCAACGACATGGGGCCCAGCAACGGCAGATCCATCACGCGGCCGTTTCGGTTGGCGGGCTCCGGTGGTGGGGCACTGTCGCCGAGAGAAACGCGAACAGCAGGGCGGTGGCTTGCAGCAGCCGCGGCGGCAAGGGTTGGCCGAGCCGTGCCGCTTTGGTTTCAAGCACGAAAAGTCCTCTCGATGGCCACTGCCAGGCTCACTCGGTGCCGACACTTGGGCAAGCGTTTGATTCTAATCGGCTCGGCCGGCCGACCTGACACATCGCGGCTCGATCTGACAGACTGCAGGGAGAGGGGAGTATTCCTTCGCCGCGGTGTCGTCATCACGTCGTCCGTCGTCGGACGACCGGTGCCGTGGACCGCGCTGTGCGGTGGCAGAGACCTCTGGCCGTTAACCGACCGGAGGCTGCTTCATGGACGTTTCCCAGCTCGAGTGGCTCGTCACCCTGGGGGTGACCATTGCCGCGCTGCTGTTCGACGTGGTGGTGATCGCCCGCCGGCCCCATGAACCGACGATGCGCGAGTGCGCGATCGCGCTGTCGATTTATATCGGGCTCGCGGTGCTGTTCGGTGCGTGGGTCTGGTTCTTCCACGGCGGACAGTTCGGGCTGGAGTTCTTCGCCGGCTGGCTCACCGAATACAGCTTGTCGGTCGACAACCTGTTCGTCTTCATCCTCATCATGGCCAGCTTCAACGTGCCGAAAAAGTACCAGCAGCAGGCGCTGATGGTCGGCATCGTGCTCGCGCTGGTCTTCCGTGGCGTGCTGATCGG
>NZ_DASQVQ010000113.1:0-24801 GCF_035640695.1 Mycobacterium sp.
CCGCTGATCACCGACCGCACCCCCATCACCAAGCGCGAACGCGAGGAGATCCTCGGATACGACCCCAACACCGGAGTCCGAGCACCGCAATGATCATCGACAGCAGCGCCATCGTGGCGCTGATCCAGGGCGAGCAGCCCCACTCCGCCCAAGTCGCCGCCGCCCTGGCCGGTGCCCGTGGTCCGGTCATGTCAGCGCCCGCCGTCGCCGAATGCCTCATTGTTTTGACCGCCCGACACGGCCCCGTCGCACGCACCATCTTCGAACGACTACGCAGCGAAATCGGCTTAGCCGTAGCACATTTCACCGACGAACACGCCACCGCTGCACAACGCGCCTATCTCCAGTACGGCAAGGGCCGCCACCCCGCCGCACTCAACTTCGGCGACTGCATAACCTACGCGGCCGCGCGGCTCAGCCACGAACCCCTGCTCGCAGTCGGCAATGACTTCCCTCAGACCGACCTCGAGTTCCGCGGCATCATCGGCTACTGGCCCACGCCGAGCACGACAACCTAGCGCCTACGCGCGCAGCCCGTACATGTCTAGATCGGCAGCAGGCCGTGCTTGCGTTGCACCCGTCCGTGCTTTTGCTTGTCGCGCAACAGATGCAACGACTTGCGCAGCAGCAGCCGGGTCTCGTGCGGTTGGATGACCGCGTCGATGAACCCCCGCTCGGCGGCGATCCACGGGATCGCCATGTTCAGGTTGTAGCCGTCGATGAACTGCTTCTTGACCGCCTGAGCCTCTGGGGCATTCGGGTCGGGGAAGCGCCTCATCAGCAGCTGCGCTGCGCCCTCGGCGCCGATAACCGCGATGCGCGCGGTCGGCCACGCGAAATTCAAATCGGCACTCAACTGCTTGGATCCCATCACGGCGTACGCGCCGCCGTAGGACTTGCGGATGGTGATGGTCACCTTCGGCACGTCGGCCTCCACGACCGCGTTGAGGAACCGGCCGCCGCGTTTGATGATTCCGTTCTTCTCCTGCTCCACGCCCGGCAGGAACCCGGGGGTGTCGACCACGAAAACCACCGGCAAGTTATAGGAGTCACAGAACCGGATGAATCCGGCGGCCTTGTCCGACGCCTCGTTGTCGATCGATCCGGACAGGTGCATCGGCTGGTTGGCGATGACCCCGACGGGGTGGCCGTCGACCCGGGCGAAGGCGGTGATGATCGCCTGGCCCCGCTGCGCACCGACGTCGAAGACATCACCGTCGTCGAAGATCCGCAGCAGGATCTCGTGCATGTCGTAGGCGGTGTTGTCGCTGTCCGGCACGATCGAGTCCAGCTCGAGGTCGTGCGGGGTGATCTCCGGCTCCAGTCCCGGGTTGACGATCGGCGGATCGTCGAACGTGTTGGCGGGCAGGAAGCTCAGGTAGTCACGGACGTACTGGAACGCCGCCCGCTCGTCCTCGACGACTTGATGAATGTTGCCGTACCGGGCCTGCGCGTCGGCGCCCCCGAGTTCGTCGAGCGTGACGTCTTCACCGGTGACGTCCTTGATCACGTCAGGCCCGGTGACGAACATGTAGCCCTGGTCGCGCACCGCCACCACCAGGTCGGTCTGGATCGGCGAATACACCGCTCCTCCAGCACATTTGCCCAGGATGATCGAGATTTCCGGCACCAAACCGCGCAGCAACTCGTGGCGGCGGCCCAGCTCGGCGTACCACGCCAGCGACGTGACGGCGTCCTGAATCCGGGCCCCACCGGAGTCGTTGATGCCGATGATCGGGCAGCCGACCATCGCGACCCACTCCATCAGCTTGGCCACCTTGCGGCCGAACATCTCGCCCACCGAGCCGCCGAAAACCGTTTGGTCATGCGAGAACACGCCGACCGGCCGGCCGTTGATGGTGCCGTGCCCGGTGACGACGCCGTCGCCGTAGAGCGCGTTCGGGTCACCCGGCGTGCGGCACAGCGCGCCGATCTCCAGGAAGCTGCCCGGGTCCAGCAGCGCGTGGATACGGGCCCGGGCGCTGGGGATGCCCTTCTTTTCGCGTTTGGCCGCGGCCTGCTCACCGCCGGGCTCCTTGGCCAGGTCCAGCTTCGCGCGCAGTTCGGCCAGCTTTTCCGCGGTGGTCACGGGGTGGGCCCCAGCGGGGCGCGCGAGATTCTCAGCGGTCACCGCTACTTCCCCACCTTCGTTTCGGCCTCGATCTTGTGCACCGCCTGGCTCATGTGCGCGCCGACCTTGGCGACGATCGGCTCGTCGATGGCCTGGATGTGCTCGCCTCCGATGGGCACGATCTCCAGATCGGAAACGTATTCGCCCCAGCCGCCGTCGGGCTTACGGACGGCATACCGCGGCTCGAACATGATCGCGTCGTCGTGGTAGCGGTCGGCCATGTACAGCGTGACGTGACCGTCGTACGGCTGGATCCGCACGGTGTCGAGCGCGCGGTTGTCCAAATAGGACGTGCGCTGGTGCTCGACGATCCCGCCCGGGATCTCCACGCCGCTCTGCTTGACCGCCTCGAGCACGAACCTGACCTGGCCCTCGTCGTCGAGCTCCTCGAGCTGCTCGTACGGGATCTCCGGGATCGTGACGTTGAACGTCTTCTCGGCGAACCGCGCGTAGCGCTCCCAGCGCTTGCGGGTCTCCTCCTTGGTCTGCGGCACTTCCTCCCCCGGACGGACCGCGTCGATCAGCCCGACGAACGGAACCTCGCAGCCGAGCCGTTTGAGCCCGACGGCGCACGCGTAGGCCAGCGCCCCACCAAGCGACCAGCCGGCAAGGATGAACGGTCCGTTGCCCTGCAGCTCCCGCAGCTTCGGCACATACCGCTCGGCGCGCTCCTCGATGGTGCCGTCGACGCGCTCGAAGCCGTACATCGGCGTGTCCTCGGGCAGTCGCTTCAGCAGCGGCTCGTAGACCACCGTTGAACCGCCGGCGGGGTGGAACACGAACACCGGTACCTTGTCGGCGCCCTCGGGCCTGGCCCGCAGCGTGCGGACGAAACCGTCGATCTGGCCGGCCTCGAGATACCGCCGCACCTTGTCGGCCAGCGACTCGATCGTCGGTGACGTCCGGATGTCGTCGACCGTGATCGGGCCGTCGGCACGCTCGGTCAACCGCTGCGCCATCTTGGCGGCGGCCCCGTCGTCGAGTGTGGGCAGCGTGTTGAAGATGCCGCCGGGGGACTTGCCGGTGACGGTCGCCCATGTCGCGAACGTGACCCGCTCGGCCGCGTCGCGCGGCGGCACGTCCGAGTTGAGCGCCTTGGCCACCGCTTCCTGATTCAGCGCCCGGGCGGCGCCCGCCAAGTTCGGTTGCGCCGTTTCTCGCGGCGGCCCCTCGGGGTTGTCCGCCGCCGGGGGCGGCGGAACCTCCTGCGGCGGAGCCTCCTGCGGCGGAACCTCCCGCGCCGAAACCTGCTCCCCCACCACCGGGCTCGCGCCGCTGATCAGCTCCTGCTGTGCCTTGGCGATCTCCTCGGCCGTCTGGGTCTGCTGGTAGTCGTGCAGCTGCCGCACCTCGTCGCGGTGCTCGATCGCGTACTCGATCAGCTTCTCGACGTTGTACAGGTTCGCGTCGCGCACCGCCTGCAGCTGGATCGGCGGCAGGTCGAAGTCGTACTCGACGCGGTTCTTGATCCGCACCGCCATCAGCGAGTCCAGGCCGAGCTCGATCAGCGGCACCTCCCACGGCAGGTCCTCGGGCTCGTATCCCATCGCCGCCGACACGATCGTGGCCAGCCGCTGACCGACCGTCTCACCCGAATCCGGCGACCACTTCGCGAAGCTCGCGCCCATCGCGACGCCCTGCGTCAGGTTGTCATGCAGGATCGCCGGAGCCGCCTCGGCGGCGACGTCATATTCGGCGTCCTGCCGTTCCTCCGGTGCAGCAGCGGGCTGCGTCGACACCGGCGCGGCGACCACCGCCCCCGTTGCCACCGCGGTCGGCAGCACGGCCGCCTGCCCGGCGCGGGCCACCACCGCGTCGTAGACCAACGTGAACGATTCGTCGATGCGGGCATGCACCTGCACCGACGCGCCGCCCGGGTGCCGGGTGAGCGTCGTCACCAGCCGCGCACCCTCGCCGGGCACCGCGCGTTGTTCGGACGCCGTCAGCTGTGCATCCGGAAGTACCTGGGCCGCGGCGGCTTTCACCAACTCGCCGAGGTCGGTCTCGCCGCGGGACCGGAACTCCCACACGTGGCGGCCGTCGGGCATCGCGACGTGGGCGCCCGGCATGATCGCCGACCCGTCAGCGGATAACTGCGCGTCGAGCCAGTGCGGCTTGCGGCGGAATCGCGTCCGCGGAATGTCCGCGTAGTCCTGCGGGCCGGTAGCCGGGGTGAACAGGGTCCAGATGTCGAGAGCGTGGCCGTACACATAAAGCTGCGCCATCGCCGCGGTCATCGCGTCGACCTCGTCCTGCTTGCGCGCCAGCGTCGCGATCAGCTGCGCGTCGGGCAGGCCCGCGGCGGCGGTCGTCAGACCCACCTGCATCAGCGCCACCGGGTTGGGCGCCAGCTCGAGGAACGTGGTGTGGCCGCTGTCGACGGCATTGCGGATGCCCTGCGTGAAGTGCACGCTGTGGCGCAGGCCCTTCTTCCAGTACTCGACATCGTGGATCGGCTCGCCGCCCGGCCTGATGTAGGTGCCCTCGTGCACGGTGGAGAAGTATCCGGTGGTCAGCGGCAGCGGCGCGATGCCCTGCAACTCGGCCGACAGCTCGCCGAGCAGCGGGTCCATCTGCGAGGTGTGGCTGGCGCCCTTGGTCTGAAACTTGCGGGCGAACCTGCCTTCCTTCTCGGCGCGCTCGATGATCGCGTCCACCTGGGCCGGCGGGCCGCCGATCACGGTCTGGTTCGGCGCGGCGTACACGCACACCTCGAGGTCGGGGTAGTCGGAGAACACCGTCTTGATCTCGTCGGCGGAGTACTCGACCAGCGCCATCAACCGGATGTACTCGCCGAACAGCATCGCCTCGCCCTCGCCCATCAGGTGAGAGCGCGCGCAGATGGTCCGGGTGGCGTCCTTCAGCGACAGGCCACCGGCGAAGTACGCCGCGGCGGCCTCACCCAGCGACTGGCCGATCACCGCCGCCGGCTTTGCGCCGTGGTGGCGCAGCAGCTCGCCCAGCGCGACCTGGATCGCGAAGATCGTGACCTGCGTGGTCTCGATGCCGTAATCCTGTGCGTCGTCGAGGATCAGCTCGACGATCGAGTAGCCCAGCTCCTCCTGGATCAGCGCGTCGACCTTGTTGATCCAGTCCGCGAACACCTCATTGCGCAGGTACAGGCTCTTGGCCATCTTGCGGTGCTGCGCGCCGAACCCGGCCAGCACCCACACCGGGCCGCTGGTGACCGGGCCGTCGGCGGCGAACATGTTCGGGTTCGGCTTTCCCTCGGCGAGCGCGCGCAGGCCCTTGATCGCCTCGTCGTGGTCGTGGGCCAGCACCACCGCTCGTGACCGGCCGTGGTTGCGCCGCGACAGCGCGCGGCCGATCGACTCCAGCGACGACGCGCGGCCTTCCGGGCTGTCCATCCAGTCGGCCAGCTCGGCGGCCGCGGCCTTCTTGCGTGACGTCAAGAACGCCGACACCGCGAGCGGAACCACCGGCGTTGGGACGCCTTGCGCCGCGAGCTCTTCCAGCGCGGCCTCGCGCAGCCGCACCGCCTCGTCGGTCAGGCCCGGCAGCGCGGATTCTGCTTCCTCTTCGGCGACGACAGGCTCATCGGCGATGAACTCGCCGTACTCGTCGAAGCGCACGCCGCCGACATACGCCGCTTCCGGCTCGTGCGGCTGCTCCTCGATGACTGGCTCCGGCTCGGGCTCCTTCTCGATGACGTCGCGGGGCAGCACCTCGCGCAGCACCAGGTGCGCGTTCGCGCCGCCGAAGCCGAACCCCGACACCCCGGTGATCGCGTAACCGCTGTAGCGAGGCCACTCGGTGACGGCGTCGGCCAGCCTCAGATGGACCGCGTCGAAATCGATGTACGGATTGGGTCCCGCGTAGTTGATCGACGGTGGCACCTTGTCGTGCTGCAGCGCCAGCACCATCTTGGCCAGGCTGGCCGCGCCTGCCGCCGACTCCAGGTGTCCGACATTGGATTTCACCGCGCCCAGCAGCGCCGGCTTGTCTGATGCGCGGCCCTTGCCGACCACGCGGCCCAGCGCGTCGGCCTCGATCGGGTCACCGAGAATCGTGCCGGTGCCGTGCGCTTCGATGTAGTCGACGGTGCGCGGGTCGATGCCCGCGTCCTTGTAGGCCTTGCGCAACACGTCGGCCTGCGCGTCGGGATTGGGCGCCAGCAGGCCGTTGGACCGGCCGTCGTGGTTGATCGCGCTGCCCGCGATCACCGCGAGGATCTGGTCGCCGTCGCGGCGGGCGTCGTCGACCCGCTTGAACACCAGCATGCCGCCGCCCTCGGCGCGCGAGTAGCCGTCCGCGTCGGACGAGAACGACTTGATCCGGCCGTCGGCCGCAAGCACGCCGCCGACCTCGTCGAACCCGATCGTGACCATCGGCGTGACCAACGCATTGACGCCGCCGGCGATCGCGACCTCGCACTCACCGGCGCGCAGCGCCTGCACGGCCTGGTGCGCCGCGACCAGCGAACTCGAGCACGCGGTGTCCACCGCGACCGACGGCCCGCGGAAGTCGTAGAAGTACGAGACCCGGTTGGCGATGATCGAGCTCGCGGTGCCGGTGATCGCATACGGGTGCGCGACGGCCGGGTCGGCCACCGCCAGGAAGCTGTAGTCGTTGTTGGACGCGCCGATGAACACGCCGACGCTGTGGCCGCGCAGGGTCGACGCCGGAATCCTGGCGTGCTCCAACGCTTCCCACGTCAGCTCGAGCGCCATCCGCTGCTGCGGGTCGAGATTGTCTGCTTCCATCTTCGACAGCGCGAAGAACTCGGCGTCGAAGCCCTTGATGTCGGACAGGTAGCCGCCGCGCGTGCGGGCCTTGGCGACCCGCTCGGCGATCCGCGGCTCCCCGAGGAACTCCGTCCACCGGCCCTCGGGCAGGTCGGTGATCGCGTCGCGGCCCTCCAGCAGCGCCTGCCACGTTTCCCCCGGCGAGTTCATTTCGCCGGGGAAGCGGGTGGACAACCCGACGACGGCGATATCGGCCACCTCGCGTTCGCGTGACCAGTCCTCGTCGTCGCCCTCGTCCACCACGACCGGCTCGCCCTCGACGATGCGGGTGGCCAGCGACTCGATCGTCGGATGCTGGAACGCGACCGTGGCCGACAGTATGACACCGGTGAGGTCCTCGATGTCTGACGCCATCGCGACCGCGTCGCGCGACGACAGGCCCAGCTCGACCATCGGCACGGTCTCGTCGATCGCATCGGGCGACTGGCCCGTGGCGTTGGCCACCCAGTTGCGCAGCCAGGTGCGCATCTCGGCGACGGTCATATCGGTTTGGTTCTCAGCCATATTGGGGGCCTCGCTATGAGCCGGACCGCCGGCTCGTCTTTGTCGGTGCCAAATATCCTGCTGTTCTTGTCATTCCGTCTCGTCGGGGAACGCATCGACCCGGGCATAGCCGCCGCGCAGGCTGCCGTCGATGTAGGCCGCCCGGCACGCGCGGTGCCCGATCTTGCCGCTGGACGTCCGCGGGATCGACCCGGCCGGCACCAGCAGCACGTCACGCACCGTCACACCGTGGCGTACCGCGATAGCGGCGCGGATGTCGTCGGCGATCGGCTGGATGTCGGTCTTGTGCGCACCGGGCGCGCGCTCCCCGACGATCACCAGTTGCTCGGAGGTGTTCTCGGGGTCGTACTTCAGGCCCGAGTGCGGGTTCTCGAACACCACCTGCGGCAACCTATTGGCGGGCACCGAGAAGGCCGCGACGAAGCCGGCCCGCAGCGCACGGGGCGCGGCCTCCTGGGCGGTGTACTCGAGATCCTGCGGGTAGTGGTTGCGGCCGTCGATGATGACGAGGTCCTTGACCCGGCCGGTGACGTAGAACTCGCCGTGCAGATAGGCACCGAGGTCGCCGGTGTTCATCCACAGACCGTCCTCGGGCGCACCGTCGGCGTGCGACGGGCTGGTCCGCGACTTCAGCACATTGCGGAAGGTCTTCTCGGTTTCCTCCGGGCGGTTCCAGTAGCCCGAGCCCATGTTGTTGCCGTGCAGCCAGATCTCGCCGACCTGCCCGTCGGGCAACTCGCTGGCGGTCTCGGGGTCGACGATCACCGCCCATTGGTCCAACCCGATCTTTCCGCACGACGCCTGCGGCACCGCGTTCGGCGAGTCGGCCGACACCTCGACCAGCTTGCCGTTGTGCAGTTCCTCGCGGTCGACACAGATGATGTGCGGCGCCGCGTACGGGTCGGTGGTCGACACGAACAGGGTGGCTTCGGCCAGGCCGTAGGACGGTTTGATCGCGTTCGGGTTCAAGCCGTACGGCGCGAATGCATCGGTGAATTTCTTCATCGACGCCTTGGAGACCGGCTCGGCGCCGTTGAGGATGGCGAGCACGTTGGACAGGTCCAGCGGCGGGTCGCCCTCCTTCGGCAGACCACGCGTGGCGGCGTGCTCGAACGCGAAGTTCGGCGCCACCGAATAGCACTGCCCGTGGTCACCGTCCTTGACGGCGAGTTCGCGGATCCATCGGATCGGCCGGCGCACGAACGCCGCCGGCGTCATGAACGTCACGTACCGGCCGATGATCACCGGCAGCGTGATCGTGATCAGGCCCATGTCGTGGAAGAACGGCAGCCACGTGACGCCGCGCTGGCCCTCCTCGGCCTTCAGCGCCGTCATCACCTGGGCGATGTTGGTGGCCAGCGACAGGTGGGTGATCTGCACGCCGGCCGGGGTGCGCGTCGAGCCGGATGTGTACTGCAGGTAGGCGATGGTGTGCTCGTCGGGGGCATCGGGCTGCACCCAGGTCGATGCGACCTCGTCGGGCACCGCGTCGACCGCGATCACCCGCGGCCGCTCGTTGGCCGCACGGTTGCGGAAAAACTTGCGCACGCCTTCGGCGGACTCGGTGGTGGTCAGGATCGTGCTTGGCTCGCAGTCGTCGAGCACGGCGTGCAACCGGCCGGTATGGCCCGGCTCGCTGGGATCGAACAGCGGCACCGCGATCCGACCCGAATACATCGCGCCGTAGAACGACACCAGGTACTCGAGGTTCTGCGGGCACAGGATCGCAACCCGGTCACCCGGTTCGGTGACCTGTTGCAACCGGGCCGCGATGGCGCGGTTGCGCTGGCTGAACTGCGCCCACGTCAGATCCCGCGCAACACCCTCCCGCTCCGTCGAGAAGTCCATGAACCGGTACACCAAGTGGTCGCCGCGAGTCTGGGCCCACCGCTCGACGTGGCGCACCATGCTGGCGCCCTCGGGAAACCTGATCCGGCCGGTCCGCTTGTCGAGAAACGGGTTGACGTAGGCCAACGTCATGTCACACTCTCCTGTCGAACCACACTCTGTAGGTCGGCCCTCGCACGCGCGCGCCGGTCGGTCCCGCACGGTCCCCGTCGATCAATCAAAAGCCCAAACCTCAAAGATCGTACAGAGGCCCGAGCGGTTGTCGCTCGGGCATCGGATCGTGGCGACCGACTATCGCCGGTCTTAGTTATTTCTTAATGTTAGGTGCTCGCAGCTTACCCGACCAAATCGAACCGCGACTCTTATGCAGGTCGTCACCCGTGTTTGGGATGCGGGGCGTTGTCGACCATATTCTTTGCCCAATTCAGCGCCCATGCGGTGGCCGGCTGACCGTCCAGGCTCCAGAACTGTGTCGTCGCATACAGCGCGTGCACCGGCTGGCCGGCGCCACCGGCCAGCACGTTGAGCGTGGTCGGCAGGTTGGTGATGTTGAACGCTTCCTCGGGCGCCGAGCAGATCAGATCCCCCGCCCCGCATATCTCATTGACGCGGTTGTTCAGCGCGCCGAACCCGCCCGGCCGCGCACCCGTCATCGTCAGACCCAGCGTCGACAGCACGGGCACCTCGTGCAGTGTGATCTCGGCCCCCTGGCCCGGCGCGTTGGGGCCGACGTCCTGGCCGACGCCCGGCTGGCGGCGCCCGTCGGCGATCAGGGTGACACCGAGCACCAGGTCCTCGTCCACCGGGCCCCTGCCGTTGCCGATATCGCTGGCGATGTCGCCGGCGATCACCGCACCCTGGGAGAAGCCGACCAGCACATAGCTGGTCAGCGGGCAGCGGGCGTTCATGTCGCTCATCGCCTTCTGCATGGCGCGGGTGCCCTCCGCGCGGCTGTCGTTGTAAGAGATCTGGTTGTCGTTGGACAGCGGGTTATGAAACTGCGCGGTGTACGGGACCGTGTACGCCTCCACCCGGCCCGCGCCGAACTGCTCGGCGATCGGCCGGGTGACGTTCAGCAGCAATGCCTTTGGGAACTGCACGGGGTTGAGTGGGTCGTCCTGGTCCGATGACTCCCAGGTACCGGGAACCGAGATCAACTGCACGTCGGGGCAGCTGGCGTCCTGGGATGCCGGCCGCGGCTTCTTGGTGGTCGGCGGCGCCGCGCCCGGTGGCTGGGCGACCGGCGGTGCCGGCGACACCGGCCCGGACGGCGCACGCAGCATGATCACCAAAACCGTGACGAGCAGCGCCACGACCACGGCCATCGCCCCGGCCGCGACCAGTGCCAGGATCCAGTGGCGCCGGCGCCGTCTGTTTTTCGCCATTCTCTCCTGCTAGCAGAGTCGTTCTGATGCGATGCGAATATAGCTGCCCGTGACGGCGTCGACGTCGCCGTCGGACGGTGCCGTCGAGTTGGGGTGGGCGTTGCGGATGTCGCCATTGACCAACGGACGGACGAAGTCCCACACCGCTTGCGGGCTCTGTCTGGCGGCGCGGGCCTGACACACATAGGAGCCGATGCTCAGCGCCAACAGCTCGCTCGACGGGCGCACGCCCTCGCCGCGCAACGCGTCGAGATAGTTGCGCTGCTGCGCGGTCACGATCAGCTTTGGCGGCGGCGCGGGCGGCGGGCCGGGCGCGGGCAGCACCGACCGCACCGGGGCGTCGGTGGGCGCGGCGGACTGGCTGCTGGCGGCGGGCAGCTCCAGGCTGGTCATCAGGCCGTCGGTGGCGGCGCAGCCCGACAGCACAGCGGCAGCGGCGACGGCCACGCCCGTGGCCGCTGACCGGCGTGACCGGCGCGCGGGCGGCTGTTGCACGCCTCCAAGGTACCTAGCGGATGGTCGCCACGACGTCGCCCGACATCACCGCCAGCTGCGGCCCCCAGCTCGACCAGTCGTGGTTGCCGCTCGGCGGGAAGTCGAAATGGCCGTTGCGTCCGCCGACCTGGCGATAGTGCTGATAGTAGGCCCGGTTGCTGCCCGCCGCCTGGTCGGCGTAGTCGATCATCGCCGGTCCGTCGGTGGTGACCGTGTTTGCCGGGCTGAACAGCCAGATTCTCGTGTTGTTCTGCGACAGCAGCGACACGTGCACGTCGGGGTCGTGCCACTTCCACCGGCCCAGCTGCGGCAGCCCCCACATGTTGCGCGTGTCCACGCCGCCGTACCGCTCCATGCCCGCGGTGATGGCGCCGTTCATGAAGGTGTTCGACGGCGTCAGGAAGCCCGACATCGAGCCGGCATAGACGAACCGCTCGGGGTGGAACGTGGCCATCGCCATCGCGCCGGTACCGCCCTGCGATGCGCCGACGATCGCGTGCCGGTCCGGCGCCAGCCCCTTGTTGGCCGACAGCCAGTTCGGCAGCTCGTCGGACAGGAAGGTCTCCCACTGCCGGCTGCCGTCCTGCTCCCAGTTCGTGTAGAGGCTGTACGCGCCGCCGGCCGGGGCGACCACCGAGATGCCCTTGCCGGCCAGCGTGTTCATCGCGTTGCCCGCCGTCACCCAGTTGCTCACTGTGTCGCCCGCGTTGAACGCATCGAGCAGGTACACGGCGTGTGGCCCACCGCCGAGGAACGCGACCGGGATGTCGCGCCCCATCGCACCCGACGGCACCATCAGGTACTCGACGTCGGCGGCCTTGGCGCCCACCGACGTGCCCGTCCACAGTCCCGCGGCCAACACAACCGTCAGCACCGCCCGTAGCAGCGCGCGCGCCATAACAGCCCTCCTGCCCTCCGAAACCCGCAAGGTAGTGAACCACATCACCTCAGCACATGGCTCCGAAAATGGCTAACGGCGGCGACCCGTGCTGGTCGCCGCCGTCAGCCATTGACGTGCGCTTACGCGCTGGGAGATGCACCGAGCACGCGCTGCAGGTCGGGCTTCATCGCCTGCAGTTGAGCACCCCAGTACTCCCAGCTGTGCGTTCCGGTCGTCGGGAAGTTGAACACCCCGTTGTTGCCGCCGGCCGCAATGTAGTTGTCCTTGAAGGTCTTGTTCGTACGCAGCGTCAGACCCTCCAGGAACTTGGCGGGCACGTTGTCGCCCGCGACCGTGCCGCCGATTTCACCCGGGTTGCCGCTGCCGCAGTAGACCCAGACGCGCGTGTTGTTGTCGACCAGTTTCTTGATGTTGACCATCGGGTCGTTGCGCTGCCAGGCCGGGTCGCTGGACGGGCCCCACATGTCCGCGGTCTTGTAGCCGCCCGCGTCGCCCATCGCCATGCCGATCAAAGTCGGCCACCAGCCCTCGGACGGGTTCAGGAAGCCCGACAGCGAGCCGGCGTAGGGGAACTGCTGCGGATGGTAGATCGCCAGGTTCAGCGACGCCGAGCCGGCCATCGACAAACCGACAGCGGCACTGCCGGTCGGCTTGACCTGCTTATTGGACTGCAGCCAGGCCGGTATCTCCTGGGTCAGGAAGGTCTCCCAGTTGTAGGTCAGGCAACCGGTCTTACCGCAGGCCGGCTTGTACCAGTTCGTGTAGAAGCTGGACTGGCCACCGACGGGCATCACGACCGACAGGCCGGACTGGTAGAACCACTCGAACGCCGCCGTGTTGAGGTCCCACCCGTTGAAGTCGTCCTGCGCGCGCAGGCCGTCGAGCAGGTAGACCGCGGGCGAGTTGGCTCCTCCGCTTTGGAACTGAATCTTGATGTTGCGACCCATCGACGCCGATGGCACGTCCAAGTACTCGACTGGCAGCCCGGGCCGTGAGAACGCCCCCGCAGTCGCCGAGCCGCCGGCGATGCCCACGAGGCCGGGTAGCAGGGCAGCCACCGCGGCCGCCACCACAAGCCGACGCGACCAGCGGCCTCGCATCTTCTCAACGAACTTCATACAGCTCATCCCATCTGTTTCGGTATGCCGCACGACAATGCGTTCGCGACGCTGCCGTCTGGTCTGCGGGTACGCGCTCGCCGACGCCGTGCCCTGGTAGTCAACCACATCGTGATGCGATCGACATACTTGTGTGATCTCGTCGGTCCCCCTCGCTACTTGCTGATTGTCGCGAGCAGGTCCGGCTTCAACGCGGTCAACTGAGATCCCCAGTACGGCCACGAATGGTTGCCCGACGACGGGAAGTTGAAGGTGGCGTTGTGGCCTCCGGCCGCGACGTATGCCTGCTGGAAGTCCTTATTGCTCTTGATCGCCATCGACTCGAGGCTGTTGGCGTTGAAGTCCTGGCTCGCATCGGCGTTCGCGTCCAGTTCCGTCTTGCCACCGGGCGCGCAGTAAATCCACAGCCGGGTGCCGTTGTTCGCGATGGTCGCGGCCTGCTTGACCGGGTCGTTGCGTTTCCACGCCGGGTCCCACGGTGCGCCCCACATGTCATCGGGGTTGTAGCCGCCCGCATCCATCATCGCGAAGCGGATGGCCTGCGTCATGAACAACGCCGACGGGTTGAGGAAGCCCGACAACGAGCCGGCGTAGACGAACTGCTGCGGGTGATACGCGGACAGGATCAGCGCGGAGTTGCCCGACATGGACAGCCCCACCACGCCGTTGCCGGTCGTCGAGACCTGCTTGTTGGCCGCCAGCCAGGACGGCAGTTCCTGAGTCAGGAACGTTTCCCAGTTGTAGGTGGCCGTCCCCGCCTTGCCCTTCGCCGGCTTGTACCAGTTGGTGTAGAAGCTGGACTGCCCACCGACCGGCATCACGACCGAGATGCCGCTCTGGTAGAACCACTCGAACGCCGGGGTGTTGATGTCCCAGCCGTTGAAGTCGTCCTGGGCGCGTAAACCGTCGAGGAGGTACAGCGCGTGCGGGCCGCCGCCCTGGAACTGAATGCGGATGTTGCGGCCCATCGACGCCGATGGCACATCCAGGTACTCGACTGGCAGACCCTCGCGGGAAAACGCCTGCGCGGTCGGCGATCCGCCGGCCATCACCGACAACGCCGGTAGCATCAAAAACGCCGCCATCGCAATCGCGAGGCGACGAACCCATGTCCACACAGCGCTGACGCTGTCTGTCTTAACCATCTGTTGCTGTAACCATCCGTTCAGTGTCCGGTTCGGGTCCGGGTGTTCTCTTCCGTGGCACTGCAGCGGCAAGCGCTGGACGCGCTTGACTGGTTATCGCCCCCACATGGTGGCGGCGTTACCAACACCGGCGCCCGGCCAGCTAACACTTCGTTGATGGCTAGGGCCCCGTCGCCGGTAGGCCAGTGTAGGGGGTGCGGCCGATATTCGGCTCACCGAGGCCGCATCGGCGCAGTTCGTACTCCGGCACGCGGTCGATCCGATATCGCGTGAATTCGGCCGCATGCAGCACGTTCGAGGCGAACCGGCGCAGTCCCATCGGGCCGCGGATCGAGTTCAGCATCGCGTCGGTTTTGGGGCAGCGCAGTGCCGCCTCGGCGTCGGCCACCCACTGCTCGTCGAGGTACGTCGGCAGGAACGGATACTGCTTCAGCCACGGCCCGTCGGCGACAACCCAGTCCGGGAACAGGTTTTTGTCGTGCCCGATGCGGCCGTCTTCCATGCGCGCCGTGTGCGCCGCCAGCGGGTTTGCCAGGCCGATCTGGTCGAGCACCCGCACGTCGAGGCTGGTGTTCATGCCGACCATGCCGAGGTTGGTGAAAAACACTGTGTGCGGCCCGTTTTGCATCGCCTTCGGATCCGGTGGCGCGCCGGGGGCCGCCGGCGGCGGCGGAATCGCCGGGACGACGTCCCACTGAGTGTAGTTGCCGGACGGCAGGAGTAACGCGCCAACCGGGGTGTTCTTGATGGCCTCGAGCGCGGCCCGCATGCGGGGGTAGTCCAGATAGTCCTCGGCGGTCAGTGGGTGGGCGTTCCCGGTGGCCTGCGCGTAGAACCGGCGTTCGTCGACGATCCCGGAATAGGTCACCCGCGTCGCGTCGGCACCCATCCCGGGCGAGTTCGCCGCCCACAGCGACCAACCCGCGACGGCAAGCCACAGCATCGTGGTCACCCCGGCCACCACCCGGCCGGTTTCGCGGGAGTACTTCGTCCCGTCGGGCAGCATCACCGGAATCACCGCGATCGGAGTCAGCAGACAGAACAGTGGCGTCAGCAAAACCCGGCCGTGCATGAAATCGCCGCCCTGCCGTATCCAGTACGCCGCCTGCACGAGCCCACTGAAGACCATGAACACCACCACCGCGGCGGGGTTTTGCACCGCGCGGGCCAGCCACCCGTACCCCGGTGGCGGCACGGTGCGCGGAATCCACCACGGCCTGCTGCGGGTGGCCAGCACCACCACGGCCAGCGCCGCGAGCAGGATGGCCGCCAGCCACAGCGCATATGGCCGGTCGAAGTTCTGCAGGTAGATCAGGCCCTGCGGCCATTTCGACCCGGTCGCGTCCTTGGCCAGCGCCGGCGACGGCACCAGCAGCCCGTAGTAGCCCATCCGGAAGATCTGGTAGCCGACCGGCAGCAGGCCGGCGGCCACCACGATCAGCAGCCGTCGCCGCCAGCCGTGCGCCGCGATGAGCATCATCACCAGTGCCAGCCCGCCGACCAGGGCCAGCTCCGGCCGGACCAGCACGGAAAGCCCCGCCACGAAGGCCAGCGCGCCGGTGAACCACGGCCCGACGACGTTGGCCGGCTCGACGTCGACGGCGCGCCCGGCCGGTGGGCTGCCGCGCCGGGCCAGTGCCGGACGCTGCTGGGGGATCGGCACGGCCGGCCTGACTCGCAGCGCCTGCGACCAGCACACCATCATCCACCACAGCATGCCCAAATACGTTGTCACCAAGCCGTTTTCCAGCCCTGACGTGGCGAAGTCGCGGACCGGGGGCACCGCGATGTACACCAGCGCTCCGGCCGGCAGCAGCAACGCTCGCCGGCCGGTCAGGTTCGGCGCGAACAGTCGCGCGGTGCCCAGCATCATGAACACCACACCGAGCACGCTGAACAGCAGGGCCAGCACGAGCGCGACATACTCCAGCCGCGCCGCGCCGGCGACCCAGCCGCCGACATAGAGCAGGTATGTCCACAGCGCCGAGGTGTTGGCCTCCACCCGCTCGCCGACGTTGAACACGGGTCCGTTGCCGGCCAACAGGTTTCGCACCGTGCGCAGCACGATCAGGCCGTCGTCGCCGATCCACCGTCGCTGCCACGCGCCCCAGGTGTAGAGGGCCGCGACCACCACCACGCTCACCCAGAGGCTCACCCGCACCGTCCATTCGGCGGGCCGGGGGTAGGCCTCAGCCGAGGAAGACGGCCGCACCGACGGTCCCGATCCAGGCCAGGGCGAGCAGCTGCAACACCCGGTCTCGCAGCGCGATCTCTTCCGGTTCACCGGCCAGGCCGGCGTCGACGTCGACGGCGTACCGCAGCACCCCGATCGTGAACGGGATCATCGAAACCGCAAACCACGACGCGGTAATGCCGTCCCGCTCAAAGGCCCACAGCCCATAGCACACCACCAGCGCGGTCGCCGACAGCGTCCACATGAACCGAAGATACGAGCCGGTGTAGCTCTCCAACGACTTGCGGATCTTGGCCCCGGTCCGCTCGGCCAGCTGCAGCTCGGCGTACCGCTTACCCGCCGCCATGAACAGCGAGCCGAACGCCATGACCAGCAGGAACCACCGCGACAGCGGGATATGTGCGGCCACACCACCGGCGATCGCCCGGATCAAAAAGCCCGACGACACGATGCAGATGTCAATCACCGCTTGGTGTTTCAGTCCGAAGCAGTAGGCCACCTGGATGCCCAGATAGATCACCATGACCAGCGCCAGGCCCGGATTCACCAGCCAGGAGAACGCGACCGACGCCACCCCGAGCCCGCCCGCCATGGCGTACGCCAGCCATTCCGGCACCACGCCGGCGGCGATTGGCCGGAACCGTTTGGTGGGGTGTTGGCGGTCGGCCTCGACGTCGCGGGCGTCGTTGACCAGGTAGACCGCGGAGGCGGCCAGGCAGAACACCGCGAAAGCCGCGACCACCCTGATCAGCACGTCGGCGTAGTCGTATCGGACCGGGCCGCCCAGTGACGCCAGCGGCGCCGCCAGCACCAGCAGGTTCTTCACCCATTGGCGGGGCCGCACGGCCTTGACGATCCCGACGACCAGGTTCTCCGGCGGCCCGGTGACCGGGGCGGCCTCCTCACTCATCGTGTTCCTCCGATGGCCTTGACCAGTCGAGCGACCCCGGCGCCGACCACGACACCGGTCAGCACGTCGCTCGGGTAGTGCACGCCGAGCACCAACCGCGACAATCCCATCGGCGGCACCACGAGGGCGGGCAGTGGCAGCCCGGTCAGCGGCGCCAGCAGCATCGTCGCCGCGGTGGTGGAGGTGGCGTGCGCGGACGGGAAGCTCAGCGCGCTCGGTGTGCCGACATTGACGGCGACCGCCGGATGCTCCGGCCGTGGCCGCCGGACCACTCTCTTGATCAGCACCGCCACGGCGTGGGCGACGACTGCACCGACGCCGGCGAGCAGCCAGGCACGCAGGCGCCGCGGCTGCACCACGGCACCGACCCCGGCCACCAGCAGCCAACCGATGCTGTGTTCCCCAAAACGCGACAGGGCCAGGGCGGCCGCGAGCACCCCGGGCCGGTCGGCAAGCGTGGATTGCACGACAACCAGCGCGGCCACCTCGCCACGAGGCGCAGCCATCTCCGGCATGCTCAGCCGTTTCCCGCGCTCGAAAGCAGCACCGATTCCCACCTCTGCGTGCTGGACAACACCGGCAGCGCCTCGCGGTAAGTGCGGCGCATCTCGTCGAACCGCTTGGCCAGCATGCGTTGCCGGCGCAGCGACTGGGTCAGCAACGACAACATCTTGGCCCGGTCCCGTTGGCGATAGACGACACCGCGGCCATCGGCCGTCGTGACCGTCACACCGTCGACGTTGCACAGCAGGAACCATCGCGAATCCTGCGTCGGCACGTTGAGTTGCGGACGCCGGTGGTGCGCGGTATCGGCCTTGGTCATGTTGTGCAGCACGCCCCGGACCAGCCGGACCGCCTTAGCGGGAGCCGTTTTGGGCTCGGCGACCGCGCCGACGATCCCCGACGGCGGCGGCAGCTCGGTGGCCGCCGGGAGCACCACGGCATCGGGATAATCCCGCCTGATCCGGTGCACCTCCGGCAGCGCCGACCCGAGGATCGAGAAGATGTGCTCGGGGCCGGCGAGGAAGTCGTCGATGGCCCTGTTCTGAATGGCCACGGTCGAATACTCAAGGCACAGCAGGTGTTTCAGCGTCGCCTTGAGCATGCTGCGGCGCAGACCCTTGACGTCGCCGTCCCAGTGCATCGCGGCGACCACCAACCGGTTGCGCAGGTGAAAGTAGGCCTGCCAGTCGATCGCGTCGTCCTTGTCGCTCCACGCCATGTGCCATATCGCGGTGCCGGGCATGGTCACCGTCGGATACCCGTGCTCGGCCGCACGCAGGCCGTAGTCCGCGTCGTCCCACTTGATGAACAGCGGCAGAGGCTGGCCGAGCTCCTCGGCCACCTGCCGCGGGATCATGCACATCCACCACCCGTTGTAGTCGACGTCGATCCGGCGGTGCAGCAGCTTGCTGTGTTTGTTCTCTTTGTCGCTCAGCGGTTTCCGCGCAAAATCGTGGTCATACCTGGCGTGCGGGGCCGACGTCCACATGAAGTTCGCCCGGTTCACCACCTCACCCATCACATGCAGATGCGACGGGTCCTGCAGGTTGAGCATCTGGCCGCCGACCAGTGTCGGCGTCTTGGCGAACCGGTTCATCGCCAGCGCCCGCAGCACCGAGTCCGGTTCGATGCGGATGTCGTCGTCCATGAACAGGATCTGCTGGCAGTCGGTGTTTTTCAGCGCCTCGTACATCACCCGGCTGTAACCACCGGAGCCGCCGAGGTTGGGCTGGTCGTGGACCGACAGTCGATCGCCCAGTGACGCGGCGACTTCGGCGAACTGCGGGTGGTCGCGCAGCTTACGGGTGCCCTGGTCGGGGACGATGACCGCTCCGATCACCTCGTCCACCAAGGGATCCGACGTCAGTGTGCGCAACGCGTTGACGCAGTCGCCCGGCCTGTTGAACGTCGGAATGCCGACCGCAATGTTGGCCAGGCCCGGTGCGGGCACCGGGGCGTACCATCCCGCGCTGTGCAACACGACCGCGCTGTCGGTGGTGATGTCGAACCAGATCCAGCCGCCGTCCTCGAACGGCTCGAGGCCGATCTCGAACTCCAACACCGCAGGCGCAGGCGGCTCGTTGCCGGCGAATCGACTGCCCTGCACCGAGATGCGGGCGGCGGTGGCCTTGCTCCGGTATACGTCGACGCGACCCGTGCCGGACAGTTCCGCGCGCAGCACCACCGACTTCAGCGTGCTCCAGCGTCGCCAGTAGCTGGCCGGAAATGCGTTGAAGTAGGTCGCGAACGACACCTCCGATTCCGGGCCGATCTGCAGCGCGGTGCGGGTGGTGGCGTGCGCGCGCCGCGAGTTCGTGGTCGACTCTTCGACGTACAGCTTGCGCACGTCGAGCGGTTCCCCCGGCGGCGGCAAGATGACGCGGGCCAGCGGGCTGACGGCCTTGGCAGTCATGCGCGGCCGCCTTCGTCAAGCGCAATGCCGTCGCGCAGGTGCGGCGCCAGCACGTTGTCGTACATGTTGAGCGCGCTGGCGATCGCCATGTGCATGTCGAGGTACTGGTAGGTGCCCAAGCGGCCGCCGAAAAGCACGCCGGCCGAGGCGGTTTCGCCCTTGGCCTTGGCGCGGTATGCGGCAAGCAGCGCGCGGTCGCCCTCGGCGTTGATCGGATAGTACGGCTCGTCGTCGTTACCGGCGAAGCGCGAGTACTCCCGCATGATCACCGTCTTGTCGTCCGGGTAGTCGCGCTCCGGGTGGAAGTGGCGGAACTCGTGGATGCGGGTGTAAGGCACGTCGAGGTCGCTGTAGTTCATCACGGGGGTGCCCTGGAAGTCGCCGGTCGCCACCACTTCCACCTCGAAATCCAGGGTGCGCCAGCCTAACCGGCCCTCGGCATAGTTGAAGTAACGGTCCAGCGGTCCGGTGTAGACGACCGGGGCGCCCGGGCTGGCCTCCCGCAGTTCGTCGCGCACATCGAACCAATCGGTGTTCAGCCGCACCTCGATGCGGTCGTCGGCGGCCATGTTCTTCAGCCACGCGGTGTACCCGCCGACCGGCAGCCCCTCGTATGTGTCGTTGAAGTAGCGATTGTTGAAGTTGTAACGCACCGGCAGCCGGGTGATGTTGGCCGCCGGCAGCTCCTTGGGGTCGGTCTGCCACTGCTTGGCGGTGTAATTCTTGAAGAAGGCCTCGTACAGCGGACGACCGATCAACGAGATCGCCTTTTCCTCTAGGTTCTGCGCGTCGGCGGGGTCGATTTCTGCGGCCTGGTCGGCGATGAGCCTGCGGGCCTCGTCCGGGGTGAAGTAGCGGCCGAAGAACTGTGACACCAGGCCAAGGCCCATCGGGAACTGGTAGGCCTGTCCGTTGTGCAACGCGAAAACCCGGTGCTGGTAGCCGGTGAACTCGGTGAACTGGCGGACGTAGTCCCACACCTTCTTGTTGGAGGTGTGGAACAGGTGAGCGCCGTACTTGTGTACCTCGATGCCGGTCTGCGGCTCGGGCTCGGAGTACGCGTTGCCACCGATGTGCGGGCGCCGCTCGACGACCAGGACACGCTTGTCCAGCTGCGTGGCCACGCGTTCAGCGATAGTCAGACCGAAAAATCCGGAGCCTACGACGAAGAGATCGAAGCGAGCTGTCATCGGCAGCTAGGGTATCCGACCTTGCTGGTGTCGCCGGTGCGCTAGCGGCTCAAGGTCGCGATTAGCTCACAATTCGATCTCGTCACTCTAGACACATCTGTCACATCAGTACCATCAAACACGTTGGCATTGGCGGGTCGGGGCGCACGAGCGTTCCTCCGCATGTACTAACGCGCAGTTCGACCAGCACAAGAACAGATAACACTAGTCCAGATTGAGGAGACTTCCGTGCCGAACCGACGTCGACGCAGGCTCTCGACGGCCATGAGCACAGTCGCCGCCCTGGCCGTGGCAAGTCCATTCGCGGTGATCACCGTGTCCGAATTGGCGGCGCGCACAAAGCCGGCGCCACAACAGCATGAGTTCGTGCAGGCCGCGGTCGTGACGGACCTGCCCAACGAGTTGATGTCGGCCCTGCAGCAGGGACTTTCGCAGTTCGGCATCAACCTGCCGCCGCTGCCAACCGGGCTGAGCCCGGCGGGAGCTCAACCGCCGTCCGTCGGCCCCGGGCTGACCTCGCCGACCCTGACCGCACCAGGCGCCACGACCCCGGGGCTGACCGCACCGAGCGCCACCACCCCCGGGCTGACCGCACCGAGCGCCACGACCCCCGGGCTGACGGCGCCAAGCGCGACGACCCCGGGGATGACCATGCCCGGCGCTACCGCACCCGGGTTGACCTCTCCCGCCGGAACAACCCCGGGCCTTACAGCGCAGCCGGCGACCGTGTCACCCGGGACGGCCACCGCTCCGTCGCTCACCGATCCGGCGCTGACCAACCCGGCACTGACCAGCCCCGGCGCAGCGGCACCGGGCGTGACCACGCCGGCGGCCGCGCCCGGTGCGCCTAATCCGGCGCTCACCAGCCCGGCCGGCTTGACACCTGGCATTGCACCCGGCGGGACGCCGGGTCTTGCACCCGGCCTGACACCGGGTCTGCCCAGTGAGGTGCCGATCTCAGCGCCGATCGGCGGCGACGCTGGCCTCGGGACCACATATCCGCTCGTGGGCGGCGATCCGTCGCTGGGCGCCTCGTCGCTGGCGACACCCGCCGGCACCGGCGGTGGCAGTGGTGGCCTGCTGAGCGACCTGACCAGCACGGCCAGCCAGTTGGGCGCAGGCCAGGCGATCGACCTGCTGAAGGGCGTGCTGATGCCGATGGTCACATCGGCCATCCAGCAGGGCGCAGCCGGGGCCGCCGCGCCGGCCGCCGCGCCGGCACCCGCGCCGCCGCCGACTGGCGGGTAGCCCGTCGGCCGACAATTCGGCCAATTGTTATCACTGCGCGACACGGCCGTGTCGAAACAGGAGTAACAGCAGCCTCATAAGTAACATCGGGCCGTGCCGTGCCGCCGTTCCGCACCGCCGCTTTTGTTCACCGCAATCGCGGCGACCGTGATGCTGCTGCCGTGCGCGGTGTACGGCCTGCCGGGCGACCGACGCGGGCATGACCAGCCGCCCGCGTCGGCGGCGACACAGCTGGCCCAGCAGCCACTGACCGCCCCGGCGGGCACCGAGACGATTAGGGAGGTCACCCAGTCCACCCCGTTCTCGGTGGTGGCGTTGACCAGTGAGGATCTGACCGGCACGAAGGTTCGGTTCCGGGCCAGGCGGTCCGACGGCTCGTGGGGACCGTGGTACGACGCGGAGACCGACGAGACCGACGCCGCCGAACCGGCGGTCATCGCGCATAGCCCCCGCGGCACCGCGCCGATATACGTCGGCCGGACGACGTCGGTGCAGATCGCGGTCACCCGACCGCCGGCCCCGCCGCCGAATCGCCAGCCTGCTCTTGGCTACATCCCGGCCAACGTCGAACAGCCGCTCGGGCAGAACCTGACCGCGGTACTCATCAGCCCGCCGCAGACACCGGCCGACGCCCAGTGGTCACCGCCGACGGCGCTCGTCCCCGCGGGGCAACCACCCAACATCATCAGCCGCGCCCAATGGGGCGCCGACGAGTCGATGCGGTGCGGAACGCCCAAGTACGACAATGCAATTCGGGCCGGTGTGGTGCACCACACCGCGGGCAGCAACGACTATTCGCCGGCGGATTCGGCCGAGATCATCCGGTCCATCTACGCGTACCACAC
Organism: Mycobacterium sp.; assembly: GCF_035640695.1. Lineage (GTDB taxonomy): Bacteria > Actinomycetota > Actinomycetes > Mycobacteriales > Mycobacteriaceae > Mycobacterium. The sequence continues at coordinate 23,097 of NZ_DASQVQ010000113.1, forward strand.
CCGCACGCTGGGCTGGTGCGACATCGGCTACAACGCGCTGGTCGACAAGTACGGCCAGGTCTTCGAGGGCCGGGCCGGCGGTATCACCAAGGCGGTCGAGGGAACGCATGCCGGCGGCTTCAACACCGACACCTGGGGCGTCGCGATGATTGGCGATTACACCGCGGTCCCGCCGACCCCGGTGGAGTTGCGCGCGGTCGGCAGGCTGCTGGGTTGGCGCCTCGCGCTGGACCACGTGGACCCGAGGGCCACCGTGGTGCTGAAGTCGGACGGCGGCCCGTTCACGTTCTTTCCGGGTGGCGCGACACCGACGCTGCCGACCATCTTCGCCCACCGCGACGTCGGCAACACCGCCTGCCCGGGCGACGCCGCCTACGCGCTGATGGACCGGATCCGCGACATCGCCGCCCGGTTCAACCAGCCGCCCAACGCCGAGGACCTGGCCGACTCGCTGCGGGGCGGCGCCATCTACCAGCGGTGGCAATCCCTTGGCGGCATGAGCAGCTTCCTCGGTGCGCCGACGTCGCCGGAGGCCGCCGGTGAGGGATCGGCGCGCTACGTCAGGTTCGCCAAGGGAGCCGTCTACTGGTCGCCGGGCACCGGCGCCCAGCCGATCGCCGGCGCCATTTACGACGCGTGGGCCAACCTCGGCTTCGAGCGCGGGCCGCTCGGGATGCCGACCAGCGGCGAGATCCAGGAGCCGCAGTGGATCGGGCAGAACTTCCAGCACGGCACGCTGAACTTCGACCGCGAAAGCGGCCAGGTCACCCGCGTGCTCGACGGTGTCGCGGCGCAGCTGCCGCCGACCCCGGCCAGCGGACCACCGCCGCAGATCGAGCGGTTCTCCGCGCCGATCAAGCCTCTGAACTAGCCAGCCACCAGCGTTCCAGCACCCGCGCGACGCCGTCGTCGGTGTTCGGGGCGGTCACCTCGTTGGCCGCGGCCAGCGCGTCGGGATGCGCGTTGCCCATCGCCACGCCGTGACCCGCCCACACCAGCATCGGCACATCGTTGGGCATATCACCGAACGCCACGACGTCGTCGGCGGCGATGCCCAGCGGCCGGGCGACCTCGTCGACGCCGCTTGCCTTGCTGATGCCCACCGGCACTACCTCCACCAAACCGTTGTTGGTCGAGTACGTGATCTCCCCCTCCGCGCCAACGTGTTTCGCCAGCGCGGCGGCCATGTCGTCGCTGCGGGCGCCGGCCTTGCGGATCAGCAGCTTGACCGCGGGCGCGCTGAGCAGGTCCTGCAACGAGACCTCGGTGTTGTCCGGGTTCAGCCAGGCGTGCTCGTAGCCCGGTGAGCTGACGAACTGCGGGGTGGCGGCGTCGTGGGCACTGCGGCCGACGCGCTCGACGGCCAGCCCGGCCCCGGGAATGGTGCGGGTGGCGATTTCGGACAGTTCACCAAGCATGTCGGGCGAAAGCGTTCGCGCCGACACGATCCGGTCCGCGGCCGAATCGTAGATCACCGCGCCGTTGGCACACACCGCCATCGGCGCGAACCCGAGGGCGTCCACGACGGGCGCGACCCAGCGCGGCGGCCGGCCGGTGGCGAGCACGAAGGTCGCTCCCGCGGCCACGGCGGCGCGCACCGCGGCACGCGTGCGTTCGGTGACCGCCTCGTCGTCGGTGAGCAGGGTGCCGTCCACGTCGCTGGCGATGAGCGCCGGCAACGTCATCGCCGCGATCCGCCCTTGCT
>NZ_DASQVQ010000114.1:0-3057 GCF_035640695.1 Mycobacterium sp.
GCGCACCGCACTCGTCACAGAACTTGGCGTTCTCCCGCAGCCCAGTGCCGCACGACCCGCACGCCACCGCGTCCACCGTCAACCCGGCACCACCGATCTAGGGGATCCCGACTATCCCAACCACCCACAGGATAGGGCGTATCCAGCAAATAGGCGGCGTTATTGACCTCAGCGTTAAGCGATGCCGATCGATCGCCTGTTCGTAGGCAAATAGCCAACCGACAGCGGCTACCACGGGTGCGCCACCGCCGCCGAGCACACCACGAATGGGCCAGTCCCGGCAAGGGCTGGCACCGACTTTTGGAAATCGGCAGAGTCACAGCGCAATCGTTCGACCGCCCCCATACTCGAACCGCGACACCGGTGAGACACCCGCGCGAATGACGGTCGTGAGACAACGGTGCAATGCGCAAGTCGCCGGGCAGCCGTAGGTTTGCCACGGCGACAGGCATTAAGGTGCAGGCGGTCTATGCCAGAACGGCGGTGACCGCGACCGTGGCGACTACCGGTGCGTTGTCAACAGGTAGCGTGAGCCCATACGCTTCGAACAGGTCTCCACGGCGTTGTTCAGCGACTCGCCAGCCACAAGCGGTCAGGTAGTCGGACACCGGGCCGCGTTCGTCTTGGTACACCAGTTGAGTGGTGTCCACGGAGAATCCGTGGGCGCGCCATTTACGGTCGAAGGCCTTGCGCTGGTCGAACGCGGCCGCGGCGTCCGGTGCGTATTCGGTGGCCAGGCGGCTATCGGGCGCGCTGAGCGCCGTGATGTTGTCGAACAGCCGGTCCTGAGCATCCGTCGGAAGGTACATCAGGAGCCCCTCGACACTCCACGCGGTTGGCTGGTTCTCATCGAAGCCGTTGTCGCGCAGAACTGTTGGCCAGTCCTCGCGCAAATCGACGGCCACCGGGCGCCGAGTGGCCGTCGATTTGGCGCCCAGTGCCGATAGCGTGCGAGACTTGAATTCCAGCACTGCGGGCAGATCAATCTCGTAGACGACGCTGCCAGCGGGCCACGGCAGCCGGTAAGCCCGCGAATCCAAACCCGACGCCACGATCACCGACTGCCGGATGCCCTCGTCGGCTGTTGTGGTGAAGAACTCGTCGTAGAACCGAGTCCGCACCGCGAAGGCGTCGATCACAGGCTGCAGGCTCAGCTCGGCGTCCTCGTCGGTCTTGACCCGCGCAACGTCGCCGTCGACCAATTGGCTCAGCGCGTCGATGCCGACAGCTTTCACCAACGGCGTCGCGAATGGGTCGCTGATGATCGCGTTCGGCTCCCTGCTGGCCAGTGCCCGCGCGGTGGCAACCATCGTGGCGGTCGTCCCGACGCTTGACGCCAAGTCCCACGTGTCGCGATCGGCGCGTGTCATGGTCGCTGACGGCTCGTTGGTGTCCCTGCCACCCTGGCGGCGCGTCAAGTGGTGCGGTTGTTCGTCCATACGATAAGTGTCGGCCCGTCGACTCAAAGCCAGCTGAGAGCCGGCTCAGAGCTGCTTGGACGAACGGGCAGAATTCTCATACTTTCTCAGTATTTTCCGCGACGCCCCGGCTGAAACCCGACCTGGCATCGACTACTGCGGCCGGCCTGATTCCTATCCCGCTCCTGGGACTTCGACCGCTTGTTTCAGCGTTCCGAGGCGTTTGCGTTGCCATCAGATGGTGTCGAGCTGCTGGTTATTGGTTCGGGGACCGAGCAGTCGGATGGCGATGGCAAGGCAGCTCAGCAGCAACGCGCAGCAGGCGTACAGGCCGCCGGAACCGATGGCCGACAACAGGGTCAACGCGCTTAGCGGCAGCATCGCACCAACCAGGCGAGACGCCGCGTACGCGACACCAATGGCGGTGCTGCGGTTCGCGGTATGGAACAGTTCGGCCTGGTAAATGTGGGTGAAGTTGGAATGCAGGACGGTGCTGATGGTGGTGGCGACGCCCGCGACGATCACCAGGGCGATGGTGGTGGCGAGGCCGAACATCACGCCGAACGCTGCGACAGCCAATGTGGCAGCGATGAGCAGGGTTCGGCGTTCGAAGCGCTCCGTCAAATACACGGAAGCCAGTGAGCCGAGCGGGCAGCCGAGCGCACTGAGCGCCGAGTACGTCAATGAGTGCGCCAGGTCGAATCCCTTGGTCAGCAGCACGATCGGCGCGATAGAGGCGAATGCATAGAACCCGATCGGGCTGATGATCTGCATCACCCACATCAAGACGTTGCGACGCCTGTACGGCCGGGTCGGGGGCGGATCGACGACGCCGCGCGCCGGGACCGGGGGCAATACTGTTGCCGGGACGGACAAGTCGGGGTCGGTCCTCACTTCGCGCTCAATGGCGGTGAGGACCCGGTCGGCCTCGGCGGTGTTTCCGGTGGCCGCGAGCCAGCGCGGCGATTCAGGTAGTCGGCGTCGAAGCAGCCAGACCGCCAGGCCACCGACGGCGGACAGGATCAGCAGCCAGCGCCAGCCGGCCAGCCCTCCGATGGCGGTGTTGGCCGCGGTGGCGAGGCCACCAGCGACGGGCGCCGCGAGCAGACCTACGGTGTAGGCCCAGCAGAGGTAGCGACCACGGCGCGCAGCGGGCAGCAGTTCGCCCAGGTAGGTGTCCACCAGCGTCAACTCGGCGCCCAGCCCGATTCCAGTGCACATGCGCAGCACCAAGAATGTGGCGAGGTTGGGGGCAAAGGCGGTCGCCAACGACAGGACGGCGTAAGTCAGCAGGTTGACCTGAAATAACGTGCGCCGGCCGAGCCGGTCGGCCAGTGGCGCCAGCACTATCGATCCGATCATCTCGCCGGGAAACAGCGCGGCGATGATCAGCGCCCGTTGCAGGGTGCTCAGAGTCCACTGATTGCCGAGCAGGACCCCAAAGTAGGTGCTGAGCGAGATCTCAAACAAGTTGCAAAACGAGCCGAGCCCGATCAGCACGACAACCCTTCGGTGCCAGCGCGACACCGGCAACCGATCCAGCCGCGCGGCGATCACACTCGCCGAGTGATCCCCGCTCCCGGGGCTGGTGGCCGGGGGTGGGGCGGAATGCTCACCGGCCATCGGGTCCTCGGTCGCT
>NZ_DASQVQ010000115.1:0-3448 GCF_035640695.1 Mycobacterium sp.
CGTCGGCAACCGCATGTCGAACAGCGACACCGACAGGTCGCGCTCGGTGGCGCCGACGAGCATGCGTGGCACGATCCCATAGCGCGCGAAGGCCTCCACGTTGGCGCGTTGGGTGCCCTCGTCACCGCAGCCACCGGCCACGTAAGACCGGACAAACGACGGCAGCACCTCGGCCGCGGCGCGCTCAAGTGAGGCGAAATCTACCGGATACCTGGGTAATTGCCCGTCGAGGCCGTTGAGATAGATTTCGTGCTGATAGTCGCCATACTGCGGTACTGCCATGATTCAACTCCTTTGCGTTTCCCAGCTGACCTCGCCGCACATCCCAGTACGAACAGCGGTGCGGCCTGCGTTCTAATGAATTCAGAATTGCGCTTCGATTTCGTTGCCGCCCAGACGACTCCGTGCATGTCGCTAACGGGGCTCTGCGTCTTCCCGCCGCCTGCGTGTTCATCACCGAGCCATCGCCTCGGCCGGTCGCAGCTTGCGCAGCAGGATGGCGATGGTCAGCACGGCGAGCAGGAACGCGCCGATGTAATAGGTCACACCCGACCAGCCGCCGGCCGAGAACGCTAGGCCGCCGAGGTAGCCGCCCACGCCGGAACCGAGGTAGTAGCAGCACACGTACACGGCGGAGCCCTGTACGCCCAGCCTGGCCGATCGTGCGCTGACCCATCCGCTGGCCACTGAATGGGCGGCGAAGAACCCGGCGGTGGTAACGAGGAGCCCGAGGATCACCGTGGCCACGCTGCCGGTGGCCATCAGGAGGAGCCCGGCCAGGATGATCGCGGCCATGATCCACAACATCCGCGGCCGACCGAACCGGTCCACTAGACGACCGGCGTACGCCGAGGAGAACGCACCGGCCAGATATGCCGTGAAGATCAGGCCGACCACGGTGCGCGACAGGTGGAAGCCGGGACCGAGCAGGCGGAAGCCGAGGTAGTTGTAGACGGTGACGAAGCAGCCCATCAGGAGGAAGCCTGCGGCGAACAGACCCAGCAGGCCGGCGTCGGTCAGTGCGCGGCCGATCGAAGCCGCCAATTCCCGGATGCGCGGCGGGCGCGGGTGAAAACCGGCGGACGCGACGATGGTGCCGCGAAACGCGATGGCGCAGGCCAGCGTGACCATGCCGGCCACGGCCAGTGCCCACCGCCACCCGGCTACGTCGTCGACGAACGCGGCCAGCAACCGGCCGATCATGCCGCCGAACGCGTTGCCCGCGACGTAGAGACCGGACGCGAAGCCGAGCGAATCGCGGTGCACTTCTTCGGCGAGATATGACATGGCCACCGCCTGGATGCCGGCCAGCGCGAGGCCTTGCAAGCCGCGAAGCACCAGCAGCACGGTGAAGTTCGGGCTGACCGCGATGAGCAGCGACAGAGCGGCCGAGGCGAACAGCGAAACGGTCATCACCGGTGTGCGCCCGAGGGTCTCGGAGAGGGCGGTGAGCGGCAGGACACCTACTGCGAGCCCGCCAGCGGCCACTGACACGGCAAGGCTTGCCGCGGCGGGGGAGAGGTGAAACGCGGTGCCGAGCGAGGGCAGCAGGGCCTGGGTTGCGTACAGCGCGGTGAAGGTGGCCAGTGCGGCGCAAAACAACGCGATGGTGATCCTCCGGAAACCCGAACTGCCACGCCGGTGCCGGGTTTGCGGGTTCATTGCATAGGTGACCATGTCGCCCGACGGTATGTACGGGGCAATCGATCCGTCCAATACCGATGCCTGGCATGATCCATTCACTAATGAATTGATAGCGCTCGACCAGCGAAGGTCGCCGGGGCAATAATTCTAGGTGTGTCCGAGGAAACACTCGCGGGGTCACTGGCCCCGAAGCTGGCGCTCCTGCGCGCGGTGGCCGAGGAAGGCAATCTGACGAGGGCTGCGGCCACCGTTGGCATACCGCAGCCGACCGCGAGCCGGTGGCTAACGATGGTGTCGACCGAGTTGGGCACGCCGGTGGTGGTACCCGACGGGCGTGGCATCCGGCTCAGCCGCGCCGGCGCTTACCTCGCCGAGGCGGCGGGCCGGGCGCTGGCTGTGGTGGCCGCCGGGGTGCGGCAGGCCGTCGACGAGGGCGATCCCGAGCGTGGCCACGTGGTGCTGGCCTTCATGCACACACTCGGCGAGCATCTGCTGCCGGGGCTGTTGCGGACGTTCCGCCGCGAGCATCCGCACGTCCGGTTCAGCCTGCTGCAGGGCCCGCACGAGGAACTGCTCGACCACGTCCGCAGCGGGCGCGCTGACCTGGCGTTCACCGCGCCACTGCCAGGGCCAGGCGAGTTCGCCGCGATCACCTTGGAAGAGCAGCAATTGGTGGTGACGGTACCGACCGAACACCGACTGGCCCACCGGACGCGGATGCGGATGACCGATCTGGCCCGGGAACCGTCTGTCGGCATGAAGCCCGGCTACGGGCTGCGCCAAATCACCGACGAACTTGCCGAGGCGGCCGGGTTCCTCCCAACGTTGGCCTTCGAAGGCGATGACGTCGACACGCTGCGCGGCCTGGTCGCGGCCGGTCTCGGCGTGGCCGTGCTCCCGGCCGCGGAGCCGAAACCCCGGCCGGGAACCGTGGAAATACCGCTGCGCCCCAAGGCAACCCGCCACATCGGTCTGATCTGGGCCGCCGATCCCGCGCTGGCCCCAGCCGCTCTGGCCTTCCGCGATTTCGTCAGCTCCGGGGCGTGAGGCAGCGTCATCCTGCGTGATCTGGCGCTCGTGGATGCTTGTCGATCGCAAGGCATACCCGCGAGCTTGGACTGGAGCGGCCGAGTCAGCTCTGCGGGCGGTACTTGTCCACCATGGCAAGGATGGCGGCCTCGGCCAGAGATGCAGCCAGTGCATGATCGGCGCACGCATCGTGCTTTGCCGCGATGGTGAAGAAGCCGCTGAGGTGCGCGATGACGCTGGCACGGAAGTCATCAGGTGCCGCATCGTGATTGTCGAGAGCCCGCCACAGTGTTTGCGCCAGCGCTTGGTAGCGGTCCCGCCCTGATGATCATTTCCCACAACCCGCGACTGTCGGCCGCCTTCGGCGAATGCACCTCACCGTACCCGCGTCAATCGTTAGGCAGTGGCGTTGCTGACATGATCGGCGATCAAGTCGTACATCTGCCGGGTGATCTCCATGGAGTCGCCCATGATGTTGTAACCGTGGTCGAATCCTTGCACGTCGTGATACTCCACGAGTGAGCCGGCGGCATCAAGTTTTTCGGCATACGCTGCGGCTTCATCGCGAAGGCGGTCGAGTTCGGCGGTGATCACCAGGGCGGGGGCGATGCCTTTGATGTTGTCGCCGTTGGTTCCCATGCCGGCGAGGCCAGCCGGTCGCATCGTTGTCTCGGGTCGGGGATGTAAGCAGTGTCGAAGATGTCCGCCATCCAGGGCCGCAGCACCGCTTTCCGGCCGGCAAGGGCTCGCTTGTCTTTCGCCTTGGTGACAAGGT
>NZ_DASQVQ010000116.1:0-21106 GCF_035640695.1 Mycobacterium sp.
AGCCCGATCAAATTCTCCGCCTTCGAACCGGCCATCACCGGCGCACCCCTGCTCGGCGAGCACACCGACGAAGTACTCACCCAGCTCGGATACGACCCAGACACCATCGCCAACTGGCACGACAAAAACATCGTTGCCTGACGTGGTGGTCTGACGTGGAGGCCAATCGACAGCAGCCGCCGACATCGACATCGGCGGCTGCTGTCTTGTCCCCAGGCGACCAGGTCGCCGCGGGTGCGGTGTCAATACCTGCTAGCCGGTATACACACATTGCAAGTAGCGGGAATGCTTCAATGCTGGCTAGCTGGCATATTGGAATCATGCGCTCGTCGGCTGCGCCGCTGCGCTGCGTCATCGTCGACGACAGCCACGACTTCCTGCAGGCCGCCACCGCGCTCCTCAATCGGGACGGCTTCGCCGTCGTTGGGGCGGCCTCGACGATCGCCGAGGCACTGCAATGCGTGCCCGAACACCGCCCCGATGTCGTTCTGGTTGACGTGTATCTAGGCGCCGAAAGCGGATTCCACCTTGCCCGGCAACTGGACCGCGGCGACTCTTCGTCGCAGTCGGCGGTGATACTGACCTCCACCCACGCGCCGGACGAGTTCGCTGACTTGATAGCAGAGAGCCCGGCAGTGGGATTCGTCCCGAAAGAGGCTTTGTCAGCGGGTGCCATTCGCAATCTGCTCGCTGAGCGCGTCGCGCAGCAAGACTCGGATCCGGTATCGGGATGAGGGTCGGCACTGTTATCAATTGTTCGAAAGTCTTGTGGTGCAACGATATCCATGCCTAGGTTACGGCGATGGAACGTAAGGTGGTGCGCAACACGGCCTGCTCCGCGGGGACGACGGCGGCGATGCCGGTATAACAACCGGCCGTAAACTGCACTGACCTACCCTCGCCGCGCGCTTTGCGGGTGCAAGATAGTGCCAGCGTGGCAACGCGCGAGCCGGAAGGACGCGATTCATATGCAGGTTGACATCGGTAGCGACCGTGGCACCGGCGCGGAATCGGCGGTCCCGGCGCTGCGGGTGATCGTGGCGGATGACGATGTCCTGCTGCGTGAAGGCTTGGCCAGTCTGCTTAGCCGCTCCGGCTTCGACGTCATCGGCCAGGCCGGCGACGGCGCCGAACTGCTGTCCCGGGTGCGTGCTTTGAAACCCGACCTCGTGGTGGTCGACATCCGCATGCCGCCGACCAAGACCACCGAAGGGCTTGACGCGGCCCGGCTGATCCGTGCGGAGCTGCCCGACATCGGCATCTTGGTGTTGTCCGCGCACGTCGAGGTGGAACATGCGATTGAACTCCTGGCCAGCGGACAAGGGGTCGGGTATCTGCTCAAGAGCCGAGTCACGGACGTGGCCGATTTCGTCGACAACCTGCAGCGCATCGCCAAAGGCGGCTCGGTGGTGGACCCGGAAGTAGTGACGGATCTGGTGTCGGGGAGCCGCCGCGACGACCCGCTGGCCGTGCTTAGTACGCGTGAACAGGAGGTGCTTGCGCTGATGGCCGAAGGGCGCTCCAACGCCGGGATCGCACGACGGCTGTGGGTCACCGAGGGCACCGTCGAAAAGCATGTGCGCAGCATCCTCACCAAGCTCAACCTGCCCGAAGCCGACGACGATCACCGCCGGGTCCGGGCGGTTATCACCTTCCTGGAGGCGCGTTAGCAGTACGTCGCGGAGGACGTTGGTATCAGAAGGAGTGCTTGTGCGGATGCATGGCAACTGACGCTGATGATGCGGCGTGTGGACCGCGGGCTGAGCCTGCGGCGTGTCGACCGCCGGGCACATCTCGTCCGTCCGGACGGCAGACAGTCTGGGCCTTATGCGCCTGAGGTCACGTCTCTAATCCAGGTGATCCCCTTGACGGCCTGGGGCCATCCCAGTGTCGTCACTGCCAGTAATGCGACATGCTCCAGTTCAGCGGCCGAGAGCCCTTCAGCCAAGCCTCGACGAGCGTGCGAATGGACGGCACCATGCGAGTCGGCGCCGATCGCGAGTGCGAGATGGACAAGCCTCTTGGTGCGTACATCAAGTGGCCCCGCCTCGCCCACCGCAGCGCCAAGTTGCTGAAGCGCGGCCCAAACGTCGGGGTAGTCACTCGCGACGTGCTGTGGCGTCGGCGGCATCGCGACCGCAGGATTCTCGGACAGATCAGCCGGCGATGATCGTTCCATCGGAGCCCCCTAACACGTCGAGTCGTCAGTGACGACCGTTGCTCACCATATTCGCAACCAGACACCGCGTTGACGGAAACGGCGGTTACGCGCGGCGGGTTCCGGCAGCGACACGTTGATCAGCGGCAACGCCCGACCACGCAGCGCGGATGGCCGCGGCGGTCGGCCGATGCTTGCTGTCACTTCGGCGTTGCCCGGGCTCGGCTCCAATCTTGGGTGAGTCGCAGCAGGTAAACCAGTGCCGGTAGCACGATCACCACGGCCAGTGCGACGACGACGAGCAATGCCGCGAGGGTAGCCCTGGCGCCGGCAGCGTCGTTGATCGTCAGCTGATCGACCAGCATCCACGGGTACTGTCCGACACCCCAGCCGGCCACCACCGCAGCCACGGCCGCGGCCGCGAAAAACCGTGCGATCGAATAGCTTCGGCGGTAAAGCAGAAGCAGCGTGATGGCACCGGCAAGCGCGGAGATCACCAGCAGCGGCAACGCGGCATGCAGCAGGCCGTGGCTGAGCGTGCGCGCGTCGTGAAGGATCGGATAGAGGCCCGCGAACACGATGGCCCCGCCGAGAACCCCCACCGCGAGAGTCCGGGCGCGCAAGCGTTCGGCCAGCTCGGGGTTGCTGGTCCGGGCGGCATCGGCGGTCAAGAACACTCCGGCCAGGAAGACGCAAGTGGTGACCGCGAGGAACCCGCCGACCAGCGATGTCGGGTTGACCCATGAACCGACTCGGTCGCCGTATCCGCCGGCCGGCACGCGGCCCGAGGCGATAGCGCCGGCCACCGTGCCGAAGAAAAACGGCGTGATGAGCGACGAACCCGCAAAGATGGCGCCGAACAACCTCGCCTCGGCGTAGGTGGCGGCGTATTTGCGGAACGCGAAGTTGGCGCCGCGCAGCACAATTCCGGCCAGTGCCAGGATCAATGGGATGAACAGCGTGGTGGTCGCCGCGGCGAAGGCGGCCGGAAAGCCGGTCCACCACATCACCAGAACGTAGATCAGCCAGACGTGATTGGCTTCCCACACCGGCCCGATGCTGTGGTCAATCAGCGTCCTCAATTCCGCACCGGTTCGGCCTCCGCCGGCGGTCAAATCGTAGAAGCCAGACCCGAAGTCCGCTCCGGCGAGCAGCGCATAGGCGATCACCCCGATGAACATGGCGGCGGCGACGACAGCGGCCAGCGTCATTGCACCGGCTCCGGCCGTGCATTCTCGGCGAAAACTTCCGGAGCGTAGGGGCTGGGCAGGTCCTCCTCGCCGGCGCGCCACCGCCGCGCCATCGACCGCAGCACAACATATGCGCCGACGGCCATGCCGACATAGATGATCAACACGCCGGTGTAACTCCACCACAAACCGGTGCTCATGCTTGCCGCATCGGTGGTGCGCAACGCCTGCCACACCGTCCACGGTTGACGCCCGACTTCTGTTGCCACCCAACCCAATTCCAGCGCAACGATCGCCAGTGGACCGGCGATCACCGAAAACCGGAGAAACCAGCCGTTGGCCAGCAGGTCGCGACCGCGCCAGCGGGCCAGCCAGAACACCACCGCCACCAGCGCGAGCAGCAGGCCGATTCCGACCATGATCTGAAAAGCCCAGTGCGTGATGTTGACCGGTGGCCAGTCGGATCGGGGAACGGTGTCTAGGCCGGGAACCGGCGCGTCAAACGAGCCGCGGGCGATGAACGACCCGATCCGCGGAATGGGCAACGCCCACCGGACGTGGCCGTCGATCAGAACCCCGCCGAGCTTTTCCGGTGCGGGCCCGGGCTCGGTGGTCGGATTGAGCTCGAAGGCCGCAAGCTTGGACGGCTGGCGGGCGCCGGCCTGCAAGCCCAGCACATGCCCGACGAGCGGTTGAATGATTACGGCAATGCTGGCGAGGAGGAACGGGATGGCGAATCCCGTGCGATGGTGGGCGTCGGTGCGACCACGCAGCATACCGGCGGCATACACGCCGGACACCAGCAGACCCACAACGATGAACGCGCCGAGCCACATGTGCAAGAACTGCAGCCATACCCCGTCGTTGAACATCGCCCGCCACGGGTTGACGTCGGTGACAGTGATCCCGCCCGGGCCGTGGCGGATCGCGAATCCGGTGGGGTTGTTCATCCAGGCGTTGACTGACACCACACAAAATGTCCCCACGACGCCGGCGATGCCCATCGGAACGATCGACGCCAAATGCAGCCGCGGCCGCATGCGATCCCACCCATAGAGATAAATGCCGAGGAAGATCGCCTCGACGAAGAACGACAGTCCTTCCAACGCGAACGGCACGCCCAGCACGTCGCCGAACCGGCCCATGAGCCCGGGCCACAACAGGCCCATCTCGAAACTCAGCACGGTCCCCGACACCGCGCCGATAGCAAATAGCACTGCAGCCGTCTTCGCCCACCGCCTGGCCAGCCGCAGCGCCGTCGGGTCGTTGTGCACGATCCCGCGGCGGTGCATCAGAAAGATCATCGTCGGGAACGCCACCCCGAAACACGCCAGCACTATGTGAAAGCCCAACGACAGCGCCATCTGTTCGCGCGCCGGAAGCAAGCCCGGCGGTGCACCCGCGGCCAGAGTCAGCGCCGACTCACCGAAACGCGTCATTGTCCCGCGCCTTAATATCGATTGTCCCGCGCCTTAGTATCGCTGGATCGGGCTAACACGTACAGCTGCCGGCGGCTGAGCGGGCATCGCTGAATAGTTGACGGGGCAGGCGTACATCTCGCAGGCCGGCGCCGGCGTAGGCCCGCGTTATCTCGTTGATCGACAATTGACGGAACCCGGCGTGGTTGGCGAGGTGAAATGCGTCACCGGCGCCGCTGGCGTCCGGGCCGTAGACAGTCACCCAGCCCAATACGGTTCGGGGATCTGAATGAACGACAAGCAGCGCGTCGGCCGCCCTCATCTGATCCAGCACGAGCCCCATGGTGTCGTCGGGTTCGACGATCACCACCACCGGCCCGGCCCCTGTGGTCGTCGCATCCTCGACGTGTGCACGCAGCTCCGCCTGGCCGTGCCCTTCGGACAGCAGGATTTGCAAAAACATTCGATCGCTGTGCGGAGCGCGATGTACCGCACCGATTTTGGCGCGTACCCACATTCCGGCCACGACGGCTTCCAAGTGCTCGGCTACCGGCGGCAACTCGCGGCGGCTGAGGGCCAAAAGGCTGGTCATGCAGGATCGATAGGACGTCCGCGCATCGTTGAGGGTATCGGCAACCCCGATGCAGCCATGCGGTAGCGAATGAAAGCTGAAGCAAGGGGTGGCCCCGGGGTTGTAGCGGTACACCACGTGTTCCGTTGTGGCCCAACGCACCGGCCGCTTGGCGCGGGCATGTCGTCGCGTTTCCGGATCCATCGTCGTCCGGGTGACGGTCATGCGCAGTCCTCCACAGTGTCTGCGATTGGCATCGACAGTGATCGCCGTGCCAACCGCTGCCAACGCGCTTTCCACGACTAATGACGGATGTCGTGAACTTGCCGAAGCCAACAGTCTCAGAATCCCTTGGCGGATTCGGAATGTCGTCAACACTGACACCCAACCCCACTACCGGCCAACCCCACCGCACGTATAGGTGCTAGCTGCAGGAGCCTCAAAATCCGACGGCCTGGCCGTCGCGACGGGGATCGCTCGCCGCGACATAGGCGTCCTCCTGTCGCCAGATCGCCTGGCAGCTGCCGAATTGGTTGTAGTCATCGACCGTGACGAGCTCGTGGCCGCGCTGACGCAGCTCCCCCAGCGTCGCCGACGAAAAACCGCTCTCCACGCTCACCCGCATGCCTTGCACCCATCGGAAACGGGGGCCGTCGCAGGCCGTCTGCGGGTGCTGGCCGTAATCGGCGATGCGCACAACCAGCTGCACATGGCCCTGCGGCTGCATCGTCCCACCCATGACGCCGAAGCTCATGACCGGCGCGCCGTCCTTCGTCATGAAGCCCGGGATGATCGTGTGATACGGCCGCTTGTTCGGCCCGACTTGATTCGGATGCCGGTCCGTCGCAACGAAATACGCGCCGCGGTTCTGCAGGGAAATCCCGGTGCCCGGCACCACCACGCCGGAGCCGAAGCCCATGTAGTTCGACTGGATCATCGACACCATCATCCCGGCGGCGTCGCCGGCGGTGAGGTACACCGTGTCGCCTTTGGGTGTTCCGGCCGCTGCCGGCTTCGCGTGCTTAGGGTCTATGAGCTTCGCGCGGTCTTTCAGGTATGCCTTGTCGAGTAGCCGTTCGGGGCGCAGCGGCATGTGGTCGATGTCGGCAACGTAAGCCTCCGCGTCGGCGAACGCGAGCTTCAGCGCCTCGATCTGTAGGTGCACGCTAGCGGCGGAATCCACTGGCAGCGCGGCCATGTCGAAGTGCTCGAGGATGCCAAGCGCGATGAGCGCAACTATCCCCTGCCCATTCGGCGGCATCTCGTGGATGGTGTAGCCGCGATAATCCAAATCCATCGTGTCGACCCAGTCGGCATGGTGAGCGGCCAGGTCGCTGGAGAGCATGGCGCCCCCGTTGGCTTTCGCGTGCCGTTCGATTGCCGCTGCGAGTTCTCCGCGGTAGAACGCCGCGCCGTTGGTCGCCGCAATCTTCTCCAGCGTCGCCGCATGGTCGGGAAATTTGAATCGCTCACCGGCCTTCGGCGCGCGACCGCCCGGCAGGAACGCCTCGGCGAAGCCGGGTTGAGGCTTGAGCAACGAGGACTGCTCGGCCCATTGCGAAGCGATCGTCGGCGAGACCGGAAAGCCGCCGCGACCGTATGCTATTGCAGGCTCGAACAGCCGCTGAAACGGAAGTTTGCCGAACCGAGTGTGCAGGTCGACCCACGCCGACACCGCGCCCGGCACCGTCACCGAGTTCCAGCCAACCGGCGGAACGCCCTTGCCGCCGAAGTATTCCGGTGTCCACGCGCCCGGCGAGCGGCCCGACGCGTTCAGCCCATGCAATTGCGTGCCGTCCCAGACGATCGCGAACGCGTCTGAGCCGATGCCATTGGACACCGGTTCCACAAGCGTCAGTGTGATCGCCGTGGCGACGATGGCGTCGACGGCGTTGCCGCCGTCGAGCAGCATTCGCAGGCCTGCCTGCGCGGCGAGCGGTTGTGAGGTGGCCACCACGTTCTGGGCCAGCACCGGTTTGCGCGGCCACGCATACGGAAACTCCCAGGAAAACGGGTAATTCGGGTTCATTCCGGCATCATTCCTGGATCATTCCGGCATCATTCCGGCATCGTTCCTTGGCGCAACCGGCGGTGTGCTGGCACGCCTTCGTTTTACCGGCTGCCCTCGTCCCATGGCACCGCATACGGTCCGGGGTACACGCCACTGACACCCGGATCCACAACCGGCGGTGCGTCGTTGATCTGCACATTGCCCGGGCTGGAGCATTCGGTGCCGCTGCTGCCGACGTCAGTGCAGGCCTGGCCGGCGCTGGCGGCCGAAGCCGTCGGCGCACTAAGGATTGCCGCGGCAGCGCCTGCGGCAATCAGATAGCCGAATCGAATTGTCATAACATTTCCCTTTCTATTTCCAATTCACAGGTACGCGTCAATGCGCCGTTGGCGGACGGCGATGGCGTCGGATTCGACGTCATAGCCCTGCACCCACGGGCGGGTGAGATGCGTGGCCGATCCTGAGTCAAACCGGACGCCGTTCGACCGGGAGAGCTGCTGAATGCGTGCGGTGCGCTCGCGCCGTAACGTCTGGTACTGCACCAAAGCTGGCGGCACCTCGGCGGCGGAGGTATCGCGCAACAGCGTCGCCAATGCCATCGCGTCCTCAATGGCCTGGTTGGCGCCCTGGCCCAGGTGCGGCAGCATGGGATGGGCCGCGTCGCCGAGTAGCGCCAACCGGCCGTTTGTCCAGCGTGTCAGCGGCTCACGGTCGTACAGCCCCCACTTAAACGTGGTGTCGACCTGTGCAAGCAAGCGGCGAGCCGGTGGGTTCCAGTCGGCGAACTCGGCCGCCAGCGCGGCAGGATCGCCGGGGGCGGTCCACGATTCGCGCATCTGATCATCTGCGGGTACGAAGCCGACGAAGTTGATCAGTTCCCCGCTCCGCACCGGGAAGGCAAGCAGATGCTTGCCACCGCCACCCCACACGACCAGAGATTGCGGCCAGTCGGGCACCCGCGTGGCCGGAATCAGCCCGCGATAGGCAACGGTGCCGGAAAACACCGGATCGGTCGGTTCGACGACGTGGCGCTGCAGCACCGAATGAATTCCGTCGGCGGCAATCACGGCATCGGCTTCGACGACTTCTCCGGTGTCGAAGCCGACCACCGCCGACCCGTTGTCTTGCGTGAACGTCGTGCATCGATGCGCCGTGTGCACAACGCCGGGCGGCAAGGCCGCGGCCAGCACGGCCACCAGATCCGCTCGGTGCACCGCGAGCAGCGCGGTGTCGGCCGGAAACGTTTCCGACGACAGCACCGTTCCGTCCGGAGCGCAAAACCGAAATGCATTCAGCGGAGCCGCAATGCGGCCGACTGCCTGGAGCAGGCCGAGCCGGTGAAGAACGCGTTGGCTGTTGGGCTGCACACCAATCCCGGCCCCCACCTCACTGAGCTGGTGGGCCTGCTCGAACACAGCTACCTGTGCCCCTATCGACCGAAGCGCCACCGCGGCAGACAGGCCGCCGATTCCGCCGCCGATGATGACCACCCGCAGTACCGCCATCGAGCACCTTCCAGTGTTGTGATTCCAGCATCGCGGCCCTGATGCGCCGCAGCATCACCGCTGACGCCCATCACGGGATTCCTGCTGGCGGGACTCTTGCCGCGCGGTTGGCGACGCGTCGGGCGAATTCCCAATGACTATTGCAGCCAGCACCCACTCGGCATTACGAGCAGCACCCACTCGGCATTACGGGCAACCGGTAGGTCGCCACAACGCGCCGGCGGCAGCTGGCTGCCGAACTCGCCGGAGGGACGGCGGTCATTTCTCAGGCCGATTTCTCGGGCCGGTTTCTCAGGCCGATTTCTCAGGCCGATTTCACGCCATCCAGGTGGCGATCTGGTCATGGCGCGTACGGCGACGCGGCGTCGACCTACTGCCGAACAGGTCGGACTTCAGCCGCCGCCGGGCCGTGTCGGCGTGCGGGCTACGGCTCGCCTGTGCTGACCCGCTCCGGTTCGACGCCGGCGTCCGTTTGCCGGCCCGGTACCAACCGCAGTGCCAGCAGGCCGAGGACCAGCACCAGCACAAACGGTGCGGCGAACACCGCGATCCCGAGAATCATGCTGGTGGCCGACGCATTGTTGGTGCCGGATTCGCTGAGCGCCGACGCAACGGTGAACACAGCGATCACGAAGGTGACCACGCTGGTCACCACCATGACCGCGGCCGCCACGGCGAGGCTGCGCCACCATCCGTAGTGGGCAAAGCCGGTTACAGTCAGTAACGCCACGGTGGGAACCAGCATGATCACCACGCCCAGCCAGGCGTCTGACGAGCCGAACTGGCGTACCGCAGGCATCACCAGGGCCGCCGCAAGCACTGCGGTGGCGATTATCCCGGCAACCGTCATTACTCGTGGATTTCTCTCACGCATACCTCGGGTGTTGCCGTCCGCCCCCCTCGGTAAACCCGACCAGATCAGCGGCCGGATCGGCCCGGTTAGGCTGTCCGGCGTGGCTGCAGACATCGTGCCGATCAAACTCGAGTTGACCGACGGCGACCTGTACACCCTGTGGGCTCCGCGCTGGCGCGACGAGGGCGACGAGTGGGAGGCGTTCCTCGGCAAGGACGAGGACCTTTACGGGTTCGAGTCGGTGCCGGACCTGGTGGCGTTCGTCCGCACCAACACCAACAACGACCTCGCCGACCATCCCTCGTGGAAGGCCCTGACCGCGGCGCCGGCGCCCGCGCTGGAGCCCAAGCAGGAGAACCGCTACGACATGATCGGCGTGTTCGACCTGCTGGCCGAGGATCCGACCGAGGAGTCGGTGGAGGCCGTGCACGGGTCGCTGAGCATCGCCGCGTCCATCGGCTCGGTGTGCGAGCTTGCCGCGGTCAGCAAGTTCTTCAACGGCAACCCGGCGCTGGGCACGCTCTCGGGCGGGGCCGAGTACTTCACCGGCAAGACCGGGCTGAAGCGCTGGCATGAGATCGGCACGATCATCGGCAAGGGCTGGGACAACGTCGTCGACGCCATCGAGGAAATCATCAGCAGGCCCGAGGTGGACAGCAAGCTGGCCGAACAGGCCGAGGCGGAGCTGTTGGCCGCCGAGGAGAACGAGCTCGACGAACCCGCCGACGACCTCGACCAAGACGAAGCCGAGGAGTCCGCGGACCACGCCGATGACGCGGACGCCGCCCGCGACGAGGAAGCCGACCGGGACGACGAAGCCGACCGGGACGAAGCGGCCGTCGGCCACAACCACTCGGTGGTGCTGGGCAGTGACGAAAACTTCTGGCTCAAGGTCGGCATCGACCCGGTGCGGATGATCACCAGCGGCGGCACGCTCTACACGCTGCGCTGCTATCTCGACGACGAACCAATCTTCTTGGGCCGCAACGGGCGCGTCAGCGTGTTCGGGTCGGGCGGCGCGCTGGCGCGCTATCTCGCCGACGAGCACGACCACGACCTATCCGACCTTGCCACCTACGACGACATCCGCACCGCGGCCACCGACGGCTCATTGCGGGTCGACGTCAGCGAGGACAACGTGTACGTGCTCACCGGAATCGCCGACGACCTCTCCGAGGGCCCGGATGCGCTGGACCGCGAGCAGCTGGAGCTTGCCGTCGAATTGCTCAGGGACGTCGGCGAATATGCCGAGGACGACACCGTCGAGGACTTGCTGGACGCGGACAAGGAACTGGGCCGGCTGGTCGCCCATGTGCTCGCACCCGACACCGTGCGCAAGCCCAACCCGCCGTATGCCGGGGCTGTCGAGCAGTGGGAGGCGTTGGAGACCTTCCTGGAGTCACGGTTGCGACGCGAATAGCGGCATCGCTAAAGGACTTGGCGCTCGGCCATTTTCGCCGCTCGCTCCGCATTGGCCACCAGGCGTACCTGCTCCCTTGGCCACCACCACACCTCGACGACCAGGAACGCAACAAACAGCCACGACACCACCACGCTGCTCAGGGGCGACGTGAAGCAATCGACCACCGCGAAGATCAATGCGGCGGCGGCTACGACCCACATCAGCCACCAATGCGGGCGTGCTTGCTCGTATGCCGCGCGCAGCCCGTCGCTGTAGCCGATAACAGCCGGTGCCAGTCGAGGCTCGCCGATCTTCTCGCCGCGCCGGGCCGCGCGAACCACAGCCACCCGGTCCGCACCGGCCAGCTCCTTGGCCCCTGGCCAATACTTGGCCATCCGGCGACCCATCAAGATGCCGTACGACAGGGTCAGGACGACGAAAACGACCACCGCGCCCAGCCACAGCCCGGAATCGGCAAAAGCCAATGCAGCCAGGAATATCCCCGCGACGAGCCCGAGAATCCCCGCCCGCAGAACCGGACGGTACCGCCATATCCACGCCGGCACGACGACCACACGAAGATTCTCACCCGGAATTGACACCGCTTGCGCCATTTTGGCCGCACGATGGCGTCAGTAGACAATGATCAATCGGTATGCAAACCGATAATGTGGGGCCGCAGCAGGCATCCCAGCGGACACAGGTGCGGCGCGCCGCAATGGCGAGCGCGGTCGGCACGACCATCGAGTGGTACGACTTCTTTCTCTACAACACCGCCGCGGCGCTGGTCTTTCCGCACCTGTTCTTCCCGGCATCCAGCGCGTATGCGGGTGCGATGCAGTCGTTCGCGACGTACTTCGTCGGGTTCGCCGCGCGCCCGGTGGGGGCTGCGATCTTCGGGCACTGGGGCGATCGGATCGGCCGCAAGACCACGCTGATCGTCACGCTGCTGGTGATGGGCATCTCGTCCGCGGTTGTCGGCATCCTGCCCGGAACCGCGACCATCGGTTTAGCGGCGCCGCTGATCCTGGTGACGCTGCGGCTGCTGCAGGGCATCGCGATCGGCGGCGAGTGGAGCGGGTCGGTGCTACTCGCGATGGAATGGGGCGACCAGGACAGGCGCGGACTGCTCGGCAGTTTCGCCCAGATCGGCGTCCCGGTCGGGCTGGTGCTCGGCACCGGCGGCATGACGCTGCTTTCCGCTACGTTGTCGCCCGCCGCGTTCAATTCCTGGGGCTGGCGGGTGCCGTTCCTGGCCAGCCTGATACTGGTCGCGGTCGGCCTGGTGATTCGGCTGAAGATCCTCGAGACGCCGATGTTCACCAAGCTGGTCGACGCGGGGAAGACCGCGTCGACGCCGGTCATGGAGGTGTGCCGCCGCCACTGGCGCGAAATCCTGTTGTCGGCGGGGCTGCGCTTTGCCGAGCAGCTGCCGTTCTACCTGTTCACCACCTTCGTGCTGATCTACGTCGTGCAGCGCCATCACTACAGCAAGACGTTCGTCCTCACCGCGGTGTTGGTGGGCGCCGCGATCGAGCTGGTGACGATCCCGCTGTTCTCGCACCTGTCAGATCGCGTTGGCCGCAAACGTATCTATCTGACCGGAGCCGTAGTGGCGGGGCTGGCTGCATTCCCATACTTCTACGTGCTGACCTATGGCGGGCGGGTGTCGATCTTCATCGCGATCGTGCTGTCGCTGATCGTGCACTCGATGATGTACGGGCCGCAGGCTGCGCTGATCGGCGAAAGCTTCCCGACGCACCTGCGCTACGGCGGCGCCGGGCTGGGCTATCAGCTCGCGTCGGTGTTCGCCGGCGGACCCGCGCCGCTGATGGCGACGTGGCTCTTACACGAAACGGGGACGCCGTACTCGATCTCGGTCTACATCGTTGTGGCTGCGGTCATCACCGTCGCGTGCGCTGTCGCCCTGCCCGACCGGTCCCGCGCGAACATAGAGGACGCGGCCACCTACAGCCGCGCCGGCACTTAGAGGTCGGTCGCCCACTCGTGGCGCGGCTGGTACATACCGAGTTCGCCGCCACCGGGCAGCCGGATCGTGGTCAGGAGTCCCCAGCCCTCGTCGGTCACCGCGGTGCAGCTGATGCCCTTGTCGGCGAGCTCATCGATGGCGGCGTCGAGGTCCTCGCACATCAGGTACAGCTCGTGCAACTGCTCGCCGTCGGTCGGATGAACCGCGACCTCAGCGGGTGGCAGCTTGAAGATCAACCACCCGTCCCCGGCGTCGACGTTCGGGTAGGCCAACACGTCGCGGAAGAACGCACGGTCGGCCTCGGCGTCGTTGCTGTAGATGATGATGTGGGCGCCGGAGATCATGAAACTCCTCCATGCTTCATACGCTGCAATGATTTCGATGGACGGCAGTGGTCTGCATCGACATGACCATGCCGACGACGCACACCTCGCATACCCTCGACGTCCCGGGCGCACACCTGCACTACGAGATCCGCGGCAGCGGGCCGGTGCCGGCGGTGATCGGGTCACCAATGGCCGCGGGCGAATTCGCGCCGCTCGCCGAGTGTGCGGTTTCGTACGCCGCAGCGGCGTGTCTCGCACGAAACCGCACACTCGGCGAGGCGCCGTGAGGCGGCGTGAGGCGGGCGAGGCGCCGTGGGGCGGCGGCGTAATGCGCCTAGCCGATCAGCACCGCAAACCGCGGCTTGATCACCTCGTCGATCACCGCAAGCCGCTCGTCGAACGAGATGAACGCCGACTTCATCGCATTGATCGTGAAGCGTTGCAGATCGCTCCACCCGTAACCGAAAGCCTCGACCAGGCGCAGCATCTCCTGACTCATCGTGGTGTCGCTCATCAGCCTGTTGTCGGTGTTGACCGTCACCCGGAACCGCAGCCTGGCCAGCAGGTCGAACGGGTGCTCTGCGATGCTGTCGACGGCGCCGGTTTGGACGTTGGAGCTGGGACACTGCTCCAGCGGAATCCGCTTGTCGCGCACGATCGCGGCCACCCGGCCCAGCTTGGCGGAGCCGTCGGGTTGCACCTCGATGTCGTCGACGATGCGCACGCCGTGGCCGAGCCGGTCGGCGCCGCAGAACGCGATGGCCTCGTGGATGGACGGCAGCCCGAACGCCTCGCCGGCGTGAATCGTGAAGCGGCCGTTGTGTTCTCGCATGTACTCGAACGCGTCGAGGTGACGGGTCGGCGGGTAACCGGCCTCTGCCCCGGCGATGTCGAAGCCGACCACGCCCTTGTCGCGGAACCGGATCGCCAGCTCCGCGATCTCCAGTGACCGCGCGGCGTGGCGCATCGCGGTCACCAGGCAGCGCACCACGATCGTGCGGGCACCGGCGTTGCAGGCCTTCTCGCCGTCGGCGAACCCGGCCAGCACCGCGTCGACGACTTCGTCGAGCGACAACCCGCCGTCGATGTGCAGCTCTGGTGCGAACCGCACCTCGGCGTAGACCACGTTGTCGTCGGCCAGGTCTTCGACGCACTCATAGGCCACCCGGTACAGCGCCGAGGCGGTCTGCATGACGCCGACCGTGTGCGCAAACGGCTCGAGGTAGCGCTCCAGCGAGCCGCTGTGCGCGGAGGTGCGAAACCACTTTGCGAGCGACTCCTCGTCGGTGGCCGGCAGCTCGCCATAGCCGAATTGGTCGGCCAGTTCGAGCACGGTGGCCGGCCGCAGACCGCCGTCGAGGTGGTCATGCAGCAGCGCCTTCGGCGCCTGCTGGATCATGTCGAACGTCAGCGGTGTCGTCATGGCGTGATCCGATCGATGATCAGCGGACGGGGCGTCGGCTCACCGATCCGCCAGCCGCCGTCCAGCGCGTCCAGCGCCGCGCCGAGACGATCGGGGGTGTCGGTGTACAACGTGAAGACGGGCTGCCCCGCCGCTACCGGTTCACCCGGCCGACGATGGATGCGCACCCCGGCGCCCGGCTGCACACGTTCGCCGGGTCGCGCCCGGCCGGCACCGAGCCGCCAGGCCGCCATCGCCACCGCCATCGCATCGATGTCTCCCATTCTGCCGCTCTGCGGCGCGGTGACGGTTTCGGCGTGCGCGCCGTGCGGCAGCGGCACCGACAGGTCGCCGCCCTGGGCGGTGATCAACGCACGGAAGGCGTCCATCGCCGAGCCGTCTCGCAGTGTGTCGGCCGGATTCCGGGCGTCGAGGCCCGCCATGTCGAGCATTTCGCCGGCCAGTGCGAGCGTCAGCTGCACCACGTCGGCCGGTCCGCCACCGGCGAGCACATCGAGCGACTCCTGAACCTCGACCGAGTTGCCGACCGTCGCGCCGAGCGGGCGGTTCATGTCGGTCAGCAGCGCCCGCGTGGCCAGCCCCTCGGCGGTCCCCAGGTCGACCATCGTCTGCGCAAGTTCACGCGCCTCGGCCTCGGTGTCGAGGAATGCACCCGAACCCACCTTGCAGTCGAGCACCAACGCTTGCGTTCCTTCGGCGATCTTTTTGCTCATCACCGAGCTGGCGATCAGCGGCAATGACTCGGTGGTGCCGGTGACGTCGCGCAGTGCGTAGATCTTGCGGTCGGCGGGCGCCAGCTCACCCGCGGCGAAGATCGCCGCTCCCACGTCGCAAAGCTGCCCGCGCACTTGATGTTTGGAGAGCTCGGCGGTGAAACCGGGAATGGACTCGAGTTTGTCGAGTGTGCCGCCGGTGTGGCCGAGCCCGCGGCCGGCCGCCTGCGGCACCGCGCCGCCGCACGCGACCACGACCGGCACCAGGGGGATGGTGATCTTGTCGCCGACCCCACCGGTGGAGTGCTTGTCCACCAACGCCAGCGGCCTGCCGTCGCGGCGCAGATCGGTGAAGTCAAGCCGCTCGCCGGAGTCGACCATCGCCGCGGTCCAGTGCGCGATCTCGTCGCGGTCCATGCCACGCAGGAAGATCGCCATCAGCAACGCCGACATCTGCTCGTCGGCCACGTGGCCGCGGGTATGGGCGCGAATCACCCAGTCGATCGCATCGGCCGACAGGCGACCGCCGTCGCGCTTGGTCTTGATGACACTCGGCGCGTCAAACCTCACCGCCGATCCCGTCGGGCCAGATCGTCGGGGCCGAACGCGTCCGGCAGCAACGCCCCAAGTGGGCGCGGCCCCGCCGGGTGGTCGACCAGCATCGCCGGCCCGCCGTGCTCGAGCAGCACCTGACGGCAGCGCCCGCACGGCATCAGGAGCTCGCCGCCGGCGTCGACACACGACAACGCGACCAGTCGGCCCCCACCGCCGGAATGCAGCCCGCACACCACCGCGCACTCGGCACAGAGACCAAGACCATATGAGACATTCTCCACATTGCAGCCGGTCACAATCCGGCCGTCATCGGCCAGCGCCGCCGCGCCCACCGGGAACCGCGAATACTTTGCGTACGCATGGGCGCTAGCGGCAATCGCCCTGTCGCGCAAGGTCTTCCAGTCGATCTCAAGGTTCATCGAGGTGGCTTCCCAGTCGGTTCTTAATGCATTCAGAGCGGTGGCCCGGCGGCGGCCGCGCGGGCCGCAGCACCCTAATTCTGCCGGTTGCGGCGGTTTCGGCCGCGCCGCGGCGGTGATTCTGTAGATATAAGTGGGCATAGAGTCCACCCGTCTGATCACCAACGGCGTTGGAGGCAGTATGAGCACGCCGACACCGACGCGGGCGGCCGAGCAGCCGCCACGCCGCACCACCCTGTACCGCGGCGATCCCGGCATGTGGTCCTGGGTCCTGCACCGCATCTCCGGCGCGGCCATTTTCTTCTTCCTGTTCGTCCACGTGCTCGACACTGCGCTGGTGCGGGTCAGCCCGCAGGCCTACAACCAGGTCGTCGAGACCTATAAGACACCGATCGTCGGGCTGATGGAACTGGGCCTGATCGCGGCGGTGCTGTATCACGCGCTCAACGGCGTCCGGATCATCCTGATCGACTTCTGGTCGCAGGGCCCGCGCCATCAGCGGCTGATGCTGTGGGTGGTCGGCGTCGTCTGGTTCGCGGTCATGGTGCCGGCCACCGCGGTGCTGGCGATCCACATGGCGGAGCGATTCCTATGAGCGCCCCGAGCTCGCGCGGCTGGCCGGCGCCGGTGCTGCAGCGCAGCCACGACCGTCCGGCCAGCCTGGACAACCCGCGGGCACCGCGGCGGCGCGGCGGCATGCCGAACTTCGAGAAGTACGCGTGGCTGTTCATGCGGTTCTCCGGCATCGTGCTGGTGATCCTGGCTATCGGCCACCTGTTCGTGATGCTGATGTGGGACAACGGTGTATATCGCATCGACTTCAACTACGTCGCGCAGCGGTGGGCGTCGC
Source organism: Mycobacterium sp. (assembly GCF_035640695.1). Taxonomy (GTDB): domain Bacteria; phylum Actinomycetota; class Actinomycetes; order Mycobacteriales; family Mycobacteriaceae; genus Mycobacterium. The sequence continues at coordinate 17,385 of NZ_DASQVQ010000116.1, forward strand.
CGTTCTGGCAGATCTGGGATCTGCTGCTGCTGTGGCTGGCGCAGTTGCACGGCGGCAACGGGCTGCGGGTGATCATCGACGACTACGCCCGCAGGGACGCCACCCGGTTCTGGCTGAACTCGCTGCTGGCGTTGTCGATGATCTTCACGCTGGTGCTCGGCACGTACGTGCTGCTGACGTTCGACGCGAACATCGGGGGCTAGCGATGATTCACGAACATAGATACGACGTGGTGATCGTCGGCGCGGGCGGGGCCGGGATGCGCGCCGCGGTGGAGGCCGGACCTCGGGTGCGCACCGCGGTGCTGACCAAGTTGTATCCGACCCGCAGCCACACCGGCGCGGCCCAGGGCGGGATGTGCGCGGCGCTGGCCAATGTCGAGGACGACAACTGGGAGTGGCACACCTTCGACACCGTCAAGGGCGGCGACTACCTGGCCGATCAGGACGCGGTCGAGATCATGTGCAAGGAAGCCATCGACGCGGTGCTCGACCTCGAGAAGATGGGCATGCCGTTCAACCGCACCCCGGAGGGCCGCATCGACCAGCGCCGCTTCGGCGGGCACACCCGCGATCACGGCAAGGCACCGGTGCGCCGCGCATGCTATGCCGCCGACCGCACCGGCCACATGATTCTGCAGACGCTGTACCAGAACTGCGTAAAGCACGACGTCGAGTTCTTCAACGAGTTCTATGTGCTCGACCTGGCATTGACCGAAACCCCGGGCGGGCAAGTGGCCACCGGAGTGGTCGCGTACGAATTCGCCAGCGGCGACATTCACGTGTTCCACGCCAAGGCCGTGGTGATCGGCACCGGTGGCTCGGGCCGGATGTACAAGACCACCTCGAACGCGCACACGCTGACCGGTGACGGCATCGGCATCGTCTTCCGCAAGGGGCTTCCGTTAGAGGACATGGAGTTTCATCAGTTCCACCCAACGGGACTGGCCGGCCTCGGCATCCTGATCTCGGAAGCGGTGCGCGGCGAGGGCGGCCGGCTGCTCAACGGCGAGGGCGAGCGCTTCATGGAGCGCTACGCGCCGACGATCGTCGACCTCGCACCGCGCGACATCGTCGCCCGCTCGATGGTCCGCGAGGTTCTCGAGGGACGCGGCGCCGGCCCGCACAAGGACTATGTCTACATCGACGTGCGCCATCTCGGTGAGGACGTGCTCGCGGCGAAGCTGCCCGACATCACCGAATTCGCGCGCACCTACCTCGGTGTGGATCCAGTCAAGGAACTCGTCCCGGTGTACCCGACGTGCCACTACGTCATGGGCGGCATCCCGACGACGATCAACGGACAGGTGCTGCGCGACAACACCAACGTGGTGCCCGGACTGTACGCCGCGGGCGAGTGCGCCTGCGTGTCGGTGCACGGCGCTAATCGGCTCGGGACCAATTCGTTGTTGGACATCAATGTTTTTGGCCGCCGCGCGGGCATCGCCGCGGCGAACTACGCACTGGGCCACGACCACGTCGCGCTGCCGCCGGACCCCGCGGGGATGGTGGTCGGCTGGGTCGGCGACATCCTCTCCGAACACGGCAACGAGCGTGTCGCCGACATCCGCAGCGCCCTGCAGCAGTCGATGGACAACAACGCCGCGGTGTTCCGCACGGAGGAGACGCTGAAGCAGGCGCTCACCGACATCCACGCACTCAAGGAGCGCTACGCCCGAATCTCGGTGCACGACAAGGGCAAACGTTATAACAGCGATCTTCTCGAGGCGATCGAGCTGGGCTTCCTGCTCGAGCTCGCCGAAGTGACCGTGGTCGGGGCGTTGAACCGCAAGGAATCCCGCGGCGGGCACGCTCGCGAGGATTACCCGAACCGCGACGACACCAACTACATGCGCCACACCATGGCGTACAAGGAAGGCACCGACCTGCTGAGCGATATCAGGCTGGACTACAAGCCGGTGGTGCAGACGCGGTACGAACCGATGGAGCGCAAGTACTGATGACCATCACACCTGAGGTGCAGAGCAAGGATGCGCTGCCGCCCGTGCCGGAGGGCGCAGTGATGGTGACGCTGAAGATCGCGCGGTTCAACCCCGAGAATCCCGACGCCGCCGGGTGGCAGAGCTTTCGCGTCCCGTGCCTGCCCACCGACCGGCTGCTCAACCTGCTGCACTACGTCAAGTGGTATCTGGACGGCACGCTGACGTTCCGCCGGTCCTGCGCGCACGGGGTCTGCGGCTCCGACGCGATGCGCATCAACGGCGTGAACCGGCTGGCGTGCAAGGTGTTGATGCGCGACCTGTTGCCCAAGAAACCCGGCAAGCCACTCACCATCAGCATCGAGCCGATCCGCGGGCTACCGGTCGAGAAGGACCTCGTGGTGGACATGGAGCCGTTCTTCGACGCTTACCGTGCGGTCAAGCCGTACCTGATCACCAGCGGCAATCCGCCTACGCGCGAACGCATTCAGAGCCCGACCGACCGCGCCCGCTACGACGACACCACAAAGTGCATCCTGTGCGCGTGCTGCACGACGAGCTGTCCGATCTATTGGACGGAGGGCAGCTACTTCGGCCCGGCGGCGATCGTCAACGCCCACCGGTTCATCTTCGACAGCCGCGACGAGGGTGCCGCCGAGCGGCTGGACATCCTCAACGAGGTCGACGGGGTGTGGCGCTGCCGCACGACGTTCAACTGCACCGAGTCATGCCCGCGCGGTATCCAGGTGACCCAGGCGATCCAAGAGGTCAAGCGCGCACTGATGTTCGCGCGCTGAGCGCAGTGCGTCAGAACGGCAAGCCGCTGTCGACGTTAGTGCCATAAGGCACGTTTGGATCGGGCTCGGCGTTGGCGATGGGCGCCAGGGCGATTGCCCCACCGATCGCGGCTGCGGCTACCCACGGCGCGATGTACTTGATCGCTGATTTCATGATGTCGTCCTTTGCTGCTCGTATGGGGCTATATGCCGATCATTGCGCGCTAGCAAGCCGGTGTCGCTACGGCTGACCCCCATTCGAGCCTGCCCGACAGCTGGAAACTTGCCGCCGCCGTCACACCTCGCGGGGCTGTCTCGTCTATCCGATATGACACAGAAAACCCGCATCGCACCCGTCGCTCCGAAGCAGGCGAATCTGCTGACGAAGGTCTTTTACCGCATCGCCAAGCGCCGGTTCGGCGAGGTGCCCGAGCCGTTCGCCGTGGCGGCGCACCACCCGCGCCTGCTGGTGGCCAACGCCGTGCACGAAACGCTGCTGCAATCCGGGTCCAAGAAGCTGCCCGCCAGCGTCCGCGAGCTGGCGGTGTTCTGGACCGCCCGCACCGTCGGCTGCTCGTGGTGCGTCGACTTCGGTTCGATGCTGCAGCGCCTCGACGGGCTCGACGTGGACCGGCTCAAGGAGATCGACAACTACGCGACGTCACGGCGCTACACCGACGACGAGCGCGCCGCGATCGCCTACGCCAACGCGATGACGACCGACCCGCACACCGTCACCGATGAACAGGTAGCGGACTTGCGCCAGCGCTTCGGCGACGACGGCGTCATCGAGCTGACCTACCAGGTCGGCGTGGAGAATATGCGCGCGCGCATGTACTCGGCGCTCGGCATCACCGAGCAGGGCTTCAATTCCGGTGACGCGTGCCGGGTTCCGTGGGTTACCGGGGACGTCGACGAGCGCTCGCGCGTGGGGGTACCACCCGCCCGAAGGGCAGGGGGAGAGAATCCAGCCTGAGCGGCGAGCCGGTGAACTTGTCGGGGTTGGC
>NZ_DASQVQ010000117.1:0-9481 GCF_035640695.1 Mycobacterium sp.
TACGGCCGTGACATTCCCGTTGAGGTCCCGGTCGGCGCCCATAGCCAGCGTAAGGACGGCCATCGTCAGGACGGCGGCTGTCGCCACCGCAATCAATGCCGCTTGAAGCGGGCGTGGCGCAAGCCCGGTCGAACGCCCAACGTGTTCCATGACGTCCCCCTGACCGATGTCCCCGTGCCCCGACCCTCACACGGTCCCGTGGCGGGAATGATAGCCGGTACGCAACCCCTCACGGGACCCGATGGGCAAATTTGCCGGCATCCGTCAGCACGACCAAGACCGGCGCGCCACCCCCTTCGACACCCCCGTCGTCGCCGCACCCCCGGTCCGGCGCTGACCTGGACAGATTTGGCTGATACCGGCTCGTCCCCTAGAATCTAGGGGTTGCCTTGGGCAGACCTCGGTCGGCGCCTGCCGTCGGCCCCGCGTGCCTTTCGGTGACACAAGGACGCGCACGTCAGGTCGGTGTCTGGCGTGCCCAGATTAACCGGGTCGTCCAGGGCGGCAGCGCAGCGACCCGGGGACATTGAGGAGCTCTAGTGATTCAGCAGGAATCGCGGCTGAAAGTCGCCGACAACACGGGCGCCAAGGAGATCTTGTGCATCCGCGTGCTCGGCGGGTCGTCGCGACGCTACGCCGGGATCGGCGATGTGATCGTGGCGACCGTCAAGGACGCGATCCCGGGCGGCAACGTCAAGCGCGGCGATGTGGTCAAGGCCGTCGTCGTGCGCACCGTCAAGGAGCGCAGGCGCGCCGACGGCAGCTATATCAAGTTCGACGAGAACGCCGCCGTGATCCTGCGCCCCGACAACGATCCCCGCGGCACGCGCATCTTCGGCCCGGTCGGCCGCGAACTGCGCGAAAAGCGGTTCATGAAGATCGTCTCACTCGCTCCGGAGGTGCTGTAGATGAAGGTGCACAAGGGCGACACCGTGCTGGTGATCTCGGGCAAGGACAAGGGCGCCAAGGGCAAGGTGCTCAAGGCCTACCCGGCGCACGACAAGGTGCTCGTCGAGGGCGTCAACCGAATCAAGAAGCACACCCCGATCTCCACGAATCAGCGCGGCTCGCAGTCTGGCGGCATCGTCACCCAGGAGGCCCCGATCCACGTCAGCAACGTGATGGTCGTCGACTCCGACGGCAAGCCAACCCGGGTGGGGTACCGCACCGACGAACAGACCGGCAAGAAGGTCCGCATCTCCAAGCGCAACGGCAAGGACATCTGATGACCACCACAGAAAAGGTTCAGCCCCGTTTGAAGGTCCGCTACCGCGAACAGATCCGCGACTCGCTGCAGTCGCAGTTCGGCTACGCCAACGTGATGCAGATCCCCGGCGTGGTCAAGGTCGTCGTGAACATGGGCGTCGGCGATGCCGCCCGCGACGCGAAGTTGATCAACGGGGCGGTCAACGACCTGTCGCTGATCACCGGGCAGAAGCCCGAGGTACGCCGGGCCCGCAAGTCGATCGCGCAGTTCAAGTTGCGCGAGGGCATGCCGATCGGCGCGCGTGTCACGTTGCGTGGCGACCGGATGTGGGAGTTCCTGGACCGGCTGATCTCGATCGCGCTGCCGCGCATCCGCGACTTCCGCGGACTGTCGCCCAAGCAGTTCGACGGCACCGGCAACTACACGTTCGGACTGACCGAGCAGTCGGTGTTCCACGAGATCGACGTGGACTCCATCGATCGGCCGCGTGGCATGGACATCACCGTCGTCACCTCGGCGACCACCGACGAGGAAGGGCGCGCGCTGTTGCGGCAACTCGGCTTCCCATTCAAGGAGAACTGAAACACATGGCAAAGAAGGCTCTGGTCAACAAGGCCAAGCGCAAGCCGAAGTTCGCGGTGCGCGCCTACACGCGATGCAACAAGTGCGGCCGCCCGCATGCGGTGTACCGCAAGTTCGGCCTGTGCCGGATCTGCCTGCGTGAAATGGCCCATGCCGGCGAACTGCCCGGCGTGCAGAAGAGCAGCTGGTAACAGCGGAACCCGACCCCTAGAGAAGGTGAAACGGCTGTCATGACGATGACGGACCCGATCGCAGACTTCCTGACGCGTCTGCGCAATGCCAATTCGGCATACCACGACGAGGTGGAGCTACCGCATTCGAAGATCAAGGCCAACATCGCCGAGATCCTCAAGACGGAGGGCTACATCTCCGATTACCACGTCGAGGACGCGCGGGTCGGCAGGAAGCTCGTCGTGCAACTGAAGTACGGCCCAAGCCGTGAGCGCAGCATCGCCGGGCTGCGCCGGGTCTCCAAGCCGGGGCTGCGGGTGTACGCGAAATCCACCAACCTGCCGCGGGTGCTCGGCGGCCTGGGCGTGGCGATCATCTCCACGTCCGCGGGCCTGAGGACCGACCGCCAGGCGGCCCGAGAGGGCGTGGGCGGCGAAGTCCTCGCTTACGTGTGGTGAGGGGGAGTTAGATATGTCGCGCATTGGCAAGCAGCCGGTCCCGATTCCGTCCGGGGTCGACGTGACGATCGACGGTCAGCGGGTGTCGGTGAAGGGGCCCAAGGGCACGTTGGAAATGTCGGTCGCCGAACCAATCACCGTGTCGCGCAACGACGACGGCGCGATCGTGGTCAGCCGACCCGACGATGAACGGCACAACCGCTCGCTGCACGGGCTGTCCCGCACGCTGGTGTCCAACCTGGTCACCGGTGTGACGGACGGCTACACCACCAAAATGGAAATCCACGGCGTCGGCTACCGCGTGCAGCTGCGGGGCCAGAACCTCGAATTCGCGCTGGGCTACAGCCATCCGGTGGTCATCGAGCCGCCGGAGGGCATCACCTTCGCGGTCGAGACGCCGACGCGGTTTTCGGTCTCCGGCATCGACAAGCAGAAGGTCGGCCAGATCTCGGCGAACATCCGTAGGCTGCGCCGCCCCGACCCGTACAAGGGCAAGGGTGTGCGCTACGAGGGTGAGCAGATCCGCCGCAAGGTCGGAAAGACGGGCAAGTAGAGATGGCTAGCACTCAACAGAATTCGCCTCGCAAGTCGGCGCAGAGCGTTGCCGCTAATCGCAGAGTCTCGCGGCTGCGCCGGCACGCTCGGCTGCGCAAGAAGGTGTCCGGCACGCCGGAGCGGCCGCGGCTGGTGGTCAACCGCTCATCGCGGCACATCCACGTGCAGTTGGTCAACGACCTCGACGGCACCACGCTGGCCGCCGCGTCGTCGATCGAACCCGACGTGCGTTCGGTCGAGGGCGACAAGAAGTCCCACAGCGTGCGGGTCGGCCAGTTGATCGCCGAGCGCGCGAAGGCCGCCGGCATCGACACCGTCGTGTTCGACCGCGGCGGCTATACCTACGGCGGGCGGATCGCCGCGCTTGCCGACGCCGCTCGAGAAAGTGGGCTGAAGTTCTAGCCGGCGGGCAGGAGCGGAGCGACTAGGGAGAATGAATTTGACGTTCAGCGAAGGGATTGCATGATGGCCGACAAGGCCCCAACACGTGCCTCCGGAGCCGCCGGGCCGGCGACGTCGGGTGCCAGAGCCGCCGCGCCGGCGACGTCGGGCAGCAGAGCCGCCGGGCCGGCGAGGTCGGGCAGCGGTCCGGCGGCATCCGAGACTCGAACCGAGCGCGAACCCCGCGACGGTCGCGAAGGCCGCAGGCGTGAGGGCCGCGGCCGCGACGGCGCGGAGAAGAGCAACTATCTGGAACGCGTCGTCGCGATCAACCGGGTGTCCAAGGTGGTCAAGGGTGGCCGCCGGTTCAGCTTCACCGCGCTGGTGATCGTGGGCGACGGCAACGGCATGGTCGGCGTCGGATACGGCAAGGCCAAGGAGGTTCCGGCCGCGATCGCCAAGGGCGTGGAGGAGGCCCGCAAGAACTTCTTCCGGGTTCCGCTGATCGGTGGCACGATCACCCACCCGGTGCAGGGTGAGGCCGCCGCCGGCGTGGTGCTGCTGCGACCGGCCAGCCCGGGTACCGGCGTGATCGCAGGCGGCGCCGCCCGCGCGGTGCTGGAATGCGCTGGCGTGCACGACATTCTGGCCAAGTCGCTGGGCAGTGACAATGCCATCAACGTGGTCCATGCCACTGTGGCCGCGCTCAAGCTGCTGCAGCGTCCCGAGGAGGTGGCGGCCCGCCGCGGCCTGCCGATCGAGGACGTGGCGCCGGCCGGCATGCTGCGGGCACGTCGTGAGAGCGAGGCGCTTGCCGCCAGCGCCGCGCGGGAAGCGACGGCGTAGCCATGGCCGAGCTGAAGATCACTCAGGTGCGCAGCACCATCGGTGCGCGCTGGAAGCAGCGGGAGAGCATGCGGACGTTGGGGCTGCGCCGGATTCGCCATTCCGTGATCCGTGCGGATGACGCCCAGACGCGCGGCCTGATCGCGGTGGTGAACCACCTCGTCAAGGTGGAACCAGTGAAAGGCAACAGCAAGTGACGATCAAACTGCACGACCTGCGCCCCGCACCGGGGTCGAAGACCAAGCGCACCCGGGTCGGGCGCGGCGACGGTTCGAAGGGTAAGACCGCCGGCCGCGGCACCAAGGGCACCAAGGCCCGCAAGAACGTGCCGGTGACCTTCGAGGGCGGCCAGATGCCGATCCACATGCGGCTGCCCAAGCTGAAGGGCTTCCGCAACCGGTTCCGCACCGAGTACGAGGTCGTCAACGTCGGTGACATCAACCGACTGTTCCCGAAGGGCGGCGATGTCGGCGTCGACGACCTGGTGGCCAAGGGCACGGTGCGCAAGAACTCGTTGGTCAAGGTGCTAGGCGACGGCAAGCTGACCGTCACCGTCAACGTCACCGCGCACAAGTTCAGCGGCGCGGCGCGCGAAAAGATTACCGCCGCCGGCGGCTCGGCGACCGAGCTCTAATCTCGCGAACCGAGCGGTCGCTCGAGCGGATCCGTCTTGTGACTGGCCCGCCACCGACGCCGACCCGCCACCGACGCTGAACCTACGGGCGGTAGCCGCCGCACCCCACGCCGGCGACGCAACCACCGCCACCGGCTAAGCTGCCGCCCCCGCAACCCACGCCCAGCACGCAGCCGCTGCCGCCGCCGGGGTTTCCGCCGCCGCAACCCACGCCGGGCACGCAGCCGCCGCCGTTGTTTCCGTCGCCGCCGCCGCACCCGGCACCGTTGACGCAGCCGCCGCCGCCCGGCTGATCGGCAATGTACGGGCTCGATATGCCCCCGGCGTACCCATCTGCCGCGGCGATTGGTGCCGCGGCGATCGCCGTCGCGGCCGCGCCGGCCATCAATAGCGGAGCGATGAAATTAAGTTTCCCCAACATAATTCCGGTGTACCACGCACCCGTGAAGTAAAACCACCCAACACCTTCGAGCAAATTCGACCACTCAGCTGAGGAGCGGAATCACCTCGGCAGCAAGGCGTTCCATCTGTTCGCGGTCCTCGGCCACGGTCTCGCCCACAGGGTTTAGCAGCACCATTTCGGCGCCCGCGTCGATCACCTCGCGAACTCCGCCGACGACGTCGTCGACCGTGCCCGACACCGCAACGTCTTCGATGCCGGGCATCTGCCCGTAGATTCGGTGCAGCCCGGCGGACACCCGTTCGCGGGCGCGGGCGGCGTCGTCGTCAATGATCAGGTACACCCGTTTGCCGATCGTGAAACGCGCTGCATCCCTGCCCTGTTCAGCCAACTCGCGGCGCACGACCTGTACCGCGGTGGCGAAGTTCTTCGTGGTCGAAGAACCCGCGCCCAAAAACGCATCACCCAGTCGCACCGCGCGAGCGAGCGCCGCGGGCGCGTGGGCGCCAAACCAGATAGGTGGGTGCGGCCGCTGCACCGGTTTGGGCGCAATCGGTAGGTCCTCGACTTGCCGGAAGCGCCCGTGAAACGTCACTCTCGGCGCGTCGGACCAAGCCGCCTTCATCAACTCGAGACCTTCGGTGAAAAAGCCGACGAAGGTCGCCTTGTCCACGCCGAACGCCGAGAACTGCCGGAAGCCGCCGCCCGCGGCCACGCCGATATCCAGCCGTCCATGGCTGAGCCGGTCGACCGTGGTGACAACCGAGGCCAGCTGCAGCGGATCGTGCATTGAGGTGACCAACGCGGCGACACCGAGGCGCAGCCGCGTGGTGCACCCGGCCGCCCATGACAGCAGCTCCATCGGTGCGATCAGGGGCGCCTCCCCGACGGTCTGCTCCAACACCCAGCCGCCCTCGAAGCCGATTTCCTCGGCACGGGCGAGGTAGGACCGCACGCCCTCCGCATCGAAGCCGTCGACGTCGCGCTGGGGTATCGAGATCGAGAACCTCACCCGATCACCGTAGGCCGACCGCCTGGGAGTCGGCGCTCGGTAGGCTCATGTCCATGTTCGACTTTCTGCCAGGCATTCCCGGCGCCGACGATCTGCGCGCGGTCGCGCGCAGGGTCGACACGGCGCGTCACCACGGCGTCCCGAACGGCTGTGTACTGGAACTGGACCTGCTGTCGGTACCGCCCGAGTCCGGTGGTTTCGACCCGTTGGCGATGATTACCAGCGGCGGCCGGCCGCTGCTGCTGCGCGAGGCGGTCGACGCGATCCACCGGGCCGCCGACGATTCCCGGGTTGCCGCCCTGATCGCGCGCGTCCAGATTCCGGCCGCGCCCGCCGGGCCGGTGCAGGAATTGCGCGCGGCCATCGCCGCGTTCAGCGACGCCAAGCCGTCATTGGCGTGGGCCGAAACCTACCCCGGCACGCTGTCGTATTACCTGGCCTCCGCGTTCCGCGAGGCGTGGATGCAGCCGTCGGGCACCGTGGGCCTGGTCGGGTTCTCGGCACACGCACTGTTTCTGCGGTCCGCGCTCGACAAGGCCGGCGTCGAGGCGCAATTCATTGCCCGAGGCGAATACAAGTCCGCCGCAAACCTTTTCACCCAGGACAGCTACACCGATGCTCACCGCGAGGCCGACACCCGTCTGGTGGAAAGCCTGCACAGCCAGGTCTGGCAGGCCATCGCCGACTCCCGGCACCTCGACGTCGCCGCGGTGGACGCGCTGGCCGACCGGGCGCCGCTGCTGCGCGACGATGCGGTCAGCGGCGGGCTGATCGACCGAATCGGATTCCGCGACGAGGCGTATGACCGCATCGCCGAGCTCGCCGGCGCGCCGATCGACAGCGACACCGACGAAGAGCCCCCGCGGCTGTACCTGTCCCGTTATGCCCGCGCCAGCGCGCCCCGACCCGGTGTGCCGACGCCAAAGGTCCCGGGCCGCAAGCCCAAACCCACCATCGCCGTGGTCACGGTGGCCGGCCCGATCGTCAGCGGCCGCGGCGGTCCGCGTGTTCTGCCGTTCGTCGCCAACAGTTCCGGCGGTGACACCATCGCGGCCGGTCTGCGTGAAGCCGCCGCCGCCGATGAGGTGGCCGCCGTGGTACTGCGGGTCGACAGCCCCGGCGGGTCGGTGACCGGCTCGGAGACGATCTGGCGCGAGGTGGCGCGGGTCCGCAAGGAGGGCAAGCCGGTGGTCGCGTCGATGGGCGCGGTCGCCGCGTCCGGCGGCTACTACGTGGCGATGGACGCCGACAAGATCGTCGCGAATCCGGGCACGATCACCGGGTCGATCGGTGTGGTGACCGGCAAGCTCATCGCCCGGGATCTCAAAGAACGCCTCGGCGTCGGATCTGACGCGGTGCGCAGCAATTCCAATGCCGACGCCTGGTCGGTGGACGCGCCGTTCACGCCGGAGCAGCGCGCCCAGGTCGAAGCCGAAGCCGACCTGTTCTACGCCGACTTCGTGCGGCGCGTTGCCCAGGGCCGCAATCTGTCCGAGCCTGACGTCGAGGCCGTCGCCCGGGGGCGGGTGTGGACGGGTGTCGATGCGCTCGAGCGGGGATTGGTCGACGAGCTGGGCGGTTTGCGGACCGCGATCGCCAGGGCCAAGGTGCTCGCCGGTCTGGAGCCCGACGCCGATGCCCGCATCGTCGGCTACCCGGGCTCGTCGCTGCTGGAGTACCTGCGGCCGCGCCCGTCGTCGCAGCCGGCGGCGGCATCGCTGCCCGAGGCGGTCGGTGCGCTGATCGGGCGGTCGGTGGCCGAGCTGCTGGACCGCGCGCAGCACGCGTTCACCGGAACGTTTGCGCTGCTGCCCGGCGACTACCGGTTCTAAACGTCGGCATATTCGCCGGAATCTGCGGTGAGTCGACGTCCGGCTACAACTGGGCTAGCTAGGGGCGCTGCCGTGCTCGCCCCCCGAGGTCGTCATCCCCGCCGCCGCAGCGGCGACTCGGGTAACGGGCCCCGACACGACAGTCGCGAATGACAGCGACGGCCGCCCACGTCGACGACGCCCGACAAGCTGAACACGCCAACGACTCCGAGGAATGACCGGCCCGTGTCCGGCCGCAACACAGTCAAGCCCCGAGGCCCGCCAGACACCACACTGAATTCACGGCTGCCGCACACGTGAGGAATTTCCTTTGTGGAACTTTTGCTGGCAGGCGCAAACAAGCCGCGGCGTCGCTGCTGGCCAGGAGAAGTCACGCGAGGCCCTAAGAAACGAGGCTCAGACAGCAATGGGCGTGCGTACAATTTGTACGCACAGGGGGAGTGCTGCCAGACGGGGGAGTTACAGTGGCAACCCTTCAAAGCCCCGGACAACGACTGGTGTTCGCGAGCGGATTGCTGTTCCTGATTGCCATTGCTCCGGCGGTCGCAGTCATCCCCCCGGGTGCCAGCAACCTCGCGGACAACGGTGAGGCAAGCCCCAGCACCCCGGACGCCAGCCGCACCAGCGCTTGCACGCCTAACCAAACCCTCGGCTCGTACTCCTTGTATTGCACGCTCAGCGCCTTGCACGGTCCTACCAGCAGGGTTGGCGACGGTCGCCAGCCCGGTGCCCACAGCGGGTAGAGGGGTCGATGACCAGACACGTCGAGGGAGCCCTTGAAGACCGGTAGCGGCGTACCGCGACCGCAAAATTCGCCGCAGCCGCGCAGCCGCGAGTATCCCGCGAAACTGTCCGATCTGGCCCTGGCGCAAACGAGTAGTCGGCTACTCGCGGCCGGGTGGGTCCGATCTTCTACCGTCGCCTTGTCGGAGTTGAGCTGAGCGCTCGCAAAGGAGCAAGTAATTGACAAAGGTCGTTGAACGCCGCGGTGCTCTCGACGGCACGTGAAACTAATGGGAATGCAAGGCTGCGAACTCAATGCGATCGCCGCCCAGCCGCCGGCGACGGTCACGTGGCCCGCTATGCAACCTCTGCAACCGCTTCCTCAGCAGGCCGCATCGCTGGCTCACCACCGGCGAATCTACCGGCCCAGACAGCTTTCCCAGCTCCAAGGGGCCGCGTCGCAGCCGAGCGAGACCACCGCGAAGCATCGTGCCTAGCACAGTGCGGCCATCGTGTGTCGGGTGTCTGATCTCCGCGGGCCATCCGAATATGACCACCTTGTCCGCCGCCCTGGTATTGGCCGAACCATGACGACCGGGAAGCGATGTTGTCCGTGGATCATCTTTCAAATCCGCGGCGGCGGGCAGACAGCGCGGTTGCACCGATCGGGTTGGCCGCTT
>NZ_DASQVQ010000118.1:0-10247 GCF_035640695.1 Mycobacterium sp.
TCGTGGTCACCGGCGGCGCGCTCGGCGAGGACGCCGGAAACAAGGGATCGACCGTCGCGCGGTTCGCCGCTGCGCTCGCTCCGCGCGGGTCGGGCACTGTGCTGGCCGGCGCCGGCGGGTCATCGTCGGGCACCGCGGCCGTGGCCGTCACCCGCGCCAATCCCGCGATGTCCGCGGTGGTCAGCACCGTCGACGACGTCGACGCGGCGGCTGGCCGAATCACCACCGTGCTGGCGCTTCACGACCTGCTCAGCGGTGGCCGCAGCGGCCAATACGGCACGGGTCAGGGGGCCACCGCCGTCACCGTCGCGCAGTAATGGGCAACCCGCGGGCGTGTCAGCGACGGCTTGTTGTCGTCAGTGTTAAGGTGAAATTCCGTGGGTCGGCAGGCCCCAGCTCTGTATAAGCATTGCCTGCGCCGTCGTCACGGGAGTTGCTCTTGCCAGCCTTACGCAAGCACCCGCAAACCGCCACGAGGCACCTCTTCGTCAGCGGGGGCGTCGCATCCTCGCTCGGCAAGGGCCTGACCGCCTCCAGCCTTGGTCAGCTGCTGACGGCGCGTGGCCTGCAGGTCGTAATGCAAAAGCTCGACCCTTACCTCAACGTCGACCCGGGCACCATGAACCCGTTTCAGCACGGCGAGGTGTTCGTCACCGAAGACGGCGCCGAGACCGATCTCGATGTCGGCCACTACGAGCGATTCCTCGACCGCAACCTTTCCGGATCGGCGAATGTCACTACCGGACAAGTGTATTCGTCGGTGATTGCCAAGGAACGGCGCGGCGAGTACCTCGGCGACACCGTTCAGGTGATCCCGCACATCACCGACGAGATCAAGAGCCGAATCTTGGCCATGGCCGCGCCCGACGCCGATGGCAATCGGCCCGACGTGGTGATCACCGAGATCGGCGGCACCGTAGGTGACATCGAATCCCAGCCGTTCCTCGAGGCGGCGCGCCAGGTCCGCCACGACGTCGGCCGGGAGAATGTTTTCTTTCTGCACGTATCACTGGTGCCGTATCTGGCACCGTCCGGCGAACTCAAGACCAAGCCGACGCAGCACTCGGTGGCCGCGCTGCGCAGCATCGGTATCACGCCCGACGCGTTGATTCTGCGCTGCGACCGCGACGTACCCGAACCGCTGAAGAACAAGATCGCGATGATGTGCGACGTCGACATCGACGGGGTGATCTCGACCCCGGATGCGCGGTCGATCTACGACATTCCCAAGGTGCTGCACCGCGAGGAGCTCGACGCATTCGTGGTGCGCCGGCTCAATCTGCCATTCCGCGACGTCGACTGGACCGAGTGGGACGACCTCTTGCGGCGGGTGCACGAACCGCAGGAAACCGTGCGAATCGCGTTGGTGGGCAAGTACGTCGACCTGTCCGACGCATACCTGTCGGTGGCCGAGGCGCTGCGCGCCGGCGGCTTCAAGCACCGCGCCAAGGTCGAAATGCGTTGGGTTCCCTCCGATGACTGCCAGACCGACAGCGGCGCGGCCGCGATGCTGTCCGACGTGCACGGCGTGCTCATCCCGGGTGGCTTCGGGATCCGCGGCATCGAAGGCAAGATCGGCGCGATCCGGTACGCACGCACACATGGCCTGCCCGTGCTCGGTCTCTGCCTGGGCCTGCAGTGCATGGTGATCGAGGCGGCGCGAACCGTGGGACTGACGGAAGCCAACTCCGCCGAGTTCGACCCGAAGACGCCCGATCCGGTGATCTCCACGATGGCCGATCAACGCGACGCCGTCGCCGGCGAGGCCGACCTGGGCGGAACGATGCGACTCGGCGCCTATCCCGCGGTGTTGGAGCCGGGATCCATCGTCGCCGAGGCGTATCAAAGCACTGAGGTATCCGAACGGCACCGGCACCGCTACGAGGTGAACAACGCCTACCGGGAGAAGATCGCCGAAAGCGGGCTGCGATTCTCCGGCACCTCACCCGACGGGCACCTGGTGGAGTTCGTCGAGTATCGGTCCGATGTGCACCCATTCATGGTTGGTACCCAGGCCCATCCGGAACTGAAGAGCCGACCCACCCGGCCGCACCCGCTGTTCGTCGCATTTGTCGGTGCGGCGCTGGATTACCAGGCGGCCGAGCAGTTGCCGGTGGAGATTCCCGAACCGCGACCCAACGGGTCCGAACACCGCAACGGCGGCCTGCTGCAAGAGCCCTTGCAGGAGCACGCCGCTCGTGGCTGAACACGACTTCGAGACGGCGTCGTCCGAAATCGCTTACATCGGAAACATATTGGCGCTGCGCGTCGACAAGGTGAAAATGCCGGGCGGCGGCACCGCCACCCGCGAAGTCGTCGAGCATTTCGGCGCGGTGGCGGTCGCGGCGGTCG
Organism: Mycobacterium sp.; assembly: GCF_035640695.1. GTDB lineage: Bacteria > Actinomycetota > Actinomycetes > Mycobacteriales > Mycobacteriaceae > Mycobacterium. The sequence continues at coordinate 2,353 of NZ_DASQVQ010000118.1, forward strand.
ATGACGAGCACAAGATCGCGATGGTCTATCAGTACCGGCATCCGGTGGGTCGACGCCTGTGGGAGCTGCCCGCGGGGCTGCTGGACACCGTCGGTGAGGACCCGCACACAACGGCGGCTCGCGAACTCAAAGAGGAGGCCGGCCTGGCGGCAACCACGTGGCGGGTGCTGGTCGACACCGACTCGTCGCCGGGGTTCTCCGACGAATCGGTCAGGACATATCTCGCCACCGGACTGTCGCGGGTCGACCGGCCGGCGGCCGAGGACGAGGAGGCCGACCTGAGACTGGAGTGGTTCCCACTCGAGAAGGCCGTCGAGATGGTATTGGCCGGGGAGGTCGTCAACGCCTCGGCGGCGGCCGGTGTGTTGGCCGCGCACGCCGTCGTAATCGACGGCAAGCCGACCCGGCCCGTCGACGCCGCCTGGCCGGACCGGCCGACCGCTTTCGCCCGGCGAAAGGGCCGGTAGTGACCACCGTCGCACCCGCGCTCGATGCGCAGATGCAGGGCTACCTCGACCACCTGACCATCGAGCGGGGCGTGGCCGCCAACACGCTGAGCTCGTATCGCCACGACCTGCGCCGGTATCAGGAACATCTGGCGCTGCGCGGCATCAACGACCTAGCGGACGTTACCGAGAACGACGTCAGCGAGTTCCTGGTGTCCTTACGCCGTGGCGATCCGGATTCCGGCGCAACCGGCCTCGCGGCGGTGTCGGCGGCCAGGGCGCTGATCGCGGTGCGGGGACTGCACCGCTTCGCCGCCGCCGAGGGTCTGACCGCGATCGACGTCGCCAAGGAGGTCAGGCCGCCGACGCCGAGCCGCCGGTTGCCGAAGAGCCTCACCGTCGACGAGGTGCTGGCCTTGCTGGAAGGGGCCGGCGGCGACGGCCCGTCGGACGGCCCGTTGACGTTGCGCAACCGGGCGCTGCTGGAACTGCTGTACTCCACCGGGGCGCGCATCTCCGAGGCCGTGGGCCTCGACGTCGACGACATCGACACGCACTCCCGCTCGGCGCTGTTGCGCGGCAAGGGCGGCAAGCAGCGACTGGTGCCGGTCGGGCGGCCGGCGATCGACGCGCTGAGCGCCTACCTGGTGCGCGGCCGTCCGGGCCTGGCCCGCCGCGGCCGCGGCACACCGGCGATCTTCCTCAACGCCCGCGGCGGCCGGCTGTCCCGACAAAGCGCCTGGCAGGTGTTGCAGGACGCTGCCGAGCGGGCCGGCATCACGGCCGCGGTGTCGCCGCACACCCTGCGTCATTCGTTCGCCACGCATCTGCTCGACGGCGGGGCCGACGTCCGCGTCGTGCAGGAGCTGCTCGGCCACGCCTCGGTGACGACCACCCAGATCTACACGCTGGTGACCGTGCACGCGTTGCGGGAGGTGTGGGCGGGCGCCCACCCGCGCGCACACTAGACGCGATGTCCGGATCCCCGGTCGCGGTGATCGGCGCCGGCCGCCGCGGCCAACGGCTTAACCGAGGAATTCGCTCTCGAGCACCAAGTCACGCACCAGCGTCTGGTACTCGGCATGCGTCTTGTGCTCGACGGTGTCGAACCGCTTGCCCTGCTGGCTGGGCATGAACTCGCGGGGTTTCGGCGCGCCGGCAACGCGGACGTTGTCGGCGCTGCAGGTCGCTCAGGTAGGCGGCCTTGTCGTGGTCGAGGAAGACAAAGTCGAGATTGCCGGGACCGAACAGCTTAGACGTGCCGGCTGTTTGGATCCGCCGCATAGTTGCCAGCGGGTCTGCCAATAGCGGCCTGCGCACGAGGATAAACTTGCCCGGATGTTCGCCTTGCCTTTACGTGGCATGACAAGGACGGCCGGGCATGACCGACGACCCTGACCACTCGGGCGTCGGCCTCACCGGTCGCCCGCCGCGCGACATCCCCGATCCCACGCCGAAGACCGTGCACGGCCCGGCGAAGGTTATCGCGATGTGCAACCAAAAGGGTGGCGTCGGCAAGACCACCTCGACGATCAACCTGGGCGCCAGCCTCGCCGAGTATGGCCGCAGGGTGTTGCTCGTCGATCTGGATCCGCAGGGCGCGCTGTCGGCGGGCCTGGGTGTAGCGCACTACGAACTCGACGCCACGATCCACAACGTGCTCGTCGAGCCGCGGGTGTCGATCGACGACGTGATGGTGCACACCCGGGTCAAGCAAATGGACCTCGTGCCCAGCAACATCGACTTGTCGGCCGCCGAAATCCAACTGGTCAACGAGGTCGGGCGGGAGCAGACGCTGGGGCGGGCGCTGCATCCGGTGCTCGACCGCTACGACTACGTGCTGATCGACTGCCAGCCGTCGCTGGGATTACTGACCGTGAACGGGCTGGCATGCAGCGACGGCGTCGTGATCCCGACCGAATGCGAGTACTTCTCGCTGCGCGGACTGGCGCTGCTGACCGACACCGTGGACAAGGTCCATGACCGGCTCAACCCGCGGCTGCACATCACCGGCATCCTGATCACCCGGTTCGACACCCGCACCGTGAACGCCCGCGAGGTGATGGCCCGAGTGCTGGAGCGGTTCGGCGATCTGGTCTTCGACACGGTCATCACCCGCACGGTGCGGTTCCCGGAAACCAGCGTGGCGGGTGAGCCGATCACCACGTGGGCGCCGAAGTCCGGCGGTGCGGCGGCTTATCGTTCGCTGGCGCGCGAAATCATCGACCGCTTCGGCGGCGCGTGAGCGCCACTGGAGCCGGCCAGCCGCTGCCCGAAAACGGATTCCAGGTCCGGCTGACCAATTTCGAGGGTCCGTTCGACCTGCTGTTGCAGCTGATCTTCGCCCACCGCCTCGACGTCACCGAAGTCGCGCTGCATCAAGTCACCGACGATTTCATCGTCTACACGAAAAGCATTGGCACCCAACTGCCACTCGACGAAACGACCGCGTTCCTGGTGGTGGCCGCGACGTTGCTTGACCTCAAGGCGGCGCGGCTGCTACCGGCCGGGCAGGTGGAGGACGACGAGGACCTGGCGCTGCTGGAGGTGCGCGACCTGCTGTTCGCGCGGCTGCTGCAATACCGGGCGTTCAAGCACGTCGCGGAGATGTTCGCCGAGCTGGAGGCCGCGGCGCTGCGCAGCTATCCGCGCGCTGTGTCGTTGGAGGACCGGTTCGCCGATCTGCTGCCGGAAGTGATGCTCGGCGTCGATGCCGAGCGGTTCGCCGAGATCGCAGCCATCGCGCTTGCCCCGAGACCGGTTCCGACGGTGGCCACCGAGCATCTGCACGAGACGCTGGTGTCGGTTCAGGAGCAGGCCGAGCAGCTGCTCGAGTTGCTGGAACGCCGGGGGATAGGAGTATGGGCGTCGTTTTCCGAACTCGTCGCCGATTGTCGGGAGCCGATGCACATCGTCGGGCGGTTCTTGGCGCTGCTCGAGCTGTATCGAACCCGGGCGGTAGCATTCGACCAGTCAGAACCACTTGGTGTGCTCCAGGTTTCGTGGACCGGAGAACGTCCGACAGACTTGGTGGACAAACAGCCATGAATCCAGAAATCCCGGACCTCGACCTGGGGCTCGAGTTGGAGCCAGCGCCGCCGCTCGACGACGCGGAGCTGGGCGGGGTGCTGGAGGCCATGCTGCTCGTGGTGGATACGCCGGTGTCGGTCGAGACGCTGGCCAGCGCGACCGACCAGCCCGCCTACCGCATCGCCGCCAAACTTCGGCTGATGGCCGAGGAGCTCGCCGAACGCGACAGCGGCATCGACCTGCGCGATGCCGGCGGCGGCTGGCGGATGTATACCCGCGCGAAGTACGCGCCGTACGTCGAGCGGCTGCTGCTCGACGGCGCCCGCTCGAAACTGACTCGTGCGGCGCTGGAGACGCTGGCAGTCGTGGCGTACCGGCAGCCGGTGACGCGGGCGAGGGTGAGCGCGGTGCGCGGCGTCAGCGTCGACGGGGTGATGCGCACGCTGCTGGCCCGTGGGTTGATCACCGAGGCCGGCACCGATCACGACACCGGCGCGGTGACGTTCGCGACGACGGACTTGTTTCTCGAGCGGCTCGGACTGTCGTCGCTGGAGGAGCTGCCCGACATCGCGCCGCTGCTGCCCGACGTCGACGTGATCGACGACATCAGCGAATCACTCGACGAGGAGCCACGTTTCGCGAGACTGCACCGGCCGTCGGCGCCGGACTCGAACGAGCAGCAGGCGTTCGACGTGGATCAGGACTGAGCGTGGCCTCGACCGACGAAGCTGTGCGATTGCAGAAGGTCTTGTCGCAGGCCGGAATTGCATCACGGCGGGCCGCAGAGAAGATGATCGTCGACGGCCGGGTCGAGGTTGACGGTCACGTGGTGACCGAATTGGGCACCCGGGTGAACCCCGCCACATCCGTGGTTCGGGTCGACGGTGCCCGGGTGATACTAGGCGACGACCTGGTGCACCTGGCGCTGAACAAGCCGCGCGGCATGCAGTCGACGATGTCGGACGACCGCGGACGGCCCTGCATCGGCGACCTGGTAGAGCACCGAGTTCGGGGGAACAAGAATCTTTTTCACGTCGGCCGACTCGACGCCGATACCGAGGGTCTGATCCTGCTGACCAACGACGGCGAATTGGCGCATCGGCTGATGCACCCGTCGTTCGAGGTGCCGAAGACGTATCTGGCGACGGTGAACGGAACGGTGCCGCGCGCGTTGGGCAGGACTCTACGCGCGGGCGTCGAACTGGAGGACGGGCCGGCGCGCGTCGACAATTTCGTAGTGGTCGACGCCGTCGCCGGCAAGTCGTTGGTACGGGTGACATTGCACGAGGGCCGCAAGCGGATCGTGCGGCGGCTGCTCGCGGCGGTTGGTCACCCGGTGCAGTCGTTGGTGCGCACCGAGATCGGTGCCGTATCGTTGGGTAACCAACGGCCCGGCAGCATCCGGCCATTGGACCGCAAGGAGATCGGCCAGTTGTACCAGGCGGTCGGCCTGTGACGGGTTCGGTAGTCGTCGCGATCGACGGTCCGTCCGGCACCGGAAAGTCTTCGGTGGCACGCGGTTTGGCGCGAGCGCTGCATGCGCGCTATTTGGACACCGGCGCGATGTACCGGATTGTGACGTTGGCGTTGTTGCGCGCGGTTGTCGACTTGTCCGACGAGGATGCCGTCGGCGCGGCGGCGGGCGATGTCTCGCTGTCAGTCGGTTACGATCCGGACAACATTCGTTGCTACCTTGCCGAAGAAGATGTTTCGGCGGAGATCCGCGGCGACGACGTGACGCGCGCGGTGTCGGCCGTGTCGGCAGTGCCCGCTGTGCGCAAGCGGCTGGTCGCGCTGCAGCGCGAGCTGGCCGCCGGCGCGGGCAATGTCGTGGTGGAGGGCCGCGACATCGGGACCGTCGTGTTGCCCGACGCAGACGTGAAGTTCTTTCTGACGGCCTCGGCCGAAGAACGCGCGCGGCGGCGTAACGACCAGAACGTGGCGTCCGGTCTGGGCGACGATTTCCCGGGCGTGCTCGCCGACGTCAAGCGCCGCGACCACCTTGATTCCACGCGCGCGGTTTCGCCGCTGCGGGTGGCCGATGACGCGATCGTCGTCGACACCAGCGACATGACGGAATCTGAAGTGATCGAGCATCTGCTGGAGCTGGTGAAGCAGCGGACCGGTGTCGTGCGATGAGCTCACACGATGCCGAAGGCACCTGGGTCGACGAAAGCGATTGGGAGCTCGGCGAAGACGTCGTTGCGGAATCGATCGAGGAGGCGTCTGGGCCACCGCCGGTGGTGGCGGTGGTGGGCCGACCGAATGTCGGCAAGTCGACGCTGGTGAACCGGATCCTGGGCCGGCGCGAGGCGGTGGTGCAGGACGTGCCCGGCGTGACGCGCGACCGGGTGTCCTATGACGCGTTGTGGACCGGACGCCGCTTCGTCGTGCAGGACACCGGAGGATGGGAGCCCGACGCAAAAGGCTTGCAGCAGCTGGTGGCCGAGCAGGCGGCGGTTGCGATGCGCACGGCGGACGCGATAATTCTGGTGGTCGACGCGGTGGTGGGCGCGACCGCCGGTGATGAAGCGGCCGCGAGAGTCTTGCGGCGGTCGGGCAAGCCGGTGTTTCTGGCCGCCAACAAGGTCGACAGCGAGCGCTTGGAGGCCGACACGGCCGAGTTGTGGTCGCTGGGTCTGGGCCAGCCGTATGCGATCAGCGCGATACATGGCCGCGGTGTGGCCGATCTGCTCGACGACGTCGTGGCCGCGCTGCCCGCGGTGTCCGAGCTGGCTGCCGGCGGCGGCGGTCCGCGCCGGGTGGCGTTGGTCGGCAAGCCGAACGTCGGCAAGAGTTCGCTGCTGAACAAACTGGCTGGCGATCAGGTGGCCGTCGTGCACGAGGCCGCGGGGACCACCGTCGATCCGGTGGACTCACTGATCGAATTGGGCGGCAAGCCATGGCGTTTCATCGACACCGCGGGCCTGCGCCGCAAGGTCGGTCAGGCCAGCGGACACGAGTATTACGCGTCGGTGCGCACGCATGGGGCGATCGACGCCGCCGAGGTGGTAATCGTGCTGATTGATGCGTCGGAGCCGATCACCGAGCAAGACCAGCGGATCCTGTCGATGGTGATCGAGGCCGGACGGGCGATGGTGCTCGCATTCAACAAGTGGGATCTGGTCGACGAGGACCGCCGGGAGGTGCTGGAGCGCGAGATCGAGCGTGAGCTGGCGCAGGTGCAGTGGGCGCAGCGGGTCAACATCTCGGCGAAGACGGGCCGGGCGGTGCAGAAGCTGGTGCCCGCGATGGAGGCAGCGCTGGAGTCGTGGGACACCCGGATCCCGACTGGGCGGCTGAACACTTGGATCAAGGACGTGGTCGCCGCGACGCCACCGCCGGTGCGCGGTGGTCGCCAGCCCCGGATCTTGTTCGCAACCCAAGCCAGCGCGCGCCCGCCGACGTTTGTGCTGTTCACCACAGGCTTCTTGGAGGCAGGATATCGGCGGTTCCTCGAGCGGCGGCTACGTGAGACGTTCGGGTTTGAAGGTAGCCCGATACGGATAAATGTGCGGGTGCGGGAGAAGCGCGGCACGCGATCGCGTTGAGGTGCTACGGAGCCACGGCCGGGACGAGCGCGGCTTTCCGCTGCACAGATGACTCATACGTAAGGTTCGGCGAGTGCCCGTTTCGCACATGATCTTGATTGCGCTGGCCGGCGTCGCGGCCGGGGCGATCAACTCGCTCGTGGGGTCGGGCACGTTGGTGACATTTCCGACCCTGGTGACGCTGGGCTATCCGCCGGTGACCTCGACGATGTCCAATGCGGTGGGCCTGGTGGCAGGCGGTGTGTCCGGAACGTGGGGTTATCGACGCGAGCTGCGCGGCCAGTGGGAATGGCTGCGTTGGCAGCTGCCGGCCTCGCTGGCCGGTGCGCTCCTCGGCTCGTGGCTGCTGCTGCACCTGCCAGAACAGGTCTTCGCCATGGTAGTGCCGGTTCTGCTGATCCTCGCGCTGATCCTGGTCGTGATCGGCCCACGGATCCAGGAGTGGGCGCGCAGGCGGGCCGAGGCGGCCGGCCACGCGCCGGACCACGTGTCGCGCGCGAGGTTGGCCGCCTTGGTGCTCGGCACATTCGCGGTCGGTGTTTATGGCGGCTATTTCACTGCGGCGCAGGGCATCCTGTTAATGGGCGTGATGGGCGCGCTGCTGCCCGAGGACATGCAGCGGATGAATGCGGCCAAGAATCTGCTGGCATTGCTCGTAAACGTGGTTGCCGCGCTCGCGTATGTGACGGTCGCGTTCAACCGGATCAGTTGGCCCGCGGCTGGGCTGATCGCGGTCGGCTCGCTGGTCGGCGGCTTCCTCGGCGCACACTATGGACGCCGGCTGTCACCGAATGCGTTGCGTGCGGCGATCGTGGTGATCGGCCTAATCGGGCTGTACCGGCTAATGACGGTGTAGGCGCTTCGGTGT
>NZ_DASQVQ010000119.1:0-35185 GCF_035640695.1 Mycobacterium sp.
CGGCGTCGACAGCGTCGGTCATGTCAGCCTCCGCAACGAAGTTCGCATGGTCACCCTCCCGTGAACCCCTGGTGCGAGAACCACGCTAGTCCGCGGACCGTCGGCGCGAGAGTGGATTGTGGTGTGAGCGGCTGACCTGGAACGACGGCCGCCGTTCGATAGACTTCCGACGCTGCCTCCGTAGCTCAGCGGATAGAGCAGCCGCCTTCTAAGCGGTTGGTCGCAGGTTCGATCCCTGCCGGGGGCGCAGTTGCCGGGGGCGCAGTTGCCGGGGGCGCACTCACCTGTATTACCTCGGCTGATGCTTGACGTTTCTGCTTCGGGTGATGCCTGACAGTGTTTCGGCTGATGCTTGACACCTACTTCGGCTGATCCTTGACACTCCCGAGATGAGGGAGTTGAGCGTGGCCGACCACCGATATCAGGCGGTCATGGCGGTGATCGACGACGGGTCGTCGATCTGTCAGTGCAGCCACGGATTGAGGTTGCTGTCTCACCGGATCGGGGTTGCTGTCGGATGCAAGTAGTCGACTACTCGAATCTGTAAAGCTGCTGTGGACTTCCTTGACGAGGGCGTAACTTTCCCGTTCGTACACGGTAACGCCGCTGGTCACGCCCTGGCGACACAGGGGTCGGGGTCAAGGAAGGGAGAACGCCATGACGACGATTAGTCGAAGACTGGCTGTCGGCGCAGTGCTTGCTGGCGCTGCAGTCGGGTTCGCCGGCGTGGCATCCGCCGACCCGCCCAGTGGGTCCTACACCGGAACCATGATCGACGGAGCAGGGGTAAAAAAGAACGGGAGTACCGCCCCTGTCACTCTGACCGCATGCGGTCCGGACTGCACCCAGATTCACATGGGGTCAGGGTCCCCGCACGACCTGCACCTGCAGGGCAATGCCTACACCGGGTCATGGACCGAGTCCGGCACGGCCTGTAGCGGCGCACTCGATAGCGGCTCCCTTGTCTACACCTATCAGTGTGGGGACAAGACGATCGTTATCGGGCTGACCAAGAACGGCTGACGCAGCAGATCCCAACACGCGCCAGTCGGCCCACCCATGCAAGGCTCACTACGGGTGTGAGGCCGGGGTTGGGGTATCTGTTTGACTTAGGCGGCAATCCGATTTGGCGGTCAGCGTGGAAGCCTTCTGGGTAGCCAGTTGGAACTGCACTCCATCGGCGCCGGATATGTAAACGTCGTGATCGCCCGGTTGATCCTTGACGGCACCGAAGTTCCCAGCGCCGTAGCTGGCGGCACCGTCTTTGACGATTTGGACGGCTCGGGGCCAATTCTGCTCGGGGATGGGCCCGGTGAATACCGCCATCTGATACACCTGTTTGCCGCTCGTACGGGCGTAGTTGCCGCCGCAGCCGGTCCAGGTGTTCTGGTCGAGTGTCCATGTCAATCCCGATACGAGCGCAGTGATGCGATCGGCCATCTGACGAATCGCGGCTTCGTATTGCGTGTGCGCGGCCTCTAACGGGGGTCTCTGCCGTAACTCGTTTTCGAGTTGGCTGATTTGCTCGGGACTCACACTGCCATCCTTGTTGTCGCCGCCGTTGGTTGTGCCGCATCCGACTGCCGGCATGCACACCAGGCTGAGCAGCAACACCACGGCACTGCGCATCATCGACCTCCGGTCGCGTTCGGGGGGAAGGAAACTGGGCCGAGCGGGAAGAGAGTGTGGATCATCGGCGTGGCCAGCACTTTGTTGTCGGGTAGTCACGCTTATAAGTTAGGTTCCGATCCCTGCCGGGGGCGCCAATGCCCGAGGGCACTGGGCGTCGCCGGCCTTGGGCGAGCCGGGACATCGTTGGCAGACTGGCTCCAATGCGCAGCGGCTACTGGAACCACAACTCCGCGTATCACCCGTGGCTGCTCGGCATCGCCGCCAGCCACCGCGGTCATGTGCTCGATGTGGGCTGCGGCGACTGTTTGCTCGCACAGCGGCTGGCGTCGGTCGCCGAGACCGTGACCGCGATTGACTCCGATCCGGCGACATTGGGCCGGGGCGCCGACCGGTTGGCATCGATCCGCAACGCCACCGCGCACCTGGTCGACTTCACCGAATATCAGCCCGGCGAACGCCGCATCGACCTGATCACGTTTGTCGCGAGCCTGCACCACATGGACACGGCCGCCGGGCTGCGTAAGGCACGCGAACTATTGGCGCCGGGCGGGGAGATCGTCGTTGTCGGCCTCGCGGCGAACAAGTCGATCGGCGACTGGGCGTGGTCGGCGGCCAGCATGGCACCGGCGCGCGTCGCGGGATGGCTGAACGGCGAGAAGCGCGACATCGGCGTACCGGTCGCCGAGCCGCGCGAGAGCCTGTCGGAGATCCGGTCGATCGTCGCGGACCTTTTGCCGAACGCATGGACTCGGCGTGGCCTGTACTACCGCTACCTGCTGCGCTGGCGACTTGCCGGCTGACCGCCTGTCAACCGCCGCGGCCCAGCAGATCGGGGTGCGCGCGGCCGGCGACCAGCGGTAGCTCTAACGACGTCACGATGCCCGGCGGCGCCGCGCACACGTACGGCACCGAGTTCACGCAGTGCGCTGCTGTCGCAACAACGCCCGGGTTGCTCACCAATCCCTCTTCGACTGTCTCGGGTTGCCAGCCCTTGATCGTAACGAAGGCGTCCGGGTTTCCTTTCACTTCGATCTCGTAGCGTTCACCCCCGAGGGTCCACGCAGGATCGAGGTTTTCCTCCCCCATCAGCCAGTTCACGCCGATGCGCACCACCACCTCGCCGTCGACCACGGCCTCCCAATGGAATCGCTGACCCGCCACCCTGCCGGGCTCGATCGGCCCAATCGGCGAATCGATCGGCGCAGTGGCCACCGCGATGCCATGAACCGTGCGTACCTGAGCGCGGTCCGCGAGGCCCAGCGTCCGCAGCACCATGTCCAACGACTGGGTGAAGAGCCCGGTCATCATCTTGAGCATCGGGCCGTGCTCCGCTTCTTCGCGCGTTCCGCCGAAGAACATAATGTGTCGGACGACGTCGGGAGCCCCGTAGGTTCGTATGTCTGAAAACTCCTCGACGCGAACGAATGTGACCGCCGACGACATCGCCGACAACATCAAGGAGAACGTCTCGGTGACACCGCCCGGATGGATGCCTGTGCCGTGCAGGCTGGTGCCGCCCTCCGCACAGGCGGGACCCAGGCGCTCGGCCTGGCGCTCGGGCGGATAGAACCACCCCACCGGGCTGACGACATTCTTTCCAGATAGCAGCAACGCGGCTACCTCGTCGACGCTGCCCATCAACGGCGTGTACACGACCGCGTCGGCGTCCAGCGCCAGGATTTCGTCCATGTTGGATGAGGCGGTGACACCGAGCGGTCCAGTCCCGACGATCTCACCGACATCCTTGCCGTGCTTGTCCTTCGAATGGACCCAACATCCGACTAGCTCCAGTTCCGGGTGTTTGATGATGCAGTCGACCGCCGCCTTGCCGACAGACCCGGTAGCCCATTGAATGACGCGCAATGCCATGTCCGCTCCTTTGCCCACTGGCGCGCAGACAGCTTAGTGCCCGAACGCACCTCCACTACTGTTGTCCCATGTCCGATCGCGTGCTGCTCGACGTCACTGACCGCGTCGCGGTCATCACCGTCAATGACCCGGACCGGCGCAACGCGCTCACCGGTGAGATGTCGGAGGGGTTGCGCTCGGCGGTCCAGCGCGCTGAGGCCGATTCCGGCGTGCATGCCGTGGTGGTGACCGGGGCGGGCCGGGCGTTTTGCGCGGGCGCCGACCTCAGCGCGCTGGGCGCCGCGGCCGAGGACCGGCTGCGTCAGATCTACGATGGGTTCCTCGCCGTGGCCGACTGCTCACTGCCCACGATCGCGGCCGTCAACGGCCCGGCCGTCGGCGCCGGGCTCAACCTCGCGCTGGCATGCGATGTCCGAATCGCCGGGCGTGCAGCGCTTTTCGACGCGCGGTTTCAGCAGCTCGGCATCCACCCCGGCGGCGGGGTGACATGGATGCTGCAGCGTGGCGTGGGGCCGCAGGTCGCGCGGGCCGCGTTGCTGTTCGGCATGCGATTCGACGCCGACGCCGCGGTCCGCCACGGTCTGGCGCTCAGTGTCGCCGACGATTCCGTGGCCGCCGCGCTCGAACTCGCGACCGGGCCTGCCACCGCGCCACGCGACGTGGTGATCGCGACCAAAGCCACTATGCGCGCGACGATCGACCCCGGCAGCGTGGATTCCGAGCAGCATGCGCTCGCGGTCAACACCGAGATCGGGCCGCAAGCCGAATCCCTCGAGTCACCTGCCTTCGCCGAGCGGCTGGCCGCGGCACGGCGCAAGTAGCCGAGCGCCCACCGCACCGCAAGTCGCTACAGGTCGAGCAGCGCGGTCTCGGGTGCTTCAATGAGTCGGCGCAGTTCCCCGAGGAATTCGGCGGCTTGAGCGCCGTCGGCGATGCGGTGGTCGAACGCGCACGTGACCGTCATCGTCGGGCGGGCCACAATTTCGGATCCTGCGGCGCAGTCCACGACGACCGCGCGTTTCTTGAGCGATCCCATCCCCAAGATCGCGGCCTCCGGGTAGTTGATCACCGGCACGCCGTCGTCGATTCCGAGCGCGCCGTAGTTCGACACCGTGAACGTCGAGCCCTGCAATTGCGTCGGGGTGAGCGTGCCGTCCCTGGCGGCATGGATGAGCCGGGCGACGCAGTCGCCCAGCTCGCGTGTCGTCTTGGTCTTCGCGTCGGCGATCACGGGAACCAGCAGACCTCGATCGGTGGCCACACCGAAACCGAGGCTTATGCGGCGGTGAGTGTGGACCTCCGGGCCGCCGGGCGCATCGGCCCATGTCGAGTTCATAACCGGGTGGTGGCTCAGTGCAATCACCACGAGCCGCAGGGTCAGCACGAACGGCGTCACGTTCGCGCCGGCATCCCGGAAATGGTCGCGCAACCTCAGCAGGTCGGTGCAGTCCACCTGGACGCTGGCATGTGCGTCGGGAATCCGGGTGCGCGACAACAGCATCTGCTTGGCCATCCGGGCCCGAATTCCGCGCACCGGCACGACGTCGGACCCGGTCGCGTCGGCGGCCGCGAGCACGTCCTGGCGAGTTATCACCCCTTCGGCCCCGGAGCCGGGCTGCAACTTGGTCAGATCGATGGCCAGATCGGACGCAAGCTTGCGCACCACCGGCGCGGCGCGCGGCCGGGTGTGCTGGCTGGGTTCCCGCGTCGCCGCGCTGCCGCCCATCGCCGTTCGCCGGCTGCTGTCGATGTCGTCGTCGACGCCGTACCCGACCAATACCGGCTTGCGCGCCGTTTGGTCGGCTTGCGTTTCGATGCGCACAAGCACCGAACCGACGTCAAGCGTATCGCCTTCTGCGCCACCGAGTTCGACGATCTCACCCGCATATGGACTCGGTATTTCGACCTCGGCCTTGTTGGTCTCCAGCATGCACAGCGTCTGGTTGAGCTCGACGTGGTCGCCGACCGCGACGCTCCAGGACGTGATCGTGGCGTCCTCGAGACCCTCACCCAGATCGGGAACCCGGAAGTCCTGCACGTGCTGATTGGTCATGGCCGGCGCAGCGCTTTCTCGACGCAGTCCAGCAGCCGGTCCACCCCGGGCAGCCACAGCTTCTCCAGCCGTGCCGGCGGATAAGGCGTGTCAAATCCGGTCGCGCGCAAGACCGGCGACTCCAGATCGTAGAACAGCTCCTCTTGGATACGGGCGGCCAGCTCGGCGCCAAAACCCAACGTGCGCGCGCCCTCGTGCATGACGACCGCGCGTCCGGTCTTGCGGACGGAGTCCGCGACGGTGTCGAAGTCCAGCGGATTCAGCGACCGCAGGTCCACCACCTCGAGCGTGCAGCCGTACCGCTCGGTGAGCAGGTCGGCGGCCCGCAGTGCGGTGGGCACCAACCCTCCGTACGTCAGCACCGTGACGTCCTCGCCGGTGCGCCGCACAACCGCGCGGCCGATCGGCAACCCGGGCTCGGTGGTGTCGACGGCTTCGCGTCCCCAGTACCGGCGCTTGGGCTCGAGGTAGATCACCGGATCACGGCTGGCGATCGCATGCCGCAACAGCCAGTAGGCGTCCGGCGGTGTGGACGGCACAACGACTTTCAACCCGGCGGTGTGCAGCCAATAGGACTCCGTCGACTCCGAATGATGCTCGACCGCACCGATCCCGCCGAACGACGGAATCCGGATCGTCACCGGCATGTCGACGTCGCCGCGGGTACGCATGCGGTATTTGGCCAAGTGGCTGACCATTTGGTCGAACGCGGGATAGGAGAATCCGTCGAACTGGATTTCCGGCACGGGGACGAAGCCGCGCAGCGCAAACCCGATCGCGATGCCGACGATGGCCGACTCGGCCAATGGTGTGTCGAAACACCTCTGTTCGCCGAATGTTTCGGCGAGGCCATCGGTGACCCGAAATACTCCACCGAGTTTCGCGACGTCTTCGCCGAACACCAGCACTCGGTCGTCGGCGGCCATCGCATCATGCAGCGCCCGATTGATCGCCTGCACCATTGTCAAGCCCGCGACGGTCGGTACTGCGGTCAGCATCGGGCGGCTGCTGATTCTCGGGTCGCTTCGCTCCCGATCGGGCTCCGGTGTCCCCATGTGCCTCTCGATGGTCTGCGTCACCTCACGCCTCCTTCGCCAACTCGGCCAGCAGCTGCTCCCGCTGGGCCGCAACGGCCGGTGTGATGTCGGCGTAGACGGTGTCGAACATCTCGGTGATGTCGATGTCGGGCGCGCCGACCACGGCCTGGCGCAACTGGGCCCGCAGCCGCTGCGACCGGCTCTGGACGCGATGCTCCAACCGTTCGCTCCACACGCCGGTGCTCTGCAGGTAGGTGCGATAGCGCGGAATCGGGTCGAGCGCCTTCCAGTGGTCCAGCTCGTCTTGGGATCGATAACGGGTCGGGTCGTCGGAGGTGGTGTGCGCGCCGAGCCGATACGTGACCGCTTCGATCAGCGTGGGGCCGCCCCCCGAGCGGGCTCGCTTGGCGGCCTCCGCCATCACGGCATAGCACGCGAGCACGTCGTTGCCGTCGACGCGGATGCCCGGCATCCCGTAGCCGATCGCACGGTGCGCGATCGAGGGCGCCGCCAGTTGGCGGCTGACCGGCACCGAGATCGCCCACTGGTTGTTCTGCACGAAAAACACGCACGGCGCCTTGAACACCGCCGCCAGGTTCAGCGCCTCGTGTGCGTCGCCCTCGCTGGTGGCGCCGTCACCGAGGTAGGTCACCGTGACGGAGTCCTCGCCGAGGCGTTGAGCGGCCATTGCCGCGCCGACCGCGTGCAGCCCGTGCGTGCCGATCGGGACCGCGACCGGTGCGCAGCATTTCTTGGTGAACTCCAGGCCGCCGTGCCACGCGCCTCGCCAGATCGCGCCCATTTGCGGCGGCGTGATGCCGCGCACCAGAAACGCACCGAGTTCGCGGTATTGCGGGAACAGCCAGTCGGTCTTGCGCAGGCACGCCGTTGCGCCGATCTGGGCTGCCTCCTGACCGCGGCATGAGGCGTACAGCGCCAGTTCGCCCTGCCTTTGCAGGTTGATGAACTCACCGTCGACATCACGGGTGACGACCATCAGTTCGTAGAGCCAACCAAGGGTCTCCTCGGGCAGGTCGCGGCCATACCGGGACTCCGCCGTGGGGCGTCCGTCGGGGCCGATCAACCCCACCGGCTCCAACTCGACGGTCGTCGAAATGTCGGTCACGCCGCCTCCTCATGCTCAAGGCCGGCGTCACTGCCCGACGGGTCTCACAGGGTCACCGCAAACCCGAACCGGTGCCTAAGTGGCGACCGAAGCGGGGTCTCCGCTCGGCCCGCCGTAGCACTGGCGCATTTCCCATTATGCCTTCGCAACCACTTACTTCGCGTTTCGCGGGCACTGCTGCGAAGGCGTGTCGCCGCCGTGACCTGCGGTGCTGGTTTAGCAACCATTTTGTTACAAACCGAGCTGGCGGGCGATGACCATCAACTGCACCTCGGTGGTGCCCTCGCCGATCTCCAGAATCTTGCTGTCGCGGTAGTGCCTGGCAACCGTGAACTCGTTGACAAAGCCGTAGCCGCCATGGATCTGAGTCGCGTCGCGGGCGTTGTCCATCGCCGCCTCCGAGGCCACCATCTTGGCGATTGCGGCCTGCTTCTTGAACGGCTTGCCCGCCAACATCAGCGCGGCGGCGTCGTAGTAGGCGGTGCGCGCGGTATGCGCCCTGGCTTCCATCCGTGCGATCTTGAACTCGATCGCCTGGTTGCGCACGATCGGCTGGCCGAACGCCTCCCGCTGGCTGGCGTATCTGATGCTTTCGTCGACACAGCCCTGCGCCGCGCCGACCGATAGCGCCGCGATCGCGATCCGGCCCTCGTCGAGGACGCGCAGGAAGTTCGCATAGCCGCGGCCGCGTTCGCCGAGCAGGTTCTCCTGCGGCACCCGCACGTCGTCGAGCGTCAACGGATGGGTGTCCGACGCCTTCCAGCCGACCTTGTCGTAGGCCGGCTCGGCGGTGAAGCCGGGCGTCGGGACGGGCACCAGGATCGACGAGATCTCCTTGCCGCCGTCGGCGCTGTCCCCGGTGACCGCGGTGACCGTCACAAGCTTGGTGATCTCGGTTCCCGAGTTGGTGATGAACTGCTTGCTGCCGTTGATCACCCAGTGCCCGTCGTCGAGGCGCGCGGTGGTCTTGGTGGCGCCGGCGTCGCTGCCGCCGCCGGCTTCGGTCAGCCCGAAGGCACCCAGAGCCTTTCCGCTGGCCAGCAGCGGCAGCCATGCTTGCTTTTGGGCCTCATTGCCGAAGCGGTACACCGGCATCGCGCCCAGCGAGACCCCGGCCTCCAACGTGATCGCCACGCTCTGGTCGACCTTGCCGAGCTCTTCGAGCGCCAGGCATAAAGCAAAGTAGTCGCCGCCCATGCCGCCGTACTCCTCGGGGAACGGCAACCCGAACAGGCCCATGTCGGCCATCCCGGCGACCACCTCGTAGGGGAACGAGTGCTCGGCGTCATGCTTGGCCGACACCGGCGCCACGACGCTGCGCGCAAAATCGCGCACCGTCTTGGCGAGCTGTTCGTAGTGGTCGGGCAGCGTGGCGGTTGCCAGAAAACCCAGAGGTTCAGCCATGAGTTCCTTCTCAATCCTTCGCGGTGATCCTGGCCAGCGGCTGGCCCACCTGGACCTGGTCGCCCTCGGCGACCAGTAGTTCGGCCACGCCATCGATCGGCGAGGCAAGCGCGTGTTCCATCTTCATCGCCTCCACCGTGACGATCACGACGCCGGCGCTGACGGGTGCGCCATCCTTTATGCCGACCTTGACGACGGTGCCGGGCATCGGGCTGGTCAGCTCCGCGTCACCACTGTGCGCGTCGTCGGGGCGCACCGGCGCCTCTTGTACTTCGGTGATCCACGCGGTGCCGGTGTCGTCGGTCAACCAGATCTGCCCGTCCGCGGCCGCGACGGCGTAGCCGCGTCGCACGCCGTCCAGCGACAAAGTGAGCACTCGATCGCGCAAAATGGCTGTGAGGAAATGGGTTTCGCCATCCTCGACCCTCGCGGTGGCCGCTTCGGGACGCCCGGTGATTCGCACATGAACGGTGTGGTCACCGGCCCGCAACCGGATGCAGCTGGCTGCCACTTCGCCAAGTCGCCACCCGGTCGGTTTGGTCCACAGATCGTCGGCGGCGTGGTGCCAGCGTTGTAGCCACTGGTACGCCGCGGCGGCGATCAACTGGCCGTCACTCACCATGGCCGGGCGGAAGTCGGGCAGTCGGCGGTCGAGCAGGCCGGTGTCCAATCGGCCCGCCGCCACGTCAGCGTCGGAAAGCAGGAAACGTAGAAACTCGATGTTGGTGACGACGCCGAGTACTGCGGTGCCGGCAAGGGCACGGTCGAGGCCGCGCAGCGCCGTGGCGCGGTCGGCGGCGTGCGCGATCACCTTGGCCAGCATCGGGTCGTAATCGCTGCCGACGACGGTGCCTGGGGTCAGGCCCGAGTCGACGCGGACCTCGGCGCCGCCCGGTTCGATCACGTCGAGCACCTTCCCACCGGTCGGCAAGAAGCCGTTGCCCGGGTCCTCGGCGTAGACGCGGGCCTCGACCGCGTGGCCGGACAACAGAATGTCGTCCTGGGCAACGGGCAGCTTTTCGCCCGCGGCGATGCGGACCTGCCACTCGACCAGGTCGGTGCCGGTGACCATCTCGGTGACCGGGTGCTCGACCTGCAGACGGGTGTTCATTTCCATGAAGAAGAATTCGTCGGGCCGGTCGGCCGAGACGATGAATTCGACGGTGCCGGCCCCGGTGTAGTCGACGCTGCGCGCGGTGTCGCACGCCGCCGCCCCGATCCGAGCGCGGGTTTCGCCGTCGAGAAGCGGTGACGGCGACTCCTCGATGACCTTCTGGTGACGCCGCTGCAGGCTGCATTCACGTTCGCCCAGATGCACCACGTTGCCGTACCGGTCCGCCATCACCTGCACCTCAATGTGGCGGGGCCGCAACACGTATCGCTCGAGGAACAGCGTCTCGTCGCCGAACGCTGCCGCGGCTTCACGGCGCGCACCGGCCAGCGCGGCAGCCAGGTCGGATTCTCGTTCGACGACGCGCATGCCCTTGCCGCCACCGCCCGCCGACGGCTTGACCAGCACGGGATAGCCGATCTCGCCGGCCGCGGCCACCAGGTCGGCATCGGAGAGCCCAGGGCGGGCGATCCCGGGCACCACCGGCACGCCGAACGCGCCGACTGTGGCCTTGGCCGTGATCTTGTCGCCCATTGTCTTGATCGCCGATGCGGGCGGCCCGATGAATACAACGCCCGCCGCCTCTAGCGCGGCGGCGAAATCCGCGTTCTCCGCGAGGAATCCGTAGCCGGGGTGCACCGCCTGAGCCCGGGTGCGCAGCGCCGCGTCGACGACCGCGCCGATGTTGAGATAACTCTGTCGCGCCGGCGCGGGGCCGATCCGCACCGCGACGTCAGCCTCGGCGACGTGGCGGGCGCCCGCATCGGCGTCACTGTATACCGCGGCCGACCGAATACCCATCGCGCGCAGTGTTCGGATGACCCGCACCGCGATCTCGCCGCGGTTGGCCACCAGCACGATGTCGAAACTCGCCGTGGACATGTTGAGGCTCACATCCTGAACACGCCGTAGGAGACCGATTCAACCGGGGCTTGTCCCACGACGGAAAGAGCCAGGCCGACAACGGTTCTGGTGTCCGCGGGATCGATCACCCCGTCGTCCCACAGCCTGGCGGTGGAGTAGTACGGGTTGCCCTGGTGCTCGTACTGCTCGCGGATCGGAGCCTTGAACGTCTCCTGCTCCTCGGCCGACCACGGCGTGCCCGCGGCTTGCAGCGCGTCGGCACGGACCGTCGCAAGCACCGACGCGGCCTGTTCACCGCCCATCACCGAGATCCGCGCGTTTGGCCACATCCACAGGAAGCGAGGAGAATACGCCCGCCCGCACATAGAATAGTTGCCCGCACCGTAGGAGCCGCCGATCACCACGGTCAGCTTCGGTACCCGCGCGCACGCGACCGCCGTCACCATCTTCGCGCCGTGCTTGGCAATGCCACCGGCCTCGTAGTCGCGGCCGACCATGAATCCCGAGATGTTCTGCAAGAACAACAGCGGGACCATTCGTTTGTCGCACAGCTCGATGAAATGTGCGCCCTTCAAAGCCGATTCGGAAAACAGCACGCCGTTGTTCGCGATGATGCCGACCGGATGGCCGTGCATGCGAGCGAACCCCGTCACCAACGTGTTGCCGTAATCCGCCTTGAATTCAGCGAATTCACCGCCGTCGACGATGCGGGTGACCACCTCGTGCACGTCGTAGGGCACCCGCGCATCGGTCGGCACCACGTCGTACAGTTCGGTCTGGTCGGCAATGGGCTCCGCGGTCGGCTTCACGTCCCACAGCAGCGGCTGGCGCGGCCCCAGCGTGGACACGATCCGGCGCACGATGCGCAACGCGTCGCGGTCGTCGTGCGCGAGGTGGTCGGTGACGCCGGAGATCTTCGAGTGCACGTCGCCGCCGCCGAGGTCTTCGGCGGTCACCACCTCGCCCGTCGCGGCCTTCACCAGCGGCGGGCCGCCGAGGAAGATCGTCCCCTGATTACGCACGATTACCGCCTCGTCGCTCATCGCGGGCACGTAGGCGCCGCCCGCCGTGCACGATCCGAGCACGGCCGCGATCTGCGGAATGCCGGCGGCGCTCATCATGGCCTGGTTGTAGAAGATGCGCCCGAAATGCTCGCGGTCGGGAAACACCTCGTCCTGCTTGGGCAGGAAGGCACCGCCGGAGTCCACCAGGTAAATGCAGGGCAGCCGGTTCTGCGCGGCGATCTCCTGGGCGCGCAGGTGCTTCTTCACCGTGATCGGGTAGTAGGTACCGCCCTTGACCGTCGCATCGTTGGCGACGATCACGCACTCGCGACCGGATACTCGGCCGATGCCGGTGATGATGCCGGCGCCTGGGCACTCATTGTCGTACATGCCGTCGGCGGCCAGCGGTCCCAGTTCCAGGAACGGGCTGCCCGCGTCGAGCAGCCCGTCCACCCGGTCGCGGGGCAGCAGCTTGCCCCGACCGACGTGGCGATCGCGGGCGCGCTTCGGACCACCGAGGGCGGCCGCCGCCAGTTTGGCGCGCAACTGCGCGACGAGTCCAAGGTGCTCGTCACGATCGGCTGCCCGAGTTGCCACGATCCGCGCCCAGTTTCGAGTTAATGACGACTAACTGACGCCATGTTAGTTACGATTAACCGAAATGTCTACCAGCGTGGTATCCCAAGCCGGCACGAGGCGCGGCAGGATGAAGTCGAACCGGCGCACACAGCTGATCGCCGCGGCCGAGCGGCTGATCGCCGAGCGCGGATTTCTGGCGGTGCGACTAGAAGACATCGGCGCAGCGGCCGGTGTCAGCGGACCCGCGATCTACCGTCACTTTCCGAACAAGGAAGCGCTGCTCGTCGAACTGCTCGTCGGTGTCAGCACCAGGCTCCTCGACGGTGGCCGCGTGGTCGCGGCGCGAGCAGCTAATCCCCGCGAGGCGCTCGACGGGCTGATCGAGTTTCACCTCGACTTCGCCTTGGGCGAGCCGGATTTGATTCGCATCCAGGATCGCGATCTGCAGCATCTGCCCGCGACGGCCAAGCGCCAGGTGCGCAAGGCGCAACGCCAGTACGTCGAGGTGTGGGTCGACGTGTTATGTCAGCTCGACGACCTCGACGAAGCAGAGGCCAGGCTGAAGGCGCATGCGGCGTTCGGTCTGCTCAACTCCACGCCGCATAGCGCAAAACCGGCCGGGCCTACGCGCTCGCGCGACATATTGCGGGCGATGACCCTCGCCGCCCTGATGTCAGGCGACGAACTTGCCCGCTCGTCGGCTAGTACCAGTAGCGGCGGCCGCCGACGGGGCGTCCGACCGACCCGAGGATCCAGAACACGGCGCCGATCACCAGCAGGATGACGCCGATCACCCAAAGCCAATAGATGTTGAGGATCAACCCGAGGATCAGCAGGATTGCTCCGAGAACGATCACGGTTTCTCTCCGTTCGTGAATTTGGTTGGTTGTGTTCAGTCGTTAGCTAGGTTGCGGCAGCTTGCAATCGGCCACTTGAGGCCGCACCCCCAAGTAGTTCAGCGGTCCGGCGAGGACCTGCAATGCGATTGTCGAGCCGGTGGCACAGGTCTCCGACTCGCCCTTGAAATAGCCGCGTTGCCAGGCTGCGAGCACTCCGATCAGCAGCCACACGACGATGATCACCCCGACCGCACCGCCAAGCCTCATTTGTGGGCCTCCATCCGCGTCAGTGGACTATCGGGCGATTACCCGATGATGGACATCCTCAAACATCCGCATTGACCGCGGCGTAAACCGCCGGTTACGAAGCGGCGCGCGCCGTCACGAACGCTGCATGTAGCCAATCAGCGACCGCGTTGACCAGCGTCGCGCGGTTTTCCCGCTTCACGATGCCGTGACCGTCGTCTGGGAAGACCAGATACCGCACGTTGCGGCCCCGTTCGCGCAGCGCGTCGACCACTTGTTCGGACTCGGTGACCGGCACGTTGGTGTCCTGTGCCCCGTGCACGACAAGCAGCGGCGCCGCCAACGCGTCGACACGACGAAGCGGTGACAGCTGCTCGAGCACCGCGCGGTCGTTGACCGGATGGCCGTACTTCGGATACGCCGCGTCGGCGATCCACGGCTCGGTGTGTCGGTAGAACGTGCCCAAGTCGCTCATCCCGCAAATGCTGATGCCCGCGGCGAAAAGGTCGGGGTGAAACGTCAACGCCGCCAACGTGAGATAGCCGCCGTAGGACCAGCCCGCACACGCCACGCGGTTGGGGTCGGCGAGACCCTTGTCCACCAGAAACCGCGCACAGTCGGCGACATCCTCGATAGCGCCGAACCGCTTCTCCTTGTCGTCGGCGTGCATGAACGACCTGCCAAACCCACCCGAACCCCTCACGTTGGGAGCGAACACGGTGATGCCGCTGTTGATCAGCTCCGGAAACAGCTCGTTGTAGCCGGGTCTGGACTGTCCCTCCGGACCGCCGTGCAAATACACCAACGCCCCGATATTCGTCGCGCCGACCGGCGGTCGGTAGAGCCATCCGGTGAAGGTCAGCCCGTCGCTTGTGGTGATCGTCTCCAGGGTTGGGCCCGCCGCGCCACTGACCGGCCCGCGGCTGGGCTCGCGATCGATACGTTCCCATTCGCGGGATCGCGGATCGACAAGCTCGACAGTCCGTGGCATCGACGGGCTTTCGACGGTCATCGCGACCATCGAACCACCGGCGCTGATGCTCAGTTCGGTTGCCACCATGCCGGGCAACGGAATCGGCTCCTGCAATGTGTTGTCGGTGAGCTCGAGAATCTGTAACTCGCTGCGGCCGGCCAGATTCCACAACAATGCGACGGTCGACAGGTCGTCGCTGACGGCAAACTCATCGAGGTCACACCCGGCACGTTCGGCCACCACCTGATACGTGACACCGTCAACTGTCGCGGTGACCTCCAGGAGCCGGGCATGCTCGCAGCCGTTGTCGCTGCGGATCAGCATCCGAACGTAGCCCTGTGCGCTGTTCATGCCGTAGTTCTTGTGCGGGTAGTAAAGCCTGGTCTCCTCGCCGGTAGGGCCATACCGGATCCGACGTGGATGGTGGTCGTCGAGGATCAAGCCCGCGTCGGTGACAGAGCCGGGATCTGACGGAAGCAGCGCGATTTCGGTCAGCCCGTGCAGCATGATCAGTTCGTGGTAGCCACGCGCGCCAACCCGCACCAGTGCGGCGCCCGCCCAGGCGTCGACCAGCTTGCCGCCCGAACGGCGATCCAGCACAACCCGATTGCCGCTCGCCGGATCGATCAGGCACGACGAGCCGATGCCGTCCTCACCCGTGCAGATCGTGGCAACCTGGGTGCCGTCCCATCCGACGAGCTCGGCCGTGCCTGCCTCCTCGCCATCGATCCGCCATGCCCTGCGGTCATCGGGATCTGTTGTAACGACCCAGACCTGGGTGCGTGTTCCGCCCTCGGGCGCCACCTCGCACGCCAGATAATGCCCATCGGCCGAGTGGATGACGCGGGTGACGGGTCCCTCGACCGGCAGCACCACATCGCGCGACGAACTGGCACGCCAACCGCGCAGGAAACGCTGCACCGCCCGTGGGTAGCCGCCATCGTCGACGATGTGGGCGAACGCGGTGGCATCCGGGGACAGCGACGCGCCGTAGTTGGCGCGCACCTGCTGTCCGGCCATGTCAACGCTCCATGCCCTGCAGCCACATCTCGAGCACGGCCAGCTGCCATAAAGCATTGGCGTCCAGGGTGGTACGGGTCTGGTTGGGGTCGGCCAACAGCGCGTCGACGGTGTCCTTGCGGTAGAGGCCGCGGGCCCGCGCGGCGTCGTTGGTCAGCGCGTCGCGAACCATGTCCAGCACGTCGCCGTGTAGGTGCCGGATGCCGGGCACCGGAAAGTAGCCCTTGGTGCGGTCGATCACCTCGGCCGGCAGCAACGCACGCGACGCGTCCTTGAGCACACCCTTGCCGCCGGATGCCAGCTTCAGCTCGGCCGGGCAGGTGGCGGCCAGCTCGACGAAGTCATGGTCGAGGAACGGCACTCGCGCCTCCAGCCCCCACGCCATGGTCATTGAGTCGACCCGCTTCACCGGATCGTCGACGAGCATCACCTGCGTGTCCAACCGCAGTGCGGCGTCCACGGCGGTCTCGGCGCCGGGCGCGGCCTGATGAGTGGCCGCGAACTCGCGGCTGGGATCCACGTCGAGCGCATATTCCGGCGCGTAGATCGAGAGCACGTCGGCGTGGCCGCGGTCGAAGAACACCTTCGCGTAGGCCTCGGTGGTCTGGTCTCGTGCGACGTTGGCCAGCGGCGGGTACCAGTCGTAGCCGGCCAAGATCTCGTCGGCGCCCTGCCCCGATTGCACCACCTTGACCGACTTGCTGACCTCCTCGGACAGCAGGTAGAACGCCACGCAGTCGTGGCTGACCATCGGTTCGCTCATCGCGGCAATGGTTTTCGGCACCGCCGGCAGCAGCCGCGAGCTGTCGATGTGGATCTTGTGATGGTCGGTGTCGAAGGTCTTGGCGATCAGGTCGGAGTAGAAATACTCGTCGCCGGATTCGCCCCCGGCCGAGTCGAACCCAATGGAAAACGTGGCCAGCCCGTGCTGACCCTGCTCGGCCAGCAGCGCCACCACGATTGACGAGTCGATACCGCCGGACAACAGCACACCGACAGGCACGTCGGCAACCATCCGCCGTTCCACCGCCGTGCGCAGCGCATCCATCAGCGCGTCCTGCCAGTCACGCTTGCACCACGACGCACGGGCCGGGTCGCGCTGGAAAACCGGTGTCCAGTACACGATGTCGGTGTGCGTGCCGTCGGGCTGGATCACCCGCACCGTCGCTGGCGGCAGCTTGCGCACCCCGCGGTAGATCGTCCGCGGCGCCGGCACCACCGAATGGAAACTCATATAATGGTGCAGCGCATAACGATCCAGCCCGGTGTCCGCGCCTCCGCCGTCGAGCAGCGCGCGCACCGTGGACGCGAACCGCAACCTGCCTGGCGTCTCGGCAAGGTACAGCGGCTTGATGCCGAGCCGGTCGCGACCCAGCGTGACCACACCCGAGTCGCGGTCGGCGACCGCGAACGCGAACATGCCCTTAAAATGCTCGACACATCGCGGGCCCCAGCGGTGGAACGCCTTGATGACGACCTCGCTGTCGGCGGTCGAAAAGAATCGGTAGCCGACGGCTTCCAGCTCTTTGCGTAACGACTTGTAATTGTAGATGCAGCCGTTGAAGACGAGCGTCAGGCCGAGTTCGCTGTCCACCATGGGCTGGGCGCCGCGCGCGGACAGATCGATGATCGAAAGGCGGCGATGCCCAAGAGCCACCGGGCCGTGGGCCACCACACCGTCGGAATCGGGTCCTCGAGACACCATGGATCCGGTCATCCGGGTCACCGCAGCGACATCCGCCGACCGCCCGTCGAAGCGGATCTCTCCGCAGACTCCACACATGGCTGGTTGCTCCTCAGCCGCCCGCACCCGGGAGGCAACGCGCCGCCGCCGACGCCGGCGTTTCTTCGCGTGCGACGCTGCTGGGTATGCGATCGGTCAGAATCCACGTGTCCTTGCTGCCACCACCGGATGACGAGTTCACGATCCGCGATCCCCTGCTGGCAACCCGCGTGAGCGCGGCCGGCGCGACATGCGCCGACACCGATCCACCCGGCCCTGGTCGCAGGTGAACAAACGCCCGCAGGTCCACGTGGTGCGGGTACATGCCTTCGCCGTCGAACGTCGGATGCGTCGACAGCGCGACCATCTCCTGTGCGATGAACCGCTCCGGCTGGATCAGCAGCTCGCGGCGCCGGGCCTCGATGGCGGCGTCAGAGGCCTCCGGCCCGATCAACACACCGCTGCCGCCCAGCCCATCAATGGGTTTGACCACTAACTCGCCGAGGTGGGCCAGCACATGGTCGCGCTGAGCGCGTTCCGCGCAGATCCACGTCCGTACCTGAGCGAGCCTGGGCTTCTCGCCGAGGTAGTACTCGATCATGGCCGGGACGTAAGCGTAGATCGCCTTGTCGTCGGCGACGCCGTTACCGAGTGCATTCGCAATCGTCAAGTTCCCCTGACTGATTGCCTCGAGCAGTCCGGGCCGCATCGGGGCGCCATCGTGTCCGATCGATGACAACAGCATATCCTCGTCCATCCTGGCGTAGATGACATCGACAGGCTGTATGCCGGTGCCGATGTGGCGCACCAGCTTTGCGTCACGCACCGACAGGTCGCTCGGCTGCACGAGCGCCACACCCATCTCTTCGGCGAGGAACCTGTGTTCGAACCACGCCGAGTCCTCCCAACCGGCGGACAGCAGCACTACCTGTGGCTCGTCCGAAACTCGCGGCGGCGCCGACGCGCGCAACGTTTCGAGCAGCATCGGCGGGGCCCGGTCGACGTCTTCCATGCCGTTGGCCGGGCGCAGCTCCGGTAGGTACTTGGTCAGTAGCCGACGGTTGGCGATCGCGTACCCGATGCCCGACGGCACCCGCAGGTTGTCCTCCAGCACCATCCAGTGACCGGCGTCGTCGCAGACAATGTCGGTTCCGCTGATATGCGCGTGTACCGTGTCGCCGGCCAGCCGGCCCGTCGAGCGGAAGCCTGGCGCTCGGTCGACGGCATGCACGCCGAGAATGCCGTCGCGAATGATCTGCTGTTTCGAGTAGATGTCGCGCAAGAACGCGTCGAGCGCGCGGGCGCGCTGGCCGAGCCCGACCGTCAATTCGGCCCACTCGTCGGCGGCGACCATGCGCGGCACCAGGTCGAGCGGGAACACCTGGGCGCGGTTTTGACCGGTCACCCGGAACATGATGCTCTCGGCGCGCTGATCCTGTTCGACGCCGACCTCTCGGGAACGCAGCGCGGCCACACCCAGACCGGCCATCGTTTCGAGCAACTTCTTGTAGCGCGGGCGCGGGTGGCCGCCCGAGCCGACGGCCTCGTCGTAGGAGGCGAAAACGTCTGCTACTTCGGCCGGTCCGGTGTTGGGCTGATAACCGAACAGCAGGCTGGGGTGCTCGCCGACCGCGGCCGCGACGCTGGGCCAGCGGCCCGATGTTTCGGCGATCAGCTGGTCGACCACGTCGGTGAGACGACCGCGGCGGCGTAGCGCACGCCGTTGACGCGCCGCCGACGTGCCGGCGATCAGCACCTGGCGGGTGAGCTCACTGACCATCTCCCAGTCGCCGCTATCCGCCAGTTGCGGGCGCAGGGCCCGCACCAGCTCGTTGACGACATCGCTGGCGGGACGGCTGCACGGACGGCTGATGTCGACGAGCTCACCCTCCAGCCCGGATCGCGCCGCCCGCCACAGCGCCGCCCGGCCGAGCGTCGGCGAGATCATCCGCGCCGGCTCGCCGGCGGCGATGGCCTGGGCCTCGCGCTCGACCAGCGCACGAAACAGTCCCGCGATCAGCACGATGGTGTCCACCGACGGACAGCTGTCGCAGACCCGCAACTCCAGCGTCGGTGCCGCGTTGGACGGGCGCACGTCGAAATACACCATGCCGGAGTCGGTGATAACGCCGCTGGCCACCAGGTCGGCCACCAATTTGTCGTATTCGCTGGCCGAGTGCACCGGCGCGGCCAGACCCGTGGTGGGCCAGCGCTGCCACACCAGGGTGCGAACACTCGAGTAGCCGGTGTCTGACCCGTCAGCCCAGAACGGCGAGCTGGCGGACAAGGCCAACAGCGTCGGCAGGTGCGCCGATACCCGGTTGGCGACGGCGACGGCAAGGTCGCGATCGTCCACGCCCACGTGGACCTGCGTGCCGCAGATCAGCTGTTCGCGGGCCAGCAGCTGATAGTCGGCCAGCATCTGGCGGTAGCGAGCGGTCTGCGTGACCTGCATTTCGGCTGGCACCGACAGCGGCACCGCGCCGGCCGCGACAACACCCATGCCGAGTTCGTTTGCCGTTTCAACGAGTACCCTGCGGTGGCTGAGCAGGTCGGCGCGTAGACCGTCGAGGGTGTCCACCACGCCGCTGTTGATCTCCACGACGCAGCGCTGCAACTCCGCGACGTATTCGTCCGACAGCTCCCTCAGCATCTCGGGGGCGCGGGCAGTCAACCGCCTCGTCTTCAAATCGACGAGGTGAAACTCCTCCTCGACACCCATCGTTCGCGGCGGCTCGCGTCGCATTCAGCAACGGTACTAAGCACTGAATTTCCTGTGTGTTAATTGGCTTGTCGAATTGATGGCGGGCCGCGCACAGGGCCGGGCGGCGGCGGCGCGGTCCAGCGACGGCGGCTAGCGGCAAACCGCAGGTACTCTCGCTGCCATGAGGTGGGTATGACGGGTTCACCACACCGCGGTTGGCCGTACGACCCGAACCAGCCGCAGGGCACCTCCTATCCCGGCTATCCGGATCCCGCGTACGCAGGCAACGCGCCGTATGGTCCGACATATGCGGCGGCGCCCCCGCCGTCCGCGCCCAACCCAACCGAGCCGCTGCCGCAGTACTGGACACAGACCTACGGCCAGATTCCGCCCGGAATGCCGCCCGAGGAGCCGCCGCCCGAGCCGCCGCGATCGCCGCGATGGCTCTGGCTTGCCGCCGGGTTGGCCATGCTTCTGGTGGTCGGCCTCGTCATCGCACTGGTCATCGTCAACAGCTCATCGAAGAAGCAGACCGTCGTCGCGCCGCTTCCGGCGATGCCAGAATCGTCCACGCCGACCACGACGAGCCGCACGCCGAACCCGGTGCTGCCGCCACTGCCGCTGCCGACGCTGCCGCCGACCACCACCCGAGCGCCCGCCCCGTCCGGCGAGACCGAACCCGTCGTCTATGAGGTCACCGGTCCGGGACGCGCGATCAGCATCACCTACGTCGACACCGGCAACATGATGCAGATCGAATTCAACGTCGTGCTCCCGTGGCGGAAAGAGGTAAATCTGCCCAAGCCGGCGCAGGATTCGGCCAGCATGACCGTCATCAATGTCGGCCGCGACATCACCTGCTCGATCACTGTGTCCGGCGTCCAAGCCCGTCAACGCACGGGCGCCGGCCTGACGATCTGCACCGCGGCCGGCTAACGGCGTGCAGGAGTACGCACGCCGGCCATCGCGAGCAGTCCGGCCGCGAGCACCAGGACCAGCCCGCCCATGCCGGCCCGGGTAGCGCCGAACAGGTTGACGAAGGTGGAGAACATCAATGGCGCTAGGAATTGGACCGCCCGCCCGGTGGTGGTGTAGAGCCCGAACGCCAGGCCCTCCTTGCCGTCGGCGGTCATGCGTAGCAGAAGGCCGCGCGCAGAGGCCTGCGTCGGCCCTACGAACGCCGCCAACAGCAGTCCGCACACCCAGAAGGCCAACTGGCCGGACAGCGCCAGCAGGACGAGCCCGACGGCGATCATCGACGCCAGCGAGCCGAGTATGACGGTCTTCGAGCCGACCCGGCTGTCCAGCAAGCCGCCGACCACCGCGCCGAGCGCAGCCACGGTGCTTGCCACCACGGCGAATATCAGCACATTCGCCGCCGAGAGGCCGTACACGTTTGCGCCAAGCACGCCCCCGAACGCGAACACGCCCGACAACCCGTCCCGAAACACTGCGCTCGCCAGCAGGAAGTAGACGACGTTGCGGTCGCGGCGCCACTCCCCGAGGAGGTCCGACCACAGCTTGCGGTAGGCACCGAGCACGCCGATGCGTTCATCGGCGTCATCCGGTGCGGCCAGTGGCTTAGGCGCCCAGATCAGCAGTGGTAGCGCGCACAGCAGAAACCACGCGGCCGTGACCAGCATCGCGGTCCGGACATTCTGTCCATCGGCAGCCGGGATGTGCAGCGCGCCACGGCTTGGGCCGTCGCCGGAGATGAACCCGACGTAAATCACGAGCGACAGCACCACACTGCCGACATAGCCTGCAGCCCAACCAAATCCGGACACCCGGCCCGAGGTTTCGGGTGTTGATAGCTGCCGCAGCATCGCGTTGTACGGCACGCTGGCCAAGTCGCTGCACGCTGTGGTGGCCGCCAGCAGCACCAGCCCCAACCCCAGGTAGCGCGGGTCGTTGCGGACCAGGCTCATCGCGGCTGTCAGCACCACGCCGGCCAAGGTCAGCACGGTGAGCGCGTGGCGGCGCCGCGTGGCGGCGGTCACCCACACTCCGGTCGGCGGCGCCAGCAACGCCACGGTGGCGCCCGCGACCAACATCGCCCAGCCGAGCCGGCTCGTGGCAGACGTGTCGCCGGGTCCGTCGGCGCCGACCGACGCGGTCAAGTACACCGAGAAGACGAATGTGACGACGATCGCGGTTAACCCGGTAGAGCCGGACTCCCACAGCGCCCACGCCAACACCCGGGATTTGCCCACGCTCGCACACCCTATAGTTGCCGCATGCCAGTACCCGCTCCCCGTCCGGACACGCGCGCCGTCGTCACGGGTGCTTCTCAAAACATCGGTGAAGCGCTGGCCACCGAGCTCGCTGCTCGCGGCCACAGCCTGATAGTCACTGCGCGACGCGAGGACGTGCTGAATCACCTGGCCAACCGGCTGACCGAACGGTACGGAGTGACGGTCGAGGTGCGGCCCGTCGACCTGGTAGACCCGGCCGAGCGCACGAAGCTCTGCGACGAGCTGGCGTCGCGCAACATCTCGGTCTTGTGCGCCAACGCGGGCACGGCCACGTTCGGGCCGGTGGCCAAGCTCGATCCGGCCGCCGAGAAGACCCAAGTCCAGCTGAATGTCCTTGGCGTGCATGACCTTGCGCTTGCCGTGCTGCCGGGAATGGTGGAGCGCCGGGCGGGCGGCATTCTGATTTCCGGTTCGGCGGCGGGCAATTCGCCGGTTCCGAACAACGCGACCTATGCGGCCACCAAGGCGTTTGTGAATACGTTCAGCGAGTCCCTGCGCGGCGAGCTCCGCGGCAGCGGAGTACACGTCACGCTGCTCGCGCCCGGTCCGGTGCGCACCGCGACGGCGGACCCCGTGGAGGCGTCGCTCGTCGACAAGCTGGTGCCCGAATTCCTGTGGATTTCTACCGAGTACACGGCGAAGGTGTCGTTGGACGCGTTGGATCGCAACAAGATGCGCATCGTGCCCGGCGTCACATCGAAAGCCATGTCGGTGGCCAGCCAGTACGCTCCGCGCGCGATCGTCGCGCCGATCGTAGGTAGCTTCTACAAGCGCCTCGGCGGCGACTGAGATCGGTTGGCGCCGAACTAGCGGCGCCGGCCCGTTCCGAAGATGCTGCGGGTGATCTCCCGGCCAATAACGGTGCCCGCCGAGCGCATCGCGCTCTTGAACGCGGGGCTGTCCATCATCTTCTCGAACAAACCTGGCTCCTGCCGGGCCGGGGCAGGCATCGGCGGCGCCTCGACCTGCTGCGGCGGTGCCGGCTGATCGGCCCGCGGCTGCTGTTCCGGGGGTTGCGCGAGCTTCGAGTTCAGCCGCTCGTAGGCCGATTCGCGGTCAATGGTCTGACCGTATTCAGCCTGCAGCGGGCTGGCCTTGGCGGCGGCCGAGATGGCGTCGGGGCCGATTGTGTCCATCAACGAACGCGGGCCACGCATCCGGGTCCATGCCACCGGCGTCGGCGCACCCTTTTCCGACAGCACGGTGACGATCGCCTCGCCGATGCCCAGCGACGTCAACGCCGACTCCAGGTCATACACGTCTGTTTTCGGATACGTGCGAACGGTTTTGGTGAGGGCCTTCTGGTCGTCGGGGGTGAACGCGCGCAGGGCGTGCTGCACGCGGGCGCCCAGCTGGCTGAGCACCTCATTGGGCACGTCTGTGGGCAGCTGCGTGCAGAAGAACACCCCCACACCCTTGGACCGGATCAGCTTGACGGTCTGCTCGACCTGCTCGAGGAACGCCTTGGATGCGTCGGTAAACAGCAGATGCGCCTCGTCGAAGAAAAACACCAGCTTTGGCTTGTCCACGTCGCCGACTTCGGGCAGCGTCGTGAACAGGTCCGCCAGCACCCACATCAAGAACGTCGCGAACATCACCGGGCGCGCCGCCTGGTTGCCGAGCTCGAGCAGCGTGATGATTCCGCGCCCTTGGGGGTCGACCCGCAGCAGATCCTTGGGCTCCAGCTCGGGTTCACCGAAGAATGTGTCGGCGCCCTCGGCTTCGAGGTTGACCAGCGCCCGCAGGATCACGCCCGCCGTCGTCGGCGACACCGCGCCCAGCGCCTTCAACTCCGGTTTCCCCTCATCGCTGGTGAGAAACGTGATGACCGAGCGCAGGTCCTTCAAGTCCAGCAGCGACAAGCCCTTCTGGTCCGCCCAGTGAAAGATCAGGCCGAGCGTGGACTCCTGGGTTGCGTTGAGGCCCAATACTTTCGACAGCAGGATTGGCCCGAAGCTGGAAATCGTGGCGCGCACCGGCACACCGATCCCGCTGGTGCCGAGCGACAAGAACTCCACCGGAAACGCCGTCGGCGTCCAATCGTCGCCGGTGTCCTTGGCGCGCGCGGCGGTCTTGTCGTCGGCGGTACCCGGACGCGACAGGCCAGACAGGTCGCCCTTGACGTCGGCCATCATCACCGGCACACCGGCGGCCGACAGCTGCTCGGCGATCACCTGCAGTGACTTCGTCTTGCCGGTGCCCGTCGCACCCGCCACCAACCCATGGCGGTTTACCGTGGCCAACGGGATGCGGACCAGGGCGCCCGGGTCGGCGGTCCCATTGACCACCACCGATCCGAGTTCGAGGGCCTGTCCTTGCACCGCGTATCCCGCGGCGATCTGCTGCGCTGGAGTAGCTGGCGAATCGGTGGTCATGACCCCAGACATTAGTTGGCAGACCGCAGACCCGTCGCGGGCTCACCGTACTGTTAAGCGCTGTGCGCGACGAACTGGTGTGGATCGACTGCGAGATGACCGGGCTGAATCTTGCCGGCGACCGGCTCATCGAGATCGCGGCGCTGGTCACCGACGGCGACCTGAACGTTCTGGGCGAAGGCGTCGACCTGGTGATCCACGCCGACGACGACGCCCTGAGCGGCATGCTCGACGTGGTCACCGAGATGCACACCCGCTCCGGGCTGATAGACGAGGTCCGGTCGTCGACGATCGACGTCGCGCAGGCCGAGGCCATCGTGCTCGACTACGTCCGCGCGCATGTGCCGCAGGCCAAGACCGCTCCCCTGGCGGGCAATTCGATCGCCACCGATCGCGGTTTCATTGCGCGCGACATGCCCGCCCTCGACGACTTTCTGCACTACCGGATGATCGACGTCAGTTCGATCAAGGAGCTGTGCAGAAGGTGGTATCCGCGCATTTACTTCGGCCAGCCGGAGAAGGGCCTCACCCATCGCGCGCTCGCCGATATTCGCGAGTCGATCCGCGAACTTCGCTACTACCGACGCACCGCGTTTGTGCCCCCGCCCGGCCCGTCGACCAGCGAAATCGCGGCGATCGCGGCGCAGATCGGGGCGCGGACGGAGGAGGCCGTCGACGCGGCGCCGCAACTGAGTGACAAAACGGATTCGGCCGCGGAGCCCCGCAGCGGCTAATATCGACGACGCCGCTGCAGCCCGTCGGGCGGGCGGCGATGGTGAGTGTAGTTCAGTTGGTAGAGCACCAGGTTGTGATCCTGGATGTCGCGGGTTCGAGTCCCGTCACTCACCCGACAGGTCAGGGGGCATTTAGCCCTCCGATCTTTTGCCTTTATAGGCGTGAGCCGTGCAACGGTCGCGCGTGCTCGCAGACCAACCCGGCGAAAACCAGAAACGCTGCTGCACCAGTTCTACTTGGGCCTCACTTCATCGTGGCTAGGTTGCGCCACAAGTTCTTGAGGCTGTCGGTGCCGCCGAACAGCGTGGTGAAGTTCGTTGAGTCGACGAGCACGATGTCGCCGGCGCGCTCCCCTGTGGGCGGCATCCAGATCAGTGCGTTGAACTCAGTGTTGCCCGCTTCGGTGAATGGGTGAGGGCGATTGGGGTCGACGCGCTGCCGCCCGAGAACTCGCAGGTAATCGCTTTCGGGTGCGGTCAAATCGTAGTGCGGCAAATGCGGGTGGAAGTTTAACGTTGTGACGTTGTCGAGAAGCCTCGCCGCGTCAAGGTCCTGGAATCCCGTTAAGGGAGCGATTTCGTTGCTGCCCTCTACGACGGCAGGCCGCAGTCCCCAGGTGTTGTGAACCGGCACTTCTAACGCCTTCATCAGCGAGCGGGTGTACTGGCCGAATCGCTGTTGGCGCGGCACCAGCGGGTCGCCGTGATGTTGATATTCGACCTGTCGTTGCGAGAAGTCGTCGGTGAACCCCACGTCGTGGTGCGGTGCCAGCAGCAGGCATGTGCCTTCACGCTGTAGCCAGTTGCGGATGGCGTCGATTTCCTCAGGTCCGGCTTCTTGTTCCGACAGGATGTGGTCGAGTCCGAACACCATCATCGTGTCGGTGTCGGCGAGAACGCGTTCGTCGATGGGCAGCTTGTAGCCCGCCTGGTCGATGCGCTGGAAGACCGCGACCGGGTGGCCGGTGACCTCGCCGGCGAGTTCTTGAAACGCCAGCGTCGACCGATGGAAAAGCTCCAGCGTTCCGGCGATGCCCTGCAGGAAGTTCGCCGCGTCGTATTCCGGTGTCTCGTAGCTGGGCCACAGGGTGTTTCGGACCTCTGTCATCGTGGAGAAGCGGTTATACATCTCGGCTGGATCCCGTTGAGCTTCCCACGGATAACTCCACGTCCAGTAGATGCTGACGCGCCGTCCGCCCGTGTGGGGGCGAGGGATGTGGGTTTGGTTGTAGGTGCGAGCGGCGGGCAGTGTGCTCATGGTGGTTCCTTAGGTGTCAAGCGTTGCCAGGTACCGCAGGCCGTTGAGTCCTGGCAGGAAGAAATATGCGCCTCCTTTGAGCGTGGTGAAGGCCGACAGTCCCCTGAGCACCTTGCGGATGGGACGCTTCGGGATCGTGTATTCCAAGGTGCCGTCCTGGCTGCCGCAGATCGGGTCGCGCTCATTGCCGAGTTCGTGAAAGGTCTTGTCGTTGATCCAGACGTTTTGCGCGAACTCGAATTGGCGAACGAGACTGGCGCAGATGATGAATGCGGCGATACCCCGGTCCACGCCGTCGTCGGGGGCGCCTTCCGGAAGCGCCGCGCCATAGGTGGCTCCGCGCCGGATCATGCGCCGCCGATTCATGTTCACTGCGGTGTCGCGTGGGTTGAGGCGGCGCGCGTGCGAACCCAATGGGCACGCGTACCCGAACGGATCCATCTCGTTGTAGTTGAAGTCATTGTTACGCATGGGATCTGCGCCCATCTCAGGGTCGTCGCGCTCAGGGGCGAGCACGAGGGGCGCACCGCTCCGCCAGCGACCCATGAACTTTGCGGCCAACAACTCTTGCTCGTCCGCCGTTTCGGCGTGTTCACGAAGATAGTCGCGAAACAGCCCGACGTGTTCCTGCAGCCGCCGGTATGCCATGTAGCTTCCGTTACGGGACAACTCCTCAGGCTGCGGCAGTTTCGGTGCGGGGTTCTCTTCGTCTGGGTAGCCCAGAATGAACTCGCCGGGCTTCAGCGGCGCGCCCGAACCCGGCGTCGGCTCTTCGCCGGAGCCTTCGATCACCGGTTGCGACAGTCGGTCCCGGAATCCGAAGTGATCATGGGCGTAATTGAACGGCGGTGTCGCGTTCAGGTCCAGCACCGACAGGCTGCGGACCCCATCGCACCTGGCGACCAGCTTGTCATGCTCCCCGGTTGCACGTCGATGTTCCGCGTCGTCTCGGGCGAAAAGGATCGCGATCGCGTGTAAGTCGTCACCGGCCAGACCGCCGACCCAGTTGTCCGGATGATTGGCACCCGTGTCGCCCAGAATGTCGGCCCGCGCGGCCATCCCCTCGCGAAACTCGTCGGGAAAGGTCGCCAGTGACTCCTCGGGAACGCCGAGCGCCCGCAGACCGGTCCAGGTGAACGCCAACGTGATCCAGCGTTTCGTGCTGTCCATTGATGCCTCGGCGGTTGAGGCCGGCTCCACCCGGTCAATCAGTTCCGACAACCATGCACGACCGCCGGCCGGGTTGCCGAACGAGAGAAACTCGTAGCGGCCCGTCATCGCTGGGGTGCGGGTCAGCAGGATGTGCTGAATGTTGTCGAAATCGAGCATCAGCGCACAGTTGGCGGTGCGAATCACTGCATCTGGTCGAGCATGTCGGAGAACGCCGCCTTGAGTCGCAGCGCCTTCTTGATCTCATCGGCCGTGACGTAGGGATACTCCCCGTACTCGAGGAAGCTCGGGCAGTGGTGATCGCGGACGAACTTGATGAACGCGTCCGGGTTTTCCTTCCAATCCTCCGGGAAGCCCTCCAGGTTGGTGAAGACGGTGGTGATCCCGGTCTGGCTGAACAACTGCACCGCATCCTCGGTGTACTTGTCGAAGTCGGTGTCGAAGATGCCCTGGTACTGGAAATGCAGCCCTGACCCGACGTCGAAGAGCACCCACCGCAGGTAATGCAGCCGCAACGGCGCCAGCACGTCCGGACTGCCCTTGATGGCCTCCTCGATCTGCTTGCCATACGCCCGGACGACCTCCTCGCGGCCCTCCTTGACCTTGGCGATAATCGAAAAGCCGTAGCATGCGGGCGTCCGCGGAAAAATCGGGCCGTAACGCCCACGCTCAAGTTCGAAATAGCCATCCGTCGGGATGGCCATCGCCGCGGGCTTGCTCCAGTCATAATCAGACGCCGGCATCGTTTTACCTCATTCACTTCGAGCGACGAGCGCGACGCTACGCTTAGATCCTGACCTGCGAACCCTTTTCCTACCGAGGATCTCGTCGGGCAATGAATGTTCTCCTGGTGGTCATCCGGGGTGGTTGTGTCCGACTGGGCGAGTGTGCAGTGACGACAATTCGGGCATGCACCATGACCAGCGGGAGCTATGCGGCGGTCTTTGTCAGCGGAAACGCAAACGGACGCTGTTTGGTCTGGTTAGCTCATTAATGCTGACAACCATTCTCGGTTGCGGCGACGCAACTAACCCGATGAAGGAGCCAGCCATGGTCCTCTTGGCCCGCACCGCACTCGCGGTAGCCGGCGGGATCGGCACGGGCGCACTCGCCAGTGCAATGCTCTTCGGTGCTGCCGCCACAGCGACGGCTGAGCCACCGCCACCACCCAGCTGCACGGCCGCTGATCTGGCCAATGTGTCCTCCGGCGTTTCGGCAGCGACATCGTCCTACCTATTCACGCATCCCGATGTGAACACCTTCTTCACCGGTCTCAAAGGGCAGCCCAAGAGCGCGGTTGCCGACGACGTACAGAACTACCTCAACACCAACGCCCAGGTTCGAGCCGACCTGCAGGGTATCCGTCAACCGCTGGTCGACTTCCGGGATCGCTGCGGCGCACCTGGCTCGACCCCGCTTGTGCCGAACGGCGCAGGCCAGTAGCTGACCCGCGTAGTCGTTGCGGCCTACACGCAGAGGACTCCGCGTTTGGCGCATTAGACGGCAACTAGTTCCGCAAAGGAATTGCCATGAAGTTAGCAAAGCGCTATCTGATCCCGGCGTTGGTCGCGGCCCCAACCTTTTTCGGGTTGGCCGTCGCACCGCCCGCGATCGCCGACTGTACGTCCAGTGGTTATGCGACCGTCTGCGCCCAAGGCGATGTCCGGGGCGGCGGCTCCGGAGCTACCGTGTCGGGTCCCGTCTATCCCTATCCCTGCGAGGATGACTGGCTCTGCAGTGACGGCGTCGACGTCAACTTTGGGCCGATTTGGCCCGGCGGCGGACCAGGCGGACCTGGCGGACCCGGCCGTCCCGGCGGTATCGGCCCGCGCTGACTAGGCGATTAGACCCCACCGCCGAGGTAGTCGCCGGAGCCATGTCCTTCGACGGGTCGCGAATTGTACTGATCGGTTCCGTACGGGACCTGCGGATCGGTGCCGTATGGGACCTGGGGGTCCGCGCCGCCCTGCAGGCAGTAATAGGCCTGCGGGCACGACGGCGACGTATCGGCCGCCGCTGTGATGGCGGTCGTCTGTGCGCCGTGCGCGGGAACTTCGCTGGCAAGGACTGCAGGCAGAACCACCATGGCCAGGCCGGCACATCCGAATGCGGTACGGGCTCCAAACCTGGCGATGAAAGCACTGACGGTACTCATTGTTTCCTCCGATCGCTTTCTGCCGCAGTCGGCATCTCTCCTTGAGCATTCGACTGCTGTCTGCACTTTCGAGCCTGCTCGCCGTGGGACCGGTTGTCGTCGGCGCTAGCCACCACATCCGGTAAGGCTGGCCGCACATTCCGCTTACCGGTTAACTGCAATCAACGCTCGTATAGAGCTAAAACGTTGGCTTGTACGCGATTCCGTCAGCGCTCACCACATGGCGCATTACGCGTTCGCGTTACCCGCCCGCCACTGCTCCCATGGGATGTTCCAGTCACCGAGGCCATCGGTGCCCGGCAACGTCGCGCCGACGGTGTTCACGATCTGGACGACGTCGCCGCGCTTGGTGTTGTTGTAGAACCAGATCGCGTTATTGGGGCTGACGTTCAGGCAGCCGTGGCTGGTGTTGCTATAGCCCTGCGCTCCGACCGACCACGGCGCGGAATGCACGAAGATGCCACTGTAGGAGATCTGGGTCGCCCAGTCGACTTCGGTGCGATACCCATTGGGAGAGTTGACCGGAACGCCGTAGGTGGACGAATCCATGATGATGTGCCTGAAACGTCCGCCGACGATGTAGGTGCCGTTGTTCGTCGGAGTGCTGTTCTTGCCCATCGAGATTGGCATCGTCTTGGCTACTTTGCCGTTGATCCGCACGGTCAGTGTCTTGGTGGCATCGTCGGCGGTCGCGACGACCTCGTCGCCGACGGTGAAATGCGTGCCGAGGTTGTCCTGGCCGAACAGCCCATCGCCAAGGTCGACACCGTAGATGTTGACCGCGACATCGACCTTGGTGCCCGCCTTCCAGAATTGAGCTGGCCGCCAACGGACTTCGCGGTTGTTCAGCCAGTAGAAGGCGCCCTCCACCGGCGGGTTGGCGGTGATCTTGATGGCCTTCTCGGCGGCCTCACGGTTGGCAACGTTCTCGTCGAATCGGATCGACACCGGTTGGCCGATACCGACCACCTCGCCATCATTCGGCAGCACATACGCCATCGTCAGGTTCTCCGGCGAATGTGTCCGGAACGTCATGCTGGAGCGCGAAACACCGCCGAGCCCGAGCGCCTCGGCTCGGATCGTGTACCGCTTGTTGTAGCCCAGCGGCTCGGCGGTCGACCAGGTGAGACCGTCGGGGCTGAGCCGCCCGGCGATCTGCTTGCCGTCGTCGCCGACCATGCTGACCGCGCCGAGAACACCGTCGCCGGCGCTCACGGTCACGGGTTGGTCGACCGCGACGCCAACGGCACCGTCGGTCACCGACGCTTGCAGCTTCGGCACCAACAGATCGCCGTAGGGCGTGCCCTTGTCGGTGACCATCTTCGGCGGCGGAGGCGCCGAGTTGCTGTTGCAGGCGCTGAGCCCAAACACCACCACTTGGATCGCGACAATGGCTCCTAACCAGGACCGATACTTACGCGGACGGGTCACATAGCGGACCTGCCACATACTTTGCTCCATCTCACAGCCGGGGCCAAATTCACGGAGATTCCTGGCAGTAGTCTAAGGGCAACCTTGGAGTGCGGCGCGCCGCCACTACGTAGCATCGGCTATACCTGCGTGACCAGCTTTGGCGCCGCGCCGAGCCGCTGTGTATTGTCGCGTGTCGAACGCGCCGTTAGCTCAGTTGGTAGAGCAGCTGACTCTTAATCAGCGGGTCCGGGGTTCGAAACCCTGACGGCGCACCAATTGTCGTGCGACCAACAATCGACCCCACGATCTCGGGAATGCGGCGTATCCGGGCTCTCATGACCGGCTCCGCTGATATGCACTGCACTGGGCTGCTCCACGACCTTTGCTTCCAGGTTGTGCCGGATCGGCTGTTTCCTTACGATGCGGCTGTCGACCAGACACCCCCGCTGTTCTCCGAAATTTGACTACGCCCGTTGCCACGTTCGCGTCAAAATCGGCGCTGAAACTGCCGCTAGGGCTGTCGCTTCTGGTAACCAGATTTCCACGCAGTTGTTCGGATACGCACGTCAACGTGCAGCTTGGCGACGAATGGTGCTACGCTGTCGTTAGCTGATCACCGTCGCGGCCGGATGCCCAGCCGATGCGGAGAGAAAGTAGGACCGTTAGCTAATGGGGATGGACCAAGCCGGAACGACAGCCGCAGGGGCCGCGCAGACCGACTCCGCGACCGCCGTCTTGGCCGTCCACACCTGTAATCGGTTGTGCCGGCCCGCCAACCCGCCCACCATGCGAAACGTGTTCACGGAATGGTGGCGCCGTGCCGCCTGGCGGCAGTCGGGCTAAGCGTCAGCGATTTCGGATCCTGCGGATCACCAGCACCGCGGCCAGCGTGCCGACTCCGATCAACGAGAGCGTCACCGCGGGCTTCTTGACAAAGGTGGTCAAGCCGGCCTTGATGTCTGCGGCAATCCTGCGGGGGCTTGCCCTTTCGGTGAGCGTGTCGACTGTGGCGGCCAGCTGGTCGCGAGCGCGATCGATGTCCTGCTTGATGGCTTCGGGATCTCGCTCCGCCACGTCGTCCTCCGCTCAACCGTCGCTGCCCTGCCGCACTACCCTAGATCAGCCGGAGCGCGCCCCGACGCAACGGCAAGAAGATAGGAAGTGACGTGACAGAGACTCGCCGCCTCCAGGTGGGAGATAACGCCCCGGCGTTCAGCCTTCCCGATGCCGACGGAAACCCTGTGTCGCTGGCCGACTACAGCGGCCGTCGCCTCGTCGTCTACTTCTACCCAGCGGCATCCACCCCCGGTTGCACCAAGGAAGCCTGCGACTTTCGCGACAATCTGACAGGGCTCAACGACGCCGGCCTCGACGTGGTCGGCATCTCCCCCGATAAACCGGCCAAGCTGGCCAAGTTCCGCGAGGCCGAGAAACTCACCTTTCCGTTGTTGTCCGACCCCGAGCGCAAGGTGCTGGCCGCCTGGGGCGCGTACGGCGAGAAGACGATGTACGGCAAGACGGTGCAGGGCGTGATCCGGTCGACGTTCGTCGTCGACGAACACGGCAAGATCGCGGTCGCCCAGTACAACGTCAAGGCTGCACATACGACAACGTTCATCAAGAAACTGCTCAGCGCCTCGTAATCACGTAATCGAAGTGAGCGGTACGGAACAGGACTCAGTTGAACATACGCTTGAACCGTGAGTGAGCAGCGAACGCCCGCGCAGCGGAAGGCCGATCAACGAGCTACGCCAGGCCATCGATGGGTTCCGACACTCAGGCGAGAAGTCGGTCCGAAACTTCACATTGAACGATGACCGTTTCCGCCGCTAAGTACGACAGCATTGTGACTTGTGCGCCTCATCCCGGGACGCCGAGCCAGCGCTCCCGCCGGATACGTGCGAACTCTGCTTTCTCGTTCGCCAGTTCACGGGATGGGCCTTGCAATACCCCCGTAGGTTTCGGTCCGCTGAGGAAGTTGGCATGCACCTTACCGACCTCGCCTCGACCGAACTCGATGAAGCAGTTTCCCGCCCCGTCGTACGGTGGTGGCGGTGGTGTGCCGTGCAGCCGGGCGGCGATGTCCGCGGCGACGACCGCGGCAGCCCGCTCGGCGAACACCCCAGCCTTGGCGGTATATGCCGCGGCCACGTCGCCGGTGGCGTAAACACTCTCGAATTGTGTTGCCAGGTTCGTCTTTTCGACCGTAATCCAGCCGTTCGGCGCCAGCCCGGACGCCGCGACGACCGACGGCACTCGATGCACCGGGATACCGATGAACAGGTCATACGGAATGCCGCCGCCCTCGGCGAATTCGGCGACTTTGTCCGCGGTGTTCAACCGGCACACCGTGCGCTTAGGGACGAAAGTGATACCGCGGGCGGTCAAGTGCGCGAGAATCGGCTCGGACACCTCCTTGGCGACCGGTACAGGTGCGCCCATGTATCCGGTCACGGTGATTGTCACCTGATCGCGCAAACCGCGAGCCGCGCAGTAATCCTCCAGTAAGAAAGCCCCCTCGAACGGCGCTGGAGGGCACTTGTACGGCTCGCCGAGCACACTGATCACGATGTTGCCTCCCTCAAAGGCGGGCAGGGCGTCCCGCAGGCGTTCGGCCCCGTCCAACGAGTAGTACTCGTACCCGTGCTCGGTGAATCCCGGAGTCGCCGCC
The DNA here is from genome assembly GCF_035640695.1 of Mycobacterium sp. Taxonomy (GTDB): domain Bacteria; phylum Actinomycetota; class Actinomycetes; order Mycobacteriales; family Mycobacteriaceae; genus Mycobacterium. The sequence continues at coordinate 34,216 of NZ_DASQVQ010000119.1, forward strand.
GGGTCGTAGTCCGCACCGAGCGCCACGACGAGGACGTCGGCGTCGTAGGAACCGGCATCGGTGCGCACACGGCGGTTTTTGGGGTCAATTGCGGTGATCAACTCTTGCCGAAACTCGACACCAGGCTTCACCAACCCGGCATACGGCAGCCGCACTTCGTCGGCTGTCTGCTTACCCATCAGCACATCGATCTTGGAAAAGCCGAAATTGAAAGAGTCGCTGCGATCAATCATCGTGACCTGCACCTCGTTGGCGAGCGACTCCGACAGGCTGCTGGCTAACTCAAGCCCTGCGAACCCCGCGCCCAGGACCAGCACGTGAGTCATTTTCCTCACCTCCTTATATGGATGCGGCGCGAGGCTAATAAGCCTTGCGCTCCTGCAAAAACTGTAAAACGTCGCAACTGGCCCTACCGGGAATCGGTGGGAAAACAATTACCTGCGACGTGGCCGCTGCCCCATCGCCGTCCCATCGCGATCGCCATCCCGGTGACTGTGCTCCTCCGCGCGATGCCTAGCCGCAGCGGAACAAGAACGTGCCTCAACGGGCGTCTCACCCCAATGCGGAGTGCAGGGTCCAGCCACTTACCGAGGTCAGGACGATCGAACGGTGTCGTTTTCCCGGCTGACACTCCGAGGTCTTCAAACGTGCCAACGACCTGGTAGCCCGCGAGGTCGCCCACCTGACGCCCTCTTGAGTCTGTGCCAGGTGGGATACCTTTCGCGTATTGGCCTCGTCGTCGTCCAGGTGCGAGACCCTGGCACCGACAACCGCCCGCAGGTTCTGTTTCTGTGGAGCACAGTACAACGTCAGGGCCACCGGCCACGTCGCCAAGCTGCGCCGAGACCTTTCAGTGTGAGTTCGCAGCCAGGTGGGCCAGCAGGAGCGCCTCCGCCGTGGCGGCGCGTTCCAATACGCCCAAATGCAGGCTCTCGTCGACGCTATGTGCTTGCGCGGCAGGGTCTTCCAC
>NZ_DASQVQ010000120.1:0-4434 GCF_035640695.1 Mycobacterium sp.
TACTCCGACACGCTGTACGTGACCGAACTGGTCGCGCCCAACACGGTGAACACGATGCCGGAGAAGACAATTGACGCGGTCGCCGACCACGGCGTGATCACCGGTGACACGGTGACCGGCAAGGCCGGGGAGGCGCAGCAGTTGTTCGACAAGCTCTCTGCGGTGGGGATCGACCTGCGGGACGTGTTCATCGTCCTGGAAAACGAGGGTGTCGAGAAGTTCGAGGCGTCCTGGCTGGAACTGCTCGAGGCGACTCGAAGCGAGCTCAACGCCACTGCGAAATGACCGTCGAGTCAACCAAAACAACCCCCGCATCCGGCGCCGGCTGGCGAAACCCGCTGCGGGACAAGCGCGATAAGCGGCTGCCGAGGATCGCGGGCCCGTGCGGGGTGGTGATCTTCGGCGTCACCGGCGACCTGGCACAAAAGAAGCTGATGCCGGCGATCTACGACCTGGCCAACCGCGGGCTGCTGCCGCCCACCTTCGCCCTCATCGGGTTCGCCCGCCGCGACTGGGACCACGAAAATTTCGGCAAGGTGGTCTGCGACGCGGTCAAGCAACACTCCCGCACACCGTTCCGCGACGAGGTGTGGGACCGGCTGGCCGACGGAATTCGATTCGTACAAGGCACGTTCGACGACGAGGCGGCGTTCGGCCGGCTTGCCGAGACGTTGGAGAAGCTCGACGTCGAGCGGGGCACCGCCGGCAATCACGCGTTCTACCTGGCGATTCCGCCGAAGGCGTTTCCGGTGGTGTGCGAGCAACTGCACAAATCTGGGCTGGCCCGCCAGCAGGAGGGCCGCTGGAGCCGGGTGGTGATCGAGAAGCCATTCGGTCACGACCTGGACAGCGCCAAAGAGCTCAACGCGATCGTCAACAGCGTCTTCCCCGAAGAATCGGTGTTCCGCATCGACCACTACCTGGGCAAGGAAACCGTCCAGAACATTCTGGCGCTGCGGTTCGCCAACGAGTTGTACGAGCCGATCTGGAATGCCAACTTCGTCGACCACGTTCAGATCACGATGGCCGAGGACATCGGGCTGGGCGGGCGAGCCGGCTACTACGACGGCATCGGCGCCGCGCGCGACGTCATCCAGAACCACCTGTTGCAGCTCACCGCGCTGACCGCGATGGAAGAACCGGTCAGCTTCCATCCCCGCGAACTGCAGGCCGAGAAGATCAAGGTGCTATCCGCGACGCAGTTGGCTCAACCGCTGGACGCGACAACGGCACGTGGCCAGTACTCCGCGGGCTGGCAGGGTAGCGAGTACGTCGTCGGGTTGCTCGACGAGGAGGGGTTTTCCAAGACCTCGACCACCGAAACGTTCGCCGCGATCACGCTGGAGATCGACACCAGGCGCTGGGCCGGGGTGCCGTTCTACCTGCGCACCGGAAAGCGACTGGGGCGCAGGGTCACCGAGATCGCACTCGTGTTCAAGCGGGCCCCGCATCTGCCGTTCGACGCGACGATGACCGAGGAGTTGGGTCAGAACGCACTGGTGATCCGGGTGCAGCCCGACGAAGGGATCACGATGCGGTTCGGATCCAAGGTACCGGGCACTGCGATGGAAGTCCGCGACGTCAACATGGACTTCTCGTACGGCTCGGCGTTCGCCGAGGACTCGCCCGAGGCCTACGAACGGCTGATCCTCGACGTGCTGCTCGGCGAGCCGTCGTTGTTCCCGGTCAACGAGGAAGTCGAATTGTCCTGGGAGATCCTCGATCCGGTGCTTGATTACTGGGCGACGCACGGCAAGCCAGATGCATACCCGGCCGGCACGTGGGGGCCGGCGTCCGCGTTCGAGATGTTGCGGCGGTCCGGTCGCGAATGGCGGCGGCCGTGATCGTAGACCTACCGCACACGACGACCAACGACGTCAACAAGAAGATCATCTCGCTGCGCGAGGAGGGCGGCGCGATAACGCTCAGCCGGGTACTCACCCTCGTCATCGCCCTCGACACCGAGGACATGGTCGAAGACGCGGTCGAGGCGGCGAACTGGGCCAGCCGCGAGCACCCGTGCCGCATCATCGCCGTCTTCCCGGGTGAGCGCGCTGCGAAGGATCCGCAACTCGATGCTCAGTTGCGGGTCGGCGGCGACGCCGGGGCGGGCGAGGTGGTGATTCTGAAACTCACCGGGCCGCTGGCCGACCATGCCGACAGCGTGGTTATCCCATTCCTGCTGCCCGACACCCCGGTGGTGATCTGGTGGCCGGGTGAGGCTCCCGAGATACCCGCTCAACATCCGTTGGGCCAGCACGCGATTCGACGCCTCACCGACGCGACCAACACTCCGGATCCGCTGGCGTCGATCAAAGGTCGGCTGGAGGGTTACACCGCCGGCGACACCGACCTGGCGTGGAGCCGCGTCACGTATTGGCGGGCGCTGCTGACGTCGGCGCTCGACACGCCGCCGTTCGAGCCCATCGACTCCGCGCTGGTGTCGGGCCTCAAGGACGAGCCGGCGCTGGACATCCTGGCCGGCTGGCTGGCCAGCCGCATCGACGGGCCGGTGCGGCGGGAGGTCGGCGCGCTGAAGGTGGAGCTCTACCGCAACACCGAGACCGTGGTGCTCAGCCGCCCGCAGACCGGCAGGACGGCGACATTGAGCCGGACCGCGCGGCCGGATGCCCTGGTTCCGTTGGCCCGCAGGGAAACCCGTGAATGCCTGGCCGAAGACCTGCGCCGGCTGGACCAAGACGAGATCTATCTGGAGGCGTTGGAGGGTATCGACAAGGTGCAGTACGGGCCGCAGGGCAACAGCGAAGCGACCCGGGAAAGAGCATGACCCCGACGATCGAAAAGTATCCGGACAGCGAGTCATTGGTGGCTGCGGCCGCTGATCGTCTGGTCGACGCGATCAACTCGGCGATCCGGGCCCGCGGGCGGGCGATGATCGCGTTGACAGGTGGCGGCACCGGCATCGGCATGTTGAAGCACGTCGCCGACAACGGCTCGGCGATCGACTGGTCCAAGGTCCATTTGTTCTGGGGCGACGAACGCTACGTGCCCGAGGACGACAACGAGCGCAACGAGAAGCAGGCCCGCGAGGCGTTGATCGACCGGATCGACATCCCGGCGGCGAATGTGCACGCCATGCCGGCCAGCGACGGCGAGTTCGATGATGATCTGGATGCCGCAGCAGTCAGCTATGACCACGTGCTGGCGGCGAACGCCGACCCCGGCGAACCGGCACCGAATTTCGACGTGCATCTGCTCGGCATTGGCCCCGAAGGGCACATCAACTCGTTGTTCCCGGACACCCCGGCGATCCGGGAGAAGTCCCGGTTGGTGCTGGGGGTCGAGGATTCCCCGAAACCGCCGCCGCGGCGAATCACGCTGACATTGCCCGCCGTTCAACGCTCGCGTGAGGTGTGGCTGATGGCGTCCGGGGACGGTAAGGCCGACGCCGTCGCCGCGGCTGTGCGCGGCGCGGATCCGGTGGACGTGCCCGCAGCCGGCGCGACCGGCCGCGAGGCCACCGTCTGGCTGCTCGACGAGGCCGCGGCAAGCAGGCTCTGACATCGGCGCCCGCTGTTGGCGCGGGCAGTGGGCGCCCGTTCTTGGCGCCCGGTGCCCGCTGGCACCGCCGCAGAGGGGCGCGGGCAGTAAGGTGACCGTCATGGCTGACAAGGCCGTCCCCCGCACCGGTCGCGATCGGATCAAGACGCTGACCAAGGCCGCGCTCAACGCGGACGTCACGGTCGAGCAGCTCGACACCCTGCTGACCGGCCTCGACGAGTCACTGACGGACCTGAAGAGCACACTCGGGGTCTTCGAGGGCTCGCTGGACAACCTGGAGGCGACCCTTGGCCGATTCAACGAGACGATCAGCAACATCGACGCGCTCGCACCGCGGCTGATGACCATGGTGGACCGCCTGGAGGGCATCGTGGAACGGGTGGAGCGCATCGTCGGCGTGGGGGAATCGGTGGTGTCGCCGATCACAGCGACGGAGAACGCGGTCCGTGGCGTGGTGAACGCCATCCGCGAACGAACCCACCTCTAGCCGCTGTTGCGCAGCGCGGTCGCGAGGCCGTTCATGGTCAGCAGGATGCCGCGCTCCACCAGCTCATCGGTGTCGCCGCCGCGGTAGCGCCGCAACAGCTCAACCTGCAGGTGGTTCAGCGGCTCCAGGTACGGGAAGCGGTTGAAGACCGAACGGGCCAGGGCCGGATTGTCAGCCAGCAGGTCATCCTGCCCGGTGATCAGCTTGTGCATCGCGATCGTGCGGTCGCGCTCGGCGACGATCTTGTCAAACACCCGGCTCCGCAACGCCTCGTCCTCGACCAGCTGCGAATAGCGCGCGGCCAGGCCCATGTCGGACTTCGCCAGCACCTGGGCCATGTTCGACAACACCGTCCGGAAGAACGGCCATCGCCGGTACAGCTGCCGCAGCACCTCCAGCCGGCCGTCACCCTCGGCGATCCATTC
>NZ_DASQVQ010000121.1:0-7985 GCF_035640695.1 Mycobacterium sp.
CACGCAGCAATGCGCTTAGGGAACTGGCACTAACCGGCCGAAAACTTACCCACACACCAACCAGCCGCCACCACACCACACCAACCCACACCCCACCACCAAACACACCCACCACAAAACACAAAAAAAGAAACACAAAAACAAACACAAAAGAACAACCAACAAAGTTACGGCGGCCATAGCGGCAGGGAAACGCCCGGACCCATCCCGAACCCGGAAGCTAAGCCGGCCAGCGCCAATGATACTACCCAACCCGGGTGGAAAAGTAGGACACCGCCGAACACACACAAAAACACCCCCGGCACACCACCGGGGGTGCTTTTTATTTCACAACATTTCGCCAGCCGGAATTGTGTGGTTTCAAGCGGAATTGTCGTCGTTTCCGTTCGGCCCGTATCCTTTATTGGGTGGTCGATGACAGAGCTCCCCGCGGAACGGGCCGGCGCAGGCCGCCCCGCGCCGGCGACCTCGAGCAGCCGTCGCGCCGAGAGGAGCCCGCCATCCCGGCCAGCATTGACGCCAAGCGGCTCGCCCCCGAGATTCGGCGAGAACTCAGCACCTTGGATCGGGCAAACGCCGACACCGTCGCGCGCCACCTGGTCGCGGCCGGCGAATTGCTCGACGAGGATCCGCAAGCAGCCCTCGAGCACGCCCGTGCCGCCCGCGCCCGTTCCGGCCGCATCGCGGCGGTCCGCGAAGCCGTCGGCATCGCGGCGTATCACTGCGGTGACTGGGCCCAGGCGCTCGCCGAGCTGCGGGCCGCACGGCGCATGGGCAGCAAGTCCGCGCTACTGCCGTTGATCGCCGACTGTGAGCGCGGCGTCGGGCGTCCGGGGCGGGCGATCGAGCTGGCCCGCAGCCCGGAAGCGGCGCACCTCACCGGCGACGACGCCGACGAACTGCGAATCGTGGTGGCCGGCGCCCGCGCCGACCTTGGCCAGCTGGACCAGGCACTTGCCCTGTTGTCCACGCCGCCACCGGATCCCACCCGCACCGGCCAGGCCGCAGCCAGACTCGACTACGCGTACGCCGAAACCTTGCTGGCGATGGGACGTGCCGACGAGGCGCTGCAATGGTTCCTGCACGCGGCCGCCGCCGACATCGACGGCGTGACCGACGCCGAAGAACGCGTCGCCGAATTGCCCTGATATGACAAGCCTTGCGCGCCTGCATGATTGCCTGCTGCTCGACCTCGACGGCACCCTGTTCCGCGGCGCCGAACCCGTCCCCGGCGCCGTTGATGCCCTGGCCGCCGCGCACGCCCCCACCTTCTTCGTCACCAACAACGCGTCGCGTAGCCCGGCCGAGGTCGCCAGACACCTCCACGAGATGGGGTTCAACGCCCGGCCCGAAGACGTCGTCACCAGCGCTCAAGGCGCCGCACGGCTGCTGCGCACCCAACTTCGCGCCGGTGCGCCGGTGCTTGTTGTCGGTACCGAGGCGCTGGCCGCCGAGCTGACCAACGTCGGTCTGCGACCCGTTCGTCTATTCGCCGACGGCCCCGTCGCGGTCGTGCAGGGACATTCGCCGCATACCGGCTGGCCCGACCTGGCCGAGGCGGCGCTGGCCATCCGAAACGGTGCGCTGTGGGTCGCGGCGAACATCGACCGGACGCTGCCGACCGAACGCGGGCTACTGCCCGGCAACGGCGCCATGGTCGCGGCCCTGCGCGCGGCCACCGACGACGCACCGCAGGTGGCGGGCAAGCCCGAGCCGACGCTGCTGCGAAGCGCCTTGTCGCGCGGCGACTTTCGAACGCCGCTGGCGATCGGCGATCGGCTCGACACCGACATTGCCGGTGCGAACGCAGCCGAGCTGCCCAGCCTGTTGGTGCTCAGCGGCGTGAGCACCGCGCGCGACGCGGTACACGCGCCCGCCGGTCAGCGGCCCACCTACATCGGTCTCGATCTTCAGTCGCTCCACAGCAATCCCGACGAGCTGAAGATCGGCCCGCAACCCGCATGGCGGGTCGAGGTCAACAGTGACGCGATCACCGTCACCGCCGCCGACGGCGACCTTCACGACGATGGGCTGTCGGTGGTCCGTGCGGTCGCCAGCGCGGTGTGGAATGCGAACTTCGATGGGCAGCCCTTCGAAATCGACGCCGGCGACGACGCGGCGCGCGGTGCCCTCGAGCGCTGGTCGCTGCTGCGCCGGGGGACTGGACTACCGTGAGCAACGAGATGAGTACCGAACCCGGACAGATCCGCGCCGAGATCGCCGCGTTACTGGAGCAGTTGCCCGACGTTGGGGCCGACGGCGCCGACCTCACCGCGGTCGATCTCGACGCGCTCGCCGCGCGCCTGGAAGAGGCCCACGAGGTGCTCGTGCGCGCCCTGGAAGCGGTGGAGAAGGCTCCGGCCGATGGACCGAGCCCGGGAATGGGTGGGTGACCACGCGTGGCCCGGCGAGCGCGCGTTGACGCCGAGCTGGTACGGCGCGGCCTGGCGCGCTCGCGTCAACAGGCAGCGGAGCTGATCGGCGCCGGACGCGTCAGCATCGACGGTATGCCTGCGGCCAAACCCGCCACCGCCGTTGCCGTCACCGCTAACCTGACCGTCGACGCCGGTGGCGAGCGCAACTGGGTTTCGCGTGGGGCGCACAAGCTGATCGGCGCGCTGGACACCTTCAAGCTCGAGGTCCAGGACCGTCGCTGCCTGGATGCCGGAGCGTCCACCGGCGGCTTCACCGAGGTGTTGCTGGACCGCGGCGCGCGCGAAGTGGTGGCGGTCGACGTCGGCTACGGCCAGCTGGCGTGGTCGCTGCGCTCCGACCCGCGCGTCGTCGTGATCGAGCGCACCAACATGCGTGACCTGACTGCCGACGCGATCGGCGGACCGGCCGACGTTGTCGTCGCCGACTTGTCGTTCATCTCGCTGGCCACCGTGCTGCCCGCGCTGGCCGCGTGCGCCTGGCCCGACGCGGATATTGTTCCAATGGTGAAGCCGCAATTCGAGGTCGGCAAACAACAGGTGGGAGCGGGCGGCGTCGTGGTCGATTCGCGGCTGCGGGCCGACGCCGTGCTGACCGTCGCACGTCGCGCCGCCGAACTCGGCTGGCACACCGTGGACGTCACCGCCAGCCCGCTGCCTGGGCCGTCGGGCAACGTCGAGTACTTCCTGTGGCTGCGCGCCCGCACCGACCGGGCTCTGACCGATGAGGTGCTGGATCGGGCCGTCAACCGAGCCGTCGACGGCAGCCCGCAATGACACCGGCCGACCGCACCATACTGCTCGTCGTGCACCCCGGCCGCGAAGAGGTCAGCGAAACCGCGCGCCGTGTCGAAAAAGTCTTGGGCGACAACGGTATCGGGCTGCGCGTGCTATCCGCCGAGGCGGTCGACCGCGGCTCGCTGCACCTGGCTCCCGACGAGATCAGGGCGCTCGGCGTCGAGATCGAGGTGGTCGACCCCGACGAGTCCGCCGCGGTCGGTTGCGAATTGGTTCTGGTTCTCGGTGGTGACGGCACTTTTCTGCGCGGCGCCGAACTCGCCCGCAACGCCGGCGTTCCGGTGCTCGGCGTCAATCTGGGGCGCATCGGGTTCCTCGCCGAGGCCGAGGCCGAAAACATCGACGAGGTGCTCGAGCATGTGATCACCCGTGATTACCGCGTGGAAGAGCGCATGACACTTGATGTGTCGGTGCAGGCCGGCGGCGAAACCGTCGACCGCGGCTGGGCGATCAACGAGGCCAGTCTGGAAAAGGGACCCCGCCTGGGCGTGCTCGGCGTGGTGCTGGAAGTCGACGGTCGTCCGGTGTCGGCGTTCGGGTGCGACGGTGTGCTGGTGGCCACGCCCACCGGATCGACCGCGTACGCGTTCTCCGCGGGCGGACCGGTGGTTTGGCCGGACCTCGAGGCGATCCTGGTGGTGCCCAACAACGCTCACGCTTTGTTCGCCCGCCCGATGGTGACGAGCCCGGACGCGACCATCGTGGTCGAGGTCGACCGCGATGGGTACGACGCAATGGTGTTCTGCGATGGTCGGCGCGCGATGGACGTGCCCGCGGGGGCGCGCCTGAAGGTGATCCGCTGCGGCACGCCGGTGCGCTGGGCGCGGCTGGACAGCGCACCCTTCACCGACCGGCTCGTCCGCAAGTTCAGGTTGCCGGTGACCGGCTGGCGCGGTCCGACCACGGCAGGCGATTAAGTGCTGTCGGAGATCCGGATCGAGTCACTCGGCGCGATCGGCACGGCCGTGGCCGAATTCGACCGTGGGTTGACCGTATTGACCGGCGAGACGGGCACCGGCAAGACGATGGTGGTCACTGGATTGCACCTGCTCGGCGGAGCGCGCGCCGACGCTAACCGGGTCCGGTCCGGCGCCGATCGCGCGGTGGTCGAGGGCCGCTTCAGCACCTCGGAACTCGACGGGCCCGTCGCGGCCGACATCGCCGAGATCCTTGACTCGTCCGGCGCGGTGCGCGACGACGACGGCAGCGTGATCGCGGCCCGGTCGGTGAGCCGGGACGGGCCGTCGCGCGCCTACCTCGGCGGCCGCAGCGTGCCCGCCAAGTCGCTGAGCACGTTCACCACCGAGCTGCTGGCATTGCACGGCCAAAACGATCAGCTGCGGCTGATGCGGCCCGACGAGCAGCGCGCCGCGCTGGACCGCTACGCCGGCGTCGGCGCCCAGCTCGATCGCTACCGCAAGCTGCGCAACGATTGGCTGCAAGCCCGTCGCGACCTCGTCGACCGCTTCGAGCGGGCGCGGGAACTCGCCCAGGAGGCTGACCGGCTCAAGTTCGCGCTCGACGAGATCACCGCCGTCGACCCGGTGCCCGGCGAGGACGATGCGATCGCCGCCGACATCCACCGGCTCTCCGAACTCGACGCATTGCGCGAAGCCGCGCAGGCGGCGCGCGTCGCGCTGTCCGGGGCACTCGACGACACCGACGGTTCGGCGGTCGATCGGGTCGGACACGCCAAGTCCGCACTGGAGGCCACCGACGACAGCACGCTTACCGCGTTGGCCGGGCAACTCGCAGAGGCGCTGACCCTCATCACCGACGTCGCCGCCGAGCTGGCCGGCTACCTCGATGACCTGCCCGCCGATGCCAGCACGCTAGAAACCAGGCTGGCGCGCCAGACGCAACTGCGGGTGTTGACGCGCAAGTACGCCGCCGACATCGACGGCGTGTTGGAGTGGGCGCGCGCGTCGCGGGACCGGCTGAATCAGCTGGACGTCTCCGAGGAAGCCGTCGCCGGTCTCGAACGGCGGGTGGCCGAGCTCACCGGTCAGCTCGCGGCCGCAGCCGCCGACCTTACGAAGGCCCGCGCCAAGGCGGCCAAAGGACTCGCCAAGGCGGTCACCGCCGAACTCGCCGGGCTGGCGATGGCGGACGCGGAGTTCACGATTTCTGTGACGCCGATGCCGGCGCGTGCCGATGACTCAGCGCCGCTGGAATTGCCGACCGGCCTCACCGCGCATGCCGGATCGTCGGGCACCGACCTGGTCGAGTTCGGCTTCACCGCACACCGCGGCACGACGGTGCTGCCGCTGAACAAGAGCGCCTCGGGTGGCGAACTGTCGCGGCTGATGCTGGCGCTCGAGGTGGTGCTGGCATCGTCGGCCGAAGGCACCACAATGGTTTTCGACGAGGTCGACGCCGGTGTGGGCGGCCGCGCGGCGGTCCAGATCGGGCGTCGGCTGGCACGGCTGGCGCGCACGCATCAGGTCATCGTGGTCACCCACCTGCCACAGGTCGCCGCATACGCCGACGTCCACCTGGTGGTGGAGGCCGGCGGGCGCAACGGCACCAGTGCGGTGCGCCGCGTCGACGACGACGCGAGAGTTGCCGAGCTGGCACGAATGCTGGCCGGCCTGGGGGAGTCCGACACCGCGCGGGCTCATGCCCGCGAACTGCTGGAGGCCGCGCGACAAGACGCAAAAGCGCCATAGGACCGCGATTTTCATCAGCCCCAGCATCTGCTCCGCGGAACGGGGGCTGTGACTAAAGTGACAAATGAGGCTGTTGTTACGGCGTGCCGCCTCGACGTCCGGGGCTTTCACGGACAGAATCGCCCCTATGAAGATGTCAGGGCTCCTGTCTCGTAATGCCGGCGAACGGCCCGGTGTGGTCGGCACCGCGCGCGTCGACCGCGACGTCGATCGCCTGCTGCGACGCGTCGGACCCGGTGACATCGTCGTGCTCGACGTGCTTGACCTGGACCGCATCACCGCCGACGCGCTCATCGAGGCCGATGTGGCCGGCGTTGTCAACGCGGCGCCGTCGATATCGGGGCGGTATCCGAACCTGGGCCCGGAGGTGTTGGTCAGCAACGGCGTCACGCTCATCGATGACACCGGCCAGGACGTGTTCAAGAAGGTCAAGGACGGCGCGCGGGTGCGGCTGCACAACGGCGGCGTGTATGCCGGCGACCGGCGACTGATCCTGGGCAACGAACGTGACCACAACGAGATTCACGAGCTCATGCATGAGGCCAAGAGCGGACTGGTCGCGCACCTGGAGGCGTTCGCGGGCAATACGATTGAATACATCCGAAGCGAAAGCCCGCTGCTGATCGACGGCATCGGCATCCCGGACATCGACGTCGACGTGAACCGCCGCCACGTCGTCGTGGTCGCCGAAGAGCCCGAGGCCGCCGAGGATCTCAAGAGCCTCAAACCGTTCATCAAGGAGTATCAACCGGTCTTGATCGGCGTGGGCACCGGCGCAGACCTGTTGCGCAGGGCCGGTTACCGGCCGCAGCTGATCGTCGGCGACCCGGAGCACATCAGCGCCGAGGTGCTCAAGTGCGGTGCCCAGGTGGTGCTGCCCGCGGACGCCGACGGCCACGCGTCCGGCCTTGAGCGCATCCAGGACCTCGGCGTCGGCGCGATGACGTTTCCCGCGGCCGGTTCGGCCTTCGACTTGGCGCTGCTGTTGGCCGATCACCACGGCGCCGCACTGATCGTGACGGCCGGCCACAGCGCGACGATCGAGGAATTCTTCGACCGGTCCCAGCAGCACAGCCTGCCGTCAACGTTCTTGACCCGGCTCAAAGTCAGCGAGAAGCTCGTCGACGCGAAGGCCGTTGCGACGCTGTACCGCAACAGGATCTCCGGCGGCGCCATCGGGCTGCTGGTGCTGGCAATGCTGATCGCCGTCATCGTCGCGCTCTGGGTCGCCAAGGCCGACCATGCGGTGCTGGACTGGATCGTAAGCTACTGGAACCGGTTCTCGCTGTGGGTGCAAGGGCTTGTGCCTAGGACTTAGCCGTGATATCGCTTCGCCAGCATGCGATTTCGCTCGCTGCCGTGTTTCTTGCGCTCGCGGTGGGAGTGGTGCTGGGGTCAGGATTGTTGTCCGACACGCTGCTGAGTGGGCTGCGCGACGAGAAGAGGCAGCTGCAGAACCAGATCAACACAATCGACGAGCAGAAGAATGCGCTGAACGAAAGACTGAAGGCCGCCAACGATTTCGACACCGCGATGGCGCCTCGGATGGTGCATGACGCGCTGGCGCAGAAGTCGGTGCTGATCTTCCGCACGCCCGACGCGTCCGATGACGCGGTCGACCGGCTAACGCGCCTTGTTGGCGAGGCCGGCGGTGCGGTGACCGGCACCGTGTCGCTGACCCAGCAGTTCGTCGACGCTAACGACTCGGAAAAACTGCTGTCCGTGGTGAATTCGTCAATTCTGCCCGCCGGCTGGCAACTGAGTAGCGCGTCGGTGGACCAAGGCTCCCAGGCCGGCGACCTGCTGGGCATTGTGCTGCAGATCAACAGGAATCCGGCGGCGCCTCCGGTCGACGACACCCAACGGCAAACGGCGCTGGCCGCGCTCCGTGAAACCCGCTTCATCTCCTACTCCGACAAGCAGATCAGCGCGGCGAACACCGCCGTCGTGGTCACCGGCGGCGCGCTCGGCGAGGACGCCGGAAACAAGGGATCGACCGTCGCGCGGTTCGCCGCTGCGCTCGCTCCGCGCGGGTCGGGCACTGTGCTGGCCGGCGCCGGCGGGTCATCGTCGGGCACCGCGGCCG
>NZ_DASQVQ010000122.1:0-4591 GCF_035640695.1 Mycobacterium sp.
ACCGCCGAAAGCCCCGCCGATCTCGGCGCCCGAGGTGCCGATGTTGACGTTGGCGATGCCGCAGTCCGAGCCGTCGGCGGCCATGAACCGCTCCGCCTCCCGCACGTCGAGCGTGAACATCGCCGACGAAAGCCCTTGGGGAACCGCATTGTTCAGTTCAATCGCCTCGTCGAGGTCGTCATACGTCAGCACGTAGAGGATCGGCGCGAAGGTCTCGCGGTGCACCAGCTCGGTCTGCGCGGGCATCGGGACCACCGCGGGCCGCACGTAGTACGAGTTCGGGCCCAAATCGACGCGCTCGCCGCCGAATACCTCGCCGCCGTCGGCGCGGGCCCGCTGCAGGGCGCCGACCATGTCGCGGTAGGCCGCCTCGGTGATCAGCGGCCCGACCAACGTGCCCTCGGCGGCCGGATCGCCGACCGGGAGCTGCCGATACGCGGCGACGATTCGCTGCACCAGCTCGTCGGCCACCGACTTGTGCGCGATCAGCCGCCGCAACGTCGTGCAGCGCTGCCCGGCGGTGCCTGCCGCGGCGAACACGATCGCGCGCACCGCCAAATCCAAATCGGCCGACGGCGTCACGATCGCGGCATTGTTGCCGCCGAGCTCCAGCAGCACCCGGCCGAACCGCTGCGCCACCCGGGGCCCGACCTGCTGACCCATCCGCACCGAGCCGGTCGCCGACAGCAGCGCCACCCGTGGATCGTCGACCAGCCGTTCGCCCATTTCCCTGCCGCCCAGAATGACCCCGCTCACCGCTGCTGGTGCACCGACGTCCTCGGCGGCGCGTCCGAGCAGCGCCTGGCAGGCCAGCGCGGTCAGCGGGGTCAGCTCGGACGGTTTCCACACCACGGTGTCGCCGCACACCAGCGCGATCGCGGTGTTCCACGACCACACCGCGACCGGGAAGTTGAAGGCGGTGATGACCCCGACCACGCCGAGCGGGTGCCATGTCTCCATCAGCCGGTGCCCGGGCCGTTCGGACGCGATCGTGCGGCCGTAGAGCTGACGCGACAGCCCGACCGCGAACTGGCAGATGTCGATCATCTCCTGGACCTCGCCGCGTGCCTCGGAGGTGATCTTGCCGGCCTCGATCGTCACCAGCGCCGCGAGATCGTCCTTGTGTTCGACGAGCAGTTCGCCGAGCCGGGCGACCAGCCCGCCGCGCGCCGGGGCGGGAGTGCTCCGCCACGACGTAAACGCCTGCGCCGCTCCGCCGATGGTCGCGACGGCCTGCTCCGGCGTGGTCTCCGGCAGCGTGAACAACACGTCGCCGGTGACCGGGGTGCTCGCATTCATACCGTGCTGGCCCGGCTCACCCAGTTCGATTTGCGCGCCGACCGCGTGCAGCGCGTCCCGGACGCGTTCGCGTAGTTGATCCGCGGTCGGCAGCGCAGATGTTTCGGTCGTCGTCATGATGCCGCCTTCTCGTAGAGCGCGTAGGGATCATGGATGTAGTGGCCGATCGCCCCGGCCATCCACCCCATGCCATAGTCGCAATTATCGGCTCCCTCGCCGGCGTGCGTGTCGGTGTCCAGGTTGGATCGGAAGATGCCGGCCGCCGATGCCGGCAAAAAGTCCTCGTACACAACGGGTTTCGACGGGTCGCCAGCGCGGTAGTAGGCCAGGCCGGACGAGGCCATCTCCTCGTCGGTGGACGGAAAGTAGTCGTCCCACACCGCGGCCGGGTTGGGTGTGGCCATCGCGGCGTCGTATCGTTCGCGGCCCTTGGGTGTCAGCGCGACGCCGCGGGCCTCCACCTCGCCGAACCTGACCCGCGCCGTGCCGTCGGTTACCGAACCGTCCGGCTCGCGGAAGCGCCGTGGCTCGGCCAGCGCGCGAAAAGACGTCTGCCGCAGCAACACACCGGGACCGCCGGTGCGGGGTGGTCCCTGGATCGCGTCGATCATCGTGATTCCGCGCGCGCTCATCCGTTGGTACAGCTCGTCGATGTCGAGCACCCGGGGGGTCAGATGGTTGATGTGGGTTGAGCGCACCCCGGCGATGTCGGCCGCCACCGCCGACACCCGCGTCAGCTCCTCGTACCAGGCCCGGTCGATCGGCTCGCGCGACAGCGTGAAGGCCGAAACGGCTGCGGCGACGAATTCATCGGCATGCTCGGCGGTGCTGCCGCCGTCGGCGGCGACGCGCCGAGCCCCGACGATCAGCGCCGGGTCGAACAGCTGACGACCGCCAAGGAATCGCTCGACCCGGCGCCGCAGCTCCGCCGGGAAGAATCGGGCGTCGGCGCTGGCCAGCATCGAGGTGAATACCCGAAATGGGTTGCGCGCCAGCTCCTCCGGATCGATGGGCCGGAACGCGGTGGACACCACCGGCACCGGTGACGCCGCGTCGCGCAAGTCGTAGAAGCCGACCGGGTACATGCCGAACGCGGCGAAGAGATCCGCGACGTCGGCAAGCTCCTGCGGGGTGCCGACGCGGATCGCGCCGTGCCGTTCGGCGGTCACCCGGTCCAGCGACCCGAGCCGCTCGGCGCCCGGCCGCGCTGCCACCTGGTCGCGGTTCACCTCGGCCGTGACGTCGACCAGCGTGGCGTAAGCCGGCACCTCGGCGCCGTACATCCGCGACAACGCGGCTGCGAATTTTGCCCGCAGCTCCCATGTTTCGATGCGTCTCATCGCCAACCTGATCGCCAAACCCCAGATCGATGCGCTCCTGGCCCCCGACTGCCGCTCACGCTCGGATACAGTGCGCGCATGGCCGACGCCGGTGACCAGCTCGACGACATCGACCGCATCCTGGTGCGCGAGCTGGTCGCCGACGGGCGGGCGACGCTGGCGAACCTGGCCGAAACCGCAGGCCTTTCCGTGTCGGCGGTCCAGTCGCGGGTACGGCGCCTGGAGTCACGCGGCATCGTGACCGCATATACGGCACGCATCGACCCCGAAGCGCTCGGGCAGATGCTGTCGGCGTTCGTCGCGATCACCCCTCTCGATCCGTCACAACCCGATGATGCGCCCGCGCGCCTGGAACACATCAAGGCCATCGAGTCGTGTCACTCGGTGGCGGGCGAGGAGAGCTACATGCTGCTCGTGCGGGTGGCTTCTCCGCGGGCCCTCGAAAACCTCCTGCAACAGATCCGCACGGCGGCCAACGTCCGAACCCGAAGCACGGTCATTTTACAGACATTTTACGAGGGACGACACGTTATCCCGTAATAGTTCCAATGTCACCGCTTCTTTACGATATTTTATCGGTTAGGATGTCAATGTGTCCGCCATTCTGACGTCCGAGCTTTACGCCGGCCTTGACGACCTTGACCCCGGCGCCACCGACCGCTCGATCGCTCCTGCGCAAGTACATGCGGTGCTGGGGCGCAGCATCCTGGCCGACGGGCTTGACTTCGTGCTTGACCTCGACCGGTCGCAGGGCTCGTATCTGGTCGACGCCCGCACCGGCGAGCGCTACCTCGACATGTTCACGTTCTTCTCGTCGGCGGCGCTGGGTATGAACCACGCGGCGCTGGCCGACGATGCCGCGTTCCGTGCGGAGCTGGCCGAGGCCGCGCTGAACAAGCCGAGCAACTCCGATGTCTACACGGTGCCGATGGCACGGTTCGTGGACACGTTCGCGCGGGTGCTCGGCGACCCCGCGCTGCCGCACCGGTTCTTCGTGGACGGTGGTGCGCTGGCGGTCGAGAACGCGCTCAAGGTCGCGTTCGACTGGAAAAGCCGGCACAACGAGGCCCGCGGCATCGATCCGGCGTTGGGCACCAAGGTGCTGCACCTGCGCGGCGCCTTTCACGGCCGCAGCGGCTACACGCTGTCGCTGACCAACACCGATCCGGTGAAGGTCGCACGGTTCCCGAAGTTCGACTGGCCCCGCATCGACGCGCCCTACCTGCGGCCGGGCGCCGACATGGACGCGCTGGAGGCGGAGTCGCTGCGCCAAGCCCGCGCGGCCTTCGAGGCGCATCCGCACGACATCGCCTGCTTCATCGCCGAGCCGATCCAGGGTGAGGGCGGTGACCGCCATTTCCGGCCGCAGTTCTTCGCCGCCATGCGCGAACTGTGTGACGAGTTCGACGCGCTGCTGATTTTCGACGAGGTGCAGACCGGATGCGGGCTGACCGGTACCGCGTGGGCGTATCAGCAGCTCGGTGTGACGCCCGACGTGGTCGCCTTCGGCAAGAAGACCCAAGTCTGCGGCCTGATGGCCGGCGGTCGGGTCGACGAGGTCGCCGACAACGTGTTCGCGGTGAGCTCGCGGCTCAACTCCACCTGGGGCGGCAACCTCGCCGACATGGTGCGCTCGCGCCGGGTGCTCGAGGTGATCGAGGCCGACGCGCTCTTCGCGCGGGCGGCAAGGGCGGGCGGCTACCTGCTGGCCCGGCTGCGGGAACTGGCCCTCGAGTTCGGTGCGGTGCGCGACGTCCGCGGCCGTGGACTGATGTGTGCGTTCAGCCTGCCGACGTCCGCCGACCGCGACGAGCTGATCCGCCGGCTGTGGCAGCGCCGAGTCATCATGCTGGCCAGTGGCACCACCAGCGTGCGGTTCCGGCCGGCGCTGACCGTTTCGCGTGCCGAGATCGACGAGGCCGTGGCGGCCCTGCGCGACGCGCTTCGGGCCT
>NZ_DASQVQ010000123.1:0-67300 GCF_035640695.1 Mycobacterium sp.
CGCCGCCGTTGGCGTCGAAGGTGTTCGCCGAGGGCACCCGGGTGGCCGACAAGCTGCTGATCATCGACCTGCCGCGGCCGCCGTCGCCGGTACATGTCGTGCAGTTGGCGGCGATGGCGCCGTTCATCCCGTTCGTGCCGCTGATCCACGACGGCTTCATCAGCTCGCTGCGGGCCTACAGCGGCTCGGCGATGCGCGCGCTGGCCCGACACGCCGACCCGTCGATCGAGGTCGCGACCCGCGGTCGACCGTTCGGTCCTCAGGTGGTGGTGGCCAGTCGCACGACCGCCGCGCCGGCCGCGAGCGCGCGACGCAGATCGGACTGATTCGGCGTGCCGTCCGGCTCGACACCGATGCCGACGTACTTCCCGTGGATCGGGTTGCCCGCCAAGATGTAACGGTACAGCTCCGCACAGCGCGCCTCGTCGGTGACGACCTCGGCGCGGGCAGCACGCCGCCGCCCTCGCAGCAAGATCGAAACCTCCTGACCCGCAACGAGATTACGGTACCATCGGCCGCCACTGCCGATCAGCAGGTCGCCGTCGTGCTCGACGTACCCGACCGGGATGTGGTACACGGCGCCGCTGCGTCGGCCGGTCACGTCGATCACCAGAAGCCGGCGGCTCAACAGCGAATGCAGCGGCGAAGCCAGCAACGCACGCATCGCCACATTTAGCGCACGTTGGTAGCTCGGCGCGGCCTTAGGGTTCGAGACGGGACTTGTCATGGTTTCTCCCAACCGGCGATATACGCAATAAGGCTAACGATCTATATGGCTAACCGTCAAGGCACTCTCTATGCTGCCCCCGTGGCCGGCGCGCCCCGACAGCTTCGCATGGAGCACTACATCGGGTACCTGCTGCGGCGCGCGTACCTGCGGGCCGAACGGGCGGCATCCATCGCGGTACCACCGCCGTACGGCATGCGCCATCTGTTGGTGCTGGCGTTGCTGGACGACCACGGGCCGATGTCGCAGCAGCGGCTGGCCGCGCTCGCCCGGGTCAACCGCACGATCATGGTCCAGCTCGTCGACGCGCTGGAGGATGACGGCCTGGTCCGCCGGGAGCGCGACGCCGGCGATCGGCGCTCGTACGCGCTGGTGCTCACCGCCGCGGGCCGCTCAACTTTGCGCCGGCTCACCCCCGCGATGGACCGTGCCGAGGCGTTGCTGACCGCGAATCTCGCCGCGCCCGAGCGCACGCGACTGACCGAATTGCTTGGCGGGGTCATCGGTGCCGCCGCGGTCACCCAACTCGGCGGGCGCAGCGGCCATTTGATCGCACACGCGCACCAGAGGCTTCGCGGCGAAGGCGCCGCGCGGTTGAGGCCGCTCGGCCTCGACCCTCGCCACCTGGCGGCACTGGAGAGCGTCGGTCGGCGCCAGCCGTGCTCGCAGGAACTGGTCGCCAAGGACCTCGCGGTCAGCGCACCCGTTGTCGTCGGGCTGGTCGACGATCTGGTCGCCGCGGGGTTCGTCGAGCGCCGCCGGAACATCAAGGATCGGCGTCGCTATGACCTCACGGTGACGAGCCTCGGCCTGTCCCGGCTCCGCGCCGGGTTCAAGGTGCTCGACGAAATTCACGAGGCACTGCGCTACCGCCTCACGCCCTCCGGTGCCGACGAGCTGCATCGGCTGCTCACCACCCTGCTCGACCCCCCGCTGGGCGCAGCGTGAACGGCCTCTATGCGCTGAAGCCCTGGTACACCCGGCGGTTCACAGCTCTGGCCAACTTCGCTGTCGCGCATGGCATTTCACCCGATGTGTTCGCGGTGTCCGGCGTCGTGGCGGTCGTGTTCGCCGTCGCGCTGACCTCGCTGCTTATCGCCTGGTCCTAGCGCTCGTGCCGGCTGGGCGACGCGCTGCCCGGGTTCGTTTCGGTCAGTTGTTCCTCGCTGGGCGCGCCGCCGGTGTTCGGAACGACGTCGGGCACGCATGCCAGCGAATAGGCATCCATCGATTCGCCGCCCGTGCATTCCGCCGGTTGTGCGACGCTGCGCGGCACCGGGTTTCCGCTCGGGCTTGCGTAGATACCCACCGCTGGAACGGCGGCCAGAGCGAGCGCGAATGCACCGGCGGAGACGATGCGCCGTGCTGTCGATCGGATATCTGCCATTGTCAGAATCTATTCCTGCCGCGGCCGCCATGACGGGCTTTTACTGCCCACCCGCAAACTCACAGCATATTCACAGGTTCGTTCAAATGGTGGCCGCGGCTCGGCGCTTCAGCTCGAAGATGCGGTCGGCCATGTCCCGCCGCTTCATCTCGTGCTTGAAATCTTCGAGGGCGCGGCAAACACACCAAATCGTCGAAATGCACCGAAATCATTCGCAGCCGCCATCGCGCCGAATCCGACCCCGCCGGAGAACTCGAACATCGGGCCCATCCGGCCCCGCTAACCAGGCCGATGATGGCGAATCCTGCGATTTGGTTGCGCTGCGCTGGGCAAACGGGTTCCATCGGCCTGTGGGCGAGGAAGTCAAGCAGACCACCTACGGCAGCGCGCACCGGCGCGACTACCGCCGCAAGGTGCAGCTGTGCCTCGACGTTTTCGAGACGATGCTGGCCCGGTCGAGCTTCGATTTCGAGCGGCCGCTGACCGGCATGGAGATCGAGTGCAACCTCGTCGACGACGAGTACCTGCCGGCGATGGCAAATCGGGAAGTGCTCGCCGCGATCGCCGACCCGGCGTTCCAGACCGAGCTGGGCGCCTTCAACATCGAATTCAACGTGCCGCCGCGGCCGCTGCCCGGCTCGTCGGCGCTGGAGCTGGAGTCCGATGTGCGGGCCAGCCTCAACGCCGCCGAGACCAAGGCCAACCAGCACGGCGCGCACATCGTGATGATCGGAATCCTGCCCACGCTCATGCCCGAGCACCTGGCCGGCGAATGGATGAGCGAGTCGGTGCGCTACCGGCTGCTCAACGAGTCGATCTTCACCGCACGCGGCGAGGACATCCTCATCGACATCTCGGGACCGGAACGGCTGTCGCTCCAAACCACCTCCATCGCACCGGAATCGGCGTGCACCAGCATGCAACTGCACCTGCAGGTTTCGCCGGCCGATTTCGCCGACAACTGGAACGCCGCCGAAGTGCTCGCGGCCCCGCAGTTGGCGTTGGGTGCCAACTCGCCGTATTTCCTCGGCCATCAGCTGTGGGCCGAGACCCGCATCGAGCTTTTCACCCAGGCCACCGACACCCGCCCCGACGAACTCAAGGCCCAGGGTGTGCGACCCCGGGTCTGGTTCGGGGAGCGCTGGATCACCTCGATCTTCGACCTGTTCGAGGAGAACGTGCGGTACTTCCCGTCGTTACTTCCCGAACTGTCCGACGAAGATCCGGCCGCCGAGTTGGCGGCCGGGCGGGCACCGAAGCTGGGCGAGCTGCGGCTGCACAACGGCACCATCTACCGCTGGAACCGGCCGGTCTATGACGTCGTCGAGGGGCGTCCGCACCTGCGGGTGGAAAATAGGGTGCTGCCGGCCGGGCCGACGGTCGTCGACATGCTGGCCAACGCCGCGTTCTACTACGGCGCGCTGCGGACGCTGTCCGAAGAAGACCGCCCGGTGTGGACGAAGATGAGTTTCGCCGCCGCACATGACAATTTCGTGCATGCCGCCAAGTACGGGATGGACGCCCGGTTGTACTGGCCCGGGCTGGGTGAGGTGACGCCCGACGAGCTGGTGTTGCGCCAGTTGTTGTCGATGGCCGACGAAGGACTGCACCGTTGGGGCGTGGCCGCTGCGGTGCGGGAACGCTACCTGGGCGTGATCGAGGGCCGGGCGAAGAACGGTCAAACCGGGTCGGCGTGGCAAGTGCGAACGGTGCAGGCATTACAGGAGCACGATGGCCTGGCCCGACCGCAGGCGCTGGCCGACATGCTGCGCCGCTACTGCCAGGGCATGCACAGTAACGAGCCTGTGCACACCTGGGAAATCCCCGCGTAGCGTCGGGTCGGAGGGCGGGAGCGCAGCGACCCGGGAATTGAGCTCGGAGGGCGGGAGCGCAGCGACCCGGGAAATGAGGTGGACATGACAGAAGTGATGAATTGGGACGACGCCTATCGCGAACAGGGCATCTTCGAGGGACCACCGCCCTGGAATATCGGCGAGCCCCAACCGGAACTCGCCGAGCTGATTCGAGCGGGCAAGATCCGCGGCGACGTGCTCGACGCCGGCTGCGGGTTGGCCGAGCTGTCACTGGCTCTGGCCGCGCAGGGCTACACCGTCGTCGGCGTCGACCTGACGCCGACGGCCATTGCGGCCGCTACCAAGGCGGCGCAGGATCGCGGGCTGACCAACGCCACGTTCGTCCAGGCCGACATCACGTCGTTCACCGGTTACGACGGCCGGTTCAACACGATCCTGGACAGCACGCTATTTCACTCGTTGCCCGTCGAGTCGCGTGATGACTATCTGCGCTCGATGCACCGGGCGGCGGCACCGGGCGCGTCGTACTACATCCTGGTGTTCGCGACGGGTGCGTTCCCCGCCGATAGCCCGTATCCGACACCAAACGTCGTCACCGAAGACGAACTGCGCGATGCGGTTTCGAAGCACTGGCAGATCGGCGAGATCCGCCCGGCGTTCATCCACGCGAACATGCCCGACATCCCGGGGAGCCCGGAACCGCCGGTCAAGTTCGACCTCGACGACAAGGGCAGGCGCAAGATGCCCGCGTTCCTGCTCAGCGCGCACAAACCGAGTTGAGCGCCCCGGCGAAGCTCGCCAGCTCCGCATCGGTCACGTCAACGTGCGGAGATACCCGCAGCACCGGGTGAGTCAATTCGAATGGCGCGCGGTCCGGTCCGGCGACGGTGGTGACGATCGAGTGGCCGGCAATCAGGTCGGCACGCACCCGTTCGACGTCCGCGTGGCCGGTCGGGGCCAGCGTCGTGATCGCAGTCGGGGTGTCCTCGGGCTCGACGACACGCCAGCCCGCAACGTCGCGCAGCGCCGCGCGCGTCGACCGCCCCACCGCCGCCAGCCGATCGCGAACCCGCTCGGGACCGGTCGCCACATGTTCACCGACCGCGATCGAAAACCCAACCCGGGCGGCGATATTGGCCTCGCCCAGCTCCAGCCGCCGAAGCGGGGCAATGTCGATTGGCCAATCCGGCGGCGGGAGCCGCGGCCGTAGCCGTTCGGCGATGACCGATCGGACCGCGAGCACGCCGACTCCGCGCGGTCCGGTGAGCCATTTGCGCGACGTGGAGTAGACCGCGTCCGCATCGACCGCGCAGTCGACGTGGCCGAGCGCCTGTGCGGCGTCGACGACCAGCGGCACGCGGTGCTCGGCGCACAGCGCGGAAACTTCCTTGACCGGCTGCACGATTCCGCGATGACTGGCCACCGCAGTGAGGTGCACCAGGTCGGGCGGTTCGGCGGCCAGCAACGCCGCGACGTCGTCGACCACCGCACGCCCAAGGCCGTCTGTCGGCAGCGCACGCACCGCAAATCCGTTGGCGGCCATCACAGCCAAGTTCGGACCGAATTCGCCTGGCAGACAAGCGATCACGCCGCCACGTTGCGGCCAGCTGGCCAGCAGCAGGTCGAGGGCGTGAGCGGCCCCGGTGGTGAAAACGACATCGTCGGGCGTCATCCCAGTCAGCGTGGCCACCCCGGCCCGGCCCGCGGCCAGCGTCGCGTCGGCCTCGGCCGCGGCGACGTAGCCTCCGGCCTCGGCCTCTCGGCGGGCATGGTTGGCCGCGGCGTCGATGGCCGCGAAGCTCTGCCGCGAGCAGGCCGCGCTGTCGAGGTGAACCCCGGTGACCGCCGGCCGGGCCGACCGCCACTGCTCGGCAAGCGCGGCGGTGGTGGTCATTTCACCGCGAGCGACAATCCGAAGTCGCCCGCGGGGTCCGTCCACCACTCGACCGGTGTCAGCCCAGCGGCCGCCAGTTCCGCGGCGACGATTTCGGGCCGGAACTTACACGACACCTCGGTGAGCATCTCCTCGCCGGCCGCGAAGTCGACGGACAGATCCACTGCGGCGATCCGCACCCGCTGATCGGTCGCCGCCCGCAACCACATCTCGATGCGCTCCTCGCCCGAGTTCCACCGTGCGACATGCTCAAACGCGTCGATGTCGAAATCCGCGCCGAGTTCGCGGTTGATCACCGCGAGCACGTTGCGATTGAACGCCGCGGTGACCCCGGCGGTGTCGTCGTAGGCGCGCACCAGCCGGCCAGCGTCCTTGACGAGGTCGGTGCCCAGCAACAGGTGGTCACCCGGCGTCAAGACCGCCGACAACGCGGAAAGGAATCGCGCACGCGGCTCCGCCGTGAGGTTGCCGATCGTCGACCCAAGAAACGCCACGAGCCGCCGGTCCCCGGACGGGATTTTGCCGAGATGCTCCTCGAAGTCGCCGCACACCGCGGCGACGGCGATCCCCGGATACTCGGCTTCGATTGCCGCCCCGGCCATTTCCAGGATTCCCGCGTCGACGTCGAACGGGACGAAGCGGCGCAGCGAGCCGTTGTCGCGCAGCGCGTCAAGCAGCATCCGGGTCTTCTCCGAAGTGCCGCTGCCGAGCTCGACCAGGGTGTCGGCGCGCGTCGCCTCGGCGATCGCTGCAGCCACGGCACGAAGAATCTGCGCCTCGGTCCGCGTTGGGTAGTACTCCGGCAGCCGGGTGATCCGATCGAACAAGTCGCTGCCGACCTCGTCGTAGAACCACTTGGGCGGCAAGGACTTCGGCGATTGCCGCAGGCCGTGCACCACGTCGCGGCGCAACGCCCGGTTCGCGGCGTCCGCGGCCAGGTGATTGGACAGCATGACGCCCATCAGGATCCTTTCAGTGGTGTCAGGACAACCGAGCCACCGCCCGGCCCGTCGGCCACCTCGACGAGATGGCGGTCCGGCACGTCCTCCCACGCCGGGTCGTCGTCGTACGGTTCACTGGCCAGCACCACCCCGTCGTCGCGGCGCAGCACCGAAAGGGTGTCACTCCATGTGGTGGCAACAAGTCGAGAACCATTGCCGGCCAAGATGTTCAGCCGGGCATTCGGGTCGGCCGCACCGACCGCGGCGATCGTGTCGGCCAGCGCGTCCATCCCACGCTCGAAGATCAGCGCGGCCAGCAGCGCGCTGTCGACAACTGATTCGGCGTGCGGCGTCAACGGCAGCACCGCGCGGTCGACCAGGCCGTTGTGCGACAACAGCCAGTGCCCGTCGCTGAACGGCGCGGCGGCGCTGACCTCGAGCGGCATCCCGGCACTCGCGGACCGGACCGCCGCAACGACACAGCCGCTGCGAAGCGCCGGCGCCACCGAAGCGAAGCTCAAATCGCCCCACAGCGGCGCGGCGCTGCGCCAGCGGCGCGCCACCCCGTGGTCGAAAAAGCCCGCACCCCAGCCGTCGGCGTTCATCAGGCCGTGCTTTTGCCGCCGCGGTGCATACGATTGCACCAGCAACCCGGATGGCGGGTCGAAGATCAGCGACGCCAGCGAGCACGGCTCACCCAGCCAGCCCAGGTGGCGGCACATCAGCCGCGGTCCTCGACGTCCCACGCAACACGAACACCGGCGAAGATCTGGCGCCGGATCGGGTGGTCCCAATTGCGGAAACTTGGCCGCAGAATTTCCCGCGCGACCGCCCACGAACCACCGCGCAGCACCCGGTAGTCGCCGTCGAAGAAGGGCTGGGAGTAGCGCTCGTAGATCATCGGCGTGAAACCCGGCCACGGCCGCAGCGGTGACGACGTCCATTCCCACACATCGCCGAGCATCTGCTCGGCTCCGTATGCCGATGCACCGGCGGGATAAGCGCCCACCGGCGCCGGCCGCAGCGCACCGCCGCCCAGGTTCGCCCGTTCGGATGTCGGATCGCTTGGCCCCCAAGGGAATCGGCGCCGCCGTTCGGCCCGCGGATCCCACGCGCACGCCTTCTCCCACTCCACCTCAGTGGGCAGCCGGCCACCGGCCCACGCGGCATAGGCCTCTGCCTCGAAGTAGGTGATGTGCTGCACCGGCTCGTCGTCGGGGACGTGCTCGACGCGACCGAACCGGGTCCGGGTGCCGTCGAGACTCCAGAATTGCGGCGCTGCCAGCCCGGCTTCCTGCCGGTGCGTCCAGCCGCGCTCGGACCACCACCGCCGGTCGTGGTAGCCGCCGTCGTCGACGAATTCGCGCCACTCGGCGTTGGTCACCGGCACCCGCCCGATTCTGAAGGCGGGCACGTCCACCACGTGGGCCGGGCGCTCGTTGTCCAGTGAGTACGGTTCGTCGGCGGCGTCCACGCCGAGCAGGAACGG
The DNA here is from genome assembly GCF_035640695.1 of Mycobacterium sp. GTDB lineage: Bacteria > Actinomycetota > Actinomycetes > Mycobacteriales > Mycobacteriaceae > Mycobacterium. Next base: position 8,253 of record NZ_DASQVQ010000123.1, read on the forward strand.
CCCGGCGGGCACGAGCACCGACGTGCCGGCCACGCCCGGGCGCCCGGCCGGCAGCGGAGTACCCGCGTCGAGCAACGGCACCCCGGTGCGCAGGTTCAGCGCCTGCAGCATCGTCTCGTCGTGCTGGTGTTCATGGCTGAGCACCATCCCGAACGCAAACGTCGACTCTCCGCCGTTGTCCGGCATCGCGTCCAGCGCGTCGAACACCGCCGATCGCACACTGCCGCAGTACGACCGGGCCTGCGTCGGCGACAGCAGCGGCAGATCGACCCGGCTGGCGCGCGAGTGAATGAACGCGTCGTACAGCGAGTCGACCTCCGGCGACAGCATCCCCCGCCGCTCCGGGTTGCCGCCGCGCAGTAGCCAGAACTCCTCCTGCTGGCCGATGTGCGTCAAATCCCAAACCAGCGGGCTCATCAGCGGGTGGTACTGCCGGCCCAGCTCGTCGTCGTCGAAATCGACCAGCTCGAGAGTGCGGCCGCGGGCGGCGGTCAAATCCCGCGCCAACGTGTCGCGATCGCTCATGCCTCACCTCTGGCCAGTTGAGTCACCGCCGCCGGCAATCCGTACCGGATCACCCGCTCAGAGAACGCGTCTCCCGGGCAGCTGCCGTCTTCGACGATACGGATCAACTGCTGCATCGAGTCTCGCAGCGCCGCCGGGGTGCGCTCGGCGGCCGCGTAGACACATGTGGTCGCCGACTCGTGTAGCCGCCGATCGGTCAGCCCGGCGCGCGCCGCGTTGTCCCAGGCGCCGGCGACTGGCTCGGTGGCCTCGGCCGCAATGTCGGCGGCCGCCGCGTCGTCGAGCAGGGTGACCAGCATGAAGGTCAGCGCCGGCCACAACGCGTCGGGCGCGCTGTCGAGGTACCGGATCTCCAGCCACCCGCGCGGCCGCACCGGCGGGAACAGCGTGGTCAGGTGATAGTCGAGGTCCGCGGCGGTCGGTCGGCGCCCACCAAGCGCGACTCTGCCGTCGACCCAGTCGCAGAACGGCACATACGACTTGACCGGCACCGCTCCCGGGTTGTGCACCAGCATGACCGGCGCCCGCAGTGCATAGTGGGCCCAGTCGCCGCCGGGATCGAGCCCACGCACGCCGAGGACTGGTCCGCATCGCGCGGTGTCGAGCTGGCCCCAGACCCGCTGGCGCGTGCTGTGCCATCCCGAGAAGCGACCGGCAAGCAGCGGCGAATTGGCGGCGATCGCGATCATCGTCGGCCCGAGGGCGTGCGCCAGCCGCACCCGCGAGGCCCAGCCCGACGCCGGTCCGGCGTCGACGTTGACCTGCACCGACGCGGTCGATGTCATCATCGCCGCGCCCGCGGCGCCCATCCGCGCGGCGGCGAAATACTGCTCCATCGCGCGGTAGCGTGCCCCCGGGTTCACGCGGTGCGGAGGCCGCAGCGGGTCGGCCCCGAGCAGCACCAGACCCAGACCCGCCTGCGCGAAGGAGGCCCGCAGCGTCGCGCGGTCGGCCAACAGCGCGGTGAGCGCCGCCGCTGCGCCGTCCATTGGCGGGCCGGACAGCTCGACCGCCCCGCCCGGTTCGACGGTGACGACGCTTCGTCCGGGCAGCTCGGGCAGCGCGGCGATGACGTCGCTGATTTCCTGCCAGCCCGGACGGCGGTACGGGTCGTCCAGGTCAAAGCAATGCGCCTCCAGCTCCAGCCCGATCTGGCCGACCGTGGTGTCGGCCAGGCAACTCTCCTCGATGTGACGGGCCGCCGCCGCGGTGCTGGCCAGCGGGGGCTCGTCGGTGTGACCAGGGTGGACGCGCTCGGCCTGCGCGGTGACCGTCATGTCGACCGTCCCTCCGGGTAGGGTCCGGCGGTTCCCGCAACCGCCTTCACCCCATCTTCCAGAGAGCACCGACAAGTTCCGAGGATTTCCGCTGACAGCTTTGTGACCTGTCGCGAGACGCCGGCCGCCGCTACTGCCCCAGCGTGTTCTGCATCGCGCCGGCCAGCACGTTGGCCGCCGGCCCGCCGTTGCCCGGCTGGCACACCTTGGCCTGCAGCAGCACGTTGTCCCGCAGCCGGGTCTGGGTGAAGCAGCGCCGGTCGGTCCCCGCCTCCTGCTTGATCCACTCGGCGTCCGTGCCGGTGATCGCGCCGTTGGTGAACGTCCACACCTGTGTCACGCCGGTGGACAGATGCATGCCCGTGGTCTGCCCGGAGCACCCGGCAGTGCGGTCCACGACCCGGTGAAACGCCGCATTGGCCGCATTGCCGGTGGCGAACACGCCGACCGCCTGCTTGACGAAGTGGGTGTTGTCGGTCGCCGATTCCTGTGTCTCGGCGCCGTTGAACGATGCGAGGTCGGGATCGTTGTAGACCTCCGGCAGGCCGATGTCGGCGTAGTTGTTGCACACCGGGTTGTCCACCCAAAACTCCTGAAACGGCGCGTTGAACAGGTTTTCCGAGCGCATCGTCGTGCCGACGATGTTGCCGACCGATCCCTTTCCGAGCACCGCGTAGTTCACCACACCCGGATCCGACGGACGAGCCGAGGCAGGCGCCGCGAGCGCGAATGCGAGACCGACGGCCATCGCTGCGGCGACGCCGTTACCGCGGACGCTGCGCTTTCCGCGGGCCGGCATCTGCTAAACCTTCGCCGACAGCGTGACGTCGATGTTGCCTCGGGTGGCTTTCGAATACGGGCAGACCTGATGCGCCTGCTTCATCAGGTCGTCGGCCTGGCGCTGCTCCAGGCCGGGCAGGTATCCGATGAGGTCGGCGTTGATCCCGAAGCCACCCTCGGAATCCTTGCCGAAGCCGACCCGGGTGGTGACGGCGGTAGCGTCGTCCAGCTTGACGTTGTCGTTCTTGGCCACCAACCGCAGCGCCCCGAGGAAGCAAGCGGCGTAGCCGGCCGAGAACAGCAGTTCGGGGTTGGCGCCTTCGCCACTTCCGCCGGCCTCCTTTGGCGGCCGGGTGTCGAGGTCGATCCTGCCGTCGGAGGACTTCACGTGGCCGTCGCGGCCACCGCCCGTGGCCGTCGATTCTGCGGTGTAAACGACTTCGATGCTCATGCGCATGATCATGCCAGGCGAATCGCAGACGGCAAGACGCCCCGGCCGCAATCGCAGCCGGGGCGCCTGGCGTTCGGCGATTACCGGGATTACCCGCCGTTGCCGTTCAAGTTGGCGCGCACACCTTCTTCGATCTTCTTGCCCAAGTCGGGGTCGATGTTGCGCCAGTACTCGAACACCCGCGAAAGCACCGGCTCCTTCACGCCCTTGGACACATGGCCGATGACGTTGTGCGCCAGGCGCTCCCGCGCTTCGTCGTCGAGCACCTCCCGGACCAGGGTGCCGGCCTGACCCCAGTCGTCGTCGTCGCGGCGCAGGGTGTAGGCCGTGCGCACCATCTCGCCGTCGGACGCCCAGCGCACCTCGGCCGCTCGGGCCGGATCGGCCTGCGGGCCACCCACCGAGTTCGGTACATACACCGGATCGGTCACATTGCGGATCCGCATCACGCCGTCCTTGGAGTAGCTGTGCACCTCGACCTTCGGCGAGTTCACCGGGATCTGCTTGTAGTTCACCCCGAGCCGGGCGCGGTGCGCATCCGCGTAGGAGAATCCGCGGGCAAGCAGCATCTTGTCCGGGCTCAGGCCGGTGCCGGGCACGATGTTGTTCGGCTCGAAGGCGGCCTGCTCGATCTCCGCGTGGTAGTCGGTGACGTTGCGGTCCAGCGTCAGCCTGCCGACCTCGTGCAGCGGGTAGTCGCCGTGGGGCCATACCTTGGTCAGGTCGAACGGGTTGTACCGGTAAGTCTTGGCGTCATCGAACGGCATGACCTGCATTTTGAGCGTCCAGCTCGGGTAGTCGCCGCGCTCGATCGCCTCGTACAGGTCCCGCTGGTGCGCGTCGCCGTCCTTGCCGGCCAAATCGTCGGCCTCTTCCTGGGTCAAGAACTCGATGCCCTGATCGGAGATGAAGTGGTACCTCACCCAGAAGATCTCGCCGGCGGCGTTGATCCAGCTGTAGGTGTGGCTGGAGTAACCGTTCATGTGCCGCCACGTCTTCGGGATGCCGCGATCGCCCATCAGCCAGGTGACCTGATGCGCCGACTCCGGTGACAGCGTCCAGAAATCCCACTGCATGTGGTTGTCGCGCAGGTTCGACGACTGCAGACGCTTCTGGCTGCGGATGAAGTTCTGGAACTTCATCGGATCGCGGATGAAAAACACCGGGGTGTTGTTCCCGACGATGTCGAGGTTGCCCTCTGAGGTGTAGAACTTCAACGCGAAGCCGCGCGGGTCACGCCAGGTGTCTGGGCTGCCACGCTCGCCTGCCACCGTGGAGAACCGGATTACCGTCTCGGTCTTGGCGCCCGGCTGAAACACCGCTGCGCGAGTGAACTCGCTGACGTCCTGGGTCACCTCGAAGTGACCGAATGCGCCACCGCCCTTGGCGTGGGGCTGCCGCTCCGGGATGCGCTCCCGGTTGAAGTTGGCCATCTGCTCGATCAGGAAGTGGTCCTGCAGCAGAATCGGGCCGTCCGGACCTACGGTCAGCGAGTGCTCGAAGCTGGGTGCGGGGGCGCCCGCATCCGTCGTCGCGTACGTTTCCGTCATTTGTGTCTCATCTCTTTGTGGTTGTGGGCCTACCCCACAGACTCCTTGGCGGCACGGCAGTCTTCGCACGTCCCCCAGAACACAACCTCGGCTTCGTCGATTTCGAATCCCGCGAGATCGGAGGGTTCCAGACAGGGCGCGTCACCGACAACACAGTCGACGTCTGCGACCGCCCCGCACACGCGGCACACCAGGTGGTGATGGTTGTCGCCGGTGCGTGTCTCGTAGCGCGCCGACGAACCGGCCGGCTCGATGCGCCGCACCAGACCGGCACCCACGCACGCCCCCAGCACGTCGTACACGGCCTGCGTCGACACCGACCCCAATGCGTCGCGAACGTGCGCTGCGATCTCCTCGGCCGTGGAATGAGGATGCGCCGCAAGGACATTCAATACCGCGACTCGTGGCGCGGTAACCCGCAGCCCGACACCCCTCAGCAGGGTGTCGGGCTTGGGGTCACGTACATTCACGAAGCCCAGTATGCCCGTTTTCTGGATTGAGTCAAGAAAATGGCCGCCTGGGCGTCCGCTACGGGCGAGGGGTTGCCGGTGGGCTCGGGACTACGCTGGTCGGCGACGGGCTAACGCCGCCGGGGCCGCCCGGGGCACCCGGGCCGCCGAAGGGTCCTTGGTATGGGCCCCACTGTCCCATCGGGCCGGGCGCCTTGTGGAATCCCCCGAATTCGCGGCCGCCGCCGTGGCGGTGGTGGAAGCCGCCACCACCACCACCCGAATGCCGGCCAAGTGCGAAGCCGGAGAAGAAGATCACCGCGATGATGAAAACGACGCCGGCCACGATTGCCACCCAGAGCGCGATCAGTGTGAGGCGGCTCGGCCGGTCCACCGGCCGGTCATAAACGGGCCGCTCGGCGCGCGGCGGTGCCGTCGCGACGGATGTCGGTTCGGTTTGATGCTCAGGTGTTTCTGTCATGCCAGTGATGATGCCCACCGGATCCGATGTGCGGGCTGCGTTCTACCCGTGAATTTCCTGTGAGTGACCGGCTTCAAGGGCCCCCGGCTTGAACGGGTTGACCGCAAACTGGATCACCCGATACGGCGCGTGGGCACGCGGGTCGACGTTGTTCCACTGGCTAATGAAGATCCGCAGTTCGTCGAGGGTCGACCCCGGCGAGATGTAGCCGCCGTACGGTTGCGCCAGATGGTTGTCGGTCGGCGGGGGAAGACTCTCGGCCGGGGTCGGCCAATCGCTGGCGTACACGACGGTCGTCACGGGGGCGCTGCCGAGCCCGGTCGGGTCGTCGGCCACCCGCACTTCCATGTTGCCGGTGCTGGCGTTGAAGTACGACAGCACGGTCTTGCCGTCGATCTGCCGGATGCTCATCTCGCCGATCTTGTCGCCCCACAACGGCGTCGGCGGTTTGTTCCAGCCGCCGTCGGCGCCGGTCAGGCCCGACCAGCCCTGCCATGTCGAGCGGTCGGTGAAGGTTTCCGGCTTGGCCCGATACAGCACCGCCGGTTGGCTGCGGTCGAAGGCGTCGGCGACGATGTAGACCCAGCCGGAGGTCGAGTCGCCCTTCGGGATCGGGTCGTAGTAGCCGCTGATCTGCGATTGTCGATGGCCCTCATAGCCGCCATCGCGGACCGAGCCCGGCACCGTCGGCCAATTGCCTTGCGCCGGGTCGGCTTTCACCAGCCGCGACGTCTGCGGCACCAGGTTACGCACCGTGGCGACCATCAGGTAGTTGTCCCGGTTGATCTGCACCACCCCGCCAGGCAGCTGGGAATCGCCGGCCGGCGTTGGCTCGGCGAGCAGGGGCTTGTCGATTCCCAGCACCCTGTCGTAGCGCACGCCGACCGGATCGTCGATCGAGTCGGTGTCGACGTGCAGCGCGATCGGCGAGTACCAGCCGCCGAATCCGACGCCCTGTCCGGCGAAGCTGTCGCCGCACACCTGCAGCACGCCGCTGGGAAACTCGATGAACTCGCACAGGTCGGTGGCGCCGATCCCGTAGTCGCGGGTGGGGGTACCCGTGCCCGCGGCCGGTCCGATTCGCACCACTTCGCCCAGTAACAATGGCATGAGGACGGGTTGGGGCGCCGGAGCCGGCGGGTCGGCCCGGGCGCCGGGGGACATCAGACCGGCGAGGGCGAGCAGCGCCGTACCGATCACAGTCCGCGCGCCCATCGCCGGACAGCGTAGCGGGGTCCGGAGAAGGGCTCTACTGCTGCGCGACTAGCAACTCGGCGATCTGAATGGTGTTCAGCGCGGCGCCCTTACGCAGATTGTCGCCGGAGACGAATAACGCGAGCCCCCGCCCGTCCGGCACCCCGGGATCCTGTCGAACCCGGCCGACCAGCGATTCGTCCACCCCGGCCGCCGCCAGCGGTGTCGGCACATCGACCAGCCTGACCCCCGGTGCGTTCGCGAGCAGTTCGCTCGCACGCTTGGGCGAGATTGGTCGCGCGAACTCGGCGTTGATCGACAGTGAGTGTCCGGTGAAAACCGGCACGCGCACGCAGGTGGCGCTGACCAGCAGCTGGGGGATCCCGAGGATCTTGCGGCTTTCGTTGCGCAGCTTTTGGTCTTCGTCCGTCTCACCGGAGCCGTCGTCAACGAACGAGCCGGCCAGCGGCAGCACGTTGAACGCGATCGGCGCGACGTATTTGTCGGGCGCCGGGAAGTCGAGCGCGCCGCCGTCGTGCACCAGCTGCTCGGCGTCGTCGATGACCGCGCGCGCCTGCGCCGCCAGCTCCCGCACCCCGGCCAGTCCGCTGCCGGAGACGGCCTGGTACGTCGAAGCCACCATCCGGAGCAGCTGCGCGTCGTCGTGCAGCACCTTCAGCACCGGCATCGCCGCCATCGTCGTGCAGTTCGGGTTGGCGATGATGCCCTTCCTGAGGCGCCCCGCGTCTCGGACGTCCCTGTCGAAGTTGACCTCACTGACCACCAGCGGCACGTCGGGGTCCTTGCGCCATGCCGACGAGTTGTCGATCACCGTGACGCCGGCCGCGGCGAACCGCGGCGCCTGCACCCGCGACATCGTCGCGCCCGCGGAGAACAGCGCGATGTCCAACCCCGCCGGGTCGGCGGTCTCGGCGTCCTCGACCTCGATCTCCTGCCCGCGGAACGGAAGTTTCGTGCCCCGGGAACGCTTCGACGCGAAGAACCTGACGCTGGTGGCGGGGAAGTCGCGCTGGTCGAGCAGCGTGCGCATCACCTGGCCGACCTGACCGGTCGCCCCGACAACCCCTATCGCGACCATCTAGCGTCCCGTCCCCGCATATACCATCGCCTTCTCGTCACCACCGAGACCGAACGCCTCGTGCAGCGCCACGACGGCCTTGTCCAACTCGGTGTCCTTGACCAACACCGAAATTCGGATTTCCGAGGTGGAGATCAGGTCGATGTTGACGCCGACCGCGGCGAGCGACTCGCAGAATTTCGCGGTGACGCCGGGGTGGGTGCGCATGCCCGCGCCGACCAGCGACACCTTTCCGACGTGATCGTCGTAAAGCACCTTGATGAAACCGATTTGGTCCTTCAACGCATCCAGCTTCTCGACCGCGGTGGGCCCGCTTTCGCGCGAGCAGGTGAACGTGATGTCGGTCTTGCCGTCCTCGATCTTCGACGCGTTCTGCAGCACCATGTCGATGTTGACGTCGGCGTCGGCCACCGCGCGAAACACCCTTGCGGCATAGCCCGGCACGTCGGGGATGCCGACGACGGTGACTCTCGCCTCGCCGCGGTCATGGGCGACTCCGGTGATTATGGCGTCTTCCATGGATATGTCCTCCATCGATCCGGTCACGACGGTGCCGGGATTGTCCGAGTACGACGACCGGACGTGAATCGGAACGTCGTAGCGGCGGGCATATTCCACGCAGCGCAGCATCAGCACCTTGGCGCCACAGGCGGCGAGTTCGAGCATCTCCTCGAAGCTGACTGTCTCGAGCCGGCGCGCGTTCGGCACGATCCGCGGGTCGGCGGTGAAGATGCCGTCGACGTCGGTGTAGATCTCGCAGACGTCGGCGTTCAGCGCCGCGGCCAGCGCAACCGCGGTGGTGTCCGACCCGCCGCGGCCGAGCGTGGTGACGTCCTTGCTGTCCTGGCTGACCCCCTGGAAGCCGGCGACCAGCACGATCTGGCCCTCGTCGAGCGCCGACTGCAGCCGCCCGGGTGTGACGTCGATGATCTTCGCGTTGCCGTGCACGCTGGTGGTGATCACCCCGGCCTGCGACCCGGTGAACGAGCGGGCATGCGCGCCCAGCGAGTCGATCGCCATCGCGACCAGCGCGTTGGAGATCCGCTCCCCCGCGGTCAGCAGCATGTCCATCTCCCGCGGCGGGGGGGCCGGGCACACCTGCTTGGCCAGATCGAGCAGATCGTCGGTCGTGTCGCCCATCGCCGAGACGACCACGACGACGTCGTTACCCTGCTTCTTGGCTTCCACGATGCGCTCGGCGACCCGGCGGATCCGTTCGGCGTCAGCCACCGACGATCCGCCGTATTTCTGCACGACGAGCGCCACGGTCAACCTTTCTGCGCGGGGTTCAAACAAGAATAAGGGGTCAGTGCACCCCATTTTGCTCCGCGCGATACCGCTAGCGTGGAGCCGTGGCTGGGCCTCCCGCCGATCGACGCGCCGACACCCGGGTCCCGATCCATCCCGTGCTCGCGGGCCGGTGGAGCCCTCGCGCGTTCGACGCGACGGCCGTGCTGACCACCGAGCAGATCACCGCGCTGCTGGAGGCCGCCCGGTGGGCCGCGACCTGGGGTGATCGCCAGCCGGTGCGGTTTATCGTCGGCATCCGAGGCGACCAGACATTCGAGATGATCTCGGAAGTTCTCCGGCGCGGAAACAGCTACGCGAAGTCCGCGGGCGCGCTGATCCTGATTTGCGTCGACCAGGGACCGGACGAAAAGACCGCGCTTTACGCAGCGGTCGACGCCGGGGCGGCGATCGCCCAGCTGACCGTGGAGGCGTTTTCTCGCGGATTGGTCGCGCATCCGATGGCCGGCTTCTATCCCGACGGCGCGCGCAGTGCATTTGCGTTGCCCGACGAAGTCCGCCCCGTCGCCGTTGTGGCGGTCGGTTCGCTCGGCGACTATGCCAACGTCGACCCGGCGATCATCGAGCGCGACGCGCAGGGCCGGCGGCGGTTGCCGTTGGAGCAGGTCGCGTTCGCCCAGACCTGGGGCCAGCCGTTCGAGTCTGTTCAGCCGTAAAGCTTGGCCGCGCGGGTGGTCAGGTCGGCGACGGCGTCGCAGTCCGTGCTGCCCTTGCCGTCCACCACGACCGCCGGCCGCACCACCGAGTTGGGCAGCTCAACGTAACCGCCACCGATGATGCGGCGCCGCATCGGCGGGCCAACGAACGAAACCGCCGAACAGAACCTGCGGTCCAGATATATCTCGACGCCGTTGCGCTCCGACCGGTCCCTGCCGACGGTGATGGTGTCGACCAGCAGCGGCTCGAGTTGCACCTGAACTGACAGCACGTCGCCCGATCCGCTCATCCACAGGCCGAACCGGCATTGATGCGGCTGCGACGACCCGATGTCCCAGCGGTCGACGTCCCCGCCGAGACCGGCGAGCACCTCGCACGGGTCTCGCTCGGCCAGCGGTGCGGGATATACCGCGGCGGCGTCGCGTGCCGGCAGCGGCCCCTTCCCCAACCACTCGGCCACCGCGGCGGCGATGCGCTGCGCGGTGCCGCAGTCGTTGTCGGCGATCAACCCGACGCGCACGAACGGCTGCTGCGGCTTGTGCAGTGGGTGTGCACCGGGCAGCCGCGCCAGCTGCAACGGCACCAGGTACTCGCAGCCGCCGGGAAGATTCTTGTAGATCGGGGTGTCGCCGATCCGGAACGCGACCGCATTCCCGGGCTGGCTGCTCATCACGAGCTCTACCGAGGCGAATTTGCGCGTCGCCGCACCCGACACCTTGACGTCGATGTCACACTCGTTGAACGCGAAAAGGGTGCCCACCGAGAGGATCTCACCGACCTTGGCCAAAGCGTCGTGGTTCAGCAGGCCGCACACGTCGATGCGTCGCAGCGCCCGCAGGTACGCCAGCGCAGTCTTGTCGTTGTCGCTCACGGTCTGGCCGTAGATGGCCACGTCGCCGGCGAAGAAGTACGCGGGATCGGCGTTACGGGACCCGACGGCGGCGCGGCCGTCGATGAGGCGGTCGCAACCGGTCAGCGCCAGCGTCGCGGCCAGCAGCGCGGCGGCCGCGGCGCTGACCAGGTGCCTCACCGGCACAGTCTGTCACGGGCCGGCGCTTTGGCGGCCCGGACAATGCGGTAGAGTGCATGGCGTGCAGCGGGTGCTCCTTCTCGGCAGCCGCGACGGGGTCTGATCCAGACCGGCTTCCCGTCGCGGGTGTTCGCGATGCGCCGGTCGTAGTCCATGCACTCCCGGAAAGCAAACGCAATGACTCCCAGTGATTCTCGTGTCGAGGTAGTTGATTCGGCCGACGCATTCGTCTCGGCCCGCACGATCACCAAACCGTCGGGACCCCCGAACCCCGGCCAGCCGGCGTGGAATACCCAGCGCGGGACGGCGATGCCGATCTCGCGCTACCGCCCCTTCGCCGAGGAGGTCGAACGGATCCGGGTGGCCGATCGCAGCTGGCCGGACCGTGTCATCAACACCGCGCCGATGTGGTGCGCGGTCGACCTGCGTGACGGCAACCAGGCGCTGATCGATCCGATGAGCCCGGCGCGCAAGCGTCGCATGTTCGACCTGCTGGTGCGGATGGGGTACAAGGAAATCGAGGTCGGGTTCCCGTCGGCCAGCCAAACCGATTTCGACTTCGTCCGCGAAATCATCACCGAAGGCGTGATCCCCGACGACGTCACGATCCAGGTGCTGACCCAGTGCCGGCCGGAACTGATCGAGCGAACCTTCGAGGCATGCGAGGGCGCCTCGAAGGCGATCGTGCATTTCTACAACTCGACGTCGATCCTTCAGCGTCGCGTCGTGTTCCGCGCCGACCGTGCGGCGGTGCAGCAGATCGCCACCGACGGCGCGCGCAAGTGTGTCGAACAGGCCGCGAAATACCCCGGGACGCAATGGCGTTTCGAGTATTCCCCGGAGTCCTACACCGGCACTGAACTGGTGTACGCCAAGGAGGTGTGCGACGCGGTCGCCGACGTGGTCCAGCCGACGCCGGACAATCCGATCATCTTGAACCTGCCGGCGACCGTCGAGATGGCCACGCCGAACGTCTACGCCGATTCCATCGAGTGGATGCACCGCAACCTGGCCCGCCGCGACAGCGTCATCCTGAGCCTGCATCCGCACAACGATCGCGGAACGGCCGTCGCCGCAGCGGAATTGGGCTATCAGGCCGGCGCCGACCGGATCGAGGGCTGCCTGTTCGGCAACGGCGAGCGCACCGGTAACGTCTGCGTCGTGACGCTGGGGTTGAATCTCTTCTCCCGCGGCATCGACCCGCAGATCGACTTCTCCAATATCGACGAGATCCGTCGCACCGTCGAATACTGCAATCAGCTGCCCGTTCATGAGCGCCACCCGTACGGCGGCGACCTGGTGTACACCGCGTTCTCCGGAAGCCATCAGGATGCGATCAACAAGGGCCTGGACGCGATGAAAGTGGCCGCCGACGAGGCCGACGCCGACGTCGACGACATCCTCTGGCAGGTGCCGTACCTGCCGATCGACCCGAAGGACGTCGGCCGCACCTACGAGGCGGTGATCCGGGTCAACTCGCAATCCGGCAAGGGTGGGGTGGCCTACATCATGAAGGCCGACCACGGCCTGGCGCTGCCGCGGCGGCTGCAGATCGAGTTCTCGCAGGTGATCCAGAAGATCACCGATGGCGAGGGCGGCGAGGTGTCGTCGAAGGAGATGTGGGACGTCTTCGCCGACGAGTACCTGGCTCCGGTGCGACCGCTGGAACGTGTCCGTCAGCGCGTGGTTGGGTCCGAGGTCGACGGCGGCACCGACGCCATCGAGGCCGTGGTGCGGATCGACGGCGTCGAGACCGAAATCCGCGGCACCGGCAACGGCCCGCTGGCCGCATTCGTGGATGCCCTGACCGGTGTCGGCATCCATGTGCAGGTGCTCGACTACGCCGAACACGCGTTGTCGGCGGGCGAGGACGCCCGTGCCGCCGCGTACGTCGAGGCGTCGATCGGCGGCCGCACGGTGTGGGGTGCCGGCATCGCGACGTCGATCACCACCGCATCGCTGCGGGCCGTCGTGTCAGCGGTGAACCGGGCCGCGCGGCCCTAGACCCGTCAGAACAACGCGAACTGCTCGCCGAGCTCCACGGTCGAGTCGGTGAAGTCCTCGATGCCGGTGCCGCCGACCACGGAGTCGAGCTGTGCGAGGAAGTCGACGTCGGAGAGCGTCGGCACGCCCAGCTCGCGGGCATGAAAACCCTTGCCGTGTTCGGCGTTCGGGTCGTTACAAATGACCACCGAGGTGTCCTCGTCGATCATGTCGCTGTAGGCCAGCCCGACGTGCATGATCCGCTCGATCAGCTCCTCGTGCGTGCGGTCCACCTCGGCCGACAGCGCGACCCGCATGCCCTGCACGAGTGGTCGCCCCGGCTGGTAGCGGCCCGGGTTGAGCCACTCACACGGCACCCGCGAGGCCAGCATCTTCAGCGGCCGCAACTCGTCGTGGGTGACGCTGCCGTTCGGCCAGCGACGCCGCGTCGTGGGGCGCACCGGAAGCCATACGTCGCGTTCCTGGGCGAGCTTGACCGCCGGCGTCAGAATCTGCGACAGCACGAGCGCGTCGTCGAATGCATCGTGCGGCTTGAGCTGCGAGATGCCCCAATGCGCGGCCAGCGTCTCCAGCCGCAGGTTCTCGGTGCCCAGCGACAGCCGTCGGGTCAGCTCCACCGTGCACATCACCTCGTCGATCGGCAGCTCGATCTCGGCCAACTCCGCTTCGGCCGACAAGAACGAATAGTCGAAGGCCGCGTTGTGGGCGACGAGCGTGCGGTCGCACAGCATGTAGACCAATTCCGAGACGATGTCGGCGAACGACGGCTGGCCGGCCAGCATGTCGGCCGTCAGCCCGTGCACATGTGTGGGCCCCGGATCGACGCCCGGGTTGAGCAGGCTTACTACCGACCGCTCCACCGCGCCGTTGCCGTCGAGCGCCAGCGCGGCGAGGCTGATGATGCGTGCGTGGCCCGGGCGAAAACCCGACGTCTCGACGTCAAGTACCACCCAGCCGCCCTTGTGCTCGGCGGCCGGCCGCCCCCAGGGGGGCACCTGGGTCATGGCCACCACGCAGTCAGAATCCCACGGCACACCGACTTTGCCGGGGAGCGACGGATCGGCGAGGTCAGCGTGTCGCGCATCGTTACCTAAACTTGCCCGGGTGATCACCGCCCGCGGACGTGTCGCGCTTGCGGCCGGAGCGACCGCGCGCTGGGCGTCGCGGGTGACCGGCCGCGGCGCCGGCGCGATGATCGGCGGGCTCGTCGCGATGAACCTGGACAAGTCGCTGCTGCGCCAGCTCGGCTCGGGACGGCGCACCGTGCTGATCACCGGCACCAACGGCAAGTCGACGACGACGCGGATGGCGGCCGCGGCGCTCGGTTCCGTTGGCCAGGTGGCGACGAACTCGGAGGGCGCCAACATGGACGCCGGGCTCATCGCGGCACTGGCTTCGGCCCGAGACGCGCGGCTGGCCGCCCTGGAGGTCGACGAGATGCACCTGCCCCACGTCGCCGATGCGGTGCAGCCGGGCGTGGTGGTGCTACTGAACCTGTCGCGTGACCAGTTGGACCGCGTCGGCGAGATCAATGCGATCGAGCGCACGTTGCGGGCGGGTTTGGCGCGGCATCCGTCGGCGGTCGTGGTAGCCAATTGTGACGACGTGCTGATGACCTCGGCGGCCTACGACTGCCCGAATGTGCTGTGGGTGGCCGCCGGCGGTGGCTGGGCGTTGGATTCGGTGAGCTGTCCGCGGTCCGGCGAGGTGATCGTGCGTGAACACACCCACTGGTACAGCACCGGCACCGACTTCAAGCGGCCGACGCCGCAGTGGTGGTTCGATGATGAAACGCTCTACGGCCCAGACGGGTTGGCGCTCCCGATGAAGCTGGCGCTGCCAGGGACGGTGAACCGTGGCAACGCGGCCCAGGCCGTCGCCGCGGCGGTGGCGCTCGGCGTCGATCCGGCCGCGGCGGTGGCGGCGGTGTCGGGTGTTTCCGAAGTGGCCGGCCGGTACCGAACCGTGACGGTCGGCTCGCACACCGCGCGGATACTGCTCGCCAAGAATCCGGCGGGCTGGCAGGAATCGCTGTCGATGATCGACACGCACGGTGCCGGGGTCGTGATCGCGGTGAACGGGCAGATCCCCGACGGTGAGGACCTGTCGTGGCTGTGGGATGTGCGGTTCGAGCAGCTCGTCGATGAGCCGCTCCGGCGGCGAGCCACCGGCGGAACCACCGCGGTGGTAGCCGCCGGCGAACGAGCGACGGACCTGGCCGTGCGGCTGACGTACGCGGGGGTGGACCACAAGCTGGTGCACGACACGACGGCGGCGATCGAGTCGTGCCCACCGGGTCACGTCGAGGTTATTGCCAACTACACGGCGTTTCTCCAGCTGCAGCGAGCGTTGGGCCGGCGCCGTGGCTGACTCGACGGTGCGGATCGGGCTGGTGTTGCCCGATGTGATGGGCACCTACGGTGATGGCGGCAACGCGGTGGTGCTGCGCCAGCGGTTGCGGCTGCGGGGGTTCGACGCCGAGATCATCGAGATCACGCTGTCCGAGCCGGTGCCTTCGGGGTTGGACTTTTACACCCTTGGTGGCGCGGAGGACTACGCGCAGCGGTTGGCGACCAAGCATCTGATCCGCCATCCGGGTCTGCAACGCGCGGCCAATGACGGCGCGCCGGTGCTGGCGATCTGCGCGGCGATTCAAGTGCTCGGCCACTGGTATGAGACCTCGGCGGGCGAGCGGGTCGACGGCGTCGGGCTGCTCGATCTAATCACCGCCCCGCAGCCCGTGCGAACCATCGGCGAGCTGGTCAGCCGGCCGCTGCTGGACGGCCTGACGCAGCCGCTGACCGGCTTCGAAAACCACCGCGGCGGAACGGTTTTGGGCGACTCCGCGAAGCCGTTAGGTGCGGTCACAAGAGGCGCAGGCAATCGGGCCGGCGACGGCGTCGACGGCGCGGTCCAGGGCAGCGTCGTCGCGACCTACATGCATGGCCCGTGCCTGGCGCGCAACCCGCAGCTCGCCGACCTGCTGCTCAGCCGGGTCGTAGGCGAGCTTGCGCCGCTGGAGCTCGACGAGGTCGCGCTGCTGCGCCGCGAGCGCCTCGCCGCGCCTCGCTAGGTTGCCAGCCTCGCGACACCAGCGCCGTTCGCGCCCGCGCGATGACGTCGTCCTGGCGGTCCTCGCTGATCACGCGTATCACGATCCACCCAAGGCCCTCGAGCTTCGGGTGGACCCGCAGATCCTTGACGTACTGCTTGCGGTTGGTGCGATGTTGATCGCCGTCGTACTCGGCGGCCACTCGAAATTCTTCCCAACCCATGTCAAGCATCCGCACCAGCCGCCCGCGCCCGTCGACGACCGGGATCTGCGTCGCGGGGCGCGGAAATCCGGCGTCGATGAACAACAGCCGCAGCCACGATTCTCTCGGCGACGCGGCGCCACCGTCGACAAGCGGCAGCGCCGCCGACAGTCGCCGCAGTCCGCGTGCGCCGCGATACCGCTTGGCCAGCATCAGCACGTCTTCCATCGAGAACGGCGTCGCCCACATCAGCGCGTCCAGCCGCGCCACCGCCTCGTCCCGAGGCAGATGCCGACCCAGGTCGAACGCGGTCCGTGCCCGCGTGGTCACCGGAATTCCAGCGACCTTGGTTATTTCGTCGTCGGCCAGTGCCTCATTGCGCAACACCAGACCCCGCTGTGGCCGTGCTTCCCAAACCAGCTCGATCGGGGTTTCCTCGTCTACCCATGCGGCGCCATGCAATGCCGAGGCGGCAACGCCGGCGATCACGCCCCGGCGGTGCGACGCGTACCAGGCACCGACCGTCCGATCACGCAGCGTCGGAACCGACCGCCTGGGCACATAAACGCCGCGGTAGATCGGGCGATACCAGCGTCGCACCTGATATCGCGTCAGCCGACCCGACGCGACCGCCTCGCTGCCAATGAAGACCTCCCCCACCGCCCGATGGTCGCAGCCCCCGCCGACATTGCGTCCAAACCGACGTTTAGCCGGAAAAGTGCGAGTAACAGCCGCCAAAACGCTGGTTTCGACGCAGCAGCAGCAGCAGAGCGCAACCCAGCAGAACTACGCCATCTGCCGGCGCCCCGACAACGCACGCCCGAGGGTCAGCTCGTCGGCGAACTCGAGGTCGCCGCCCATCGGCAGGCCCGAGGCGATCCGGGTGACTGTCAGGCCCGGGATGTCGCGCAGCATCCGCACCAGGTACGTCGCGGTCGCCTCGCCCTCGGTGTTCGGGTCCGTCGCGATGATCACCTCGGTGACCTCGACGCCGTCCACCCGTTCACTTAGCCGATTCAACAGCTCGCGGATCCGCAGCTGGTCCGGGCCGATGCCCGACAACGGATCAAGCGCCCCGCCCAGTACGTGGTAGCGGCCGCGAAACTCCCGCGTGCGCTCGACGGCCTGGACGTCCTTGGGCTCCTCGACGACGCACACCACTGCAGCATCGCGACGCGCGTCGGAGCAGATGCGGCATCGCTCCGCGTCGGACACATTGCCGCATACCGCGCAGAACTGCACTCCCTCACGGACTTTCGCCAGCACCGCGGTCAGCCGGTCGATGTCCGGCGCTTCGACGGACAGCAGATGAAACGCGATCCGCTGAGCGCTCTTCGGGCCGATGCCCGGCAGCTTTCCCAGCTCATCGATCAGATCCTGGACCGGGCCCTCGAACAACGCTAGAGCCCCAGCCCCCCGGCCAGCGGGCCTAACCGGCTCTGCGCCAGGGTAGTGACCTGATTCGACGCGTCCGCCAGGGCGCCGACGATGAGATCTTGCAGCGTATCGATGTCACCGGGATCGACGACCTTCGGATCGATCGACACCGCGACCACTTCCCCGCTGCCCTTCATGGTCACCTGCACCAGACCGCCGCCGGCCTGGCCGTGCACCTCGGCGGCGGCCAATTGTTCCTGGGCCTCCATCAGCTGCTGTTGCATCTGCTGCGCCTGGGCGAGCAACGCCGACATGTCCGGCGAGCCTTCGGGTTGCATCACAGTCCTGTCTCGAGTTCATCTGTTCGGCGAATAGTCGGCGGGTCGAACCCCCAGCGTAGTCATGATCGGCTACCGTGACGCGGTGCCAGATGCCCTTCGCCGGCGTGTCGGCGCCGCAGCGTTGGTTGCGGCGCTGGCGGCTGCGTCGACAAGCACGGCACCACACATCGCCGCCGCGCCGGCCAACATCGGCGGTGCGATCGTCTTCCTCGACCCCGGCCACAACGGCGCCAACGATGCCTCGATCAACCGTCAGGTGCCCAACGGCCGCGGCGGAACGAAGGAATGCCAGACCAGCGGGTCGGCGACCAACGACGGCTATCCCGAGCACACCTTCAACTGGGATGTCGTGCTTCGCATCCGCACCGCCCTCGACCAGCTGGGCGTGCGCACCGCGATGTCACGCGGCAATGACAACGCGCTGGCACCCTGCGTCGACGAACGCGCGGCGATGGCCAACGCGCTGCATCCGGACGCGATCGTCAGCATCCACGCCGACGGCGGACCGCCAACCGGTCGCGGTTTCCACGTGAACTATTCCGCGCCGCCGCTCAACGAGGCCCAGGCCGGCCCGGCAATGCAGATGGCCAGAATCATGCGTGATCAGCTGGTGGCCGCGGGCATCCCGGCGTCGAACTACATCGGTTCCGACGGGCTCTACGGCCGCCCCGACCTCGCCGGCCTGAACCTGGCGCAATACCCGGCCGTCCTCGTCGAGCTCGGCAACATGAAAAACCCGGCCGACACCGCATTGATCACGTCACCCGATGGCCGGCAGAAGTACGCCGCCGCCGTCGTCAACGGCATCGCCGGCTTCCTCGGCTCCCGGCGCGGCACGTCCTAAACCACGTCCCAATCCACCCCAGAAGCCACGCCCTAAGCGCCCTAAGCGCCCTAAGCGCCCTAAGCCACGCCCTCTAGTTCCTTCTTCAGTTTTTCCAGCACCTCATCTTGGATTTTGCGCAAACCCAACGGCGCGAAGGTCCTTTCGAAAAAACCCTTCACCCCACCTGCGCCCTGCCACGACGTCTTCAGCGTGACCGATGAACCCGGACCGGCGGGGGCGACGGTCCAGTTGCTCACCATCGTCGAGTTGGCGTCTTTTTCGATCACGGTGTGCCCGGCGACATCGACGTTGGCCTGCACGTCCCGCACCCGCGACTTGGTGGCCTGCAACTTCCACTTGGCCACCGTGCCTCGCCCCTGCCCGCCCTGCACGACCTCGTAAGCGCTGTAGTGCGAGGACAGGATCTTCGGCCGCACATTCCGATAGTCGGCCACCGCGCTCAGCACGGCCGCGGGTTCGGCGTTGATCAGGACGCTGCTTGCGGCGCTGACCTGTCCCATCAGGCAAGGCTCCTCTGTCAGGTCGTCGTTCGAATGCCGAGCGGTCGCGTCGGCGCGCACCGCGGACTAGCGTATATCTGTGTCAATACCGGGGGCCGATGCGCAGGCCGCGCACGCCGAGGGTGTGCGCCGGCTGATTGCCAGCTACCGAAAGATCCCGCGCAACGCGACGGTGCGGCTGGCCAAACCGACGTCCAATCTGTTCCGCGCGCGGTCCAAACGCAACGCGCCGGGCCTGGACGCGTCGGGCCTGACCAACGTGCTCGCGGTGGATCCGCACACCCGCACCGCCGACGTCGCCGGCATGTGCACCTATCAGGACCTCGTCGCCGCGACGCTGCCGTACGGGCTCTCGCCGCTGGTGGTCCCACAACTGAAGACCATCACGCTGGGTGGCGCGGTCACCGGGCTGGGCATCGAGTCGGCATCGTTTCGTAACGGGCTGCCACACGAGTCGGTGCTGGAGATGGACATCCTCACCGGCACCGGCGAGGTCGTCACCGCCGCACCGGACCAACATCAAGACCTGTACCGTGGCTTTCCCAATTCGTATGGCACCCTCGGCTATTCGGTGCGGCTACGGATCGAGCTGGAGAACATCAAGCCGTTTGTCGCGCTGCGGCACCTGAGATTCCACTCGCTCGACGAGCTCGTCGCGGAGATGGACCGGATCATCGAAACCGGCGGCCTCGGCGGCGACCCGGTGGATTACCTGGACGGCGTCGTGTTCAGCGCCGATGAAAGCTATCTGTGCGTCGGCGTGCAGACATCGACCCCGGGCCCGGTCAGCGACTACACCGGGAAGCACATCTACTACCGGTCGATCCAGCACGACGACGGCGTCAAGGACGACCGGCTGACCATCCACGACTACCTGTGGCGGTGGGACACCGACTGGTTCTGGTGTTCACGGGCATTCGGTGCGCAGAACCCGCGGCTGCGTCGGCTCTGGCCGCGGCGCTATCGGCGCAGCAGCTTCTACTGGAAGCTGATGTCCTACGACCAAAAGTTCCACATCGCCGACCGCATCGAAAAGCGTAACGGCCGACCACCGCGCGAACGGGTCGTGCAGGACGTCGAGGTGCCGATCGAGCGGTGTGTGGAGTTCCTGGACTGGTTCCTGGGCAACGTCCCGATCGAGCCGATCTGGCTGTGTCCGCTGCGACTGCGCGGCACCCCCGATTGGGCCGACGGCTGGCCGCTGTACCCCATCCGTCCCGGTCACACCTACGTCAATGTCGGCTTCTGGTCTTCGGTGCCCGCCGGCGCGACCGAGGGCGCGACGAACCGGCTGATCGAGCAGCGGGTCAGCGAGCTCGACGGTCACAAATCGCTGTACTCCGACGCCTTTTACTCGCCCGAGGAGTTTGACGAACTGTATGGCGGGGAGACCTATAAGACGCTGAAAAAGACCTACGATCCCGACTCACGCTTCCTCGACCTCTATGCGAAGGCGGTGCAACGACGATGACCACGTTCAAGGAACGCGCGACGGCGCCCTCGGGCAAGATGACGCTGGCCGAAGTCCTCGAGGTATTCGCCGCCGGGTCGCTGCCGCTGCGGTTCAGCGCGTACGACGGCAGCCACACCGGACCCGAGGACGCGCCGCTGGGGTTGCGCCTCGTCACGCCGCGCGGCACCACCTATCTGGCCACCGCGCCCAACGAACTCGGCTTGGCTCGTGCCTACATCTCGGGTGACCTCGAGCCGCAAGGTGTGCACCCCGGCGACCCCTATCCACTGCTCAGCGCGCTGGCGTACCAGCTTGACTTCAAACGGCCGCCGGCGCGGGTGCTGGCCAACATCATCCGCTCGATCGGCATCGAGCACCTGAAGCCGATCGCACCACCGCCGCAGGAAGTGCTGCCCCGGTGGCGGCGTGTCTTTGAGGGCTTCCGGCACAGCAAGACCCGCGACGCCGAGGCGATCCATCACCACTACGACGTGTCCAACACGTTCTACGAGTGGCTGCTCGGGCCGTCGATGACCTACACCTGCGCGTGCTACCCGCACCCGGATGCGACCCTGGAGGAGGCGCAGAACAACAAATACCGGCTGGTGTTCGACAAGCTGCGGCTGAACCCGGGCGATCGCCTGCTCGACGTCGGCTGCGGGTGGGGCGGCATGGTCCGCTACGCCGCACGCAAGGGCGTCAAGGCGATCGGCGTGACGCTGTCGAAAGAGCAGGCCATCTGGGCGCAGAAGGCGATTGCCGACGAGGGCCTCACCGAGCTGGCCGAGGTCCGGCACGGCGACTACCGCGACATCGAGGAGACGCAGTTCGACGCGGTGTCCTCGATCGGGCTGACCGAGCACATCGGGGTCGCGAACTACCCGGCGTACTTCACCTTCCTGAAGTCCAGGCTGCGCACCGGTGGGCTGTTGCTCAACCACTGCATCACCCGCAGCCACAATCGCCACAGCCCCATCGCCGGCGGCTTCATCGATCGGTACGTGTTCCCCGACGGGGAGCTCGCCGGATCGGGCCGCATCATCACCGAGATCCAGGACGTCGGCTTCGAGGTGCTGCACGAGGAAAACCTGCGCCACCACTATGCGATGACTCTGCGTGATTGGTGCGCGAACCTGGTCGCGCACTGGGACGAGGCGGTCGAAGAGGTCGGGCTGGGCACCGCCAAGGTGTGGGGTCTTTACCTGGCAGCCGCGCGAGTTGGGTTTGACCACAACGCGATTCAGCTGCACCAGGTGCTTGCGGTCAAGCTTGACGAGCGCGGCCACGACGGCGGCCTGCCGCTGCGGCCCTGGTGGACGCCGTAGGCACCGCCACCTTATCTACTGTCGTTACACCGCGTTTATCGCCGCGAAACAAGTGCGGCTTCTACTACCAGTGGACCGTGACCACTGGCCATGCATGGCCGCTGACGAATGGACATTGGATGACGTCGACGACCGCCGCGCAGAAAACGGGCCTGCACAGGGGGACCAACTGGTGGGGCGCATTCGTGATCGGGCTGGCGGGTCCGATCCTGGTCACCGGCATCGATCCGCCGGCCGTTCAGGCCCTGGGCGCGGCCGCGGTGCCCCTGATCGCGCTGGCCACGGCGATGGGAGTGCTGCTCTGCGTTTTCGCCGCCGAGCTAGCGGCGGTGATGCCGCATCGCACCGGCGGTCTGCCGTCCTACACCACCGAGGCGTTCGACGAGGTTCATCGCGGGACGGCCAGGCATCTCGGCGGGCTGTCGGCATGGGCGTACTGGCTGGGCTGGTTCCCCGTCGCACCCATCAACATGATCCTCGCGTCGGCCTACATCATTCAGTTGTTCGGCATCCCCAAGGGACCGTCGTACCTTCCCTTCGGCTCGATCGGCAGCCCCGTCACCCTGTCCGTCCTGATCATCTCCGTGGTGGCGATCGCCGCGATGTACATTCCCTCGTACCTCGGCATCAGGCTCGGTGCGGGCTTCGCGACGTTCATGGGCATCGTCTCGATGGCGCCGCTGACGGTGCTGATCCTGCTTCCTCTGTTCCGGCCCGGCTCAATGCACTTCGGCAACCTCGCCGGTTTCCATTTCGCCCCCAGTGCGGCGGCGAGCCCGACATTGATCATCGCGTGGCTGTTCGTCATGACGTGGTCGGTGCTCGCGATGGAGGCCGCGGCCTGTTACCTCGGCGAGTGCGGCAACCCGTCGCGCGACGCGAAGATCGCGATGACCGTGGAAGGCATCTACGGCTTCTTCATCTTCGTGATGACCGCCGTGGTCCTCGTTCTCGTCATCGGCGTCGCCGACAACGTCGACCCACTCACCATCTTCTCGACGTTCATCTCGAAGATCACCGGCTCCTCGGGCGGGTGGGTGCAGTGGGTGATCGGGGTGCCGCTCATCCTTGCGCTGCTGCTGAGTGTGCTCAACGCCATCATGGGCTGCGCCCGCTCACTGTTTCAGGCGTCCGCCGACGGGGTGCTGCCACGGTGGTTCGGCCACCTCAACAAGCACGGCGTGCCCGACCGCGCGATGGCGTTCAACGTCGCGTGCTCGGCGATCGTGCTGCTGTTCGGCAGCCCGCTGCGGATCTACATCTTCTCCAACATCGGCTATCTTTTCGCTTGCATGATGGGCTTTTTCGCCTATTTCGCCCACCGCCAGACTCGCCCGTCCGTCGAGCGGCCGGTGCGGCTGCCCGGGTTCATGCGCTGGGTTGCCCTTGCGATCGGCCTGGTCTGCGCCGTACTGCTGGTGTTCGGCGGCTGGAACAGCCCCTCTGTCGTGCTCAGCAGCCCCAGTCACTCGCTGTTCCTGCTCGGCGTGCTGGTGCTGGCCGCCTACGCGCCGCTGCACCTCTGGCGCCGTTTCAGTGACCGGCGCGCCGACGTCACCCCCGCGCCGGTGGCCATTCCGGAGCTGGCCGCCGAGCCCGAGCCGGCATGACGACGGGAATGGCACGGCTCGGCCGCCGCCGCGGCGATCCGCCGCCGGACTCCGCACGCGACGTGGTGGTGGTGCTGCGGCCCGACGCCGCCGCCTCAGACGCGCTGCTGACCGCGGCACGTGCCGCCGGTGGGACCGTCACCGTGGTTTTGCCGCTGAAGATCCACGGCTATGCCCTCGGCCTGCCCAATCCCGGCCTGATGCCCACGGCCACGGAGCGGGCGGCCGCCGACGCGGCGATCACCACGACGGTGCACCGGCTGCGCCGCGACGGCATCGATGTCGACGGTCAGATCGTGGTGACCCGCCACGCGCACCGGGCGATCGTGCGGATCGTCCGGCGGCGCGGCGCCACTCGCGTGCTGCTGGAGCGTCCGACCGCCGGGCGGGTTCGCCGGCTGATCGAAGGCGACCTGGCCACGCAGCTAGCGCGGCGGCTGGGAGCTGGTGTCAGCGTCGATGCCGCGGCCTAGCCGCCCAATCGACCGCCCAATGAACCGCCAATCGACCGCCCAATCGACCGCCAGATCCACCGCGGAGGTGTCGACGTGACCGTTGCCAAGTCGATCTCGTTGTTCACCCTGGCCGCGATCGCTGAGATCGGCGGCGCATGGCTGGTCTGGCAGGGGGTGCGTGAGCACCGCGGCGTGGCCTGGGTCGGATTCGGCGTCGCGGCGTTGGCGGCATACGGATTCGTCGCGACACTGCAACCCGATGCCCACTTCGGCCGGATCCTCGCCGCATACGGCGGTGTCTTCGTCGCCGGGTCCCTGGCCTGGGGCATGGCGCTGGACGGCTTTCGGCCCGACCGATGGGACCTGGCCGGGGCGGCGGTATGCCTGATCGGCGTGGGACTCATCATGTACGCCCCTCGGCACCGATAGCCGCGCGGCGGCCAACCGAGCCCCCGGCGGCCAACCGAGCCCCCGGCGGCCAACCGAGCCCCCGGCGGCCAAATCGTTCACTGCCAGTAGACCCTGGGATAGGCTGCGCGAATGGCTGATGCCCCGACCCGGATCCACCGCGACACCGGTGACCCCGCACCGATCGAGCGCGAGGTGCCGACAGACACCCCCGCGATGCCGGCACTCGAGGTTGCAATCGCCGCGCAAGTGCGCGCCCTGCGGCGCGCCACCGGCCTGTCGGTCGCGGAAATGGCTGCCAAAGCCGGGATTTCGAAGGCCATGCTGTCCAAGATCGAAAACGCCCAGACCTCGTGCAGCCTGTCCACTCTGGCGAAACTCGCGACCGTACTCGACGCCCCGGTCACCGCGCTGTTCCGGGGTGCGGACAACGCGCGGGAGGCCGCGTTCACCGAATCCGGTCGCGGGTCGGTGATCGTCGGCCGCGGCACCCGCGTCGGTCACCATTACGAATTGCTCGGTGCGCTGCGCGGGCAGCACAAACGACTGGAGCCGGTGCTGGTCACGCTCACCGACAAGAGCGAGCCCTATCCCCTGTTCCAGCACCCCGGCACCGAGCTGCTGTACATGCTCGAAGGCGTCATGATCTATGGCCACGGGGAGAGCGAATACACGATGCGCCCCGGCGACTGCCTCCTTCTCGATGGGGAGGGTCTGCACGGCCCGCTCGATCTCGTCCGGTTGCCCATCCGGTTCCTCGCGGTCACTGCATATCCCGATTCCCACTGGTGACCCGCACCCAACCTCGTGAAACGACCGCCACCGATACGTGGCGATGACGCGCTCGAAACCCGCCCGACACATTCAGTGTGTTTCATAGCATCGAATGATGATTCCTCAGCGGAAACACCCCGGCACACCGGAAACCAGTCAGTAAGGCACCCGTGGCGGAGACAGCGCAATATGTCGTGGTCGGCGGCGGGCTCGAGGGCCTCTCGATCGCGTGGTCCCTCGCCGCCCGCGGCGCGAGCGACGTCGTGGTCATCGAGCGTGATTCGTTGTGTTCCGGCATGACGGGCAAGTCCAGTGGGGTTGTCCGCTGCCATTACGGCATCCCGTCGCTGGCAGCGATGGCCTGGCACGGTGTTGAGGTATTCGAACGGGCACCCGAGTTGTTCGGCGACGACATCGGATTCCGCCAGTGCGGCTACGTAGTCGCAGTGGGCGAGGCCGACGTCGACGCACTGAAGGCCAATGTCGCGATGCAGCAGGCGCTCGGCGTCGACGTCGACGTTGTCGGCCACGAGACGGTGGCCGAGCTGTGGCCCGGCCTGAACCTCGATGACTTCGCCTCGTTCGCCTACGAACCGCGCGGCGGACGAGGCGATGCGTACCTGACCGGCATGGCGTTCGCGGCCGGCGCACGGGCGTCGGGCGTGAATATCCGCCAACGTGCCCCCGTGTCCGCGGTGGTCGCCCGGCGCGACGGGTCCGTGTCCGGCGTCATGCTGGCCGATGGCACCGAAATCCACGCCGCGACAGTGATATTGGCGGCTGGACCATGGACGCCGGCACTGGCGGCAACGGTCGGCGTCGACGTCCCGGTCCGCACCCAGCGCGCCCAACTTGTACTGGTCGACCCCGGCACGCCCACCCCAAGCGTGCCGGTGTTCTCGGATCTTCATCGCCTTCAATACATCTGCCGCGAGCCCAACGGCACGCTACTGACCGGCAACAGCGATCACTCCAACCCGCAGTTCGCCGACCCGGACAACTATCCCAACCGCGCCGACGACGACGCGATCGACCTGGCGATCGGCAAGCTCGAATACCGCCTGCCCGCCATGCCGGATCCGCGGATCACCGCGACCTACGGCGGCTGCTACGACGTCACCCCCGACTACAACCCGATCATCGGCCCGTCACCGCTGGAGGGTCTCTTCCTCGCGGCGGGCTTCAGCGGCCACGGCTTCAAAATCTCGCCTGCGGTCGGGCGGCTCGTCGCCGACCTGCTCGTCGACGGCAAGACCGGCCTGCCCGGCGTCACACCGGCCGACTTCCGGTACGCCCGATTCGCCGAAGGGGATCTGCTCACCAGTCGTCATCCATACAGCGGCGCAGGCCAGATGCGATGACACCCCCGCAACACCGTTCCAGGAGGTAACAACACGATGACCGTCGACACCGCCCAACCGGCGCCGTCGCGTTACGGCAATGCCCGACCGCTCAGCCTCGTCGAGCGCGCCAACGCGTCGAAAACCACGTTCATTCTTGCCCTTTTCGTGACACTCACCGGCAAACCGTGCGCCAAGCTGGTGCCGGTCGAGGCCGCCGAGATGTTAGAAACGGAGGGCGTCGGCTTCGCCGGTTACGCGGCGGGCGGCATGGGGCAGTTGCCGAAGGATCCGGATCTGATCGCGATCCCCGACAAAGCGTCCTTCATGCCGATCCCGTTCGTCCGGCCCGGGTTGGCAATCGTCCACTGTGACCCGCACGTCGACGGCAAACCGTGGCCGTACTCGCCGCGCGTCATCCTCAAAGCGGCCCTGCGCAAAGCAGCCGACCTCGGGCTGTCAGTCGACGTGGGCGCGGAGATCGAGTACTTCCTGGTTGTCCGCGGTGCCGACGGCGCGCTGACCGTGGCCGACTCCGCCGACCTCAGCGCCCAGCCCTGCTACGACGCCCGGGGCGTCACCCGCATGTACGACCACCTCGCCGATATCTCGCACGCGATGAACGCGCTCGGCTGGGGCAACTACGCCAACGACCACGAGGACGGGAACGGCCAGTTCGAGCAGAACTTCGAATTCGCCGACGCGCTGAGCACCGCCGACCGCGTCATCACCGCCCGGTATCTGCTCTCGGTGATCGCCGAACGCCGCGGCATGCAGGCGACGTTCATGCCGAAGCCGTTCGGCGACCGCACCGGCACCGGCATGCACATGCATCTGTCGCTCTCCGACGCGAGCGGTCAGCTGTTCCCGGATCCGGCCGACCAGAAAGGCCTCGGCCTGTCGTCGACTGCCTACTCGTTCATCGCCGGAATTCTCGATCACGCGTGCGCGCT
Organism: Mycobacterium sp.; assembly: GCF_035640695.1. GTDB lineage: Bacteria > Actinomycetota > Actinomycetes > Mycobacteriales > Mycobacteriaceae > Mycobacterium. Next base: position 35,695 of record NZ_DASQVQ010000123.1, read on the forward strand.
GCAGGCGGTCATCGCCCCAACCGTCAACTCCTACAAGCGAACCGGTGCCACGTCCACCGCAAGCGGGGCGACCTGGGCGCCACAGGCAGCCAGTTACGGCGGCAACGACCGCACCCATTTCCTGCGCGTGCCGGACCACAACCGGGTGGAGCTGCGCGGTGCCGACGGCTCGGCCAACCCGTACCTTGCGACCGCCGCCACCGTCACCGCCGGCCTCGACGGCATGGCCCGCGGGCTCGATCCGGGCGTACCAGGCAGCCGAACCGGTCCGGGTCTGCCGTTGACCCTGCTGCACGCGGTCGACGCATTGGACGCCGACGCTGTGGTGCGCGGCTCGCTCGACGGTGCCGGCGCCGGCGTCGCGGACTACTTCGCGGCGCTCAAGCGCGAAGAGTTCTTCGACTGGCACAACACCGTCTCCGCGTGGGAAGTCGACCGCTACCTCACCGCATTCTGAGGATCGGCATGTGCGGAATAGTGGGACTTCATCTGCGCCAGCCCGCGCTGTACCCCCGGCTCGGCGCGCTGCTCGCGGACATGCTTTCCCAGCTGGTCGACCGCGGACCCGATTCGGCCGGGATGGCGATTTACGGCGATGACAGTTGGTCGCCCCCCGGGCACGGCACCGTCACGCTGCTTGACAGCCCCGTTGCCGCTCCGGCGCTCGCCGCAGAGCTGAGCACCGAGCTGTGCGTCACCGTGACTGGGATCGACAAGTCGCCGACAACGGTGCTGCACGCACCCCTCGACCACGACATCCTGGCCACCGCCACCCGATCGGCTGTGCCGAGCGCGCGCTTGATCGGCTTCGGGTCCGAGCTGACCGTGCTCAAAGGCACCGGCAACCCCCGCGCGCTTGCCCGCAGCTTCGGCCTGGCCAACGCGCGCGGATGGCAGGGCGTCGGACACACCCGCATGGCCACCGAATCGGCCGTGGTCGCCGCGGGGTCGCATCCCTTCTCCGTCGGACCGGACCAGTGCCTGGTCCACAACGGCTCCTTCTCCAACCACATGTCGATCAAGCACCAGCTCGAGCGCGACGGCGTCGTCTTCGACAGCGAGAACGACACCGAAGTCGGCGCGCGGTTTGTCGCCAAGCAACTCGCCGAGGGCGCCGATCTGGAGAAGGCGCTGTTGGCACTAAACGAGACCTTCGACGGGTTCTACACGCTGCTGGTGTCCACTGCCGAGTCGTTCGCGGTTCTGCGCGATGCGATCTCGTGCAAACCGGCCATCATCGCCGAGACCGGCGATTGGGTCGCGATGGCGTCGGAATACCGCGCGCTAGCGAACCTGCCCGGCATCGGCGACGCGCGCATCTTTGAGCCGGAACCCGAACAGGTGTACGTATGGCATCGGTAGAGACGACTTCGGTCGTCACAATCGACCTTCGCGAATCGACCACTCGCGACATCAACGCGCTGCTCGCGTCGACCGATGCGCCGAAGGCGTTGCGCATCACCAATCCACAAGGCGCCCATGCGCTTGCCTGCGGGCTCGACGCCGACCTCGAGGTCACCATCGAAGGGCACGTCGGCTACTACTGCGCGGGAATGAACAAGCACGCGACCGTGACCGTCGACGGCAACGTCGGCGTCGGCGTGGCCGAGAACATGATGTCGGGCACGGTGCGGGTCAACGGCGACGCATCGCAGTCGGCAGCAGCGACGGCGCACGGTGGACTCTTGGTGATCACGGGCAACGCGGCAGCACGTTGCGGCATCTCGATGAAGGGTGTCGACATCGTCGTCGGGGGCGACATCGGCCACATGAGCGCGTTCATGGGCCAGGCCGGTCGTCTGGTGGTGTGCGGCAATGCCGGTGAGGCACTTGGCGACTCCCTGTACGAGGCCCGGATCTACGTGCGCGGCTCGGTGGCGTCGCTCGGCGCCGACTGCATCCAGAAACCGATGCGTGCCGAGCACCTCGCCGAGCTTACCGAACTGCTCGAGGCGGCCGACTTCGACGCCGACCCAGCGGAGTTCACCCGGTACGGGTCCGCCCGCACTTTGTACAACTTCCATGTCGACAACGCGTCGGCGTATTGACCGCCGGCCAAAGGCGGCCAAAGCCGCCGAAAGGGAGACAAGCGTGACCACCAACGCGCCGGGCCTGCGAGAATCTGCGACCTTCGACCGTGACGTGATCCACGAGATCCAGCGAGCCGCCGAAACGGGCATCTACGACATCCGCGGCTGGGGCGCCAAACGGAAACTTCCCCACTTCGACGACCTGCTGTTCCTTGGCGCGTCGATGTCGCGGTATCCGCTAGAGGGCTACCGGGAACGGTGCGGCACCGATGTGATGCTCGGCGATTTGCATGCGAAATTCCCGCTGCACCTGGACATTCCGATCACGATCGCAGGCATGAGCTTCGGCGCGTTGTCCGGACCCGCCAAGGAGGCGCTGGGGCGCGCAGCGACCGAGGTCGGTACGTCGACGACCACCGGCGACGGCGGGATGACACCCGAGGAGCGCGGTCACTCCAAACACCTCGTCTACCAGTATCTTCCATCGCGCTACGGAATGAACCCGGACGATCTGCGTAAGGCCGACGCCATCGAGGTCGTGCTTGGTCAAGGCGCCAAACCCGGCGGTGGCGGAATGTTGCTCGGCCAGAAGATCACCGAGCGGGTGGCGGCGATGCGCACGTTGCCCGAGGGGGTCGACCAGCGCAGCGCGTGCCGCCATCCCGACTGGACAGGACCCGACGATCTGGCCATCAAGATCCTCGAATTGCGCGAGATCACGCAGTGGGAGAAGCCGATCTACGTCAAGGTCGGGGCCACCCGCACCTATTACGATGTGCAACTCGCGGTCAAGGTGGGTGCCGATGTGGTCGTGGTCGACGGGATGCAAGGGGGCACCGCGGCGACGCAGGAGGTGTTCATCGAGCACGTCGGCATTCCGACGCTCGCCGCGATTCCCCAAGCAGTGCAGGCACTTTCCGAATTGGGCATGCATCGCAAAGTGCAGCTGATCGTGTCTGGCGGCATCCGTTCCGGCGCCGACGTCGCCAAGGCGATGGCGCTGGGCGCCGACGCCGTCGCGATCGGCACTGCCGCTTTGATCGCATTGGGCGACAACCATCCCCGATTCGCAGACGAATACCGCGAACTCGGTTCGGATGCCGGCTTCTACGACGACTTCCAGGCCGGTCGCGACCCCGCCGGCATCACCACCCAGGATTCTGAGTTGGCCAACCGGCTCGACCCGGTCGAGGGTGCCCGCCGCGTTCGGAACTACCTGCGGGTGCTCACCATGGAGGCCCAGACACTCGCGCGCGCGTGCGGCAAGTCCCACCTGCGCAACCTGGAACCCGAAGACCTCGTCGCGCTCACCGTCGAATCCGCGGCGATGGCCCGTGTGCCGCTGGCCGGGACGAACTGGGTCCCCGGGGCAGCCAGTCGGTGACCGCACACGCGACGTCGGATTTCACCGCCGTCGGCGCGGCGGCGGCGTCACGAACCATCGATGCGGCGGGCGCCGAGCTCGTTCTGCAGTAACTCCAGCGCGGCCTCCTCGGGGTCACGCCGCTCGGTGCCGGCGGCGTTGTCGCGGCCGGCCTCGGCGAGCATGCTTTCTTCTTCGTCGGGCGGTGTCGGGTCGGGCTGTGTCGGGTCCGGCCTCCCTGCGCCGACCTCGCAGCGGATCTTCCAGTCCACTCCGAGCGCATCCTTGAGCGCCTCGCGGATCACATCGGCGTTGCGCTGCTCGGACAGGCGCTTGGCCAGCGCCCCGGTTTCATGACTGAGCACCAGCGTGTTGCCCTCGACCGAGCGCACGATCGCACCGGCCAGCATCACGTCGATGGTCCGGCTGCGCTTACGAACCTTTTCCCGCACGGTCGGCCACATGGTGCGCACCGCGGCGGCGTCGAGCCCGCCGGCGACCGGTGGTGCCGTACGCTCGGGCGGCTTCTGGACCTCGACCGGCGTGGGTTTGGGTTTCGGCTTCGCCGGCTGCGGGCGTGCGGCGGGCGCCGGCTTGGGCTCCGGCCCATCAACCGGCTTGGCGATGTCCAGCCGTGTCTCGAGCCGTTCGATCCGCTGCAACAGGGCCGATTCGGTGTCGCTGGCCGACGGCAGCAGCAGCCGGGCGCACACCACCTCGAGCAGCAGCCGCGGCGCGGTCGCGCCCCGCATCTCGCCCAGGCCCGCGTGCACTACCTCGGCGTACCGGGTCAGCGTCGCCGTGCCGATCCGCGAGGCCTGCTCCCGCATCCGGTCCAGCACGTCCTCGGGGCCGTCCACCACTCCGCGCGCGACAGCGTCGGGCACCGACCGCAGCACGATCAAGTCGCGGAACCGCTCCAGCAGGTCGGTGGCGAAGCGCCGCGGATCATGGCCGGCATCGATCACCGACTCGACGGCGCCGAACAGCGCCGCGGCGTCCCCGGCGGTCAGCGCGTCGACCGCCTCGTCGATCAACGCGACGTCGGTGGCGCCGAGCAGCGCCAACGCCCGCTGATAGCTGATCTTGTTGCCTTCCGCACCCGCCAGCAGCTGGTCGAGCACCGAAAGTGTGTCGCGGGGGGAGCCGCCGCCGGCACGGATCACCAGCGGGTAGACGGCGTCGTCGATCTCGACGTCCTCGTTGCTGATGATCCTCTCGATCAGCGCCCGCATGGTGCGGGGCGCCAGCAGCCGGAACGGGTAGTGGTGCGTGCGCGAGCGGATCGTCGGCAGCACCTTCTCCGGCTCGGTGGTCGCGAACACGAAGATCAGGTGCTCCGGCGGCTCCTCGACGATCTTCAGCAGCGCGTTGAAGCCGGCGGTGGTGACCATGTGGGCCTCGTCCACGATGAACACGCGGTACCGCGACTGGGCCGGCGCATAGAACGCCCGGTCGCGCAGTTCCCGGGTGTCGTCGACGCCGCCGTGGCTGGCCGCGTCGAGCTCGACGACGTCGATGCTGCCGGGCCCGTTGGGCGCCAGCGCGACGCACGACTCGCACACACCGCACGGCGTCGCGGTCGGGCCCTGCTCGCAGTTCAGCGAGCGGGCCAGGATGCGAGCCGACGAGGTCTTGCCGCAGCCACGCGGGCCCGAAAACAGGTACGCGTGGTGGATCCGGCCGGCCCGCAACGCGGTCGACAGCGGTTCGGTGACGTGCTCCTGGCCCACCACCTCGGCGAACGTCGCCGGCCGATATTTCCGGTAGAGGGCCACGGTCAGCAGGTTACCGACCCGGTCCGACTACGTCCGCTGCAGCAGCGACTCGGTGGCCGCCAGCAGCGCGCACGTCGCCAGCCCGTCGACCGCCTCGGACAGATCAGGCAACGACGGGAACGTGGGTGCAAGCCGAATGTTCTTGTCGTCCGGGTCTTTTCGGTAGGGGAAGGCCGCACCCGCCTCGGTGACGGCGATGCCCGCGTCCTTGGCCAGCGCGACGGTGCGACGCGCCGTGCCGGGCAGCACGTCGAGGCTGATGAAGTAGCCGCCCTTCGGCTCGGTCCATGACGCGATCTTCGAATCGCCGAGCCGGTCCTCGAGGATGTGCAGGGCCAGCGCGAACTTCGGCGCAAGCAACTGCTGGTGCCGCTGCATGTGCAGCCGCACCCCGTCGGCGTCGCCGAGGAAGCGCAGGTGTCGCAGCTGGTTGACCTTGTCGGGCCCGATCGTCTTCTTGCCCGCGTACTGCAGATACCAGGCAATGTTGCCCAGCGAGCCGCCGAAGAAGCTGACGCCGGCCCCGGCGAACGTGATCTTCGACGTCGACGCGAAGACGTAGGGCCGGTTCGGGTTGCCTGCGGCGGCCGCCAACCCGAGCACGTCGACCTGCCGCACGAAGTCGTGCGTCAGCGTGTGGACGCAGTACGCGTTGTCCCAGAACAGCCGGAAGTCGTTGGCCGCGGTGCGCATCTGCACCAGCCGCCGGCACACCTCCCAGGAGTAGGTGACACCGGTCGGGTTGGCGAACACCGGGACGCACCACATGCCCCTGATCGCCGGGTCGACGGCCACGAGTTCCTCGATGAGGTCGACGTCGGGGCCGTCCTCGCGCATCGGGATCCTGACCATCTCGATGCCCATGGTCTCGGTGATGAAGAAGTGACGGTCATAGCCGGGCGCCGGGCAGAGGAACTTGACCTTCGGCTCGTCCTTCCAAGGACGCGGCGAATCGACACCGCCGTGCAGCATCGAGAACACGACGATGTCGTGCATCAGCTCGAGGCTGGCGTTGTTGCCCGCAATCAGGTTCGGCACCGGGATACCGAGCAGCTCGCTGAAGATCGCCCGCAGCTCCGGCAGCCCGTGCAGGCCGCCGTAATTCCGGGTGTCGGTGCCGTCCTCGTCGCGGTAGTCGTCGGCGCCTGGCAGGCTCAGCAACGCGTTCGACAGGTCGAGCTGTTCGGGCGACGGTTTGCCCCGGGTCAGGTCCAGTGCCAGTCGCTTGGCCAGTAGCGTCGCGTAGTTCTGCTGGTGGATGGCGTGCTGGGTGACGAGCTCATCGCGGCTGAGGGAGTAGTACGAGACCATGCGCCTTTCACCTCTGGCCGCGGAGGAAAGTTTGAGGGGACCCCGCGCACCCGCCAGAGCCCGTTGACCCTTGCTGCCTTCCGGCCCTGGGGGAGTTCACAGGATAGACGCCGCACGGGGTCCACCGAGAGTGTAGTACCCGTGAGTCGAGCGAAGGCCGGGCCCGGTTTCAGGGGTCGGTTACCATGGCCGACGGAGGATTCGCCTAGTGGCCTATGGCGCTCGCCTGGAACGCGGGTTGGGTTAACAGCCCTCGCGGGTTCAAATCCCGCATCCTCCGCACTCGGTCGGGTGCGACCAGGTGCCGATCGCCCTGGTCGCGCCTCTAACAAACCTCAAGGAGGGGTATGGGCCGCAAGGTCGCGGTGCTCGTGCATGCGCCGCTTTCAGTAGTCGCGGGCGCGCTGTACTTCCTCTTCGTCTTGCCCCGCTGGTGGGAACTGTCCTATCAGATCCCGCACACGCTCGGCACCGTCATGCGGATCGTGTGCGGCGCCTTGATTGGGCTCTTGGCGCTGCCGGTGGTGTTCACGCTGCTGCGCACCCGCAAGCCGGAGTACGGGACCCCGCAGATGGCGCTGACCCTGCGGCTGTGGTCGGCGGTGTTCCACGTGTTGGGCGGCGTGTTGATCATGGGCACCGCGATCAGCGAGATCTGGCTTTCGCTCGACGATGCGGGCCAGTGGCTGTTCGGCATCTACGGCGCCGCAGCCGCGATCTGGATCCTCGGCATCGCCGCGTTCTACCTGTCGTTTGTCGCCGAGCTGCCGCCGCCACCGCCGCGCCCGCTGAAGACCAAGCAACCCAAGGAGCGCAAGCGCTTCAGGCGCCGCAAGCGTGGCGAGCCCGCGGAAACCCAAGCGGACGAGCCCGCGGAGGAAACCCAAGAGGAAACCCAAGAGCCCGCGGAAACCCAAGAGCCCGCGGAAACCCAAGAGGACGAGGCCGCCGAGACCGAATCCGGAGGCGTGCCGGAACCGACCGCAGCAGAGCCCGCCGAAGAACCCGCAAAGGTGACCGCGGAAGAGGGCAAGCCCGAGGACCCCGACAAGCGCGCGGACAAAGGCGACGACGAACCAGCGAAGGACACCGTCGAGGCCGAGCGTGGTGGACTGCGCAACCGCCGACCGTCGGGCAAGACCCCCACGTCGCGGCGGCGCCGCCGACTGCGCGGTGGAGTCGCTGTCGACGACTAAACCTTGGGAAATCCTGGAAGCCTTTCCTGCCCTGCGGCTTTCAGCATTCCCTACGTTTTGTCTCGGCCAGCTCGCAGGAAACGTGGTTACCTTTCCGCTTCATGGTCAACCTGATTGATTACCTCCTCGACTTGTTCCGCGACGAGACGCAAGCGCGGGCTTTCGTTTCCGATCCGAATCAAGCACTTGCCAACGCCGGCTTTTCCGATGTCACGTCGGCGCAATTGCAGTCGGTAGCGGCGACCGCCGTCCCGAGCTTGGCGCTCAATGGCGGCGGTGACCCGGTCGCCGGCCTGCAGCAGGCGGTGTCCAGTTACTACGGGTACGGATCGGGATTCGACACCCAGCCGTCGTGGGACACCGGTTTCTCCCCCACCACCGACTTGGCAAGCGGCAACAGCTTTTTGAGCCCGGACCAGCAGGCGGGCGCCAACGCCCAAAACGGCGCCGTCAACCTCGGCTTCGGCGACATCACCCTCGGTGGCAGCCACACCGAGGCCAGCGGCAATGCGGTGGTGACCGGCGACAACAACCGCGGCGACATCGTGAGCGGTGACGGCGCGGTGCTCGGCAACGGAAACACGGTGAATAACGGCAACATTCACGCCGGTTCAGGATCGAGCGTGACCGTCGGCGACGGCAACTCGATCAGTCAGGGCAACACCACCGCGGGCGGTGACGTCCTGAGCTCGCACGATGGCACGGTGATCCAGACGTCCGGCCACGGGACCACGTCGATTTCGGACGGCAATACCACCAATGTGCATGGCAACCAGACCATTACCGACATCCACGGCACCGACAACACCAGCGGCGTGGACAACAGCACGACCTCAGTCCACACGTCGACGGTCGACAACTCCGTGCATGACAACTCGACGCACAGCTCGCTGTTCGAAAGCTCGGTGCACAACAGCACATCGCTCGATAGCTCGGTGCACGACAACTCGATCCACGAGACAGCGCACCAGAACACCGGCCTGGATAACCACCTCGGGTTCTAATGCGATCAACCTTGTGACGCGGGGCTCAGCGGCCTCTAAGTGACTTCCCAGCTCCACCGCGGCAAGAAACTCACGGAGCCAGACGTTGGTTGAAGTAGAACGTCGAAGGGAGGCTCCAGATGCGCCAACGAGCACCGTGGTGGTCCTTTGTCATGGCTGCGGTAGTGGCCCTCGTCGCGCTGCTGACGCCGGCTTGGCATAAGTCTGCCTATGGCCTGAACGGGCTCCAGCCGATCAGCCAGGCACGCGCCGCGGCGATGAATGCGTCAACGGTCGCGGCTCAGATCGATCCGGGCCTTGTACTTATCAATACCGGCCTGAGTTACCAGGGTGCGGTCGGCGCCGGCACCGGCATTGTCCTCAGCCCCAACGGCGAGGTGCTCACCAACAACCATGTCGTCGAAGGCGCCACACAGATCACCGCGACCAACGTCGGCACCGGTGCGACCTATCCGGCAACCGTTGTGGGTTACGACCGCACGCATGACATCGCCGTGTTGCAGCTGCAAGGCGCGACCGGCCTGCCGACCGCGCCGATCGGCAAATCGTCGAACGTCGCGGTGGGAGATCCGGTCCTGGCCATCGGCAACGCCGGTGGGCAGGGACTAAGCGACGCGCGGGGTACGGTGACGAATCTCGGCCAGACCATCGTCGCCGCCGATGACCTTGCCGCGGCCGAGCAACTGCACGGCATGATCCAGACGAACGCCAACATCCGCGCGGGCGACTCCGGCGGACCGTTGGTGGACAACAGCGGGCAGGTGATCGGCATCGACACCGCCGCGTCCCCGACATATCGACTCTCGGGCCGTGGCGGCGCGCAGGGTTTCGCGATTCCGATCGACACCGCCCTGTCGATCGCTTCGCAGATTGAGTCGGGTGCTTCGTCCGGGTCGGTGCACATCGGCGACACGGCAATGCTCGGCGTCGGCGTCGGCACTTCTGCGGGCCAAGCCGGCGTACCGGTGCGACAAGTGCTGCCGGGCTCCCCGGCAGGTCAAGCCGGGATCGTGCCGGGCGATGTGATCACCGGATTCGACGGCAATGCCGTGAGCTCCGATACCGCGCTGACCGACCTGCTCGACCAACACCATCCCGGCGCCGGTGTCAACGTGTCTTGGCGGGATCAATCCGGTCAGCAACACACCGCCGACATCACCTTGGCAACCGGCCCCGTCGGCTGACCGGGGACGACGGCCTCCCCCGTGCTGCCGCTCACCCCCCGCGGCGTCACGCCGCGGGGCTAACAGCGCCTCGCATCACAATTTTCCGGCAGGAGGTTCGCGATCTTCTCGGCTCGGAGGTGAGTTCTTCAGCCATTTCCTGAGCCAAAGAAGCCGATCGATCACAATGCCGATGCCCAGCAGCGTCAGCATCACCACAATCGCGGTGGTCACGCCGTCCATACTCGCAGACCCTTGGTTCCGCATTTCCCCGGCTTCAGCGCGCACCGGGCTCGCTGCCTCACCCGTCGTCGTTGTCGAGCCCACTCCCGATTGGGATCGTGACGTGCAGTGATGTCCCGCGCCCGGCGGGACTCGAGATTCTCATCTGGCCGCCATTGGCCTCGACGCGATCGAGGAGGCCGGTGAGTCCGGATCCCTTGCGTGCGTCCGCGCCGCCGATTCCGTCGTCTCGAACGAGAATACGAAGCTGCGCACCCTCGGTGTCCACGCGCACGTCCACATTGGAAGCTCGTGCGTGTTTAGCCGCATTGGTCAATGCTTCTGCAATGACGTAGTAGGCGGCCACTTCGGCTGACTCCGGCACCGGTCGGCCAACGCCAAGGGCGAGCTGGACCGGCACGGCCGAACGTCGGGCCAGCGTGTTGAGTGCTGGGCCCAGTCCCTTTGACAGGATCGCGGGTTGGAGCCCCCGCGAGATCTCGTGCAGTTCCTCGGAGATACCGGCCAAACCCGTCGCTATGTGAGAAATCTGCTCCTTGAGCGGGTGCAGTTCGGGCGGCACCTGCGCCTCTGCGGCGCGCAGTTCGAGCCCAAGCGATACCAGCCGTTGTTGGGCACCGTCGTGGAGGTCACGTTCGACACGGCGGCGAGCGTCATCGGCGGCTGTGACGAGCCGGGCCCGCGACGCGGTTAGTTGGGCGCGGGTCTCGGCGTTGGCGATCGCCGTCGCAACGAGGTCTGCGAAGTCCCTGACGCGCGCCTCGGTGTCCGGGGGCAGGGGTTCGGGCCGCGTCGAGCCGACGATCGCGGCGCCCCACAGGCGGCCGTCGACGATGATCGGCGCTCCGACCGCAGAGCAGATTCCCACAGTAACGATGTGCGCGACGGCGGGACCGGGCGCATTGTCGTGAGCGTCCATCCGCGCGGCGCGGCCGGTACGGAACACCCTCGTCGCGACGGTCTCGTTCGCGGGTGAAAAGCGCAAACCGACCGGCATCTTCGTCAAGCCGGGCACGTGGCGGCCCGCCACTAGAGCCGCTGTCCCGTCGGGCTCGTAGCGGACCAGAGCGGAGTGGTACACATCCAGGCACCGGGCCAACTCCCCCGCCACCGTCGAGAACACTTCCGACGGGTCGACCCCTTGTGCGACCAGCGTCGCCACCCGCCGCAACGAGGCCTGTAGCTCGGCAAGAACGCCAAGGGCGTCCTGGCCCGTCTCGACCAGCCGCTGCCACGGCTGGCCGGTCCCGAGCTGGTGAGCGGTCGCATCGGCGGCGAGGTGAACATGGAACACGGCGTGGGCGGTGCCGCCGCGGCTCGCCGCCCGCTCAACGGCGGTGATCTTGACGGTTTTTCCGCTCGGCAGAACGGCCAGGGCAGGCCGGGCCACACGGGATGGGAGCAGATCCGACGCGTGTTCCACAAGCGCGATCTGGTCGTTGGCCTCGAGTGTCTCGCGCAGGTGGCGGTTCATCAGCACAACGTCGGCCCCGATCGCCAGTACGCCCAATGGGAACAGTCGGGCGTGCTCCCGAAACGCCTCCAAGAGAGCCGTCTCGCTCTTGCGCGCCAGCGCGCTCAACCGGTCCTCGATCTGGCCACTCGCACTTTTGGCCAGCGCGAACAGCAACGGATCGGACTGGCGGGCCCAGCACGTGAGATCGAGGACGCCGATGAGCTTTCCCGTTACCGGATCGCGAATCGGTGACCCTGCGCATGCGAGCCCACCCAGCGTCCCGACATAGTGCTCGTCGCCGCGGATGAACGTGGGCCGTCCGGTCTCCAGCGCGGTGCCGATTCCGTTGGTGCCGACGAACTCCTCGGCATAGCTGTAGCCGGGCGCCAGTCGCACCGTGTCTAACGCTTTGTTAATGCTCGGCTCCGAGGCCAGCCGTTGCAGTACCAGGCCATCGGCCGACGTGAGGATGACGCTCACCGCGTGCGCCGTCAGGTCGTCGGCGACCCGCCGGAGGACGGGCGTGGCCGCGACTGATAGCGGCGAGTCGCAATCGGGGTCGCGGACGAATGGCAGGTCGAACCGGTCGGGGTGGACGCCCAAGGCCGACGATCGACGCCATGAGTCCAGCACGTCGGGACGAGGTGTGGCGTCGTCAAGCCGCCCCGCGGACAGGAACTGCTCCCGTGCCCGCCGGACGGCTGCGGAGGTGTCGTCTCGCGAACTCATCGCCCCATCAACCCCGAACTCGACGGGCCGTTGCCCGCACCGGGTTGATTCCCTACTGCTTGTACGCTGCGGCTCGCCGTAACAGTGCGACTCAATGATAGGTCCGGCCAACGCTGGGCGCAGATGCGGGCGCTGCCGTTGCCCCAAGACGCCAGCGGCTAAATAGTTCCTGCCGCTGGCCACTCCGATCGCATCGCGGCTTGCGCCGGCCTGCCGATAAGGCAACATGGCAGACGCCCAGAAACTCGGTCGTCGCCGAGTAGAACGCCGAGTAGAAGAAGGACATGCTCGATGTTTCGGCTTCCTGACGCACTCGAATCACAAGACGACATACCCGACGCCGCCGGCGCCGCTCCGCCCGGGCACTTGTTGCGGTTGTGGGAATGGCGCACCGCGGTGGAGTACATGGTCGCGCGGCAGTCCGGCGACCTAATCGAGAGATGGCCGCACGGCGACGGACACCCGGTGCTGGTTATGCCGGGTTTCCTGGCTGGCCCGCCGTCCACTCGCTTCCTGCGCGACGTGCTGCGCCGTCTCGGATACCGCGCGCACGACTGGGGTTTGGGCACCAATCTGGGATACCGGCCCACCTTCAAGGAGGACCTGCCGGCGCGCCTTTGCCAGCTCCGGGAACGCTATGGCGGACAGCGGGTCAGCCTGATCGGCTGGAGTGCCGGCGGCATCTACGCACGCGAACTGGCCCGCGCGTACCCAAACGATGTCCGCTTCGTAATCACGCTCGGCTCTCCATTTCGGGGCAATCACCGGGCCAGCACCGCATGGCGGCTGTGGTCGCTGCTCAACCGCGGTTCGGACGCGACCGATGTTGTTTCCACGGCCGCACGCATCAGACGGGAGCAACCACTGGCCGTGCCGACGACGTGTATCTATAGCAAATCCGACGGAATCGTCGCGTGGCAGTGCTGTACCAGCTTGCCCGCGCCGCTAACCGAAAACATTGAAGTGCGCAGCAGCCACCTCGGCTACGGCCACCACCTGGGCACCCTGTATGTCATCGCGGATCGTCTTGCCCAACCCGAAAATCGTTGGCGGCCGTTCGCGCACAGCGCCCCGACAAGCGATGCCGATCACGATTGAACTCGGCCTGTGATGCCGGTCGAGGGAGGGCGATCCGGGTTCTATGGGCCAGAGTTATCGACGATCTGCGCGATTTCAACGTACTCGATGGTGGGTGCGACGCCGTATAGGTCGGTCACCCGCTGACGAAGCCCGTCGGAGAAGAACTCAACCGCCGCCTCTTTCGAATCCCAGACGTAGAAGTTGGTCGCCCGTCGGGCGGACTCGTCCAGTGTGAAGAACTTGAAGCGAAGGCCTGGCATGCCTTCGAACGTCGCCCGAGCATTGTCGGCAACGCCGATCACTCGCGCGCGGTCGAACGAATCCTGGTACTGGAACGTGACGTTGACACCAATCACGGCTCCTCCTGTGGCCCCGGCGGGATGCGACGGACCGATGTGATCTTTCGCTCGTCCGGTGGCCACGGTCAAGGCCGGGTCAGACCCTGTTTCCCTCATCATCCCAGTTCGCCGCGACTTTCTTGCTCGGCTGCACGCGAGGCGGCTCGCCGGGCATTTTCGGGTAATTCGGGGGGTAGGGCAGATCGCCAAGCCCGCGTTCTTCGTCGGCCCTGACCATCTCCAGCAACGGCTCGATGGACTGCGCGACCGAGTCAAGGCCGGCCATCGCATCGCCGCGCCGCCGCACCAGGTCGGGCACGGTCGCCATCGTGTAGTCGTCCGGGTCGGCGTGCGCCAGCTCGTTCCACGCCAGCGGAGTCGACACCGTCGCGATTGCGGTGCGCCGCACCGAGTAGGCCGACGCGAACGTGCGGTCACGGGCATTCTGGTTGTAGTCGATGAATACCCGCTCGCCGCGCTCTTCCTTCCACCACGACGTCGTCACCAACTTCGGTGCCCGCCGTTCGATTTCGCGAGCCAGCGCGAGGCCCGCACGGCGCACCGCGATGAAATCCCAGTCGGTCTTGATGCGCAGATACACGTGCACTCCGCGGCCGCCGGACGTCTTCGGGTAGCCGATCAGCCCAAGCTCGTCGAGCAGCGGCTTGAGCACGTCGACGGCGATTGAGCTGGCCTGCTCGAACCCGGTGCCGGGCTGCGGGTCCAGGTCGATCCGCAGTTCGTCGGGGTGCTCGGTGTCTGGACAGCGCACCTGCCAGGGGTGCAGCGTGATCGCCCCCATTTGTGCCGCCCACACGATCGCCGACGCATGCGTGACCTTCAGCGCGTCGGCAGTGCGGCCCGAGGGGAAAGTAACCCGGCACGTCTCCAGGTAGTCGGGGTGGTGCTGCGGCACCCGCTTCTGGTAGATCTCCTCGCCGTCGATGCCGTCCGGAAACCGCTGCAGGTGCGTGGGCCGATCGCGCAGCGCGGTCAGCATGGGGCCGCCGGCAACAGCCATGTAGTATTCGGCCAGCTTGCGCTTCGTGCCGCCCGATCCGAGCTTCGGGAAGTAGACCTTGTCCGGGTTCGTCAGCCGGACGACGACACCGTCGACGTCGAGTTCTTCTGCAGTCGTTGCCAATTCAGGACTCCAGCACGTCGTACAGGTCGTAGTTCAGCGGGACGTCGAGCTGATCGAACGTGCAGCTGCGCGGATCCCGGTCCGGGCGCCAGCGCACGAAGTGCACGGCATGCCGGAACCGCTGGCCGTGCACGGTGTTGCCTTCCATCTGGTCGTAGGCCACCTCGGCGACCTTCTCCGGTCGCACCGGGATCCAGCGCTTGTCGGCGGCGGAGTTCCATCGGCTGGGCTCTCCGTCGTACACGAGTTGGTCGCCCTTGCGTAGCGGCTCGAGGTCGGCCAGCAGCTTTAGCCGGTCCTTGGCGGTGAACGAGGCCGCGCCGCCGACCATCTGAAGTTCGCCGTCGTCGCGGTACAGGCCGAGCAGGATCGAGCCGACGCCCTCGCCGCTCTTGTGAATCCGGTAGCCGATCGCCACACAGTCCGCATCGCGGGCATGCTTGACCTTGACCATTTCCCGCCTACCGGGCACATAGCTGCCGTCGAGTCGCTTGGCGATCACCCCGTCCAGACCCGCGCCCTCGAACGTCGTCAGCCAGTGTGCCCCGAGTTCGGGATCCTCGGTCGTGCGGGTGACATGGCACCACTGCTTTTCGGTGATCGACTCCGACAGCGCCTGCCGACGGACCCGGAACGGCTCGCCCATCAACGATGCGGTACCGCTGGCCAGCGCGTCGAAACCGATGAAATGCGCGGGCGTCTGCTCGGCCAGCATCTTCACCCGGCTCGCCGCCGGGTGGATGCGTTGGCTCAGCGATTCCCAGTCCAGCCGGATCCGTCCCCCGATTTCACGCGGCACCACGACCTCGCCGTCGAGCACGCAGCGCCCCACCAGCTCGTCGCGCAGCGACTCGATCAGCTCCGGAAAATAGCGGCCGAGCTCCTTGCCGCTGCGAGACTGGAGCACCAGCTCGTCGCCGTCGCGAAACACCAGCGCCCGAAACCCGTCCCACTTCGGCTCATAGGACCACATCCCCGCCTCGGTCGGGACCTTGGCCTGAGCCTTGGCCAGCATCGGTTCGATCGGCGGCAGTGCGGGCAAGTCCACGTCATCCATCCTGCAGCAGTGTCGTCACGTTGATGTAGACCTGCTACATCGCACAAAACTCATCGCCGCTCGTCGGTCGTCTACATTCGAGCCGAGCGACGAGTCATCGATGCGGGTTACATCCGCCAGGCCACTGCGACGAGTGCGCACAATCCGAGAGCGGCGATCAGCCCGGCTATGACGCCGGCCAGTGAGTACGGTGTGTGTGTAACTTGTGCCCGAAGTGCCTTCATCTCCTGGCGATGCTGAAACCAGGCCAGCGCCAGCGCAGTAAGCCCGATGACAATCATGAGCATTCCGACGACCCAGGGACTGACGATGGGGCGGGGACGATGCTCCTCCGTCGCCAGATACTGGAAAAACTTGAAGATGGTGAAGCCAAAAGCGATCAGCGACGTGCTGGTGCGAATCCACGCCATCAGGGTGCGTTCGAGCGCCAGGCGTGTACGTTCCACGGCGAGTCGAGTTGATGTGTCCAACGGTTGATCGGCCATGACGCCCTTCCAACTTGTGCGTTTTAAGCCAGGGCCCTGTTGCCAGCTTCTTCATCTCAAACTCCCCTTTGCCAGCCCGACCGACTGTGATTATCACGAGCTATTGGCGTGCCATTGCGATGCGCACGGCGTCCTCGGGTCTGACGGTGTGTCCCTCGGCTTCGGCTGCCTCGGCAATGGCGAGTTGGACGCCTTTGACTCGGCCGTTGAAGGCGTTGTTTCCAGCGGCGTAGTCGGGTGAGACGGGTGCGCCCGAGTCTTGGCCGACGTCGCAGCCATCGTCGGCGGAGAAGACTATCGCCAGTGTCGCTTCGACCTTTCCCTCGCCGACCTTCTGGCCGTCGGTGTAGAGGGTGACGGTACCGCCTTTGCCCATTCCGCCGCCGGCGTAGGCGAATTCCATACGGACCTGGTGCGCGCCGAGCGGTAGCGGGTCGGCGGATTCGGCGTAGAAGTGCTTGATGCCGCCCAGGTTGTAGCAGTATTTGAGCTTGCCGTCCTTGGCGTAGAGGCTCCACCCGCCGATGTTGGCGCCCTGAGCGATAATCACCCCTTCGGCACCGCTGTCGGGCACCTCGATCGAAGCGGTCACCGAATGCGATTTGTTCTTGATGTTGAGCATGCAGTTTTCCGACAGGCGTCCCATGCGGCCGAACAGCAGTTGGGTGTTGCCCTTGATGAGTACTGGCCTGCCGGCGACGTCGGGATTCATCCTACTGGCGGTGTCGTCGTTCAGCGGCAGCACGTTGTAGCGGGTGGCCTCAATCAACCAAAGCCGTTGCAGCTCATGCAGTTTTTCGGGCATCTCCTTGGACAGATCCTTGGCCTGGGACCAGTCCGTGGTGGTGTCGTAGAGCTCCCACACGTCGTCGTCGAACGCCGGTTTCTGCTGGCCCAAGAGCTGCCACGGCGTGCCGTGCTTGGTCACCGCGGTCCAGCCCTTGTGGTAGATGCCGCGGTTACCCAGCATCTCGAAGTACTGGGTTTCGTGCCGGTCCGGCGCCTGGCCGTCGTTGAACGAATACAGCATGCTGACCCCTTCGATGGGGTGCTGCTGCACACCGTTGACGAACAGCGGCTCGGGCAGCCCGGCCGCCTCGAGAAGTGTCGGCGCGACGTCGATGACATGGTGGAACTGCCAGCGCATCTCGCCTTTGGCCGTGATCGCCTTGGGCCAGTGCACGATGGTGCCGTTGCGGGTCCCGCCCCAGTGCGAGGCGATTTGCTTGGTCCACTGATACGGGGTGTCCATGGCGTGGGCCCAGCCGACGGCGTAGTGGTTGTAGGACTGCGGTCCGCCGAACTGATCCAGCCGCTCGATCATGAACTGCGGGGTCTCGATTGCTTCCATGCCGTTGAACGGCAGCATCTCGTTGAAGGTGCCGTTGAGCGTGCCCTCGGCCGAGGCGCCGTTGTCGCCGATGATGTAGAAGACCAGCGTGTCGTCGAGAAGCCCGAGCCGCTCCACGCTGTCGATCAGCCGGCCGACATGGTGATCCGTGTACTCCAAGAAACCGGCATAGACCTCCATCTGGCGGCGCAGCACGGGCTTCAGCTCCTCGGGCATCTCATCCCACGCCGGGATCTCGGCGTGGCGGGCGGTGAGTTCGCAGTCTGGCGGGATGACGCCGAGTTCCTTCTGCCGGGCGAAGGTTTCCTCGCGCAGCTGATCCCAGCCCGCGTCGAACTTGCCCTTGTACTTATCGGCCCACTCCCGCGGGACGTGGTGGGGCGCGTGGGTGGCGCCGGGGGCGAAGTAGACGAAAAACGGCTTGTCGGGGGCCAAGGCTTTCTGCTGCCCGATCCAGTCGATGGCCTTGTCGGTCATGTCTTCCATGAAGTGGTAACCCTCTTCGGGCGTACGGGTCACCTCGACCGGTGTGGTGCCCTCGTAGAGGGTGGGGTACCACTGGTTGGCCTCGCCGCCGATGAATCCGTAGAAGTATTCGAATCCGCCTCCGCCGGTGGGCCAGGCGTCGAAGGGTCCGACGGGGCTCGTTTCCCATACCGGCACTTCGTGGCATTTGCCGAACTGGGCGGTGCTGTAGCCGTTGAGTTTGAGGGTACGTGCGATCGGCGACATGGTATTGGGCAGCACCGAGTTATATCCCGGTGCACCAGTGGCGATTTCGGTGATACCGCCCATCCCGGCCGAATGGTGGTTGCGTCCAGTTAGCAACGCCTGCCGCGTCGGTGAGCACAACGCGGTGGTGTGGAATCGGTTGTACTTCAGGCCACTCGACGCCAGCCGCCCGGCGGTCGGCGTCTGACACGGGCCGCCGAACGCGCTCGAGGCGCCGAAGCCGACGTCGTCGAGCAGCACGATCAACACGTTCGGCGCCCCGGCGGGGGGCCGCATCTGCTCGATCGGAGGATACGTTGTGTCTGGATCCTTGGCGTCGTAAGTAATCAGACCCGTGCGTGCGGCATTTGGAATCGGCAGATGCGATCTTGACTGCTGCATGCTGTCCTCGCTCACGCTCCGCCAATCAGCCCCGACTGTCCTCGGTGCCTCGGCTAGTTCAACGACGAAGCGACTCTAGATCGAAAAGCGCTCAGCGAACGCGCTAACCACCAGAACGTCACACCGATTGCCGGTGATGTTCTCCCCAGGTTGTCGGAGGCTGGCGTTTCGTCATCGCAAATCACCTCGGCCGAGGCCGGGAACGATGTCGGCAAGCCTGAAGATGACTGGGTGTTCGAGTTGGGCGTAGGTGCATGAGCGGGGATTGCGGTCGGGGCGCCAGCGGCTGAACTGCGCCGTGTGGCGAAACCGCTCGCCTTCCATGTGGTCGTAGCGGACCTCGACCACACGTTCGGGCCGGAGCGGAACGAACGAAAGATCCTTCCCAGCGTTCCAGCGGGAGCCTTCATATCTGCGTGTCGTGCGTTCGCCGGCTTCGTGGGCGGCCCAGTTCCAGGGATGGCGATCGAATCCAGTGACGAACGGCTGCAGCTCGGTGAATAGTCGCCGCCGCTCGGCCATCGGGAACGCGCCGATGACACCGACCGACGCTAGGGTGCCGTCGTCCTTGTAGAGCCCGAGCAGAAGCGAGCCGATGGCGTCGTCACCCGACTTGTGCACGCGGTAGCCGGCGACCACGCAGTCGGCGGTCCGCTCGTGCTTTATCTTGAACATCACGCGCTTGTCCGGCTGGTAGGTGATCGTCAGGGGCTTGGCGATCACGCCGTCCAGCCCAGCTCCCTCGAACTCCTCAAACCAGCGCCGTGCGGTCGCCAGTTCGGTCGTCGCCGGCGTGACGTGGAATGACGGGCCTGTGTCGGTCAACGCATCGACGAGGGCAGCGCGGCGCTCACTGAACGGTCGCCCCGTGTAGTCATCGTCGCCCAGGGCCAGCAAGTCGAACGCGATGAAAGAGGCCGGCGTCTGTTCGGCCAGCATCTTCACCCGGCTCGCCGCCGGGTGGATGCGCTGTTGCAAGGCTTCGAAGTCCAAGCCGTGATCGGTGGCGATGACGATCTCACCGTCAATCACGCAGCGTTCGGCCAGCTCGGCCGTGGCCGCCTCGACTAGTTCGGGGAAGTAGCGTGTCATCGGGCGCTCGTTGCGGCTGCCCAGTTCCACCTCATCAGCGTCGCGAAAAACTATGGAACGGAAGCCATCCCACTTCGGCTCGTATGACGCGCTAGGTGGAATCGACGGAACCGATTTAGCCAGCATCGGCGGGACTGGCGGCATCACGGGCAGCTTCATCGGTTCATTCTTTGTGCTCGTGGACACGAGGCGTGCCGTAGGGGCGGTGGCACTCGCCGGGCGCCGCCCTGCGCAGCAGGAAGTGCTGTTCGCCCGAGAAAGTGGTGGAGGTCCGCTACGACCCCCCGATCATGCACCTACGCTCAACTTGACCACCCGCTCACCCTACGTTCTAGCGACATCGTCCCCGGCCTTGGCCCGGGCAAGACCTGACCGGCCCCGGCCGGCGCCGGCATCCCCGACCATTAGGAGCACTCATGTTGCGCATCGACACTCACCACCATCTGATCCCGCCGTTTTATCGAAAAACGTTGCTCGGTGCCGCTATTGATGAACCCGGCGGACGTGCGCTGCCCGACTGGAGTCCGGAGGGGTCGCTGCAGACGATGGCCGAATTGAACGTGGCCACCGCCATCCTGTCGGTATCGACCCCGGGCACGACTTTCCTAGCGGGTCCGGCCGACGCGGCGGCGCTGGCCCGCGATCTCAACGACTACACCGCCGATCTCGTGGCGTCACAGCCGGAGCGGTTCGGGTTCTTCGCCACCGTCCCGCTGCCACACATCGACCAGGCCATCGCCGAGACGGTGCGCGCGCTCGACGATCTCAACGCCGACGGTGTTGTGGTGCTCGCCAACAGCGCCGGCACCTACCTCGGCCAGGACGGTCAGCAGGCCCTGTTCGCCGCCCTCGACGCCCGTTCGGCGGTGGTGTTCATCCATCCCGCCGATCTGCCCGGACCAACGGTCCCGGGCGTTGCGCCGTTCGCCGCCGACTTCCTGCTCGACACCACCCGCGCGGCATACCTGTTGGTGCGCAACGGTATCCGCGGCAAGTACCCGAACATTCGGTTCATCCTCAGCCACGCCGGCGGGTTCGTCCCCTACGCCTCGCATCGCATGGCCGTGGCGATCATGGGCGACACCGGCCGCAGCGTTGCGGATAGCCTCGATGACTTCGCAAGCTTCTACTTCGACACCGCGTTGTCCTCGAGTGCCGCCGCGCTGCCCACGCTGCTCGCCTTCGCCAAACCAGGTCACATCACCTTCGGCTCCGACTGGCCCTTCGCGCCGACCGTCGCCGCAAAGCTGTTCGCCGCCGGCCTCGAGACCTACCCGGGCCTTGATGAGCCGGCCCGCAATGCCATCGAACGCACTAACGCCCTCGCACTCTTCCCACGACTCGCAAGCGCACCACAGCGCGAGGTGTCACGATCACCCGTCGAGAAGGTACGTCACACCGCGAGCCGCACCATGATGCGCGGTATCGCCCGGCTCATCAGCACCAGCTAAGTGTCAAACGTTTAACGGCTTGCTGATCGCGGGAACACCAATGACATGGCTGTAACACCATTTCAGGATCTGCCCCTCGCCGACCGCGACCGCCAATGGGACGGTGACGCCGCCGAGAAACGGGTTCGCAAGTGGGCAGGTGCTGAGCAAGAACCCAACGAGAAATACCGCAATGCGCACGTGTGGTACGACAGCGACAAGAAAGACAACTTCACCGCATACAAGCTGCTCATCGCCGACGTCATCGACGGCAAGCTCAAGGCGGTGCCGCGCGCAGTCATGGCGGCAGGTGCCATCATGGACGGCGCCCGTGGCGGAATCGACCTGCCCAAGGACGATATCGAGCCGGTGAAGCGTCATCTGGCAAAGTACTACGAGAAGATGGGCGAGACGCCTCCCTGGGAACGCAAATAGCCTCGGCTAGATTCAGGCGCGATGCGTACCGGAGCCGGCAGATTCGCGCCAAGCCCGTCCGCCGACCTGCACATCGGCAATCTGCGCACCGCGGTGCTGGCCTGGTTGTTCGCCCGCTCGACGGGCCGCCCGTTCTTGGTGCGCATCGAGGACCTCGACGACCGCACGCGTCCAGAGATCGGGCGCCGCCAGCTCGATGACTTGGCGGCGATCGGGCTGACCTGGGACGGCCAGGTGCACTGGCAGACACGTGAACCCCAGCGCTACCAAGCCGCGATCTCGATGCTTGAAGCGCGCGGCCTTCTCTACGAATGCTTCTGCAGCAGAAGGGATGTCCAGCAAGCCCCACGAGCACCGCACGCGCCGCAGGGCGCCTACCCGGGCACCTGTCGCAACCTGACCGCCGACGAGCGCGACGCGCGTCGCCGCGAGGCCGGCCGGCCGCCCGCCTTGCGGCTGCGCTCGCATGTCACCGAGCACACCGTCATTGACCTGGTGCATGGCCACCATACGGGTGTGGTCGACGATTTCGTCGTGCGCCGCGGCGACGGAGTGCCGGCCTACAACCTGGCCGTCGTGGTCGACGATTCGGCCCAGGGCGTCGACCAGGTGGTGCGCGGTGACGACCTGCTGTCCTCGTCACCGCGGCAGGCCTATTTAACGACGCTGCTGGGCTACCCCGAGCCGATCTACGGTCACGTGCCGCTGGTGCTCAATGCCGAGGGCGAGCGGTTGGCCAAACGCGATGGTGCGATCACCCTGGCCGACCTCGGCGCCGAGCGCGCGCTCGCGCAGATATCCGAGTCTCTTGGCTGGCCGTCGCGCGACCTCGACGAGCTGCTGACGCAATTCGAACCGTCGCAGCTGCCCCGCGAGCCATGGATTTACCGGCCAAAAGCGTGAGCACTAGCCCGATAACAAGCGTCAGACCCTGACGCCCAGCGTCGACAGGCCGCGCAGCGTGACGTTCGGCTTGTAGACCGGCTCGCTGTCAATCCGTGCCTGCGGGAACCGGGCGGTAACCGCCGACAACGCAACGGACGCCTCGAGCCTGGCCAGCGGGGCACCCAGACAGAAGTGTGCACCGTGGCCGAAAGCCAAGTGGCGGATCGCCTTTCGATCCGGATCGAACTCGTCGGGGCGTTCGTTGGCGCCGGGATCGCGCTGCGCCGCGCCCAGCAGCAGCATCATCGTGTCGCCCTTCGGCACTGCGGTTTCGCCGATCGTCACGTCGTCGCCGGCGATCCGGCCCATCAACTGCACGGGCGGGTCGTAGCGCAGCGTCTCCTCCACGACCAGCGAGGCGCGCTGCGCATTGTCACCCAGCGCCGCCCACTGCGACGGCTGCCGCAGCATCGCCAGGATCGCGTTCGCGATCAGGTTCACCGTCGTCTCATGACCGGCGATCAACAGCAGGTTGCAAGTCGCGGCGATCTCGTCCTCGGTCAGCTGATCACCGGACTCCTCGACCTCGATCAGGCCCGACATCAGATCGTCGCCCGGCTTGCCGCGCCGCTGCTCGATCAGCTCGTGGAGGTAATCGCGTAGCCACAGGCCGGCCTGCATCCGCTCCTCGTAGCCTTCGGGCAGCTCGCCGGTGAATGTGATGAACGGGTCCAGCGACTGCGCCAGCAGCGCCGAGGCGCGGCTGAACTTCGGCTCATCCTCGATCGGCACACCAAGTAGCCGGCAGATGACGGCCACCGGCAGCGGATGGGCAAGGTCTGCGATGACATCAAAACGGCCGGCAGCGGCCACCTTGTCGAGCAACGAGTCGACCAGTGCGCGAATGTCCGGTTCCAGTGCCTTGACCACTCTTGGCGAGAACGCCTTGCTGACCAGCTTGCGCAGCCGGGTGTGGTCGGGCGGGTCGAGGAACAAAAAACCGGGCGGGCCAAAGGGCCGCTCCGGCTCACCCGCCGCGATCGCGCGCTGGGCAACCGTCGACTTGAGCCGGTCGCTGGCCGATGAAGGGTGCCGCAGCACCTCGTCGCAATCGGCGAATGAGGAGAACACCGTCAGGTTCGCACCGGGCAGCTGCACCGGACCGTGCGCCAGGAACTCACGGTAGATCGAATAGGGGTTGGCGCGATTGGCCGGCTCCAACAGTCGCAACAGCAACGACGTGGAAGCGGTCGGCGACGACGTTGTGGTCATCGTCCGATTGTGCGCCATCGCCGGATCGCGGCTGGTCACCGCGAGTAGTAGCGCCCCAGAACGTGGTCGCGTAGCGCATCGAACTCGCCGGCGGTGATCGCGTCGCGGATCTGGTCGACGAGCCGGATCACCCACCGTTCGTTGTGGATCGTGCACAGCGTGGCGGCCAGGATTTCCTTGCTCTTGACCAGGTGATGAATGTAAGCGCGGGTGTAATGCGCGCAGGTATAGCAATCGCACTCCGGGTCGACGGGCGAGAAGTCGCGGCGATATCGCGCGTTGGTGACGTTGTACCGCCCGGTGCTCGAATACAGCGCGGCGTTGCGCGCGACACGCGCCGGGGATACACAGTCGAATGTGTCGGCGCCCGCGGCGACCGCGTCGAACAAGTCATTGGGCTCGCTGATGCCCAGCAGGTGACGCGGCTTGTCCTCGGGCAGCTCCTGGCTGCACCACTCGATGATCGTCGCCAGGTTCTGCTTCTCCAACGCACCGCCGATGCCATAGCCGTCGAAGCCCCGACCGTCGTCTCCGACAAGCGCTCTCAGTCCGCGTGCTGCCTGACGTCGCAAGTCCTCGTATTGAGCCCCCTGCACGATCCCGAACAACGCCTGCTGGTCACCGCGCTGCGCGGACAGCCTGCGGTGTTCGGTCATGCAGCGCCGCGCCCATTCCTGCGTGCGCAGCACCGACCGCTCCTGGTAGCCGCGCGTGTTCACCAACGTCGTCAATTCGTCGAACGCGAAGATGATGTCGGCACCGAGCTGATGCTGGATGCGCATCGACAGCTCTGGAGTGAACCGGTGCGTGGAGCCGTCCAAATGCGACGTGAACGTCACCCCGTCGTCGTCGACCCGCGCCAGCCGCTCTTTGCCGTCGGCGATGATGTCGTCGGCCTGCACCCGCTCCGTGTCCATCGCCAGCACCTTGCGAAACCCGGCCCCCAGCGAGAGCACCTGGAAACCGCCGCTGTCGGTGAACGTCGGGCCCGGCCAGTTCATGAATGCACCCAAACCACCCGCCTGTTCGACGATGTCGGGGCCCGGTTGCAGATACAAATGGTAGGCATTTCCCAGGACAGCCTGCGCACCAAGGCTTTTCATGGTCTCCGGGAGGACAGCCTTGACGGTGGCCTGGGTGGCGACGACGATGAACGCGGGCGTCTGGACGTCCCCGTGGGGTGTGCGGATCACCCCGGTACGACCGAGCCGGCCGGGCAGCCGCGTCTCGACACGGAAGAACGGCTCACCATCCGGCACGCTGGTATTCAATCAATCCCCCATTTCGACCCAACCCGGCATGTGCATCGATAGATTGTCCGAGCAGCAGGGTGGGTGCCTGGACGGAATCGAGGTGCGCAGTGCAGGACCGATTCGTGGCCGCGGCCGCGCTGGTAGTCGTCGCCGGTGTCGCGGGATGCTCGTCATCGTCGAAGTCCCCACCGCCGCCGCCGGGGTCGCTGCCGCCCGTGACCGCACACATCACGATCAACGGGCAGGACGCGGGAACGGCGCATTTCATCGACTGCGGCCAGCTCCAGCATTACTTCACCATCAAGACCGGCGACCAGGCGGCCGGTGTCACGGCGGTCGTCGAAAGCATCGAAGGCGGCGACAGGGTGGCCGCCAAGTCGGTCGAGATAACCAACATGGGCGGCTTCACCGGCAGCTTCTGGCAGGGTCTCGCCGGCAACGCGGATGCCAAGGTGTCCGGCAACACCTACACGATCAACGGCACCGCGACCGGCTTCAACACCGACAACCCCAACAAACAGGCCACCGCAACCTTTCAGATCAAGGCGGCCTGCTGACGTTGTAGCCGGGCGTTACCTGGCGAGGAAGGCCACGATGTGGTCGGCCAATTCTTCGCCGGCGTCTTCTTGCAGGAAATGGCCGGCATCGTGGATGACCGGGTGGTCGTGACCCTGCGCGCCGCGCATCTGCCGCTGGAAGATCGGTCCCATGGCGCCGGTGATCGGGTCGCCGTCGCTGAAGGCAACGAGCATCGGCGTGGAGCTTTCCTTCAGCGCTGCCCAGGCCGCCCGGTTGGCCGCCGCCGCCGGATCGTCCCGAGTGGTCGGGACCAGCCCGGGCATCGCGCGGGGCGCCGCGCAATACGACTCATCGGGAAATGGAGCGTCGTATCCGGCCCGCACCGCGTCACTCATCGGGCGGCGGCAACCGGCCTGCACGAACCGGCCCACGTCGATGGTCGGCGCGTCCTGAATCGCTTCCCGAAATCGCCACCAGATATCGGGCATCGGAATGTCGCCGGTCGGCAAGCCCGTGTTGGCCACCACCAAACTCGCGAAGCGGTCGGATTGCTCGGCGGCCAACCGTAACCCGATCAAGCCGCCCCAGTCCTGGCCGACAAGCGTCACCCGCGTCAAACCCAGTACGTCAAATGCCAACGCACGCACCCACTCGACGTGGCGCGCATACGTGTGGTCCTGGCGCCGTGTCGGCTTGTCGGACCGGCCGAAACCGATCAGGTCAGGGCAGATGACGCGGTGGCCGGCTGCCGCCAGGATCGGGATCATGCGCCGGTACAGAAACGACCATGACGGCTCCCCGTGCAACATCAGTACGGGATCGGCATCCTTCGGCCCGTCCTCGATCCATGCCATCCGCAGCGTGCCACCCTCATCGTCGGGCAACTCGGAATACCTTGCCGGATATGGGAAATCAGGCAAGTCACTAAATCGCTCGTCGGGCGTGCGCAATGTTTGCATGTTTTTCAGCCAATCGCGAGACCGTTGATGGGGCGCACACCATACTGCTCTGGATGGTCCGCCGTCCGTTGACGGACCACGCCAACAAAGGAGAGGACTTGATGAAACGCGGGTTCGTGGTCGCCGTGGGTGGCGCGGCCATCGTCGTTGCCGGTTTGGCCGGCTGTGGGGGACAGAAAAAGTCGACGACCGGGTCGACGACGACAGCGCCCACCGCATCAGCCAGCGGCACGGCCACCGCGGGAACCGCGCCGGCCAAAGTCACCATCGACGGCCAAGACCAGAATGTCCACGGCAGCCTCCTCTGCAACACGGTGGGCGGCGCCGTCAACATCGCGATCGGCGAAGCCACCACCGGCATCGCGGCGGTGCTGAGCGATGCCGACCCACCGCAGGTCAGGTCCGTGGTGCTGGGCAACGTCAACGGCGTGGCACTCGGCTACCAGTCGGGCGTTAACCAGGGCAACGCCGAGGCCACCAAGGATGGCAAGTCCTACAAGATCACCGGAACCGCAACCGGCGTCAACATGTCGAATCCGCTCCAACCGGTCAACAAGCCCTTCGAGATCGACGTCACCTGCCCGTAGCGGCACCGCTGTCATGCCGCCAGGTGCTGCATCAGCCGGTCCAGAAACGGCACCTGGCCCTTCAACAGCTTGGTCCGCGCCCGGTCGACGGGAAACCACCCGACCCGGTCGATCTCGGGGAACGTGCGGATCCGCCCGGACCCCTTGGGCCATTCCAGCTCGAACGTGTTGCTGCGCGCCTCGGCTATGTCGAGGTCCGCACCCACAGCGAATACCGTCAGCACCTTGCCGCTCGGCTGTTTGATGGTGCCGAGTTCGACTGGATCACCGTTCGGCGCCGGCATGCCGAGCTCCTCGTCGAACTCGCGCTGGGCGGCCTGCCACGGATCTTCGCCCTCGACGTATTCGCCCTTCGGGACCGACCACGCACCGTCGTCCTTGCTGCCCCAAAACGGCCCGCCCGGATGCCCGATCAACACCTCGACTTCGTCGCCGACGCTGCGATACAGCAGCAGGCCGGCGCTGCGCTTCGGCATGCCGTCACACGCCGACCGCGCGTTCCAGGTCCTTGAGTGAAGTCTCCATATGACCGAGCAACCGCTGCAGATGCGGGACGCTTCGCCGGCATCCGACGAGCCCGAAATCGAGGTTTCCGGCATTGTTGGTCATCGTGATGTTTAGCGCCTGCCCCTCGAGCGCGATCGATAACGGATAGTTGCCGTCCAGGCGTGCACCGTTCCAGTACATCGGCTCACGCATGCCGGGAACGTTCGAGATCACGATGTTGAACGGCGGCGGCCCAGAAGGCAGATATCCGGGCAGCAACCCCAGGAACAGTCCGCCGATCATCACCGACGACAGCGCCAGCGCCTCGGCGGGCGGCAACTCCATAAAAACCTTCTTGTTCTCATGCATCGATGTGCTGATCACGTCCAGCCGTTTCGCGGCATCCTCGATGTCGGTGCCGAGGTTGCACAGCAGCGTGCCGACCATGTTGCCGCCGCCGTTGCCGTCGCTGTCCTTCCGCAGATTCACCGGAACCATTGCGACGAGCGGGGTTTCGGGCATCGCGTTCTGCTCGATCAAATAGCCGCGCAGCGCTCCGGCGCACATCGCCAACACCACGTCGTTGACGGTGACACCGGCGCCGGCGGCGCCCTTGACGCTCCTGATGCGGTCCAGCGACCACGACTGCGCCGCGATTCGGCGCGCCCCGCCAATCCGAACGTTGAACATCGTCCGCGGCGCCCGGAACGGGAGGGTGAGCTGCTGTTCGAGCAGCGCCGCACGCGCCAACGACAACGTCGACGGGGCGAGTCCCGCAATCGACTCGACGGCGCCGGTCATGGATCGCAGCAGCGATGATCCGGGCGACGGCTTCGGGCGGCTGCGCGGCGACAAGCTCCACGGCACGCGGATCTCGGTGTCGTGCGGATCGGGGGTCAGCGCTCGCTGCATCAGCTTCTGGGCCGAGACCCCGTCGATCAACGCGTGGTGGAACTTGATGTAGACGGCGAATCGCCCGTCGTTCAGTCCCTCCACCAGGTGGGTCTCCCACAACGGCCGGTGGCGATCAAGCAGGGCACCGTGTAAGCGGGACGCCAACTCGAGCAGATCGCGAACACGCCCTGGCCTGGGCAGGCCGGATCGCCGGAGGTGGTAGTCGAGTTCGACGTCGCTGTCCTCGGTCCATGCAAAGTCACTGATTTGTCCGAGGATCGACGCCGGGCGCCGCCGGAATGTCGGCTGAACATCCTGGCAGCCCAGCATCGCGTCATAAGCTTCGCGGATGAAGTCGGGTCCGGCATCCTCGGGCGGTTCGAACAATTGCAGCGCCCCGACATGCATCGGATGTTCGCGCGATTCGCCCACCAAGAAAATCGCGTCCGTCGGTGAAATCAGCTTCATTACCTCTCCCCATCCTCCGTTTCGATGTTTACCCGCGAGACCGCCCGGCTGAACGTGGTTTCGCCGGTTAAAATGCGTGCGACCATGGTGGGGTGGCATTGACGGTGGCCGTGACCGGCCCGACCGGCGAAATCGGAATTCCGGCCGTCACCGCGCTCGAACGAGAACCCATGGTGGGCCGAATCATTGGGATGGCGCGACGCCCCTTCGAGCCGGCATCCCACGGGTGGACGAAGACCAGGTATAAGCGGGGCGACGTGCTGGATCGCGACGCGGTCGACGAGTTGGTTGCCGACGCCGACGTGGTGATCCACCTGGCGTTCATCATCATGGGCTCGCGGGAGGAGAGCGCCCGCATCAACCGGCCCGGCACACGCAACGTGTTCGAGGCGACGGTCTCCGCCGGGCGCCCGCAGCGTCTGGTGTACACCTCATCGGTGGCAGCCTACGGCTACCACCCCGACAATCCCATCCCGATCACCGAGGAGGTACCGCCGCGCGGCTCACCGGAGCACTACTACTCCGAGCAGAAGGCCGCCAGCGAGGTGGCGCTCGCCGAGATCACGGAGGGCTCGTCGCTGGAGGTGTTCGTCCTTCGGCCGTGCATCGTCGCAGGGCCCCAGGCGACCGCCCTCGCCGACGCGATGCCATGGAACCGGCTCCCGGGCCTGGTGCGCGCGGCCACGCGCACGATACCGGTACTCAAGCCGCCGGTGCCCGATCCGGGAATACCGCTGCAACTTGTGCACCACGACGACGTTGCGACCGCGATTGCTTTGGCCGCGACCACGTCTGCGCCGCCGGGGGCCTACAACATCGCGGCCGACGGCGTGGTGTCGGTGTCGGATGTGGCCAAAGCGTTGGGCGGCCGCCCCGTGCGAGTGCCACGGCAAGCGGCGACCGCGGCGTCGGCCGTCATGTCGCGACTGCCCCACGTTCCGTCGGCGCTGGAGTGGCTGCACACCGTGCGCACATCGGTCCTGATGGATACCAGCAAGGCCAAGTCCGTTCTGGGCTGGCAGCCGACGTACACCTCCGCCGAGACCCTGCAAGCGCTCGCCGCCGCGGTATAGCCCTGAAGAGGCGAGTTACTGCGGTTTGGCGACAAACGGTTCTACTGCAGCACGCGGACCCTTACGCTAACCATCCAGAAGAGCCGACCGCAGACACCGGTCCGAGCGGAGGAACGGGACATGAAACTCATCGCCGTACTTGCACTGGGTTGCGGACTCATTGCCGCACCGGTGATGGCAGCCGCAGGTGCGTCCGCGTCGCCGCCGTGTGACGACGCGAATTGTGTTCCGTACGTGGGTCGCAACGTTTCCGAAGGCGAGACCTGTGTGCTGGCAACCCGATATGTGTTCGGATTGGACTCCTCGGGCAACACGTTGCTCTGTACGGCGAGGAACAAGTGGGCGAAGTCGGCGCCGTTGATCGGTGTGCGCAACGCGTCTTCCCCGTGCGATGCGAGCCGCGGTGTGGCGCAGTCGCCCGACGGTCTGCCCATGACATGCACGCGGCAGGGGTGGACGGCCAATTTCGACGGTATTTACTTCCCCCAGTAGGGCTGAGCACAGGTTCAGAGCGCCTCGTTTGATGATGGCAGTTCGGGGTACGCCGACCCCATGTTCAAACCCGTCTCCTGTGCGGTCGCTCTGCTGGCGGCGACCGCCGCGCTGTTGAGCGCTTGCCGATCAAACCAGCAACCCACATCACCGTCGAGCACGAGCGCGCCGCCCGGCACTGAGAGGCTGACAACGCAGCTGAAAACCGCCGACGGGACCCCGGTCGCCAACGCGACCTTCGATTTCGCGAACGGCTACGCCACTGTGACCGTGGAAACCGTCGCCACCCACATTCTGACCCCCGGCTTCCACGGGTTCCATATCCACTCGGTGGGCAAGTGCGAGGCCAACTCGGTTGCCCCCACCGGAGGGCCGGCCGCGGACTTCGCTTCCGCCGGGGGCCATTACCAGGTGCCCGGTCACACCGCCCATCCCTCCAGTGGCGATCTGACGTCGCTGGAGGTGCGATCCGACGGCGCGGCGAAACTGGTCACCACGACCGACGCGTTCACCGCTGCAGACTTGCGAAATAGCCAGGGAACCGCACTGATCATTCACCAGGATCCCGACAACTTCGGCAACATTCCGTCGGACCGCTACACCCAGAAAAGTGGCGGAGCGGTTCCGGACCAAGAGACGCTGGCCACTGGTGATTCGGGCAAGCGGGTGGCTTGCGGCGTCATCGCCGCGACCACGGCGAGCGCGACCACCGCTTCCGTTACGACGGCGACGGCCACGCCAACGCCCACGGGAACTTCGCAGCCCGGTGGTACCGCGACAACGACCACAGTGGTGTCTCCCGCCCAGCCGACGGAAACGAGTACGAGCACCAGCACGGTCACGGTGACCGTCCCGACCCTTACTTCGTCGCCCATCGCGCCACCCGCAATTCCGGGGCCGCCCGGAAACCCGGCGCCTCC
>NZ_DASQVQ010000124.1:0-12621 GCF_035640695.1 Mycobacterium sp.
CAGCCCGACCCAGTCAACCCGCAGCGCCTGGGTGTATTGCGTACCCAGCACGGCGACAAGCCCGAAGAAGACGAACACCGCGACCTCGCCGAGCCCGAGGTAGCCGTAGGGCTTCGCCCCGCCGGTGTACAGCCACGCCCCAGCGATGCACAGTGCACCCACCGCGATCAGCCACGGCGCACTGAACCAGGCGAGCACCACCCCGGCCACCGCCGCGATACCAAGGCTGACCACGGCGGCCGTCAGCACCGCGCGCGGCGCCGCCAGCTTGGAGCCGACGAGCCGCAGCGGCCCGGCCCGGACGTCGTCGGTGCCGCGGATGCCGTCGGAGTAGTCGTTGGCGAAGTTGACGCCGACGATCATCGCGACCGCGACGAGCAGGGCCAGCAGGGCTTTCCACCAGCAGGCCCCGTGCAGCCAGGCGGCGCCGCCGGTGCCGGCGATCACCGGGGCGATGGCATTGGGCAACGTGCGCGGTCGGGCGCCCTCGACCCACTGCGCGAAACTGGCCACGAGCGCCATCCTGGCATGACGCAGAATGGTCGAGTGTTGGGAGTCATCGGCGGCAGCGGTTTCTACACGTTCTTCGGATCTGACGCCCGCAGCATCAGCCTCGATACCCCGTACGGCGCGCCGAGTGCGCCGATCACCGTCGGCACCGTCGGCCAGCACGAAGTCGCGTTTCTGCCCCGGCACGGCGTCAAGCACGAGTTCTCCCCGCACACCGTGCCCTACCGCGCGAACATGTGGGCGCTGCGCGCGCTGGGCGTGCGCCGCATCTTCGGGCCGTGCGCGGTCGGCAGCCTCATACCCGACCTCGGCCCCGGCGCGATGGTGGTGCCCGACCAACTGGTGGACCGCACCAGCGGGCGCGACGACACGTATTTCGATTCGGGCGGCATCCATGTCGGTTTCGCCGACCCGTACTGCCCGACGTTGCGGGCCGCTGCGGCGGACCTGCCGGGCGTGGTCGACGGCGGCACGATGGTGGTGATCCAGGGGCCCAGGTTCTCCACCCGCGCCGAGAGTCGGTGGTTCGCAAGCCAGGGTTTCACGCTGGTCAACATGACCGGCTATCCCGAGGCGGTGCTGGCGCGTGAGCTCGAAATGTGTTACGCCGCCATCGCTTTGGTGACGGATCTGGACGCCGGCATCGAAACCGGTTCCGGTGTCAGGGCGGTCGACGTGTTCGCCGAGTTCGAACGCAACCTGGTGCCGTTCAAGAAGCTGGTGCACGAGGCCATCGATCAGGTGACCACGGAGCGCACCTGCACCCACTGTCTGCCGCACGACGGTGTCGAGCTGCCGTTCGATCTGCCATGAGGGTGCTGCTGACCGGGGCAGCCGGATTCATCGGAACGCGGGTGGGCGCCGCGTTGGCCGACGCCGGCCACGACGTGGTGGCGGTCGACGCGATGCTCGCCACCGCGCACGGCGCGAATGCCGAACTGCCGCCTGATGTTCAGAAAGTCGACGTGCGTGACGCCGCCGCGTTGGCGCCGCTGCTCGAGGACGTCGACGTGGTGTGCCATCAGGCGGCGGTCGTGGGGGCCGGGGTCGATGCCGCGGACGCGCCGTCCTATGGCATCAACAACGACTTCGGTACGGCGGTGCTGCTAGCGGAGATGTTTGCGGCCGGCTGCCGGAGGCTGGTGTTGGCGTCCTCGATGGTGGTCTATGGCCAGGGCCGCTACGAGTGCGATTTACATGGGCTCGTCGATCCGCTGCCGCGCACGCGAGCCGATCTCGACGCCGGTGTGTTCGAGCACCGTTGCCCGCTGTGCGGGGAGCAGGTGCACTGGCGGCTGGTCGACGAGGATGCGCCGTTGCGGCCCCGCAGCCTGTATGCGGCGAGCAAGGCCGCGCAGGAGCACTACGCGCTGGCGTGGGCCGAGGCGGCGGGCGGGTCGGTGGTCGCGCTGCGCTATCACAACGTTTACGGGCCAGGCATGCCGCGGGACACACCGTATTCGGGCGTGGCGGCGATCTTCCGTTCTGAGCTCGAATCGGGAGACGTGCCACGGGTTTTCGAAGACGGCGGTCAGATGCGCGACTTCGTCCACGTCGACGACGTCGCCGCCGCCAACGCGGTGGCGGTAGACGCAGATTTCGCGGGCTTCTCTGCGTTCAACGTCTGCTCCGGGCGGCCGATCTCGATTCTGGAGATGGCCACCGAACTGTGCGAGACCCGCGGCGATGTGCTGCCGCTCGTCACCGGTCAGTACCGCAGCGGCGACGTGCGGCACATCGTTGCCGACCCCGCGCGGGCAGCGCAGGTGCTGGGCTTTCGCGCGGCCGTCGATCCGCGCGACGGGTTGCGCGAGTTCGCGTACGCGCCCCTGAGGGATTAGGTGCGTTCGGCGCTGCGGATTCTGGTTATCGTCACCCTTGTGGCGTCGGGTCTGGTCGGGTTCATGTGGTCGCAGCAGCGACGGTTGATCTACTTTCCGTCGCCGGGGCCGGTGCCCTCGGCCCCGTCGGTGTTGCCGAACGGGCGCGACGTCGTGCTTGATACCGAGGACGGAATCCGGTTGGGCGCATGGTATTTCCCCGCTGGCCGCACCGCTGTCCTGGTGTGCAACGGCAACGCGGGCGACCGCGCGATGCGGGTTGAGCTGGCGGCGGCGCTGAACCGCCTTGGGCATTCGGTGTTGTTGTTCGACTACAGGGGCTACGGCGGCAACAAGGGCCGGCCCACCGAGGAGGGTTTGGCAGCCGACGCACGCGCCGCCGAGGCCTGGCTCCGTGCGCAACCGGAAATCGAGCGGGTGGTGTATTTCGGCGAATCGCTCGGCGCCGCAGTGGCAGTCGGACTGGCCGTGCAGCGACCGCCTGCGGCGTTGGTGCTGCGGTCTCCGTTCACGTCGCTGGCCGATGTCGGCGCGGTGCACTACCCGTGGCTGCCGGTGAGTCGGCTGCTGCTCGACCGCTATCCGTCGATCGACCGGATCGCATCGGTGAGGGCGCCGCTGTTGGTGATCGCGGGCGACCGTGACGACATCGTCCCGGCCGCGCTGAGCAAGCGGTTGTACGACGCGGCCGCCGAGCCGAAGCGGTACGTGGTGGTGGCTGGGGCGGGACACAACGACCCGCAGCTGCTCGACGGGCGGCAGATGATCGGCGAGATCGACGGGTTCCTGTCGGCCACCGATGTGACTTAGTGATACTGGTGGGGTGAAACCAGCGATCTGTGAACAGTTCGGTATCGATTTCCCGCTCTTCGCGTTCAGTCACTGCCGAGATGTGGTGGCCGCCGTCACCAACGCCGGCGGGTTCGGTGTGCTCGGAGCGACGGCATTCACGCCGGAGTGGCTGGACAAGGAGATGTCGTGGATCGACGAGCACGTCGGCGAAAAGCCGTACGGCGTCGACCTCATCGTGCCTGCCAAGTTCGAGGGCAAGGGCGAGAACCTCTCCCGCGGTGAGCTGGCCAGCCGTATTCCCGACGACTATCGCGATTTCATCGCCTATCTGCTGAGGGCCCATCACATCGAACCGGAGCAGTCAGCGCCGACGGGGCCGTCGTTCCTGTCCGGTGACACCGGCAAGGATCTGCTCGAGGTGGCGTTCAGCCACCCGATCAAGCTGATCGCCAACGCGCTGGGGGTGCCGCCGGACTACATGATCACGGCCGGTAAGGAGCGGGGTGTCCCGGTCGCCGCGCTCGTCGGCGCCAAAGAGCACGCGGTCAAGCAGGTCGAGGCGGGTGTCGACCTGATCGTCGCGCAGGGCACCGAGGCGGGCGGGCACTGCGGCGAGGTCACGACGCTGGTGCTCATCCCCGAAGTCATCGAGGCGATCGAGGGCGCGGTGCCGGTGCTTGCGGCGGGAGGCATCGTCACCGGCAGGCAAATGGCCGCAACAGTGGCGATGGGTGCGGACGGAGCATGGACGGGATCGGTGTGGTTGACGACGGAGGAGGCCGAAACGGCGCCGCACACGGTGCAGAAGATGTTTGCGGCGACGTCGCGAGATACCATCCGTTCGGCTGGCCGTACGGGAAAGCCTGCGCGACAACTGAAGTCGGAGTGGACGAACGCGTGGTTGCCTAATGAGGGCGGACGCAAGCCGTTGCCGCTGCCGCTGCAGTCGATGTTGAGCGAGCCGATCATCCGCCGCATCGACGTGTTGGCGTCGCAGGGCCATCCGGGCGCGCAGGCGCTGGCCACATACTTCGTCGGCCAGGGCGTGGGCCTGATGAACAAGGTGAAGCCGGCCCGTGAGGTGGTGCGCGAATTCATCGAGGATTACCTGGCGGCGACGGAGCGGCTGAGCGACTCGCTGCCCGACTAGCCCCGGTCGAGTGGCCACTTATTGCACGCATTTTCGCCGAAACGGGCTGTTTCTGAATCGTGAGCCTGGTGTGGCGGATGAGGCATGGATGAAATGGTCGTCTGGTGGTGGCCGTCGGCGGGTTGGTCCCTAGCCGTTAGCTGAACGCGGGCGTCGGGGCTGTGCCGCTGATCAACTTCATCAGGTTGTGGACCAGGGCGTGGAAGCTGAATTCTGCTGCTGCCCTGTCGATTCCACGGCTGGTGAAGCGTCGGAATCCGAGGTTGTGTTTGGCATGGGCGAACGGCGTTTCGGCGATATGGCTGCGCTGCTTGTAGAGATCGTGACCCTCGGGAGTGCGCAGCCGGTGCGCCATCGCCTCGATCGGGGTGGCGTCCGGTGGGGGTGGTCCGACGGCAGGCTCATCGCGGGCAGCAGCGGCCAGGTCACGGGTCTTGCCGACCGCGATCAGCCGGTCAGGTCCAGGCGCGGTGAGGTTGTCCTCGCTGAGATAGCCGGCATCAGCGAGCACGATCCCGACCCCGGCGGGTGACCCCGCGGTGGGGCGGTGGGCATCGATGAGCATGGCAGCGGCGGTGGTCTTGTCCATGATGGTGGGAAACGCGGTCGCGTCGCTGGGGTTGTTGCCCACGCTAGTGGCGATGATCAACCCGTCGCTGCTGGTAGCGGCCTGGCAGTTGTAGCCCTGCAGCCAGCCCCCACCGCGTAGCGGCATCATCCGTGACTGCGGATCGGTGATATTTCGTTTGGGCGCTTTGGGTTTACGCCCGCCCGCCGACGCCGCATCGGCCTCGGACTCGACGGCTGCGGCCTCCTCGGCCCGGGCGACCTGCTGTCGAGCCTCACGTTCGGCGATCGCCCGGTCTAAGGCGGCCTGGGCCCGTCGGACCTTCTTGTCGTCGTCGACCGAACCCGGCACATGTCCACCGCGGAAGGGGCGCGCCCAGAAGGCATCAATCTTGTTCTGCGCGCGAGCCCGATGCACGGCCAGATTCTCTTCGAGTACCTCAACGCGGATCTCGGCAGGCGGGCGCCCCATCGGCACCTGCCGACCCTGCTCATGCTGCGCGCGATACCGCTCCAACAGGGCGTCACGCTGCCGCTGCTTTTTCTGCTCACGCTGCTGCCGGCGGGCCGCGGCCGCCTGCTGGTCCCTGCCCCCGGCAGCGGTATCGGCCTTCAATTGCTCGATCGCCTCAGCAATGCGTCGGGCCCGCGAGCTGGGATCCACCAGATCCTCGGGCACCTCATCACCGCGTCGGCCCGGCCCATACCACTCGTCCTCGGCGGCATCGGTGGCCGCATGCTCAGCGGCCGCTTTGGCGGCCACCTCACGCGCCTTCCCTAGGTCGATGTCGACCTGCTCAGCAGCGGCTTTACGCAGCCCCTCTGCGGTGCGGTTGGCCGCCATCGACGCATCCGAGGCGATCTTGACTGAATCAATGGCCACCACCCCCAACCGGCCCATCCCCAGCCGGGCACACAACCCCAGCACCTGCGCGAACAGATCCTCACACACCACAGCGGCTTGCGCGCGAAACCGGGAGATCGTCACATGATCCGGCCCATCACCAGCGCAGACGATCCGAAACGCCACATCACGCTGGCACAACCGCTCGATCACCCGCGACGAGCGCACTCCCTGCGCCCACGCCCAAATCAACACGGTCAGCAGCATGTCGGGGTCATAACCGGCACGGCCCGCTCCGCCGGTGCGCCGCACAGCGTGCAACAAGGTGGTATCCAG
The DNA here is from genome assembly GCF_035640695.1 of Mycobacterium sp. Taxonomy (GTDB): domain Bacteria; phylum Actinomycetota; class Actinomycetes; order Mycobacteriales; family Mycobacteriaceae; genus Mycobacterium. The sequence goes on from NZ_DASQVQ010000124.1 coordinate 6,041, forward strand.
ATCCTCAACCACCTTGATCACCAACCACACCGGATCCCAGGCCGGCAACCAGTCGCGCATATTCTCCGGCATCAAGAACTGCTGATCACGATCCACCAGGCGATATCCCTTGGCCACCAACCCATCTAAACGACACCCACCACCAGCGCCGGTAGGACATGCCGATCAGCACCGATCAATACCACTCAATTTTGAAACAGCCCGGTTGCGCAAGAAACGTGCGATAAGTGGCCGCTCGAGGCCGGTCGACGCGGAGCCCGACCTAGTCCGCCAGCGGCAGCCGCACCTCGAACCGCGCACCGGTCGCCAGGTTGTGGGCCGACAACGTGCCCCGATGCGCCTGCACCAATCCCGCCGCGATCGCCAACCCCAGCCCCGATCCACTCGGCAGCGACGAGTCCGCCCGCGGCACCCGGTCATTGGACCCTCGATACGCCACGTCGAAGACCCGCGGCAGGTCGGCCTCATCGATGCCGACGCCGGTATCGTCGACGCGGGCCCACGCTCCGAGATCGTCGGACCCCAACGCCAGCAACACCTTTCCGCCCGACGGCGTGTGAGCAATCGCGTTCGCCACCAGATTGGACAGCACGCGCACCAAGGCTCGGTCGCTGCCGAGCACCCGCACCGGCTTGTCGGGTAGCTCGGCCCGCAACAACACTCCCGCGCGCTCCGCGGAGATCCTGTGCGCGGCAAGCACGTCGTCAACAACCTCGTCGAGCGCCACCTTGTCGAACATCGGTTCCACCGCACCCGCATTTATCTTCGACATCTCGAACAGGTCATCGACCATGTCTGATAGCCGAATCGACTCCTGCTCAATCGTTTTCGCGTGCACACGCACCTCGGCATCCGGAACCACGCCGTCGGCGATCGCCTCCGACACCGCCCGGATCCCTGCCAGTGGCGTGCGCAGGTCGTGGCTGACGAACGCGACCAGCCGGCGCCGCGAATGCTCGGCCGCGCGTTCGGAATCGCGAATCTCCTGTTCCCACACCGTTCTTCGGGCCTGATAACGCGCCAGCATCACCGCCGCGGGAATCGTTACCACGGACACGATCACCAACACGATGGCTATCCGCTCGAACGTCTCGGTGATCATGAACCCACTGGCGCCCAGCACACCAGTGAACGTTGCCAACGTCGGGATCAGCACCAGCGCCACCATGCTGACCGCCAGCGACCACGACCGCGCCAACCGGATGATGATCGCCCCCGCCAGCACGACGGGCACCGAGCAGCCCAGCGCCAACGCGGCGATCTCCCACAGGTCGGTCGGCACTAGATCCCCGCCTCTTCGCGCGGGCGCTCATCGCTCCACAAATATCCTCGGCCCCACACCGTTTGAACCCGGTGGTGATCACCGAGTTTGGACCGCAGCCGCTTGACGTGCACCGTGACCGTCGACAGATCACCGAAGTCCCACCGCCACACCCGCTTCAGCAGCTCCTCGCGGGAGAACACGGTGTCGGGGTGGGTGAGGAAGAACATCAGCAAGTCGAATTCGCGGTTGGTCAGGCTGACTGGTTCACCGTCGATCGTCACCGAGCGGGCGGCCGACGAGACCGTCATCTCGCCGACCGCAATCTCCACCGGCGGCACCCCGGCCGGCGACGGCGCCCGCCGCAGCACCGACCGCACCCGCAGCGCCAGCTCACGCGGGCTGAACGGCTTGGTGAGGTAGTCGTCGGCGCCCGCCTCCAGCCCTGCGATCCGGTCGTCCTCCTCGCCCAGCGCGGTCAACAAGATCACCGGCATCGCATAGCCGCCGCGCTGTCGCAGGCTGCGACACAGCGTCAAACCGTCAGGGCCGGGCATCATCACGTCGAGCACCGCGACGTCGATCTGCTCGCAGCCAAGCAGCCGCAGCGCCTCTGTGCCGTCGTGCGCGATCGCGACGTCGAGGCCGTCGCGCTCCAGATACCGGCGCACGACATCGCGCACCACGATGTCGTCGTCGGCGATCAGCACCCGCGTCATATTTCTGACCTTATCCTCGCGGCGCTGCTACCAGCGCCTATGTCATTGTTCCGTCACCGTTCATTCGTTGCCGCCGACGCCTTGGACGGCCTACCGTCCACAGATATGCGCGACGTCACGGTGGTGCTGCCCTGCCTGAACGAGGCGGCATCGCTGCCCGGGGTGCTGGCGTCCATGCCCGGCGGGTATCGGGCGCTGGTGGTCGACAACAACAGCACCGACGGCACCGCGGACGTGGCACGTCGGCATGGCGCCGACGTGGTCGCCGAACAGCGGGCCGGCTATGGATCGGCCGTGCATGCCGGGGTGATGGCGGCGACGACGGAGATCGTGGCTGTCCTCGACGCCGACGGCTCGCTCGACGCCCGCGAGTTGCCCGCATTGGTGGACGAACTCGACCGCGGCGCCGATATGGCCATCGGGCGGCGCCGCGCCGTCGACGGACTGAAATGGCCATGGCACGCGCGCCTCGGCACGGCGGCGGTGTGCTGGCGGCTGCGCACCCGATACGGGTTGCCCGTCCACGACATCGCGCCGATGCGGGTGGCGCGCCGCGAGGCGCTGCTCGAACTGGATGTCACCGACCGCCGCTCCGGCTATCCGTTGGAACTGCTGGTGCGCGCAGCGCAAGCCGGCTGGCGGGTGGTCGAACGCGACGTCGCCTACGGGCCTCGCACCGGCGGAAAGTCGAAGGTCAGCGGGTCGGTTGGCGGCAGTTTCATTGCGGCGCTTGACTTTTGGCGGGTGATCTCATGATCCCGGTCGTCGTGCTGGTGGTCGCAAGGGCGCCGGTGCCAGGCCAAGCCAAGACCCGGCTGGCGGCCAGCATCGGTGTCGAGGCGGCCGCCGACATCGCCGCCGCCGCGCTGTTGGACACGCTTGACGCGGTGGCCGCGGCACCGGTTGCCGCGCGCGTGGTGGCGCTGACGGGCAGCCTTGACGACGCAAGAGCGGCCGACGACATCCGGGCCCGCCTCGCCGATTTCAGGGTGGTGCCGCAGCGCGGCGCTGGCTTCGCTGAACGGCTGGCCAACGCGCACGTCGACGCCGCACAGGCCGCGGGCGGCCTTCCGGTGCTCCAAATCGGCATGGACACCCCGCAGGTGACCGACGAGCTGATCGGCGAATGTGCCCGGGAATTGCTCGCAGCGGACGCGGTGCTCGGGCTTGCCCGGGACGGCGGCTGGTGGGTACTCGGCGTGACCGATGCCGCGACGGCCGCGTGCCTGCGCACGATTCCGATGTCCCGATCCGACACGGGCGCTGTAACGCTGGCGGCCCTTGGCGACACTGGGGCAACTGTGAGCCTTGTTCCCACACTCGCCGATGTGGACACGGTCGACGACGTCGACGCAGTCCGCGTGCAATGCGCGCCTGACAGTCGGTTCGTCCGCGCGACCCAGGGCGTGTCGCATGCTCGGTAACCTCTACGACCGCGCGCTTGATGGTGAGCGGTGCTGGGTGCGCCACGACGACGGGCGCGTGGTCCGGCTGCCGGTGCGCCGCTGGCTCGGTGGGCGCAACGGCGACGAGCGCTTCGACCGTGCGCTGGTTGCCTTGTGTAGCGGCCCGACCATCGATTTGGGTTGCGGCCCAGGCCGTTTGGTGGCCCACCTGGTTCAGCGCGGCGTGCCTGCCCTCGGCGTTGACCTATCTGCCACCGCTGTAGCTCTTGCGCGCCGCAGCGGCGCCCCGGCCCTGCGGCGCGACGTGTTCGGCCCGCTGCCCGGGATCGGCCGGTGGCACAACGTGCTGCTCGCCGACGGCAATGTCGGCCTCGGCGGCGACCCGCGCCGGATCCTGCGGCGGGCCGCCGAACTTTTGCGACAGGGCGGACGCTGTCTGGTCGAATTCGACTCCGCCGTCGACGGAATCCACGCCGGATGGGTGCGGCTCGAATCGTCGCGCGCGATCGGCCCGTGGTTCCGATGGGCGTCGGTCGGCATCGACTGCGCGGCGCGGTTGGCCGACGACGTCGGCCTCACGGTCACGGACATCTACCCGATCGGCCGCCGCGTGGTGGCCAGCTTGGCAGTGAGATGAAGACCGCGACGTTGCGCGGCACGGCCGTCACCGCCCGCGTCGGCCTCGCATTGGGCATCGCCGTAGCCGTCTGCTTCGTCACCGGGCTGATCAGCCATTTCATCCAGCACCCGCAACCATGGTTCTTCTGGCCCACCCGGCCGGTGTGGCTGTATCGCGTCACGCAGGGCTTGCATGTCATCTCTGGCATCGCAGCCATTCCGCTGATCGTCGTCAAGCTGTGGTCGGTGTGGCCAAAGCTGTTCGAGCGCCCCATCTTTGGCGGGCTGGTCCGCCAGATCGAGCGGCTGTCGATTCTGGTGTTGGTCGGCTCAATGCTGTTTCAGCTGTCGACAGGACTGCTGAACATCGCGCAGTGGTACGCATTCAAGTTCTTCTTCACCACCAGTCACTACGCGATGGCCTACGTCGCGGCGGGCGCGGTGCTGGTGCACATCGGCGTGAAGCTGCCGATCATCCGCCGGGCGCTGGGCGAGCCGGTCGACGACGCCCCCGCGACTGTCGGCCCGACACGGCGCACGGTGCTGCGCGGCACATGGCTCGCGGTCGCACTCGCCACTGTCGTGACGGCAGGCCAGACGATCCCGCTGCTGCGTAAGGTGTCGGTACTGGCACCCCGTTCAGGGCAAGGGCCGCAAGGAGTTCCGATCAACCGGTCGGCAATCGCGGCGGGTGTACTGCGCAGCGCGCGATCGCCGGACTACCGGCTGACGGTGACGAACGGGTCGACGACCAAGGCGTTCAGCCTCGCCGACTTGCAGGCGATGCCCCAGACCACCCACCGGCTGCCGATCGCCTGTGTCGAAGGGTGGAGTGTGGACGCCGAGTGGACCGGGGTGGTGCTGGCCGATCTCGTCGCCGCCGTCGGCGGCCCGAAAGACTCTGACGTGCGGATGATCTCGCTGGAGCCGCCGGGGCCGTACTCGCGGACGGTGCTGCCTGCGCGGCATGCCCGAGACGCCAAGACGTTGATCGCGCTGAAGCTCAACGGCCAAACGCTGGACCTCGACCACGGGTATCCCTGCCGGTTGATCGCACCGTCCAGACCCGGTGTGCTGCAGACGAAATGGCTGGCACGCATTGAGGTGGTGGCGCCGTGAGCGCGCCGCCATCGGGAGGAAGTGGTGCCATGAGGCTGTCGCTTGTCGTACTCGGAGTCCTCCTAGGCGGATACGGCGCCGTGCTGCTGTGGGAGAACCCCCCGGTGATCATCATGCGGATCCTGGTGTGGGCGTTGGTCGGCGTGGTGCTCCACGACCTGGTGTTCGCACCAGTGTGTGTGGCATTGGGTTTCGCCGCCCGCAGACTGATCCCGGGCAGGTGGTGGCCGCCCATCGCGGTGGCCGCGTTCTGCAGCGTCGTGTTGGTGTTCCTCGCCATCCCGGTGTACGGCAAGCCCGGCATGCGCCCCGACAACATGACCGTCCTTGACCGCAATTATCCACTGGGGCTGTGGCTTTCGCTCGCCGCCGTGTGGGCATGTGTGCCGCTGTATTACCTCGGGGCGCGGCTGCCGATCAGGCCGATACGCTGGCGAGCATCCCGGGCTGGTAAGACCCCGCCGGATTCCGCACAATCACGTTGAGCCGGTTCGCCGCATTGATCAGTGCGACCACGCAGAGCAGCGCGGCGATCTGGTCGTCGTCGTAGTGCTTGCGAACCTGGGCCCACGTCTCGTCGGACACGCCCTCATGCGCATCGGCGAGCCGGGTGCCCTCCTCCGCCAGCGCCAGCGCAGCCCGCTCGGCGTCGGTGAACACGGTCGCTTCACGCCACGCCGCGACCAGGTTCAGGCGTACCGCGCTTTCGCCTGCGGCCGCGGCCTCCTTGGTGTGCATATCGATGCAGACAGCGCAGCCGTTGATTTGGCTGGCGCGCAGGCTGACCAACTCCTGGGTGGCCTTCGGCAGCGGCGATTGGTCGATCACCTGGCTGGCGCTGATGAACCGCTTCGCGAACTTGGCGGCGATTTCGTTGCCCATCATGTCGAATCGAGCGTCCATTACATCCTCCTCAAGTCGTGGTGTTGCATGGGACGTACATGAGATGCCGACCATCCGATCGCTGTGACAGCACGATGACGTGACGTGTGCCACAACGGTTTGGCTGTCACAAACCGGCGCGCAGCGGTGTCTAGTGGGGACACCGCGAAAGGGAGCCGAATGTCCGATGCCGCCACCGAGGCGTTCCTGAGGCACCGCAACCTGCTTTTCACGGCCGCTTACGAACTGCTGGGCTCGGCCGCCGACGCGGAGGACGTGCTGCAGGAGACGTGGCTGCGATGGGCGGACGTCGACCTGGACACGGTGCGCGATCAGCGCGCCTACCTGGTCCGGGTCGCCACCCGGCAGGCGCTCGGCCGATTGCGGACGCTCGGCCGTCGCAAGGAGTCCTACGTCGGGCCCTGGCTGCCCGAGCCGTTGCTCACCACGCCCGACGTGGCCGAGGACGTCGAGCTGGCCGACAGCGTCTCGATGGCGATGCTGCTGGTGCTGGAGACGCTCGCGCCGACCGAGCGGGCGGTGTTCGTGCTGCGCGAGGTGTTCGACCTCGGTTAC